>NZ_JADBRJ010000012.1:0-88030 GCF_014930585.1 Enterobacter cloacae complex sp. P43RS
ACCATGGGTAAAGGATGTTAAAAAGTGTTCACCATGTCCCCGAACACCTGTCTACCATGTCCCCGGACTGTACAGTGGGAGAGGGCCGGGGTGAGGGCATCAGACCGCACTATCCCTCTTTCACCTGCCCCCGCGTCACCGGCACCGGCAACCAGGCGCGAATGCTCAACCCGCCCCGCTCGCTGGTACCAATCTCCAGCAATCCGTTATGGTTATCCACAATACGCTGCACAATCGCCAGGCCTAAGCCCGTACCGCTGGTGCTGCGCGCGCTGTCGCCGCGCACAAATGGCTGGAACAGATGCTTACGCTGCTCGGGCTTAATGCCCGGGCCGTCGTCTTCCACCTGGAACCAGGCGCGGTTGAGTTCAGACCCGCTGCTAACCTTAATCCAGCCGTTACCGTAGCGCGCCGCGTTAACCACCATATTGGCCACCGCACGCTTAATGGAAAGCGGGTGCATACGAACCTGAATTTCACCGTCCTGAAGGTCAGTATCAATTTCACGCTCATAACCACTTTCTGCGGCCACCACTTCGCCCAGCACCGCGTTCAGATCGGCCATTTCCATCGGCATCTCCTGACCGGTGCGCAGGTAGTCGATGAACTGCTCGATGATGGCGTTACACTCTTCGATGTCCTTGTTAATAGACTCGGCGAGATAACCGTCCTCTTCACCCATCATCTCCGTCGCCAGACGAATACGCGTTAGCGGAGTGCGCAGGTCATGACTGACGCCGGCCATCAGCAGCGTACGGTCATCCGCCAGCTGCTTAACGCCTGCCGCCATATGATTAAACGCGCGCGTTACTGAACGCACTTCAGAGGCACCATATTCACGCAGTGGAGGAGGAATAATGCCTTTACCGACCTGCAGCGCCGCGTGCTCCAGGTCGACCAGCGGTCGGTTCTGGATACGGATAAACAGCCACGCGCCGCCTATCGCCAGCAGCATAATGGCAAGGGTGTAGCGGAACAGCGGCGAGAAATCGCCCTGATGGATTTCAGTCAGCGGAACGCGTACCCAGATGTTGGGTGACAGCCAGGTTTTCAGCCAGACGACGGGCGAGCTTTTGTTGACCTCAACGCGCACTTCCGTCGGGCCACCCAGCTGCTGCGCCATCTGCTGGCTGAGGAATTCATAGTGCTGCGCCCAGCGCAGGCCAGCATCTTCCGCCGCTTCATTGGAGTAAAGCGAAATGCCCAGTTCACGGTAGATTTCACGGCGAAATGCCGGGGGAACAACCAGCTGCGTGCCGTCCTCCAGCTGCAGCTTATCGGTCATCAGCATACGCACTTCGTAGGCCAGGACCTTATTAAACTGCTGGAGGCTCGGCAGAATCGCAAAGTTCAACACCACCAGGTAGGTCGTCACCAGGCTGACGAACAGCAGGGTGACGATCAGTAAGAGGGTGCGGGCAAACGAGCTTCGCGGCGAGAAGCGCATTCGCCTCATGCTTTAGAGCCGTCCGGAACGAACACGTAGCCCAGACCCCATACGGTCTGAATATAACGAGGATGCGCCGGATCTTCTTCCACCATGCGGCGCAGGCGGGAGATCTGCACGTCGATGGAGCGTTCCATTGCGGAGTATTCGCGACCGCGCGCCAGGTTCATCAGCTTGTCGCGGGAAAGCGGCTCGCGCGGATGGCTGACCAGCGCTTTCAGTACGGCAAACTCGCCGCTGGTGAGCGGCATTGGCTCATCTTCACGGAACATCTCGCGCGTGCCGAGGTTCAGCTTGAACTTGCCGAAGGCAATCACCGCCTCTTCCTGGGACGGTGCGCCCGGCAGTTCATTCGCCTGACGGCGCAGCACGGCACGAATACGCGCCAGCAGCTCGCGCGGGTTAAACGGTTTTGGAATGTAGTCGTCGGCGCCGATTTCGAGGCCCACGATACGGTCAACTTCTTCGCCCTTCGCCGTCACCATAATGATCGGCATCGGGTTGCTCTGGCTGCGCAGACGGCGGCAGATAGAAAGCCCGTCTTCACCCGGCAGCATCAGGTCGAGAACCATCAGATGGAAAGATTCGCGGGTCAGCAGACGGTCCATCTGCTCAGCGTTCGCGACGCTACGAACCTGGAAGCCCTGCTCGGTCAGATAACGCTCAAGCAGCGCGCGCAGGCGCATGTCGTCATCCACGACCAGAATTTTGTAGTTTTCTTGCATTGTGTGTACTCCCAAAGGTTCGGATAGTCTTTGTAACAGCGTATTCTAAAAAAGTGCACGTATTCGACCAGTTAATTCTGGTATAAATTCTAGTCGAAATTGTTACAAAGCATATTTAACAGCAGCTTATCTGTTCATTTCATCACATAAATCATTATTAATCCTGTCTGTTACACTGTGTGGTACGTATTGTGCGCAAAACAGAGAACCGGCAGCAAAGGCAGCACCATGAAAACGCCCCTGATCACCCGCGAAGGGTACGAAAAGCTCAAAAAAGAGATGGATTACCTGTGGCGCGAAGAGCGTCCTGAAGTAACCAAAAAGGTGACCTGGGCGGCAAGCCTGGGCGATCGCAGCGAAAATGCTGATTATCAGTACAACAAGAAGCGGCTGCGCGAAATTGACCGCCGGGTACGCTATCTGACGAAGTGTCTCGAAAATCTTAAAATTGTCGATTACTCCCCGCAGCAGGAGGGCAAAGTGTTCTTCGGCGCGTGGGTGGAGATTGAAAACGACGATGGTGACACCCTGCGTTTTCGCATCGTCGGTTACGATGAAATTTTTGGTCGTAAAGATTACATTTCTATCGACTCCCCGATGGCCCGCGCGCTGCTGAAAAAGGAAGTGGGCGATTTAGCCGTCGTTCAGACCCCAGCCGGTGAAGCCAGCTGGTACGTCAATGAGATCGTCTACGTAAAATAGTCCGAGAGCGCCCTCCCCGGCTGGCATTTTGCCGTGTCAGCCCGTATAACTATCCCCTGATTTTTGACCCACAAGATGATAAAGCCATGATGAAAGATTCGCTCTGCCGCATTATTGCGGGTGAACTTCAGGCCAGAGCCGAACAGGTAGAAGCTGCCGTTCGCCTGCTTGATGAAGGGAACACCGTGCCGTTTATTGCACGTTATCGTAAGGAAGTCACAGGCGGTCTGGATGACACGCAGCTGCGTAACCTGGAGACCCGCCTGGGCTATCTGCGCGAGCTGGAAGAACGTCGTCAGGCGATCCTCAAATCCATCGGCGAACAGGGCAAGCTGACCAGCGAGCTGGAAAGCGCCATTAACGGCACCCTGAGCAAAACCGAACTCGAAGATCTCTATCTGCCGTACAAACCGAAGCGCCGTACCCGCGGGCAGATTGCGATTGAGGCGGGTCTTGAGCCGCTGGCAGAGCTGCTGTGGAATGAGCCATCTCACGACCCGGAAACCGAAGCGGCGAAATTCGTCGACGCCGACAAAGGTGTCGCTGACACCAAGGCCGCTCTGGACGGCGCGCGCTACATTCTGATGGAGCGCTTCGCGGAAGACGCCGCCCTGCTGGCCAAAGTGCGTGATTACCTGTGGAAGAACGCCCACATCGTCTCTACCGTCGTCGCGGGCAAAGAGGAAGAAGGCGCGAAGTTCCGCGACTACTTCGATCACCACGAACCGATTTCGACCACCCCGTCTCACCGCGCGCTGGCGATGTTCCGCGGCCGCAACGAAGGCGTGCTCCAGCTCTCCCTGAACGCCGACCCGCAGTTTGACGAGCCGCCGAAAGAGAGCCACTGCGAGCAGATTATCATCGACCATCTCGGCCTGCGCCTGAACAACGCCCCGGCGGACAGCTGGCGCAAAGGCGTGGTGAGCTGGACCTGGCGCATCAAGGTGCTGATGCACCTGGAAACCGAGCTGATGGGCACCGTGCGCGAGCGCGCGGAAGACGAAGCGATCAACGTCTTCGCCCGTAACCTGCATGACCTGCTGATGGCCGCTCCTGCGGGCCTGCGCGCCACCATGGGGCTCGATCCGGGCCTGCGTACCGGCGTGAAGGTGGCGGTCGTTGACGGCACCGGCAAGCTGGTCGCCACCGATACCATTTACCCGCACACCGGCCAGGCAGCGAAAGCCGCCGTCGTGGTGGCGGCGCTGTGCGAGAAGTACAACGTGGAGCTGGTTGCCATCGGTAACGGCACCGCATCACGCGAAACCGAGCGTTTCTACCTCGACGTGCAGAAGCAGTTCCCGAAAGTGACGGCACAGAAAGTGATCGTCAGCGAAGCGGGCGCATCGGTCTATTCCGCCTCTGAGCTGGCGGCGCAGGAATTCCCTGACCTGGACGTTTCCCTGCGCGGCGCGGTCTCCATCGCCCGTCGTCTGCAGGATCCGCTGGCGGAGCTGGTGAAGATCGATCCGAAATCCATCGGCGTGGGCCAGTATCAGCACGACGTGAGCCAGACGCAGCTGGCGCGCAAGCTGGACGCGGTCGTGGAAGACTGCGTAAACGCCGTCGGCGTGGACCTGAACACCGCTTCCGTTCCTCTGCTGACCCGCGTGGCGGGCTTAACCCGCATGATGGCGCAGAACATCGTCGCCTGGCGCGATGAGAACGGCCAGTTCCAGAACCGTCAGCAGCTGCTTAAAGTGAGCCGCCTGGGGCCGAAAGCGTTTGAGCAGTGCGCGGGCTTCCTGCGTATCAACCACGGCGATAACCCGCTGGATGCCTCTACCGTTCACCCGGAAGCGTATCCAGTGGTGGAACGCATCCTGGCCGCCACCCAGCAGGCGCTGAAGGATCTCATGGGCGACAGCAGCGCTCTGCGCAACCTGAAAGCCGTTGATTTCACCGACGAAAAATTTGGTGTACCAACCGTTACCGACATTATCAAAGAGCTGGAAAAACCGGGCCGCGATCCGCGTCCTGAGTTCAAAACGGCGACCTTTGCTGACGGCATCGAGACCATGAACGATCTCCTGCCGGGCATGGTGCTGGAAGGTGCGGTGACCAACGTCACCAACTTCGGCGCGTTTGTGGATATCGGCGTGCACCAGGACGGTCTGGTGCATATCTCTTCCCTTGCCGACAAGTTCGTTGAAGACCCGCACACCGTGGTCAAAGCGGGCGACATCGTGAAGGTGAAAGTGCTGGAGGTGGATCTGCAGCGCAAGCGTATCGCCCTGACCATGCGTCTGGATGAGCAGCCGGGCGACACCAGCGCGCGCCGTGGCGGCAACGGCGGAGGCCGCGAGCAGCAGCGTCCGGCCACGAAAGCCACAAAACCGCGCGGGCGTGACGCGCAGCCTGCGGGCAACAGCGCGATGATGGACGCGCTGGCGGCGGCGATGGGTAAGAAACGCTAAGGTCACCCCCCTCACCCTAACCCTCTCCCCAATGGGGAGAGGGCCGGGGTGAGGGGAATAAAATCCTCTCAAATATATGAAACCGATTGCACACCCATATTTAAACCGCTATTTATCACTCCATTAACAAATACGCTTTTTATTCCTTCCCGGGTAATTCTGCAAATATTGAGCAAGGTCAATCAGACCGCAAATTAATACGATTAACAACATCCCGTCACATTTTTATTATTGCTGATAAAAACTATTCTCATTATCATCGCAGTGTAGATTATTTAACCTCTCGTGGAATCAGGCATTATGCAATTCACTCCAGACAGTGCATGGAAAATTACCGGTTTTACCCGCGAAATTAGCCCGGCCTATCGGCAGAAGCTGCTGTCACTTGGCATGCTGCCCGGATCATCATTCCAGGTCGTGCGTGTGGCGCCTTTGGGCGATCCTGTTCATATCGAAACCCGGCGCGTAAATCTGGTTCTGCGCAAAAAAGACCTCGCATTAATTGAAGTTGAATCTTTATCCCGTTAACAAGCCAGCGGTTTCGGTGGGTCTAATACAATGAAAAAATTAACTATTGGCTTAATTGGCAATCCTAATTCCGGCAAGACAACCTTATTTAATCAGTTAACCGGCGCGCGCCAGCGCGTGGGAAATTGGGCAGGCGTAACGGTTGAACGTAAAGAAGGCCAGTTCGCGACAACGGACAATCAGGTCACCCTGGTTGACCTTCCCGGCACCTACTCCTTAACCACGATTTCATCCCAGACTTCGCTCGATGAGCAAATTGCCTGCCACTACATTCTTGGCGGCGACGCGGATCTGCTGATCAACGTGGTCGACGCTTCGAACCTCGAGCGAAACCTTTACCTGACGCTACAGCTGCTGGAACTGGGGATCCCCTGCATCGTGGCGCTCAACATGCTCGACATTGCGGAAAAACAAAAGCTGCGCATCGACGTCGATGCGCTCTCCGCGCGCCTGGGCTGTCCGGTGGTTCCGCTGGTCTCGACCCGCGCTCGCGGTATCGACGCCCTGAAGCTGGCGATTGATCGCCACGCGGGAAACCGCGACGTTGAGCTGGTGCACTACGCCCAGCCGCTGCTGCGCGAAGCCGAACGGCTGGCGCAGGAGATGGACAGCAGCATGCCTGCAAAACAGCGCCTGTGGCTCGGCCTGCAGATGCTGGAAGGGGATATCTACAGCCGAGCCTATGCCGGACATGCGGCGGATAAGCTGGACGTGGCCCTCGCCCGTCTCAGCGACGAGCTGGACGATCCGGCGCTGCACATTGCCGATGCGCGTTATCAGGCCATTGCGTCAATTTGCGACGTGGTCAGCAACGCCCTTACCGCAGAGCCCAGCCGCTTCACGGCGGCGGTGGATAAGATTGTGCTCAACCGCTTCCTCGGTTTGCCCATCTTCCTGCTGGTGATGTACGTGATGTTCCTGCTCGCGATTAACATCGGTGGCGCGCTGCAGCCGATTTTTGACGCCGGTTCTGTCGCGGTCTTCGTACACGGTATTCAGTGGGTAGGTTACACCCTGCACTTCCCGGAATGGCTGACCATCTTCCTTGCCCAGGGGATTGGCGGCGGTATCAACACCGTTCTGCCGCTGGTACCGCAGATCGGCATGATGTATCTGTTCCTCTCGTTCCTCGAAGATTCCGGCTACATGGCGCGCGCCGCCTTCGTGATGGACCGCCTGATGCAGGCGCTGGGGCTGCCGGGCAAATCGTTCGTTCCGCTGATCGTCGGCTTCGGCTGTAACGTGCCGTCGGTAATGGGCGCGCGCACCCTGGATGCACCGCGTGAACGACTGATGACCATTATGATGGCGCCGTTTATGTCCTGCGGCGCGCGTCTGGCAATCTTTGCCGTCTTCGCGGCAGCCTTCTTTGGCCAGCAGGGCGCGCTGGCGGTCTTCTCGCTGTACGTGCTGGGCATCGTGATGGCGATCCTGACCGGCTTAATGCTCAAGCACACCATCATGCGCGGTGAAGCGTCACCGTTTGTAATGGAGCTCCCGGTCTATCACGTCCCGCATCTGAAAAGCCTGGCGATCCAGACCTGGCAGCGCCTGAAAGGCTTTGTACTGCGCGCCGGTAAGGTGATTGTTATTGTCAGTATTTTCCTGAGCGCGCTGAACAGCTTCACCCTCACCGGTCAGGCGGCAGATAACATCAACGACTCTGCCCTCGCCTCCGTCAGCCGCGTCATCACGCCGGTCTTCAAACCGATTGGCGTACAGGAGGATAACTGGCAGGCGACTGTGGGCCTGTTCACCGGTGCGATGGCAAAAGAGGTGGTCGTCGGGACCCTGAACACGCTCTACACCGCAGAGAACATTCAGGAGCAGGAATTTAACCCGGCGGAGTTTCACCTCGGTGACGAACTGCTGGGTGCCGTAGAGGAGACCTGGCAGAGCCTGAAAGACACCTTCAGCCTGAGCGTGCTGGCTAACCCGATTGAGGCCAGCAAAGGCGACGGCGAAATGGCGACCGGTGCCATGGGCGTGATGGGCGAGAAGTTTGGCAGCGCGTCCGCAGCCTACAGCTACCTGATCTTTGTTCTGCTCTATATTCCGTGCATCTCGGTGATGGGGGCGATTGCCCGTGAGTCCAGCCGCGGCTGGATGGGCTTCTCCATTCTGTGGGGGCTGAATATCGCCTACTCGCTGGCGACGCTGTTTTACCAGACCATTAACTTCAGCCAGCATCCGCGCTACAGCCTGGTCAGCATCCTGGCGGTCATCCTGTTTAACGTGATTGTGATTGGCCTGCTGCGCCGGGCGCGAAGCCGCGTTGATATCAACCTGCTGGCGACGCGTAAAACCCCGGCCACCTGCTGCAACAGCCCGGCTGGCGACTGTCACTAAGGGGAAAAACAGATGGCATCGTTGATTCAGGTTCGTGACTTACTGGCATTGCAGGGACGCATGGAGGCAAAACAGCTCAGCCTTAGCCTGCATACGCCGCAGCCGATGATCGATGCCATGCTGGAGCGCCTGGAAGCCATGGGTAAAGCCGTGCGGATTCAGGAAGAAGCGGAGGGTTGCCTCTCCGGCAGTTGTAAAAGCTGTCCGGAAGGAAAGGCCTGTCTCAGGGAGTGGTGGGCACTGCGCTAATAAAGCCGGGCATTGCTGCCCGGTTTTATCGTATTACTTATAGACGTCCGCAGTAGCGCGTACGTTTTTGGTCTGTTTATCTGCGCTGGTGACGACGAAGTATGTCCCGCCCAGCTCATCCGCTTTCTTCGACAGCTCTTTTCTTGCATCCATCGGCGCGGTGGTGTCAGACGTAGAAATCTCACCAATTTTCGTCAAATTCATCCCGGCAACTTTATCTTTTTCCAGCTCTTTTGCCGCAAAAACGCCAAATGACAGTGACCCAATAACCAGAGAAGTGACAATACCTGTAACAAGTTTCATAGCCTGACTCTCCATAGGATTGTTGTTTTGATCATCGTAGGCAGAACAACCGCAACGACATCTGGAGTATGGTTGCGGTGTGTAACTTTTTCCAGGCTGGATAGAAAATAATCAGTCTAAACGTTGACTTAACGCAACCAACGCTGAACAAAACTCCGTCGGATGAGAGATAAACGGCGCATGCGCGGCTTTTGCTATGACCTGTGATTCGCTGTCCGGCCAGAGGGAATCCAGAAGTGGGACCACTTTGCGCGGCACCAGCCCGTCGAGATAGCCATAGATGCGCAGGTGCGGCATGCTCAGCCCGGCCAGCGGCTCGCGAAGATCGGCCGTTTTCAGGATCTCCAGACCGCCGTTAAGCACCTCAACGTCCGGCATCGGCAGGGAGAGCACCACCTGCTTTAACGCTCTGGCATCCTGACGCGCGGTTTCGGTGCCCATCGTCTGCAAGGCGAGGAATCGCTCGACGGTCCGCTGGAAATCGTCGCTCAGCTGCTGCTGGAAGCCCGCCAGAACATCAGGTTTGATGCCGGGCCACGCCTCTTTTGCGCTAAAGCATGGCGACGAGGCCACGGTGACCAGCGCCCTAACGCGCTCGGGCCAGGAGAGCGCAATCTGGCTTGCCACCAGCCCTCCCAGACTCCAGCCCAGCCAGATGGCATTTTGCGGCGCGGCGTCTACAACGTGCTGCGCCATTTCATCAAGCGACATCGCGCCAAAGCCACGGCTGCGACCATAGCCCGGCAGATCAACCAGATGTAACGTAAATTGCGAGGCAAGTTCCTCGCTTATGCAATGCCACACTTCCGCATTCAGGCCCCATCCGTGCAGCAGCACAAGATGGCAATTTCCTGTCCCTACGGTCTGCCACCACAGCGTCTTCATCAGTTACTGTTCTCTTTTTTCACATGGAGGTTGCACATGCTAACAGTGCCTGGCTTGTGCTGGCTATGCAAAATGCCGCTTGCCCTCAGCGCGTGGGGCGTCTGTTCCGTCTGCACGCGTTCGCTGGAAAGGCATATCACAACCTGCCCGCAATGTGGTTTACCGGCGGCGAACCGCGATTTGCCCTGCGGCCGCTGCCTGAAAAAATCCCCGCCGTGGAGCGCGCTGGTGACCGTGGATGATTATGTTCCGCCGCTGAGCGTGCTTATTCACGCCCTGAAGTTTTCCGGCCAGAGTTCGCTGGCGCAGCCCCTTGCCCGCCTGATTTTGCTGGCTGTTTTACAGGCGCGACGAACCCGCGCTTTGCCGAAAATCGACATGGTAGTGAATGTCCCCTTATACCGACGCCGGCACTGGCGGCGCGGCTATAATCAAAGCGACCTGCTCTGCCGCCCGCTCGCCCGGTGGCTGGGTTGTCGCTACGATGCCAGCGCGCTTACCCGCGTTCATGCCACCGCCATCCAGCATCAGCTCAACGCCCGGCTTCGCAAAAGGAACCTGAAAAACGCCTTTCGCCTTGAATTGCCGGTCCACGACCTCCATATCGCCATCGTGGATGACGTCGTCACCACAGGCAGTACCGTTGCTGAACTTTCCCGACTGCTTTTGCAAAGCGGCGCCGCGTCGGTTCAGGTATGGTGTCTGTGCCGTACCTTGTAGCCCTTCTTCAATGGGCGTATGATTATACCCAGGTAATTTAGTCAACTATTAGGCCAAAGCTATGATCCGTATTTCCGATTCTGCACAAGCGCACTTTGCCAAACTGCTGGCAAATCAGGAAGAAGGGACGCAGATCCGCGTGTTTGTGATCAATCCAGGCACTCCGAATGCAGAATGTGGTGTCTCTTATTGTCCTCCGGACGCTGTGGAAGCAACTGACACTGCCCTTAAATTTGAACAGCTCACCGCTTACGTCGATGAACTGAGCGCGCCGTATCTTGAAGATGCGGAAATCGACTTTGTCACCGACCAGCTGGGTTCTCAGCTGACCCTGAAAGCGCCAAACGCCAAAATGCGTAAAGTCTCTGACGATGCGCCGCTGATGGAGCGCGTTGAGTATCTGCTGCAGTCCCAGATCAACCCACAACTGGCCGGCCACGGCGGTCGCGTTTCCCTGATGGAAATCACGGAAGACGGCCTGGCGATCCTGCAGTTCGGCGGCGGCTGTAACGGTTGCTCCATGGTCGACGTGACCCTGAAAGAAGGGATCGAGAAGCAGCTGCTGAACGAATTCCCGGAACTGAAAGGCGTGCGCGACCTGACAGAGCACCAGCGCGGCGAACACTCTTACTACTAATTCAGTACCCGTCTGTATTGCCCGGTAGCGCTGCGCTTACCGGGCCTGACTCCCTTGCCTTCCCCCTCTATATGTTGACCTGCGTCTCATAATTCAAATTTTGCCTCACCGGGTGATTCTCAACCACGATATGTTACCCGTATCATTCTCGTGGGCACTCAACACCCTTATAACAGCCGACTAAACTTAACTGTTTAGCAGGCATCAGTATGAGTGCCGTTAACCACTCTGTTCCCAGTTGGGACAACCGGAATTTGTCGTTGAAACAATGACGTTACCCATAACAATTCAAAGGCCAGGTAAATCATGCCATTAGTCATCGTTGCTATCGGTGTTGTGTTATTACTGCTCTTGATGATCCGCTTCAAAATGAACGGATTTATCGCTCTGGTTCTGGTGGCACTTGCAGTCGGTCTGATGCAGGGGATGCCGCTGGTTAAAGTTATCAGCTCTATCAAAGCCGGTGTCGGCGGCACGCTCGGCAGCCTGGCGCTGATCATGGGCTTCGGCGCCATGCTCGGTAAAATGCTGGCGGACTGCGGGGGCGCGCAGCGTATTGCCACCACCCTCATTGCCAAATTCGGTAAACAGCACATTCAGTGGGCAGTGGTGTTAACCGGTTTTACCGTCGGTTTCGCGCTGTTCTATGAAGTGGGCTTCGTGCTGATGCTGCCGCTGGTGTTCACCATCGCCGCCGCGGCCAACATTCCGCTGCTGTTCGTGGGTGTGCCAATGGCTGCTGCGCTGTCCGTGACCCACGGCTTCCTGCCACCGCACCCGGGTCCAACCGCCATCGCCACCATCTTCCACGCCGATATGGGTAAAACCCTGCTGTTCGGTACGATTCTGGCGATCCCAACCGTAATTCTGGCAGGCCCGGTGTATGCCCGTTTCCTGAAAGGCATTGATAAGCCTATTCCGGAAGGTCTGTACAGCGCCAAAACCTTCACTGAAGAAGAGATGCCAGGCTTTGGCGTCAGCGTCTGGACCTCGCTGGTACCGGTGATCCTGATGGCAATGCGCGCCGTGGCGGAGATGATCCTGCCGAAAGGCCACGCTTTCCTGGCCGTTGCCGAGTTCCTCGGCGACCCGGTGATGGCAACGCTGATTGCGGTATTGATTGCGATGTTCACCTTCGGCCTGAACCGTGGCCGCTCCATGGATCAGATCAACGACACGCTGACCTCGTCCATCAAAATCATTGCCATGATGCTGCTGATTATCGGCGGTGGCGGTGCGTTCAAGCAGGTGCTGGTCGACAGCGGCGTGGACAAATACATCGCTTCCATGATGCATGAAACCAATATCTCTCCAATCCTGATGGCGTGGTCTATTGCTGCCGTGCTGCGTATCGCGCTGGGTTCTGCAACCGTTGCGGCGATTACAGCGGGCGGTATCGTTGCGCCGCTGATTGCTACCACGGGCGTCAGCCCTGAGCTGATGGTTATTGCGGTAGGCTCCGGCAGCGTGATTTTCTCTCACGTGAACGATCCGGGCTTCTGGCTGTTCAAGGAGTACTTCAACCTGACCATCGGTGAAACCATCAAGTCCTGGTCAATGCTGGAAACCATTATTTCGGTCTGCGGCCTGGTAGGGTGTCTGCTGTTGAATATGGCTCTCTGACTCTCCTGCTCGATCGGTTCCCTCTCCCCTTTGGGGAGAGGGCTAGGGTGAGGGGCAAATTACGACTTCTTACCCACCGCCCTTCTGCGCTTATCCAAATCTTTAATCAGCCTGTTCACCCCGTCATCGGCAAACATCGTCTCAAGCGTTGTGGACAGCTTGCGGCGCCAGTTCTTGTACTGATAGCTGGTGCCCGGAACGTTCACCGGCTCCGCCATATCAATCCAGTCTTCCGGCTGCAGGCCGAGCAAAGCGCTGTTGCTGTCGGCAATATAGCGTTGCAGGCCACGGTTGAGCGTTGGGGTCATTGCCATCAGCGACGCCTTATGTCCGGCACGCTTGGGCAGACAGCCATGCTTGTGCAGCGCGTCCATCAGCCCCTGCTTCGCCAGCTCGCGGTCCTGATACAGCCCGCGCAGAACCTCTTCATCTGGATAGAGGCCCAGCGTTTTGCCGAGGGTCAGATCGCCGCTTTCCCAGTAGCCTCTGAGCGTAGGAAGATCATGCGTCGTCGCGACTGCCATTGACTGTTCAGGGTACGCTTTCGGCGCGCGGAAGGTTTTCTCATGGTCGTTTTCAAAATAGAGCACTTTGTAGGAATAAACCCCGCTGTCGCGGAGCTTGCTGACAATTTCCACCGGTACGGTACCGAGATCTTCACCGATCACCATGCACTGATGACGTTTACTCTCCAGGGCCAGGATCGACAGCAGATCGTCCACCGGATACTGCACGTACGCCCCGTGATCGGCCGTTTCACCGTACGGGATCCACCACAGGCGCAGCACGGACATCACGTGGTCGATGCGCAGCGCCCCGCAGTTCTGCATGTTCGCGCGCAGCAGGTCGATAAACGGCTCGTAGGCGCGCGCCGCCATCACGTGCGGATCCATTGGCGGCAGGCCCCAGTTCTGACCGAGCGGGCCGAGGATATCCGGCGGCGCGCCGACGGACGCTTTCAGGCAGTAAAGCTCACGGTCACACCAGGTTTCTGCGCCGCCTTCCGCCACGCCCACTGCCAGATCGCGATACAGGCCGATCGGCATCTTATAGCCCTGGCTCACCTGCCAGCAGGCGGCAAACTGGCTGTACGCCAGCCACTGCAGCCACAGGTAGAAGTCCACCTCGTCGGCATGATTTTTACAGAAGGCTTTGACTTCAGGGGTATCCACGGTCTGATACGCTTCCGGCCAGACCGGCCAGCCCCAGCGCATTTCGTCCTCTTTCACCTGATACGCGTGCAGCGCGTCAAATGCCGCCTGCCAGTAGAGGCTTTCACCTTCCTGCATCACGAACTGGCGGAAGGCCGCCATCTGCTCGTCGTCGCGCTTCGCAAAGCCTTTCCACGCCAGGCGCAGAGCCGCCATCTTCAGCGCGGTCACGGAGGCATAATCTACCCAGTCCGCATCGCGGGCCTGCTTCAGCAGCTGCTGGGTGGTCTCAAGCTTCCACCACGCCTGTGCCTCTTTGCTGTTTTTGAAATCGTCTAACGCGTTAACGTCGATGTAAATCACGTTTAGCCAGCGTCGGGAAGACGGGCTGTACGGGCTCGCGCTTTCCGGGTTGGCCGGATAGAGCGCGTGGATCGGGTTGAGGCCGATAAACGCGCCGCCGCGCTCACCAACAGATGCCAGCATCTTTTTCAGATCGCCAAAATCGCCGATGCCCCAGTTGCTGTCGGAACGCAGCGTATAGAGCTGCACGCAGGCGCCCCACAGCTTTTTGCCTTCAAGCAGCGCCTGCGGCTCATAGCAGCGTTTTGGCGCGACGATCACCCGGCAGTGAAAACGCTGTTCGTCCTGGGTGAGCGTCAGGCTGTGGTAGCCCTCCGGCAGCTTTGCCGGAAGGTTTAACGTTTTGCCGCCGGTGGCGTGGCCTTTATGCTGATGCCCCTCTTCGGTGGTGAGCAGCCAGCTAAACTCGCCACGTCCCTCCACCGACAGCGGCATCTTTTTGCCTGCGGTAAAGACCTTCACGTTTGGCACCGGAGCAACCGACGCGTTCGCGTCGGTTTTGTGCATGGCATCCAGCAAACGTCTTTTGGTGTCCGCACCAATAGACTGCGGTTTGCCGTGCGCATTGATGTAACTGAGGCTAATTCCCGCCGCCTGCGCGGCACTGTCCAGACGTTTACTCTCCATCGCGCTTCCTTAGCGTTTTGCCTGCCAGATACGGGCCTGATAATCACGGATTGAGCGGTCAGAGCTGAACATGCCGCAGCGCGCGGTGTTCAGAATGCATGCCCGGGTCCACGCCTCCTGGTCGCGGTACAGCACGTCGACCTGTTTCTGCGCTTCAACGTAGGCCGTGAAGTCCGCCATCACCAGGTACGGGTCGCCGCCGTGTTTGTCCATGCTGTGCAGCATCTGGTCAAACGCGTGCTTGTCGCCATCGCTGTATTTGCCGCTTTCCAGCTCCTTCAACACCGCATCCAGCACTTTGTCTTTTTTACGCCATTTCACCGGGTCGTAGCCTTTGGCCTTGATGGCTTTCACTTCTTCAACAGTATGGCCGAAGATAAAGATGTTCTCTTCACCGACCTTCTCGGCGATTTCGACGTTCGCACCGTCCAGCGTGCCGACGGTCAGCGCGCCGTTGAGCGCCAGCTTCATGTTGCCGGTACCGGACGCTTCTTTCCCTGCGGTCGAGATCTGCTCGGAGATATCCGCCGCCGGGATCAGCATTTCAGCCGCCGAGACGCAGTAATCCGGCAGGAACACGACCTTCAGCTTGTCGCCCACTTTCGGATCGCTGTTGATCGCCGCCGCCACTTTATTGATGGCGAGGATAATGTTTTTCGCCAGGTAGTAGCCCGGCGCCGCCTTCGCACCGAACAGGAACACGCGCGGCACGCGGTCGGCCTGCGGGTTCTCGCGGATTTCTTTGTACAGCGCCAGAATGTGCAGCAGGTTCAGGTGCTGACGCTTGTACTCGTGCAGGCGTTTGATCTGGATATCGAAAATGGCATTCGGGTTGATCTCAATCCCGGTACGCATTTTCACAAACTCCGCCAGGCGAACCTTGTTCTCCAGCTTGATCGCGCGGTACTGCTCGCGGAATTTCGCATCGTCGGCGTATTTTTCCAGGTTAATCAGCTGGTCCAGATCGTTAGCCCACTCTTTCTTCAGGGTCTTGTCCAGCAGGCCGGCCAGCAGCGGATTGCACTGCTTGATCCAGCGACGCGGCGTAATGCCGTTGGTCACGTTGTGGAATTTGGTCGGCCACAGCTGGTGATATTCCGGGAACAGATCTTTCACCACCAGATCGGAGTGCAGCGCCGCCACGCCGTTAACGGCAAAGCCGCTCACCACGCACATGTTCGCCATACGCACCTGTTTGTCGTGCACCACCGCCAGCTTCGCCCAGACGGCTTTGTCGCCCGGCCAGGTTTTCTCCACCAGCGTTTTGAACTGGTCGTTAATCTTGTTGATGATCTGCATGTGGCGCGGCAGCAGCGTTTTCACCAGCTTCTCATCCCAGCACTCCAGCGCTTCCGGCATCAGGGTGTGGTTGGTATAGGCGAAGGTGCGGCTGGTGATGGCCCAGGCGTCGTCCCAGCTCAGCTGATGCTCGTCAATCAGCACGCGCAGCAGTTCAGGGATGGCAATAGTCGGGTGCGTATCGTTAAGCTGAATGACTTCGAAGTCCGGCAGTTGCGCCAGCTTGCGGCCCGCCAGGTGATGGCGACGCAGAATGTCCGCCACGGAGCAGGCGCACTGGAAGTACTGCTGCATCAGGCGCAGCTTTTTACCCGCCAGGTGGTTATCGTTCGGATAGAGGACTTTTGTCAGCTTCTCGGCGTCGATGCCCTGCTGCTCGGCACGCAGGAAATCGCCGTCGTTGAATTTGGTCAGGTTGAACGGATGCGCGTGCTTCGCCTGCCACAGACGCAGCGGCTGCGCCACGCCGTTACGGTAGCCGAGCACCGGCAGATCCCAGGCTTCACCGGTAATAGTGAACGCCGGTTCCCAGAGCCCCTGCTTCGTCACTTTCCCGCCGATGCCGACCTGCACGTCCAGCTGCGCGTTGTGGCGGAACCACGGGTAGGTATTGCGATGCCAGTCGTCCGGCGCTTCCATCTGGTGGCCGTCGGCAAACGACTGGCGGAACAGGCCGTACTGGTAGTTCAGGCCATAGCCAATCGCCGACTGGCCGACCGTTGCCATAGAGTCAAGAAAACAGGCCGCCAGACGCCCCAGTCCGCCGTTGCCCAGCGCCGGGTCGATCTCTTCTTCCAGCAGGTCGGTCAGGTTAATGTCGTGCTCTTTCAGCACATCACCCACCTCCTGATACCAGCCAAGGTTCAGCAGGTTGTTGCCGGTCAGGCGGCCAATCAGGAACTCCATCGAGATATAGTTAACGTGACGCTGGCCTTTGACGGGCTTCGCCACGGGCTGAGCATCCAGCTGCTCTGCGAGCGCCCCGCTCACCGCCTGCCACCACTGGTGAGGCGTCATCTCGTTTGCAGCATGAAGGCCAAAACGCTGCCACTGACGCGTCAGGGCAGCCTGGAATTGAGCTTTGTTGAAGGTAGGCTGTGACATAGGGGATCGGCATCCTTTAGAAAGAAAACACAAGTTGGCGCTAGTGTGCCTGGCTCATTTCACCTCTTCCTCCTCCCGTGGGGGATTAGACAGGGAGGAGTAGCGGGGATGAGCGTAAAAGTGTGATCGAGGCCACTCTGAGAGCATAGCCGGAGTGTGCCCGGAAGATAAAAAAGTAACCGGGGAGAATGTCAAAGAAATGAAATGCGGTTTTGGAAGAAATTAATCCACGCGGAAATGATTGCTTACGGAGAATAATATTTCAGCAATCGGGTCCTGCCTAAGGAGATTATTAATCTCACTCAACTTTACCCGAAGTTTATTAAATTCGACGTCATTATACCTTTCTGAAACCAGTTTCAGCCCAGCCTCGTGACATCCATACAAGCCAGCATTGACGCGGCATCAAAGCCTTTTCAAAAAAGTTCCAGCACTGGCCGGAATGTTTTGTGACAGAGTGCAAATTCAGAGCCACAAAAGCCAGACATAACTTGCAATAGTTCTCTTTCTGACCGACCTTATAGCTATTAATTACGAAGCGCAAAAAAAATAAATTCTCTCGTTCCCCACAGTGAAGTGAAACCTATGTTGATTCCGTCAAAATTAAGTCGCCCGGTTCGTCTTGACCATACAGTGGTCCGCGAGCGTCTGCTGGCTAAACTTTCCGGCGCGCATAATTTCCGACTGGCGCTGGTTACGAGCCCTGCAGGTTATGGAAAAACAACGCTCATTTCACAATGGGCCGCAGGTAAGAGCGATCTTGGCTGGTACTCCCTCGACGAGGGCGATAACCAGCAAGAGCGTTTTGCCAGCTATCTGATTGCCGCTATTCAACAGGCAACCAACGGACACTGCGTCGCCAGCGAGGCAATGGTGCAAAAGCGCCAGTACGCCAGCCTGTCCTCCCTTTTCTCTCAGCTGTTTATCGAACTGGCCGAATGGCATCGCCCGCTGTACGTGGTGATTGATGACTATCATCTGATCACGAACCCGGTTATCCATGAGTCGATGCGCTTCTTCCTGCGCCACCAGCCGGAAAACCTGACCCTGGTCGTGCTGTCACGCAACCTGCCGCAGCTCGGTATTGCCAACCTGCGCGTGCGCGATCAGCTTCTGGAAGTGGGCAGCCAGCAGCTGGCCTTTACCCACCAGGAAGCGAAACAGTTCTTTGACTGCCGCCTGACCTCACCCATTGAGGCCTCCGAAAGCAGCCGCTTGTGTGATGATGTCGCAGGCTGGGCCACGGCGCTGCAGCTGATTGCCCTTTCTGCCCGGCAAAACAACAGCCCGACGCACCAGTCTGCGCGCCGTCTGGCCGGCATCAACGCCAGCCATCTTTCGGATTACCTGGTGGATGAGGTGCTGAACAGCGTCGATCCCTCCACCCGCAATTTCCTGCTGAAAAGCTCCCTGCTGCGCTCCATGAACGACGCGCTGATTGTGCGCGTAACAGGCTGTGAGAACGGTCAGCTGCAGCTGGAAGAGATTGAACGTCAGGGCCTGTTCCTGACGCGCATGGACGACCCCGGCGAGTGGTTCAGCTATCACCCGCTGTTTGGCAGCTTCCTGCGCCAGCGCTGCCAGTGGGAGCTGGCAACGGAATTGCCGGAAATCCACCGCGCCGCCGCTGAAAGCTGGATGGCGCAAGGCTTCCCGAGCGAGGCCATTCACCACGCGCTTGCCGCCGGTGACGCCAGCATGCTGCGCGATATCCTGCTTAACCACGCGTGGGGGCTGTTTAACCACAGCGAACTGACGCTGCTGGAAGAGTCGTTGAAAGCCCTGCCGTGGGAGAGCCTGCTGGAGAACCCGCGTCTGGTGCTGCTCCAGGCCTGGCTGATGCAGAGCCAGCACCGCTACAGCGAAGTGAATACCCTGCTGGCGCGCGCCGAGCAGGAGATGGAAAGCGAAATGGATATCACCCTGCACGGCGAATTTAACGCCCTGCGGGCGCAGGTCGCGATTAACGACGGCGATGCGGATGAAGCGGAACGGCTGGCGATGGTCGCGCTGGATGAACTGCCGCTGGCGAATTTCTACAGCCGGATTGTGGCTACCTCGGTGCACGGCGAAGTGCTGCACTGCAAGGGCGAACTGACGCGCTCCCTTTCGCTGATGCAGCAAACCGAGCAGATGGCGCGCCGCCATGATGTGTGGCACTACGCCCTGTGGAGCCTGATCCAGCAAAGCGAGATTTTATTCGCACAGGGGTTCCTGCAGGCCGCCTGGGAAAATCAGGAAAAAGCGTTCCAGCTGATTCGTGAACAGCACCTGGAACAGCTGCCGATGCACGAGTTCCTGTTGCGTATTCGCGCTCAACTGCTGTGGGCATGGTCGCGTCTGGATGAAGCAGAAAGCTGCGCCCGTCAGGGTGTGAACGTGCTCTCCGGCTTCCAGCCTCAGCAGCAATTGCAGTGTCTGGCCCTGCTGGTGCAGTGCTCGCTGGCGCGTGGCGATCTGGATAACGCCCGCAATCACCTTAACCGTCTGGAAAACCTGCTCGGCAACGGTCAGTACCACAGCGACTGGGTATCGAACGCCGACAAGGTTCGGGTGATATACTGGCAGATGACGGGGGACAAAAAATCCGCCGCCAACTGGCTGCGCCAAACGCCTAAACCGGAATTTGCCAATAACCACTTCCTGCAAAGCCAGTGGCGCAACATCGCCCGCGTGCAGATCCTGCTGGGTGACTTTGAGCCTGCCGAAATTGTGCTGGAAGAGTTAAACGAAAACGCCCGCAGCCTGCGTCTGATGAGCGATCTGAACCGCAACCTGCTGCTGCTCAACCAGCTTTACTGGCAGGCGGGCCGCAAAAATGACGCCCAGCGCGTGCTGCTGGAAGCCTTGCAGCTGGCGAACCGCACCGGGTTTATTAGCCACTTCGTGATTGAAGGTGAAGTGATGGCGCAGCAGCTGCGCCAGTTGATTCAGCTCAACACGCTGCCGGAGCTGGATCAGCATCGCGCCCAGCGAATCCTGCGCGAGATTAATCAGCACCATCGCCACAAGTTTGCGCATTTCGACGAGAACTTTGTTGAACGTCTGCTGAACCACCCGGAAGTGCCGGAGCTTATTCGCACCAGCCCGCTCACCCAGCGCGAATGGCAGGTGCTGGGGCTGATCTATTCAGGCTATAGCAACGAGCAGATTGCCGGTGAGCTGGCGGTGGCGGCAACCACCATCAAAACGCACATTCGCAATCTGTATCAGAAGCTGGGCGTGGCGCACCGTCAGGACGCGGTGCAGCATGCGCAGCAGCTGTTGAAGATGATGGGGTACGGAGTTTAGTTTTGTGCGGCCTGATGCCCTCACCCCGGCCCTCTCCCACAGGGAGAGGGAGAACGGCTTTTCAACACAACTCTAACTGCAAATTATTATCCTTAATCACCTGCATCACGCCCGCTGGCGGCATCACGTCGGTATAGACCGCATCCACCATGCTGATGCTGCCCATGTTCACCATCGCGTTACGGCCAAACTTCGAGTGATCCACCACCAGCATCACGTGGCGCGAGTTTTCAATGATTGCGCGCTTGGTGCGCACCTCGTGGTAATCAAACTCCAGCAGCGAGCCATCGCTGTCGATGCCGCTGATCCCCAGGATGCCGAAGTCGAGGCGGAACTGAGAGATAAAGTCGAGCGTCGCTTCGCCGATAATCCCGCCGTCGCGGCTGCGCAGTTCGCCGCCCGCGAGGATGATGCGGAAATCATCTTTCTGCATCAACGTGTTCGCGACGTTCAGGTTGTTGGTCACCACGCGCAGGTTCTCGTGATCCAGCAGCGCATGAGCGACCGCTTCCGGCGTGGTGCCGATGTCAATAAACAGCGTCGCACCGTTCGGGATTTGGCTCGCCACTTTACGCGCAATGCGCTCTTTCTCTGCCGTCTGCGTGGCTTTACGGTCGTGCCAGGAGGTGTTGACCGAGCTGGACGGCAGCGCCGCGCCGCCGTGGTGGCGCAAAATACGGTTCTGGTCGGCCAGATCGTTCAGGTCACGACGGATGGTTTGCGGGCTGACGGCAAACTGCTCGACCAACTCTTCGGTGCTGACGTATCCCTGTTTTTTGACCAGTTCGATAATGGCGTCATGACGTTGTGTTTGTTTCATCAATTATCCCTGAGAATTATGTTCGTTTTCGCGCATGGAGCGTGTCGGCAAGCGCCATTGCAAGACCGACGGCGAGGCCGGTGACGTGCGCACCATTGGCGATAGACATACCAAACAGATCAAACCATCCGGCAATTAGCCATATTAACGCAAAGGCTATTAATCCGCGTTGTAAATAGATGCCGCTTTCCGGGTCGCGCTCCCCGCGAAGCCAGACGTAGCCCATCAAAGCGTAGACGACACCCGACAGCCCGCCGAACCACGGGCCGCTGAATTTATGCTGTACATAGCCGCTCAGCAGGGCGCTGATTACGGTGATGACAATCAGCTTGCCGCTGCCGAGCCGCTTCTCAACGATACCGCCGAGATACCACCACCACAGCAGGTTAAAGAGGATATGCATCACCGAGAAATGCATCAGCGCGTGGGTAAAGTAGCGCCAGACGTCAAAATCCAGCGACGGATCATACGGCCACGCCAGCGCGATCATCACGCTCTGGTCGCCCACCACGTTCATAATAATGAAGACGATAATGCAGGCTGCCATCAGCAGCAGCGTAAACGGGCCCGCGCGCTCGCGTATCGTGGCAAGGAAGGGAAAGCGGCTGTAATGCAGTCCGCTGCCGGTCTGCCCGGATTGCCAGCTGGCCGCCAGATAGCGCGGGTCGCCGGGGTTCTCAAGGAAACGCGCCAGCTCCTCGTTGACCCGCGCAGCCTGGCTCTCGTCGGCCAGCCAGACGTCGGTCTGAGTATGTTGCTGAATGGTCAGAATAACGCCCTGCGTCGCCATATAGTCGACAAACGCCTGGGCGACGCGCGGGTTGGTAAAAGAGGTGATCATCAACATGGGCAGCGGTCGCTTATTTCCACACAAAAGGGGACAGTATAGCGGGATTAGCGCTCAAACGCGTATTCCACTTCTGCCGGGAAATGACGATGCCAGGCATCAAAGCCGCCGTCGACGCTGTATACCGCGTCATAGCCTTGCTGAATCAGATACTGCGCCGCGCCTTTGCTGCTATTGCCGTGGTAGCACATGACCATAACGGGCGTTTCGAAGTCGTTATCGCGCATAAACGCGCCCAGCGTGTCGTTGGTCAGATGAAACGCGCCCGGCGTATGGCCCATGGCAAAACTCTGCGGGTCGCGAATGTCCACCAGCACCGCTTTTCCCTGGTGCATCTTCTGGTGGGCTTCTTCTACGTTAATACATTCAAACTGATCCATGGTGTTCTCTTTACAGTGGTCAACGACAAGATTTTACCCCGTAGTGTACGTCCTGGCGGCGGGTAAACGCCATTATGTTATCCATATCACTCTAAATTGTTTTTTTGATGTTACCAAAAGCGCGTTCCTTTGCTATTATGAGCGATATCGAACATTTTTGAGCTTTAACGAAAGTGCATGAGGGTGTTATGGAAACCAAAGATCTGATTGTGATAGGCGGTGGCATCAACGGTGCCGGTATTGCGGTTGATGCCGCAGGACGCGGTTTATCCGTGCTGATGCTGGAAGCTAACGATCTCGCCTGCGCGACGTCGTCCGCCAGCTCCAAGCTGATCCACGGTGGCCTGCGCTACCTGGAACACTACGAATTCCGCCTGGTCAGCGAAGCGCTGGCCGAACGCGAAGTGCTGCTGAAAATGGCCCCGCATCTGGCGATCCCGATGCGCTTCCGCCTGCCGCACCGTCCGCACCTGCGTCCGGCGTGGATGATCCGCATCGGCCTGTTTATGTACGATCATCTGGGCAAACGCACCAGCCTGCCGGGTTCGAACGGTTTGCGTTTTGGCTCAGAATCGGTCCTTAAGCCGGAAATCGTGCGCGGTTTCGAATATTCAGACTGCTGGGTGGACGATGCGCGCCTGGTTCTGGCGAATGCGCAGATGGTCGAGAAGAAAGGTGGCGAGGTGAAAACCCGGACCCGCGCGACCGCCGCCCGTCGTGAAAACGGCCTGTGGATTGTGGAAGCGGAAGACGTGGATACCGGCGAGAAGTTCAGCTGGAAGGCGCGCGGCCTGGTGAACGCCACCGGCCCGTGGGTGAAGCAGTTCTTCGACGACGGCATGCACCTGCCTTCGCCGTACGGCATCCGCCTGATCAAAGGCAGCCACATTGTGGTGCCGCGCGTGCATACCCAGAAGCAGGCTTATATCCTGCAAAACGAAGATAAACGCATCGTGTTTGTGATCCCGTGGATGGACGAATTCTCCATCATCGGCACCACCGACGTGGAGTACAAGGGCGATCCGAAAAACGTCGAGATCGACGAGAGCGAAGTGAACTACCTGTTGAAAGTGTATAACGCGCACTTTAAGAAACAGCTTTCGCGCGAGGACGTGGTCTGGACCTACTCCGGCGTGCGTCCGCTGTGCGATGACGAGTCTGACTCACCGCAGGCCATCACCCGCGACTACACGCTTGATATCCACGACGTAGACGGTCAGGCACCGCTGCTGTCGGTGTTTGGCGGCAAGCTGACTACCTACCGCAAGCTGGCCGAGCACGCGCTGGAAAAACTGGCGCCGTACTACAAAGGTATTGGCCCGGCGTGGACCAAAGAGGCAGTGCTGCCCGGCGGAGATATTGGCGGAAACCGCGACGATTACGCCGCGAAGCTGCGCCGTCGCTTTCCGTTCATTACCGAAGGGATGGCGCGCCACTACGCCCGCACCTACGGCAGCAATACCGAGCTGTTCCTGGGCGACGCGAAATCGCTTGCCGATCTGGGTGAACATTTCGGCCACGAGCTGTATGAGGCCGAGCTGCGCTACCTGGTTGAGCACGAGTGGGTTCGCCGCCTTGAAGATGCCATCTGGCGTCGTACCAAAGAAGGGATGTGGCTTAACGCCGAGCAGCAGTCTCGCGTGGCGCAGTGGCTGCAGCAGCATGCGGGGAAGCGTGAGCTGTCGCTGGCGTCGTGATGTAAAAAGCCCGGTGGCGCCACCGGGCTTTGTTTTTACAACCGCACCGGATCAATATGCCAGATGTTCTCGGCATACTCCTTGATGGTCCTGTCAGACGAGAAATACCCCATGTTGGCGATGTTGTGCATCGCCGCGCTGGTCCACTTCTCCTGCTGACGGTACAGCTCATCCACTTTATCCTGGCAGTCCACGTAGCTGCGATAATCCGCCAGCACCTGATAGTGGTCGCCAAAGTTAATCAGCGAATCCACCAGATCGCGATAGCGGCCCGGCTCGTCGGGGCTGAACACACCGGTCGCAATCTGCGTCAGGACCTGACGTAGCTCTTCATCCCCTTCATAGAACTCACGCGGGGAGTAGCCTTTCCTGCGCAGCGCCTCCACTTCTTCGGTGGTATTGCCGAAGATAAAGATATTCTCTTCTCCTACGTGCTCCAGCATCTCGACGTTCGCCCCGTCCAGGGTGCCGATGGTCAGCGCGCCGTTGAGAGCAAACTTCATGTTGCTGGTGCCGGACGCTTCCGTCCCCGCCGTGGAGATCTGCTCGGAGAGATCTGCCGCCGGGATGATCAGCTGCGCCAGGCTGACGCTGTAGTTCGGGATGAATACCACCTTCAGCTTGTCGCCAATCTCCGGATCCTGGTTCACCACCTTCGCCACGTCGTTGATCAGGTGAATAATGTGCTTCGCCATGTAGTAGGCGGAAGCCGCCTTACCGGCGAAGATCTTCACGCGCGGCACCCACTCTGCGGTTGGATCGGCCTTAATGCGGTTGTAGTGGGTGATCACGTGCAGCACGTTCATCAGCTGACGCTTGTACTCGTGGATGCGCTTGATCTGCACGTCAAATAGCGCTTTCGGGTTTGCGACCACGTTGAGGTGCATCGCCAGCCAGACCGCCAGACGTTTCTTGTTCAGCAGCTTGGCTTCCCGCACGGCCTTGTTCACCGTCGGGAAATCAATATGCTGCTTAAGCTCGCTCAGCTGGCTCAAATCGGTGCGCCAGGTGCGGCCGATATTCTCATCCAGCACGTCAGAGAGCGGCTGGTTGGCCAGCGCCAGCCAGCGGCGCGGCGTAACGCCGTTGGTGACGTTGCAGAAGCGCGTCGGGAAGATCTTCGCGAAGTCCGCAAACAGGGACTGCACCATCAGGTTCGAGTGCAGCTCGGACACGCCGTTGACCTTGTGGCTGATGACAACCGCCAGCCAGGCCATGCGCACGCGACGACCGTTGGATTCATCAATGATCGAGGCACGGCTCAGCAGCCCGGTATCGTTCGGGTACTGCTCCTGCAGCGTCTTGAGGAAGTAGTCATTGATCTCGAAGATGATTTGCAGGTGGCGCGGCAGAATTTTGCCGAGCATGTCCACCGGCCAGGTCTCCAGCGCTTCGCTCATCAGGGTGTGGTTGGTGTAGGAGAACACCTGGCACGTCACTTCAAACGCGTCGTCCCAGCTGAACTTGTGCTCGTCGATCAGCAGGCGCATCAGCTCGGGAATGGAGAGCACCGGATGGGTGTCGTTAAGGTGAATCGCGGTTTTCTCCGCCAGGTTGGCGTAGGTTTTATGCAGCTGATGGTGGCGGCTGAGGATGTCCTGAATCGTCGCGGAGACGAGGAAATACTCCTGACGCAGGCGCAGCTCGCGCCCGGAGTAGGTTGAGTCATCCGGATACAGCACGCGGGAGACGTTCTCGGAGTGGTTTTTATCTTCCACCGCGGCAAAGTAGTCGCCCTGGTTAAATTTACCGAGGTTGATTTCGCTGCTCGCCTGGGCATTCCACAGGCGCAGCGTATTGGTCGCATCGGTGTCATAGCCGGGGATGATCTGATCATAGGCCACGGCGAGGATCTCTTCGGTTTCCACCCAACGGGACTTTTTCCCTTCCTGCTGAATGCGTCCGCCAAAGCGCACCTTGTAGCGCGTGTTGTGGCGCTTGAACTCCCACGGGTTGCCGTATTCCAGCCAGTAGTCCGGGGACTCTTTCTGGCGGCCGTCAACGATGTTCTGCTTGAACATGCCGTAGTCGTAGCGAATACCGTAGCCGCGCCCCGGCAGCGCCAGCGTTGCCAGCGAGTCAAGGAAGCAGGCGGCAAGACGCCCGAGACCACCGTTACCCAGCCCCGGGTCGTTCTCTTCGTCAATCAGCTCTTCTAAATCCAGCCCCATCTCTTCCAGCGCGGTTTTGACGTCGTCGTAGATACCGAGCGACAGCAGCGCGTTGGAGAGGGTGCGGCCAATCAAAAATTCCATCGACAGGTAGTAAACCTGCCGCGTCTCCTGCGAAAGCTGGGCGCGGTTAGAGCGCAGCCAGCGTTCGACCATGCGGTCACGCACCGCAAACAGGGTGGCGTTCAGCCACTCGTGCTTGTTGGCGATGACCGGATCTTTCCCGATGGTAAACATCAGCTTGTAGGCGATGGAGTGCTTTAACGCCTCAACGCTGAGCGTGGGGGAAGAGTAGCTAAATGGAGCGTTCATATCAGTAACTTCGCCTCGTTACATCAAGCGTTGATAAAGGTCGCGGTACGACTGCGCCGCAACGTGCCAGCTAAAGTCCATGGACATCGCCTGACGCTGAACGTAACGCCACAGGGATGGACGGGACCACAAGACGAACGCACGCCGGATCGCCCGAAGCAGCGACCAGGCATTACTGTCTTCAAAGACAAACCCGCTGGCGATACCATCCGCCAGGTTTTCCAGAGAGCTATCCGACACCGTATCCGCCAGCCCGCCCGTGCGGCGCACCAGCGGCAGCGTGCCGTATTTCAGACCGTAGAGCTGCGTCAGGCCGCAGGGTTCGAAACGGCTCGGCACCAGAATCACGTCCGCGCCGCCCATAATGCGGTGCGAGAACGCTTCGTGATAGCCAATCTGCACGCCCACCTGCCCCGGATGTTCCGCGGCGGCGGCGAGGAAACCTTCCTGCAGCACCGGGTCGCCCGCGCCGAGCAGCGCCAGCTGTCCGCCCTGCTCCAGTAAACCGGGCAGCGCCTCCAGCACCAGATCCAGCCCTTTCTGGCTGGTCAGGCGGCTGACCACCGCAAACAGCGGCACCTTATCGTTGACCTTCAGCCCCATCGCAATTTGCAGCTGGCGTTTGTTTTCGGCTTTATCTTCCACCGAGTCGCGGCCATAGCGCGCGGCCAGCAGGAGATCGGTTTCAGGGCTCCAGATCTGCTCATCCACGCCGTTCAGAATGCCCGACAGGCGGCCTTCACGATGGCGCTGCTGCAGCAGCCCTTCCAGACCGTAGCCAAACTCCGGCTGGGTAATTTCACGCGCGTAGGTGGGGCTCACCGCCGTGATGTGGTCGGCGTAGTACAGCCCGGCCTTCAGGAACGAAATTTGCCCGTTGAACTCCAGCCCGTGCATGTTATAGAACGACCATGGCAGATCGATGTCATTCATATGATGCGCATAGTACATGCCCTGATACGCCAGGTTGTGCACCGTAAACACCGATTTTGCCGGATGCCCTTTTGCCGCCAGATACGCTGGCGTCAGCCCGGCGTGCCAGTCGTGCGCGTGGACCACATCCGGACGCCAGAATGGATCCAGCCCGACGGCCATCTCCGCCCCCACCCAGCCGAGCAGCGCAAAGCGCAGCACGTTGTCGGTATAGGCGAACAGGTTGGTATCGTGATACGGGCTGCCCGGACGGTCGTACAGATGCGGTGCGTCGATCAGGTAGATCCCTACGCCGTTGTAATGCCCAAACAGCAGGGTGATGCGTCCGGCAAACGTTTCACGGCGGGTCACGACCTTTGCATCAGGTATGCCGCGCCGGATATCCGGGAAGGCGGGCAGCAGGACGCGGGTATCGACTCCACCGGCGATTTGCGCCGCCGGTAATGCACCAAGAACATCCGCCAGGCCGCCCGTTTTTAACAACGGGAACATCTCAGAACATACGTGTAAAACCTGCATCATCGCTCCTGTTTGATCTGCAGCTTCCGCAACATTTCCCGTGTGACTAACACGATCCCCTCTTCAGAACGGTAGAAGCGACGCGCATCTTCTTCCGCGTTTTCACCAATCACCATTCCCTCAGGAATGACGCAGGCGCGGTCGATAACGCAGCGACGCAGACGACACGAACGCCCTACCCAGACATCCGGCAGCAGAACCGCCGAATCGATATTACAGAATGAGTTTATACGCACGCGCGGGAACAGCACGGATTGCACCACCACCGAACCTGAGATGATGCACCCGCCGGAGACCAGCGAGTTCAGGGTCATGCCGTGGCTGCCGGAGCGGTCCTGCACGAACTTCGCCGGCGGCAGGGATTCCATGTGGGTACGAATCGGCCAGTTCTGGTCGTACATATCCAGCTCAGGCGTCACGGACGCCAGATCGAGGTTGGCTTTCCAGTACGCTTCCAGGGTTCCCACATCGCGCCAGTATGGCTCCGCATTCGGATCGGACTGCACGCAGGACAATGGGAAGGGATGTGCATAGGCCATGCCAGCTTTGGTGATTTTCGGGATGATGTCTTTACCGAAGTCGTGGCTGGAGCTTTCGTCTTTGTCGTCTTCTTCGAGCAGCTCATAAAGATAATCTGCATCAAAGACATAGATCCCCATGCTGGCGAGCGATTTGGTGTCATCGCCCGGCATGGTTGGCGGGTTCGCCGGTTTTTCAACGAAGTCGATAATCTTGTCGTCCGCATCCACGTGCATCACGCCAAACGCCGTCGCCTCGGCAACGGGCACCGGCAGACACGCCACGGTGCAGCGCGCCCCTTTTTCGACGTGGTCGATCAGCATGTGCGAGTAATCCTGCTTGTAGATGTGGTCACCCGCGAGGATCACGATGTATTCCGCGCTGTAGCGGCGAATAATGTCGAGGTTTTGGGTCACCGCATCCGCCGTGCCGCGGTACCAGTTTTCCCCGTGAACGCGCTGCTGCGCCGGGAGCAGATCGACAAACTCGTTCATCTCTTCGCTGAAGAATGACCAGCCGCGCTGAATGTGCTGTACCAGGGTGTGCGACTGATACTGAGTAATGACGCCAATGCGGCGAATGCCCGAGTTCAGGCAGTTTGAGAGCGCAAAGTCGATAATGCGGAACTTACCACCAAAGTGAACGGCCGGCTTGGCGCGCTTGATGGTCAAATCTTTCAGACGGGTACCACGCCCGCCCGCAAGTATCAGGGCAACGGTTTTTAATGGTAGCTGGCGCGCCAACATTAACGGATCGTTCTTCTCTAATCTAACCATGACTAACTCCTTTTTTATCATCTTTGGAATACGCACACTCCGTGCGCAGGCCCGTGCCAGACAGCCATTACTACCGGATTATCCGCTCCGGCAAAGGGGGGAACAGCTCGCCACTCCCCGTCAGGTAAAACAATCTCTGCGACGTCGTCCGTCGCGTTCAGCGTCACCAGCCACTTACCCGAAAGCAGGATTTGCAGGCAGGTGATGCCGTGTTGCCACTCTTGCGCGCTCAACGGCTGCGCGTCTTTATTCAGCCAGCTAACGTTGCCGTCGCCCTCTTCCCACCAGCTGTCGGCGGTAAGGGCGGGGATCTGCTGGCGAAGGTGGATTAGCGCCGCGGTGAAATGGGTCAACCCGCTGTTCGCCTCCCCCCAGTCGAGCCAGGTTAAGGTGTTGTCCTGGCAATAGGCGTTGTTGTTGCCGTGCTGGCTGTGGCCGTGCTCGTCGCCCGCCAGCAGCATCGGTGTGCCCTGAGACAGCAAAAGCGTCGTCAGCAGCGCATGAACGCTGGCGCGTCGCCGCTCGATCACATCCAGACTTCCGCCTAACCCTTCTATACCATGATTGAAGCTATGGTTATTGTTAGTGCCATCGCGATTCTCTTCGCCGTTGGCCTCATTGTGTTTCTGATTGAAACAAACGCAGTCGCGCAGCGTAAAACCGTCATGCGCCGTCACCAGGTTGATGGTGGCCGACGGACGTTTTCCGTCGCGCTTAAAGAGATCGCTGGAGCCGGCAAAGCGTCCGGCGAACTCACCCAGCGACAGATCGCGCGCCAGCCAGAAGCGGCGGATGGCATCGCGGTAGTGGTCGTTCCACTCGGCAAACAGCGGCGGGAAGTTCCCCACCTGATAACCGCCTTCACCAATGTCCCAGGGTTCCGCAATCAGCTTCACCGTTGAGAGCACCGGGCAGTTTTTTATCGCCTCAAACAGCGGTGCCTGCTGGCTAAATGCTGGAGTGCGCCCCATCACCGGCGCCAGGTCGAAACGAAAACCGTCCACGTGGAACGTTTCAACCCAGTATTTCAGGCATTCGTACGCGTAATGCGTGACCGCCGGATGGCTGAGGTTGAGGGTATTACCGCACCCGGTCCAGTTCTCGTAATCGCCATCTTCCCTGATCCAATAATAGCTACGGTTATCGATTCCGCGCTGTGAGAGCGTCGGGCCGTCAAGATCGCTTTCCGCACTGTGGTTCAGCACCACGTCCAGAATGACCTCAATGCCCGCGGCGTGGAGCGCCTTAACCGCGTCGCGAAACTCGTCCCGCGCTTTCTCCGGATGCACCGCGTAGCGCGGGTCGAGAGCGAACATCGCCAGCGGGTTGTAGCCCCAGTAGTTGCTTAACCCAAGACGCTGAAGACGCGGCTCGCTGGCGAAATGCGCCACCGGAAGCAGCTCCAGCGCGGTGATGCCCAAATGCTTCAGGTAAGCGACCATGGTCGGATGCCCCAGCGCTTTGTAGGTGCCGCGCATCTCTTTGGGGATCGACGGGTGCAGGTAGGTCAGCCCTTTGACGTGCGCTTCATAGATGACGGTGTTACCCCACGGCGTGCGCGGCGGGGCATCGTCTTCCCAGTCGTAGAGATCGTGCACCACCGCGCTTTTCGGCGCGACGGGCGCGCTGTCGCGGTGGTCCGGTTCGCCGTAGCCGACGTGGAACAGCGGGTCGTCTTTAAACTCGCCGTCCACGCGGCGCGCGCACGGGTCAATCAGCAGCTTCGCCGGGTTAAACCAGTGCCCCTGAGAAGGCTCCCACGGGCCGTGTACGCGGAAACCGTAGTGCATTCCCGGACGCCCGCCGGACAGGTAACCGTGCCAGATGTCTCCCGTGCGGGACGGTAAATCGTAACGGTGCTCGTTACCCTCCCCGTCAAACACGCAGAGCTCCACCCGCTCCGCGTGAGCAGAAAAGAGCGTGAAGTTCACCCCCTTTCCATCAAAACTCGCGCCGAGCGGTTCGGGTTTACCTGCCGTAAGCTGCGTCATTCTCCCTCCCGCATCAGCCAGATGGTGCCAAGCGGCGGCAGCATCAGGCTCAGGGAATTTGGACGCCCGTGGCTTTCAATCGCATCGCTCTGCACCAGCCCGCCGTTACCGGCGTTACTGCCGTGGTAATGCATGGAATCGGTATTCAGGATCTCGCGCCATTTGCCCGGCTGGTTAATGCCGAAGCGGTAGTGTTCGCGCGGCACCGGCGTGAAGTTGCTGGCGACGATAATCTCGTTGCCCGCTTTATCGCGACGTACAAAGACAAACACCGAGCGCTCGTGGTCGTCCACCACCAGCCACTCAAAGCCGTACGGATCAAAGTCCAGCTCGTGTAGCGCTTTGTGGTGGCGGTAGGTCAGGTTCAGGTCGCGTACCAGACGCTGTACGCCGTGGTGCCAGTTGTCGCCGCCCTCCAGCAGATGCCAGTCGAGGCTGGTGTCGTGGTTCCACTCGCGACCCTGGGCGAACTCATTGCCCATAAACAGCAGCTTTTTGCCCGGGAAGGCAAACATCCAGCCGTAGTAGGCGCGCAGGTTGGCAAACTTCTGCCACGCATCGCCCGGCATACGGTCGAGAATGGATTTTTTGCCGTGCACCACTTCATCGTGCGACAGCGGCAGCATGAAGTTTTCGGTGTAGTTGTAGAGCAGCCCGAAGGTGAGCTTATCGTGGTGATACTGACGATAAACCGGGTCGAGCTTCATGTAGTCGAGCGTGTCGTGCATCCAGCCCAGGTTCCACTTGTACCAGAACCCCAGGCCACCTGATGACGGAGGGCGGGAGACGCCCGCAAAGTCCGTCGACTCTTCCGCCATGGTCACGGCGCCTTCCACCTGCTCGCCAATGATGCGGTTGGTGTTGCGCAGAAATTCAATCGCTTCGAGGTTTTCACGGCCGCCATACTCGTTCGGGATCCACTCTCCCTCTTTGCGGCTGTAGTCGCGGTAGATCATCGAGGCCACCGCATCCACGCGCAGGGCATCAATGCCGAAGCGTTCGATCCAGTACAGCGCATTCCCCACCAGGTAATTCGACACTTCACGGCGACCGTAGTTGTAGATCAGCGTGTTCCAGTCCTGGTGATAGCCTTCGCGCGGGTCGCTGTGCTCGTACAGCTTCGTGCCGTCGAACTCTGCCAGCGCAAAATCGTCCGACGGGAAATGGCCCGGGACCCAGTCGAGGATCACGTTCAGCCCGGCGGCGTGCGCGGCATCAATGAAATAGCGGAAATCATCGCGCGTGCCGAAGCGTCGCGTGGGCGCATACAGCCCGGTGGGCTGATAGCCCCAGCTGCCGTCGAACGGGTGCTCGTTAACCGGCAGCAGTTCGAGGTGGGTAAAGCCCATCCATTTGGCGTACGGCACCAGCTGGTCGGCGAGCTCCCGGTAGCTGAGCCAGAAGTTGTTATCGGTGTGGCGGCGCCAGGAGCCGAGATGCACTTCGTAAACGGAGATCGGCGCATCAAAGCGGTTGGCCTGCTTGCGCTCCTCGGTCTGGACGACCTTCTCCGGCAGGCCGCAGATCAGCGATGCGGTATCCGGGCGCATCTGCGCCTCAAAGGCGTACGGGTCGGCTTTAATGCGCAGGTTGCCGTGCGCGTCGATCATCTCAAATTTGTAGAGCTGGCCATTATGCGCCCCGGGGATAAACAGCTCCCAGATGCCCGTCTCACGGCGCAGGCGCATCGGGTGGCGGCGACCGTCCCAGTAGTTGAACTGCCCAACGACGGAAACGCGCTGGGCGTTTGGCGCCCATACGGCAAAGCGCGTGCCGGTGATACCGTCCATGGTATCCGCGTGGGCACCCAGCGTTTCGTAAGGGCGTAAATGGGTCCCTTCGGACAGCAGCCAGGCGTCCATCTCTTTTAAGAGCGGCCCAAAGCTGTAGGGATCATCAATCAGGTTTTGCTGGCCGTGCCAGATAACGGCGAGCTGATAGCGAAAGGGGTTTTTACGGCGGGGCATGACGCCCGAGAAGAAGCCGCGCGAGTCGAGGCATTCCAGATTACCCACCTTGCGGCCGGTTTTGGGTTCGATAACCCACACTTCTGTCGCATCCGGCAACAGCGCCCGAACTTCCAGTCCGGCCTCTGTACGGTGCATCCCTAGCACAGAAAAGGGGTCAGCAAAATGACCCGCAATAAGCGCATTAATCACGTCTCTCGAAATACGATCGGACATGGTATTCATCCTGTTTTTTTATGTCGCCCTTTTTACGCGCTCCGGGACGACTTTTAATGTGACCTAAACGGTGCAGTTGATCCTCTCTGCTCCGCCCTACCCTCAGGTGAGAAATAAATCTTCCTTAAAGCATAGCCAACGTCGTGGTTCCTCCTGATAAAAAATAAGACATCTGCGTTTTACTCCATGTAGTACGCAAAAAAAGGGGGTGACAATCACCCCCTGTGTTTAACAAATTATTACGCCAGCTGGCGCAGCATGCGGCGCAGCGGCTCGGCGGCCCCCCACAGGAGCTGGTCGCCGACGGTGAACGCGGAGAGATACTCCGGCCCCATGTTCAGCTTGCGCAGGCGGCCAACCGGCGTGGTCAGCGTGCCGGTAACGGCAGCCGGGGTCAGTTCACGCATGGTGATATCGCGATCGTTTGGTACCACTTTCGCCCACGGGTTGTGCGCGGCCAGCAGCTCTTCCACGGTCGGAATAGACACATCTTTTTTCAGTTTAATGGTGAAGGCCTGGCTGTGGCAGCGCAGCGCGCCGATACGCACGCACAGACCGTCAACCGGAATGGTATTCGCGGTGGCGAGGATTTTGTTGGTCTCCGCCTGGCCCTTCCACTCTTCGCGGGTCTGGCCGTTATCCAGCTGTTTGTCGATCCACGGGATCAGACCGCCGGCCAGCGGTACGCCGAAGTTATCCACCGGCAGCTCGCCGCTGCGGGTCAGCTGAGTGACTTTGCGCTCGATGTCGAGGATGGCGGACGCCGGGTTTGCCAGCTCGGTCGCGACGCTTTGGTGCAGCTGGCCCATCTGGGTCAGCAGCTCGCGCATGTGGCGCGCGCCGCCGCCGGACGCGGCCTGGTAGGTCGCCACGGAGACCCACTCCACCAGGTCCTGCGCGAACAGGCCGCCGAGGGACATCAGCATCAGGCTGACGGTGCAGTTACCGCCAACAAAGGTTTTCACGCCGTTGTTCAGGCCGTCGGTGATGACGTCCTGGTTAACCGGGTCGAGAATAATGATGGCATCGTCTTTCATGCGCAGTGAAGAGGCCGCGTCAATCCAGTAGCCCTGCCAGCCGCTTTCACGCAGCTTTGGATAGATTTCGTTGGTATAATCGCCGCCCTGGCAGGTCACAATAATGTCGAGTGCCTTCAGCGCTTCCAGATCGTAAGCGTCCTGCAACGTGCCTGTGGTACCACCAAAGGACGGAGCAGCCTGGCCGAGCTGGGAAGTGGAGAAGAAGACCGGGCGGATAGCGTCGAAATCGCGCTCTTCAACCATGCGTTGCATGAGTACAGAGCCGACCATACCGCGCCAGCCGATGAAACCAACGTTTTTCATAGCATTTTTTTCCTGCTGAGGGTGTGTGCTGATTGTGCAAGCCAGTATTGAACTGGGATATGCTTCACATTACAAAATGCTGCCAAAGTCGCAAGCGAAATTAATCGATGATTGCCCGGCAATCAGAAATACAGCTAATTATCATAATAACCATAGAGAGTTTCAGGGATAATTTACATGAGTGAAATCATTTCAGCAGCGGTTTTATTGATCCTGATAATGGATCCACTGGGCAACCTGCCCATCTTCATGTCGGTGCTGAAGCACACCGAGCCGAAGCGCCGCCGGGCGATCATGATCCGCGAGCTGCTTATTGCCCTGCTGGTGATGTTTATCTTCCTGTTTGCCGGTGAAAAAATCCTCGCGTTCCTGAACCTGCGCGCCGAAACGGTCTCCATTTCCGGCGGGATTATTCTCTTCCTGATTGCCATTAAGATGATCTTCCCGAGCGCCGAAGGCAGCAGCAGCGGCCTGCCCGCGGGCGAAGAGCCGTTTATCGTGCCGCTGGCGATTCCCCTCGTCGCGGGGCCAACCATTCTGGCGACGCTGATGCTGCTGTCGCATCAGTATCCGAATCAGATGAGCCATCTGGTCATTGCCCTGCTGATTGCCTGGGGCGGAACATTTATTATTCTGCTGCAGTCGTCGCTGTTCCTGCGCCTGCTGGGTGAGAAAGGGGTGAACGCGCTGGAGCGTCTGATGGGGCTGATTCTGGTAATGATGGCGACGCAGATGTTCCTGGACGGCATCCGGGCGTGGATGAAAGGATGACTTTCTCCCTCTCCCCGTGGGAGAGGGCCGGGGTGAGGGCATCAGGCCGCTGAGGCCGACCACCTACCCCTTACGAATCAAATACCGGTACGGCAGCGTTTCCGTCTGCTGTGCCACCAGTTCATGCTCCATAAAGGTACAAAAACCGGGAATATCGCGCGTGGTGGCCGGATCGTCGGCAATAATCAGCAGCGTTTCACCGGTCTGCATGTTACGCACGGTCTTACGTACCATCATTACCGGCTCCGGGCAGCGAAGGCCCTGGGCATCAAGGGTGTGGTCTGGGCTGGAAAACAGGTCGGTCATGATCTTCTCGGTCAGATAAAAACGGCAGTAGTTTACGCCCCGGCGCGGGCAATGCAAACCAGGTTAACGATTGCGCAAAAACTAACCATTGCAAAGTCCAGCCAAAGCAGTATCATGCTGCGGTTTTTATTGGGTTCCCTCACCCCAACGTATAAAAAGGTCACAATATGACGCAGTTCTCTGAATCACAGCGCGTAAAAGCGTTGTTCTGGCTTTCGCTTTTCCATTTGCTGGTGATCACCTCCAGCAACTACCTGGTGCAGCTCCCGATCTCCATTTTTGGTTTTCATACCACCTGGGGCGCGTTTAGCTTTCCGTTTATTTTCCTCGCCACCGATCTGACCGTGCGTATCTTCGGCGCACCGCTGGCGCGCCGCATTATCTTTGCGGTCATGCTTCCGGCGCTGTTCATCTCGTACGTGATCTCCTCCCTGTTTTACATGGGTAGCTGGCAGGGCTTTGAGGCGCTGACACACTTCAACCTGTTTGTCGCCCGTATCGCCGCGGCAAGCTTTATGGCCTACGCGCTGGGGCAGATCCTCGACGTGCACGTGTTTAACCGCCTGCGTCAGAATCACCGCTGGTGGATGGCGCCGACCGCGTCCACGCTGTTCGGCAACGTGAGCGATACGCTGGCCTTCTTCTTCATCGCCTTCTGGCGCAGCCCGGATGCCTTTATGGCCGAGCACTGGATGGAGATCGCGCTGGTGGACTACTGCTTCAAGGTGCTCATCAGCATTGTTTTCTTCCTGCCGATGTACGGCGTGCTGCTGAATATGCTGCTGAAAAGGCTGGCAGATAAATCTGAAATCACGGCATTGCAGGCTGGTTAAGGGTTCGCTTTATCAGTTGTGATAAGATGGGTGAATGAGCCGCTATGGCCGTTTATCGAAAGGAAGAAGTCAATGCGCAATCTGGTTAAATATGTCGGGATTGGCCTGCTGGTTGTGGGTCTTGCAGCCTGTGATAACAGCGACACGAAAACGCCTGCTCAGGGCGCATCCGCAGAAAGCAACGCGACCGGTCAGCCGGTGAATCTGATGGATGGCAAACTCACTTTCTCTCTGCCAGCCGATATGACTGACCAGAGCGGCAAGCTGGGCACCCAGGCGAATAACATGCACGTTTACTCCGACGCAACCGGCCAGAAAGCGGTCATTGTGATTGTGGGCGACGACACCAGCGAAGACCTGGCCGTCCTGTCCAAACGTCTGGAAGACCAGCAGCGCGGCCGCGACCCGCAGCTGCAGGTGGTAACCAATAAATCCATCGAGCTGAAAGGCCATAAGCTGCAGCAGCTGGACAGCATCATCTCCGCGAAAGGCCAGACCGCCTGGTCTTCTGTGGTGCTGGGCAAGGTTGATAACAAACTGCTGACCCTGCAGATCACCCTGCCAGCGGAAGATCAGCAGAAAGCGCAGACGGCTGCTGAAAACATCATTAACACCATCGTGATCCAGTAACCCTTCACGACGATGACGTGGCCTCCGGTGCCTGCACCGGGGGCCATTTTTTTAGCCGCCACGTCAGCAGCAGGGCAATTATCACCAGACCCGCCGCGGCAAGATAGATCACCGGTACCCCCGCCCAGGCCATCACCAGCCCCGCCAGCGGCCCGGTTATGCCTAAAGACATATCCATAAATACCGTATAGGTCGCCAGCGCCGCCCCCTGATTCTGCTGCGGCACCGCTTTAACCGCCACCACGCCCAGCGCCGGGAAGACCAGCGAGAAACCGGCTCCCGCCAGGAAGACGCCAATTTTCGCCATCCAGGGCGCGCTGGCGATGCCGGTTAACAGCAGCCCGACAATCTCTACCGTAAAGCAGATCATCGCCACGTTCAGCCCGCCCAGACGGTTGATACCGTTCGGGAAAAGCAGGCGTGCGCCAACAAACGCACCGCTGAAGAGGGTTAACGCAAAGGCCGCGCCCTCCCAGCCTTTGGCGTCATAAAACAGGGTAATGAAGGTCGCAATGACGCCGAAGCCGGTGGTCGCCAGGGCCAGCGCCATGCCGTACGGCCAGACGCGCCCCAGCACGGCCCGAAACGGCAGCGGCTTGCCCTTGCTGGCCTTCACCTTCGGGCGCGGCAGCGCAAACAGTATCGCCACAAGCGCGACCGCTATAATGGTCAGCGACAGTCCATACAGACCGCCAAAGGCGTAACAGGCCACGCCAAGCGGCGCGCCGAGCGCCATCGCCCCGTAGGTGACGATCCCGTTCCACGAGATAACCCGGCCAATGTGTGGTGCACCGACAACCCCCACACCCCATAGCGTCGAGCCGGTTCCTGCCAGGCTTTGCCCAATCCCGAGAATGACGCGGCCCAGGCAAAGCAGCGCCAGGCTGACCAGCGGCCAGTGGCTGGTAGCGGCAGCCAGCAGGTAGCTCAGACCACTGAGGAAACAGCCGCACAATCCCACTACCACAATGCTTTTGGGACCGAACAGGTCGGCGTAGCGCCCGGCGTGCGGGCGGCTAAGGAGCGTGGCGAAATACTGGAGGCTGATGACCAGCCCCGCCCAGAACGCGCTAAAACCCATCACGTCATGGACGTAGCCCGGCAGAACCGCCAGCGGCAGGCCGATCGTTAAATAGCTGGCAAAGTTGAAGATAACGACGGAAACAATGCGCAGATTGAGGCGCAATCCGCTCAGCGCCGGTTCGGCGGCAGGTTCTGGCATGGGGTTCTACCTGAATTTTTTGCAACAGTGTTTCACTATTACCACGGAGCAATAAGAAAATCAGCCCCGACTTTCAGATTATCGGTGCCAGACGAAGCGGCCCTAAGGCACTACACTTATCGGGTCATCTTATTAAGGAACGCGCATGTTAGCTCCCCAGCCCGATAAAGCAGGACTCCACATCTTATTAAAACTCGCCTGTCTGGTGGTTATCCTTGCGGGTATACATGCTGCCGCTGACATTATCGTCCAGCTCCTGCTGGCGCTCTTTTTTGCCATTGTCCTCAATCCGCTGGTGACCTGGTTTTTACGCCGGGGCGTGAGCCGCCCGGTGGCCATCACCATCGTGGTTATCGTGATGCTGATTGGCCTGACGGCGCTCTTCGGCGTACTGGCGGCATCGCTGAGCGAATTCTCCACCATGTTGCCGCAGTACAATAAAGAGCTGACGCGTAAAATCGTCGCACTGCAGGAGATGATGCCCTTTCTTAACCTGCATATTTCGCCAGAACGGATGCTGCGCAGGATGGATTCCGAGAAGGTCATGACCTACGCCACCACGCTGATGACCGGTCTTTCCGGCGCGATGGCCAGCATTTTGCTGCTGGTCATGACGGTGGTGTTTATGCTGTTCGAAGTGCGCCATGTTCCGTATAAGCTGCGCTTTGCTTTAAATAACCCGCAAATACACATTGCCGGCCTACACCGCGCCTTAAAGGGCGTCTCCAAATATCTGGCGCTGAAAACGCTGCTGAGCGTCTGGACCGGGATTATTGTCTGGCTGGGGCTGATGCTGATGGATGTTCAGTTCGCGCTGATGTGGGGGGTGCTGGCGTTTCTGCTGAACTACGTGCCGAATATTGGCGCGGTGCTTTCCGCCGTGCCGCCGATGATTCAGGCGTTTCTGTTTAACGGTTTCTACGAATGTATGCTGGTCGGAGCGCTGTTCCTCGTCGTGCATATGGTGCTGGGCAACATTCTTGAACCGCGCATGATGGGGCACCGGCTGGGCATGTCGACGCTGGTGGTGTTTTTATCCTTGCTGATTTGGGGATGGCTGCTGGGCCCTGTCGGCATGCTGCTGTCGGTCCCGCTGACCAGCGTATGTAAAATCTGGATGGAAACCACCAAAGGGGGCAGCAAGCTGGCGATCCTGCTTGGGCCGGGGCGGCCGAAAAGCCGGTTGCCGGGGTAACGTATCTGTCTGTGTAAACGGGTTTATACCGTCAAATACCGCGACGCTCACCGTCGCGGTATTTTTTTATTTGCGTTAAGGCTTATTCCTTCCGTTTTTTTATCAACTCACCCAGATTTCGCTTAAATGCAACACGCCCTTAAAACAAATTAAAAAAAACGGAATGATTAATTATTTTGCGTGATATTATACCCCGCCTTAGCGACGACGTAATGTAAACATTAATATTGATTAAAAACACACCTGACTTAATCCTTAAGCCTGGTGATGCTTATTTGTAAAAAACACTACCTTTAATTGTTATTATTGATATGGAGTTGTTGATGAAAAAGCTCGTTAAATGGTGCACTGCCGCCGTATTCGTTGGCGCACTGGCTGGCTGTGCGCGTACCGCCCCTATCGCTCAGGTTCACTCTGTCGTGAGCGCGGGTCATACTGCCGATCAGGTGAAAACAGCCATTTTGAAAGCAGGCCAGAAGCGTGACTGGATCATGACGGAAGCGGGCCCGGGCGTGATTAAGGGCCGTCTACAGGCACGCGATCACTCGGTCCAGGTGCGTATTCCCTACTCTGCGACAAGTTATTCAATTAATTACGAAAGCAGCCTGAACCTGAAAGCGGCAGACGGTAAAATTCACAAAAATTATAACCGCTGGGTGAACAACCTCGACCATGATATTCAGCTGAACCTTTCTGCGGGTGCCGCGCTGTAATATTTTTCTAAAGTCGGGCCGGACATGGCCCGATAACCTCATTTCTTACCCTGAAAGGTTACGCAACAATGTACGAAAAGGACACGCTCAGCGCGCTGGATGCCATTACCGAAGCGCAACGCATCGCTTTTGCGCCGATGTTATTTCAGACCGCGCTTTGTCTGCGTAACTCGGGCGTTCTCGCCTGGCTCGATAAACAGGGTAATAAGGGGGCGAGCCTCGACGAAATAACCGAAAACAGTACCCTGAGCAGTTATGCCGTCAGCGTATTGTTAGATATGGGATTAAGCGGGCGGATAATTACTTATAAAGAAGGTCGTTATTTCCTGGCAAAAGTGGGCCATTTCTTACTCCACGATACCATGACCCGCGTTAATATGGATTTCACGCAGGACGTCTGTTACCAGGGGTTATTTTATCTGGCCGATGCCCTGCAGAAAGAAAAACCGGCTGGATTATCCGTGTTTGGCGACTGGCCAACCATCTATCCGGCTTTATCCCAGCTTCCTGCCCCGGCAAAAGAGAGCTGGTTTGCCTTCGATCATTACTATTCCGACGCCGCTTTTGACGCTGCGTTGCCATATATATTCGCAAGCTCGCCGACAAAATTGTACGATGTGGGCGGAAATACAGGTAAATGGTCGTTACGCTGCTGCCGCTATGACGACAATGTTGCCGTGACGATCCTCGATCTCCCGCAGCAGATAGCGCTGGCGCAGGAAAACATCGAAAAAGCAGGTTTTTCTCATCGTATTGGATTCCATGCTGTCGATATGCTTAGTCCGTCGGCATTGCCGGGAGATGCCGACGTCTGGTGGATGAGCCAGTTCCTCGACTGTTTCTCTCCGGATCAGATTGTCGCCATGCTGACGCGCGTCGCAGAGGTCATGAAGCCTGGCGCACGGTTGTGCATCATGGAGCTTTTCTGGGATGCCCAGAAATATGAAGCGGCGGCTTTCAGCCTGAATGCCACCTCGCTCTATTTCACCTGTATGGCGAATGGCAATAGCCGGTTTTACAGCGTAGAGAAGTTTTATCACTACCTGGAAAGGGCGGGCTTCAGCATAGCACATCGGCTGGATAACCTTGGGGTAGGTCATACCCTGTTAATTTGCACCAAACGTGAACAATAGCGCAGCCTGGCTGCCCTTTGAATACGGTATTCCGCGGACGCGCGTAGATGAAATTTTCACTGAACATTATTGACTGGCAGGCAAGAGCGCCAGGACTAAGCGATGCCGCAGAGTGGCAGGCGTGGTCGCGCCTGCAGTCGACCATCGACCCAACGGCTCCTCTACCCCGCCTGACCGCGTTACCGATGATGACCGCGCGCCGCCTTAACTCAGGCAGTAAGCTGGCGGTGGATATTGGTCTTGCCATGCTGCAAAGCCACGCCATAGACGCCGTCGTCTATTCCAGCCGCCACGGCGAGCTGGAGCGCAATTACCGTATTCTGCATACGCTGGCGACCGGGCAGGCCGTCTCGCCTACCGACTTCGCCATGTCCGTGCATAATTCCGCGGTGGGCAATCTCACGATCGCCGCTCGCCAGCCTGTTGTCTCATCATCCATTTCCGCCGGGCTGGACACCTTCCAGCAGGCCCTGTGTGAAGTGCTGAGCCTGCTGCATGCGGGCTACTCCCGCGTCCTGCTGGTGGATTTTGACGGCGCGCTGCCGGAATTTTACCATCCGGCGTTACCGCCGCAGATGCCTACCTGGCCGTACGCGGTGGCGCTGGTGATTGAAGCCGGCAGCGAATGGCAGTGCGAAACCCGCAGCGGCAGCACGGGCGAGGAAGCCGCCCTGCCGCAAAGCCTGATGTTCCTGCAACGCTATCTCCGCGAGGAACGGCAGTTTGTGGTGCCCGGCGAACGTTTGCTGTGGCAGTGGGCGCGCCAATGAACCGCCTGACCGCCCGGATCAACTGGCTATGGCGTCTGGCCATGACCGGATTCTGCTTCGTGCTGTTTGGCGCGGGCGGGCTGCTGTTGTCGCTGGTCTGGTTCAACCTGCTGCTGATTGCCCAGCGCGATCGCGCCAAACGCCGTCGCCTGGCGCGCCGCAGCATCGCGGCCAGCTTCCGCTTCTTCTTAACCGTTGCCCGCGGCACCGGGGTGCTGGACTATCGCATCCACAATCTTGATGCTCTGCGCGGCGATCGGGGCTGCCTGGTGGTTGCTAACCACCCTACGTTAATTGACTACGTGATTCTGGCGTCGGTAATGCCCGAAACCGACTGTCTGGTGAAAAGCGCGTTACTGCGCAATCCGTTTGTCAGCGGCGTTATCCGCGCGGCGGATTATCTGATTAACAGCGAGGCCGAGCCCCTGCTCGCCGCCAGCCAGCAGCGTCTGGCCCAGGGCGACACGCTGTTAATCTTCCCGGAAGGGACGCGTACCCGCCCAGGTGAGGCGATGTCCCTCCAGCGCGGCGCGGCAAATATCGCCGTGCGCTGCCACAGCGATGTGCGGATCGTACTCATCCACTGCAGCGAGCACCTGCTGGATAAAAAAAGCCGCTGGTATGATGTACCGCCCGCAAAACCTGTCTTTACCGTCGATGTGCGCGATCGCGTGAACATCGACGAATTTTACGATGCAAGGCAACAAGAACCGGCACTGGCGGCAAGGCAGTTAAACCGGCACCTGCAGCATCGATTAACATCAGGCCTTCAATCTTTGTCAGGAATTAATGATGCAAGCGCTTTATCTTGAAATTAAGAATCTCATTATCACCACGCTGAATCTGGACGAGCTTACCGCAGAGGATATTGATACCGATGCCGCGCTGTTTGGCGACGGGCTGGGTCTCGACTCTATCGACGCGCTGGAGCTGGGTCTGGCGGTGAAAAACCAGTATGGCGTGGTGCTTTCTGCCGAAAGCGAAGAGATGCGCCAGCACTTCTTTTCCGTCGCCACCCTGGCGTCCTTTATCCACGCCCAACGCGCCTGAGATGTGAACTATGACCGAACAAGAAACCATTTATCAGGAAGTCTGCGGCCTTCTGACCAAACTCTTTGAAATCGACCCGCAGGACATTACGCCCGAAGCCCGTCTTTACGAAGACCTGGAGCTGGACAGCATTGACGCGGTGGACATGATTGTCCATCTGCAGAAGAAAACCGGTAAGAAAATCAAGCCGGAAACCTTCAAATCGGTTCGTACCGTTCAGGATGTGGTAGACGCCGTCGAACAGCTGCTGCGCGAAGAGTAAGACACCGTGCGTGGTGGACGGACGTTCCCGGTCATCCCACTCCTGACGGGGCTGATGCTGCTGGCGTGGCCCTTCCTGATTGGATTTGGGCTGACGCATAACAGCCTGCCGTGGCTGCTGCCGGTGATGGCGCTGCTGTTGCTGCTGCGGCTGCGTCAGGCGCGGCGTAACACCGGCCCGATGCGGTATGTGGTGCAGTGCGTGGCGCTGGCGGGGATCGCGCTCTGCGCGGCAAGCTACCTGCTGAAAACCCACCAGTGGCTGCTGTTCTACCCTGTGGTCGTTAATCTTGTAATGCTGGCCGTCTTCGGCGGTTCGCTCTGGACAGCGATGCCGCTGGTCGAACGCCTGGCGCGCTTACGTGAGCCCAATTTGCCGCCGGAGGGCGTGCGCTATACCCGCAGGGTGACCCTCGTCTGGTGCGGCTTTTTCATCGGCAACGGGGCGATGGCGCTGTATACCGTCCTGCACGGCGACATGCACCTGTGGACGCTGTGGAACGGTATGGTGGCTTACATCCTGATGGGGACGCTGATGGCGGCAGAGTGGCTGGTGCGCCAGCGGGTGATAAAAAAAGAGATGCAGAATGACTAACCCCCTTCCGCTGGGCCAGTGGTTAAACGCGCCCCGCCCTGACGACACGCCCGTCGCCTGGCTCGACGATCGTACCTGGACGCTGGGCCAGCTGCGTCACGACGTGACGTTACTGGTCGACACCCTGCGTCAGCAGGAAGGCGAGCGCTGGGCGCTGTGCTTTGAAAACAGCTACCTGTTTATTGTTGCGCTGCTGGCCTCGCTGCATGCCGGTAAAACGCCGGTCATTCCCGGCCATAGCCGCGTTTCGCTGCTTAAGGAGCAGCAGCCGCTGTTTAGCGGCGTCCTGAGCGATCGGTCCCTCGATATTGACGGGCAGCTGATTGTGGTAGCCTCCCGCCACCAGACGATCGCCCGCTGGGTACCCCTGCCGGAGATTAACGAAAACCGCTTCGTCGAGCTGTTCACCTCCGGCTCCACGGGAACGCCGCGCCGGGTGGTTAAGCACATCGTCAGCCTGGATCGCGAAGCCCGCCTGCTGGCTGACCGCTTCGGCGAACGCCTGGCTGGCTGTAGCGTTGTGGCCTCCGTCGTCCCGCAACATCTTTACGGCCTGACATTTCGCATCGTACTGCCGATGGCGATGGGCCTGCCCCTACATGCCGCGATGCTCTACTACGCAGAGCAGCTGGCCGCCCTTCCTCATGACCGGCATTACCTGTTCATCAGCAGCCCGGCGTTCCTGAAGCGCCTGGATACCGAACTGGCCGCGCCGCCCGTCAGGATGCTGATTTCCGCGGGCGGAATGCTGCCCTGGCGTGACGTCTCCACCACGGTTGGCTGGCTTAACATCTGGCCGGACGAAATTTATGGCAGCACCGAAACCGGGATCCTCGCCTGGCGCCATCGCGTGGAAGATAACCTGCCGTGGCGACCCTTCCCCGGCGTAAACTTCCATCAGGAAGATGACGCCTGCCGCGTCACTTCGCCACTTATCCATGAGGCTGAAGGACTCCAGCTGGACGATATCCTCCACTTCGACAGTGCGGGGCTGTTTAGCATCGCTGGTCGTCGCGGGCGGGTGGTCAAAATTGAAGAAAAGCGCATCTCGCTTAACGAGATTGAGCGTCGCCTGCTGGAGCTCGACGGCGTTTGCGAGGCGGCTGCGCTGCCGGTTACGCGCGGGGGCCGTCAGGGGATTGGCGTCCTGCTGGTGCTGGATGAGGCGGTTCGTCAGCGCTGGCATCTGCAGGATAAAAAAGCGCAGGAGTTCGCCTGGCGACGCGCCCTGCTGCCGTGGCTTGAGCCGGTCGCCGTTCCACGCTACTGGCGCATTGTCGATGAGATGCCGGTAAACAGTATGAACAAGCGTGTCTATGCGCAGTTAGAGGAGTTATTTCATGAAAATTCATGAAATCGAGCGCCATCAGGCACAGCCGGAGAAGCTGGAGATCGTGTTGCATCTCGACGCCTCTCTGTTCTGGTTTCAGGGCCATTTTGCCGTACAGCCGCTGCTGCCCGGCGTTGCGCAGCTTGACTGGGTGATGCACTACGCAACGACTTTACTGGCACCGGGCTACCGCTTTCACAGCATTCAAAACGTGAAGTTCCAGGCGCCTCTGCTGCCGGAAACCACGGTGACGCTGGTGCTTGAGTGGCATGCCGGGCGCAAACTGCTGACCTTCAGCTACCTGCGTCATGACGGGGCTGAACGCCATACCGCCAGCAGCGGGAAAATTCGTCTATGTCAGTAACCTTCCGCCCCTGCGTGCTGATCCCGTGCTACAACCACGGCGCCACGATGGCCAGCGTGCTGTCGCGCCTCTCGCCGTTTGGCCTGCCGTGCCTGGTAGTGGATGACGGCAGCGAAGCCGCCACCCGCCAGGAGCTTGAGCGGCTGGCGGCGGAGCAGCCGCAGATGACGCTGGTCCGTCTGGCGCAAAACGCCGGCAAAGGTGCCGCGGTCATCAGGGGGCTGGAGGAGTGCGCGCGTGCGGGCTATACCCACGCCCTGCAGGTGGACGCGGACGGCCAGCACGCCATCGAAGATATTCCCAAAATGCTGGCGCTGGCGGAGCGCCACCCGGACGCGCTGATTTCCGGCCAGCCCGTTTACGATGACTCCATCCCGCGCTCGCGGCTCTACGGTCGCTGGGTCACCCACGTCTGGGTATGGATTGAGACCTTATCCCTGCAGCTTAAAGACAGCATGTGCGGCTTTCGGGTCTACCCGGTCTCGCCCACGCTGCGGCTCGCCGCGCGTGAAACGCTCGGTAAACGGATGGACTTTGACACCGAAGTGATGGTCCGTCTCTACTGGCAGGGCAACACCAGCGTCTTTCTGCCCACCCGCGTGACCTATCCGCATGACGGGTTGTCCCACTTCGACGCGTTGAAAGATAACGTGCGGATCTCCCTGATGCATACCCGGCTGTTCTTCGGCATGCTGCCCCGCATTCCCGGCCTGCTCTTCCGTCGACGCGGCAAGCACTGGGCGCAGCAGGACGAGGTTAAAGGCCTGTGGGGCATGCGCCTGATGCTGCGTGTCTGGCAGCTCCTGGGGCGGCGGGCGTTTACCGTGCTGCTGTGGCCGGTGATCGGCGTCTACTGGCTTATCGCGCGTCCAGCACGGCAGGCTTCGCGGCAGTGGATTGCACGGGTGAAGCAGGTGCTGATACAGCGGAACATGCCTGTTCCCGCACGGCTCAACAGCTTTTTCCATTTCATGCGCTTCGGCAACGCGATGCTGGACAAAGTCGCCAGCTGGCGCGGCGAGCTGAAGTTTAAGCGCGACGTGGTCTTTGCTCCCGGCGCGAGCGAAACGCTTAATATCGCGGCGCCGCAGGGCAAGCTGCTGCTGGCCTCGCATCTTGGCGACGTAGAAGCCTGCCGGGCGCTGGCCCAGCTGGACGGCAGCAAAACCATCAACGCCCTGGTCTTCAGCGAGAACGCCCGGCGTTTTAAGCAAATTATGAGCGAAATGGCGCCCCAGGCCGGCGTGAATTTGATGTCGGTCACCGACATCGGCCCGGACACCGCCATTGCCATCAAAGAGAAGCTTGAGCGCGGAGAATGGGTCGCGATCGTGGGCGACCGCATCGCCGTCAACCCGCAGCGTGGCGGCGAGTGGCGGGTGATCTGGAGCCAGTTTATGGGCCAGCCCGCACCGTTCCCTCAGGGGCCGTTTATCCTGGCCTCCATCCTGCGCTGTCCAGTGGTATTGATTTTCGCCCTGCGCCAGCAGGGTAAGCTCGTCCTGCACAGCGAGCCGTTTGCCGACCCGCTGATCCTGCCGCGCGGGGAACGCCAGCAGGCGCTGCAGGCTACCGTCGATCGCTACGCGCAGCGGCTGGAGCATTACGCCCTGATGTCGCCGCTCGACTGGTTTAATTTTTTCGATTTCTGGCATCTGCCAGAGTCCAGAGAGAAGGAGTAAAGGGTGCTGACCGATCCCCGCTTTACGACTGAAGTTGAGATCACCGTTCCGTTCCACGACGTCGATATGATGGGCGTGGTCTGGCACGGCAACTATTTCCGCTACTTTGAGATCGCCCGCGAGGCGCTGCTCAATCAGTTTGACTATGGCTATCGCCAGATGAAAGCCTCCGGCTACGTCTGGCCCGTTGTCGACACGCGGGTGAAATACCGCGATGCAGTGACCTTTGAGCAGCGCATTCGCGTTCGCGCGCAGATTGAAGAGTATGAAAACCGCCTGCGCATTGCCTATCAAATTTTCGATGCGCAGAGCGGCAAACGCACCACCACCGGCTACACCATCCAGGTGGCGGTGGAAGAAGCCACCCGCGAAATGTGCTTTGTCAGTCCGACAGTACTGTTTGAACGTATGGGAGTCACGCCATGAAATGGTTGCCTTTGCTGGCGCTGCTCGTCAGTCCGCTGGTCAGCGCCGTGACGCTGGATGAACTGCAGCAGCGCTTCACCGAGCAGCCTGTGGTGCGCGCGCACTTCGAACAGGTCCGCACGATAAAAGATATGCCGCAGCCGCTGCGCTCGCAGGGCGAGATGCTGATCGCCCGCGACAGCGGCCTGCTGTGGGATCAAAAAGCGCCGTTTCCGATGACGCTGCTGCTGGACGACAAGCGGATGGTTCAGGCGATCAACGGCCAGCCGCCGCAGACCATCACCGCCGACAATAATCCGCAGATGTTCCAGTTCAACCACCTGCTGCGGGCCCTGTTCCAGGCCGACCGCAAGGTGCTGGAAGAGAACTTCCGTATCGATTTTAAGGACCTGGGCGCGGGCCGCTGGTCGCTGGTGCTTACCCCAAAAACGACGCCGCTGGACAAGATTTTCGCCACCCTCGATCTGGGCGGCGCGACCTATCTTGAGACGATCCGCCTGAACGACAGGCAGGGCGACCGTACCGATATCGCCCTTTCAAACCACCAACTGACGCCCGCCAGCCTGACCGATGACGAACGCCAACGCTTTGCCGCACCGTAAATCCCTGCGCCCGGCGCTGCTGTGGGCCACGGTATGTCTGGTTATGCTGGGCGTGCTGCTGTCGCTGCTGCCCGGCGCGCGGCTGAACAGCAGCGTGCTGGCCATGCTGCCGAAGCAGACGCTGGGGGCGATCCCTCCGGCGCTCAACGACGGGTTTATGCAGCGTCTCGACCGCCAGCTGGTCTGGCTGGTCAGCCCCGGCAAAGAACCCGATCCGCGCGTGGCGCAGCAGTGGCTTGAACTGCTGCACAGCAGCGACGCGCTCCGCGAGGTCAAAGGCCCGATGGACGCCGCCGGGCAAAAGGCCTGGGGAGAGTTCTTCTGGCAGCACCGCAACGGGCTGATTGATCCGACCACCCGTGCCCGCCTGCAAAACGGCGGAGAAGCGCAGGCGCAGTGGATTTTATCCCAGCTCTACTCCGCCTTCTCCGGCGTCAGCGGCAAAGAGCTGCAAAACGATCCGCTGATGCTGATGCGCGGTTCGCAGCTCGCCCTGGCGCAAAACGGCCAGAAGCTGCGGCTGATGGACGGCTGGCTGGTCACGCAAGATGAAGCGGGAAACTACTGGTATCTGCTGCACGGCGAACTGGCGGGCTCGTCATTTGATATGCAGCAGACCCATCGGCTCGTGACGACGCTTAATGCGCTGCAACAGACGCTGAAAGCGCGTTACCCGCAGGCGCAGCTGCTTTCGCGCGGGACGGTGTTCTACAGCGATTATGCCAGCCAGCAGGCTAAACGCGACGTCTCAACGCTGGGCATCGCCACCCTGCTTGGGGTGTTCCTGCTGATCGTGGCGGTGTTCCGCTCTCTGCGCCCGCTGCTGCTGAGCGTGCTCTCCATTGCCATCGGCGCGCTGGCGGGCACGGCGGTGACGCTGCTGCTCTTTGGCGAACTGCACCTGATGACGCTGGTGATGAGCATGAGCATCATCGGTATTTCGGCCGACTATACGCTTTACTACCTGACCGAACGGATGGTGCACGGCGCGGAGCTCTCTCCCTGGCAAAGCCTGGCCAAAGTGCGCAATGCGCTGCTGCTGGCGCTGCTGACGACCGTCGCCGCCTACCTGATTATGATGCTGGCCCCCTTCCCCGGGATCCGTCAGATGGCGGTATTTGCCGCGACGGGGCTGAGCGCCTCCTGCCTGACGGTAGTTTTCTGGCATCCGTGGCTGTGCCGGGGTTTGCCGGTGCGCCCGGTTCCCTTTATGGTCCTGATGTTGCGCTGGCTGGCCGCCTGGCGACGCAGTAAAAAACTGTCCGTTGGTCTGCCCGTCGCGCTGGCGCTGCTCTCCGCCGTGGGAATGAGCACCCTGAAGGTGGACGACGACATCGCCCAGTTGCAGGCGCTCCCGAAAGATATTCTGGCGCAGGAGAAAACCATTACCGCCCTGACCGGCCAAAGCGTCGATCAGAAATGGTTTGTGGTGCATGGCGCTTCGCCCCAGCAAACGCTGGAGCGGCTGGAAGCCTTTACTCCCGCGCTGGCCGAGGCGCAAAAGGCGGGGGATCTCACCCGTTGGCGCACCCTGCCGCTGAACTCGCTGGCCCGCCAGAAAAGCGACCTTGCGCTACTGCGGAACGCCGCGCCTGCGGTGACGAACGTGCTGAAAAGCGCAGGGCTCAACGCCGTTTCCCCCAATCTGGACGCCATGCCGGTCAGCGTGGACGCGTGGCTTGAAAGTCCGGCCAGCGAGGGCTGGCGCCTGCTCTGGCTGACCCTGCCCGATGGGGAAAGCGGCGTGCTCGTGCCGGTGGACGGTGCAAAAAACAGCGCGGCGCTCGGTGAGCTGGCCGCGCGCCATGACGGCGTCGTCTGGGTGGACCGCAAGGCCAGCTTTGACAGCCTGTTTGCCCTCTACCGCACGCTGCTGACGGGGCTACTGTTTGCGGCGCTGGCGGTGATTGCCTGCGGGGCGATGCTGCGCCTCGGCTGGCGCAAAGGGCTGATAAGCCTGGTGCCGTCCGCACTGTCGCTGAGCTGCGGGCTGGCCGCGCTGGCCGCAACGGGCCACCCGGTAAATCTGTTTTCACTGCTGGCGCTGGTACTGGTGCTCGGCATTGGCATTAACTACACGCTGTTCTTCAGCAACCCGCGCGGTACGCCGCTGACTTCGATGCTGGCGATTACCCTGGCCATGATGACCACCCTGCTGACGCTGGGCATGCTCGTCTTCAGCGCCACCCAGGCCATCAGCAGCTTTGGTATTGTGCTGGTGAGCGGTATTTTCACCGCCTTCCTGCTGGCACCGCTGGCGATGCCGGATAAGAAAGAGAGAAAACGTAAATGAACGCTGTTTATCGCGCCGTCGCGCTGGCCGCGGCGCTGCTGCTGGCAGGCTGCAGCCATTCGACCGATACCAAAGAGACGCGGCCTCAGGCCTGGCTTCAGCCTGGCACCAAAGTCACTCTGCCGCCGCCCGGCATCAGCCCGGCGGTAAGCTCCCAGCAGCTGCTGACCGGCAGCTTTAACGGGCAAACGCAGTCCCTGCTGGTGATGCTCAACGCGGATGCGCATAAGGTCACGCTGGCCGGCCTCTCTTCCGTGGGCATTCGCCTGTTCCTGGCAACGTACGACGAGAGCGGTATTCATACCGAGCAGTCGATCGTCGTGCCGCAGCTGCCGCCCGCCAGCCAGGTGCTGGCCGACGTGATGCTCAGCCACTGGCCGATTAGCGCCTGGCAGCCGCAGTTGCCGAAGGGCTGGACGTTAACGGACAATGGCGATCGGCGCGAGCTGCGCAACGCCAGCGGCAAGCTGGTGACGGAGATTGTCTATCTCCAGCGCAAAGGCAAGCGCGAGCCGATCAGCATCGAGCAACACGTATTCAAATACCACATCACCATTCAATATCTGGGTGACTGAGATGATTTATATATCCGCTGTTGGCATGGTCAACGCGCTGGGCAACTCGCCTGATGAAATTGCCGCCAACCTGGCTGCGGGCGTGGCGCCGGGCATGCAAGCCCGGACCGGCTGGCTGCAGGGAATGCCCGAAGCGGTACTGGGCGGGGTGGAAGGCGAACTGCCGCTCATCCCGGACACCTTCTCTGCACACCGCACCCGCAACAACCAGCTGCTGCTGGCCGCGCTGGCGCAGATTCAGCCCGCCGTTGACGAGGCCATCGCCCGCGTTGGTCGCGACCGCGTGGCCGTGGTGCTGGGAACCAGCACCTCCGGGCTGGATGAAGGCGATGAGCACGTGCGTCTCATGACCGACGGCGAGACCCGCACGCGCTGGCAGTATCCGCAGCAGGAGCTGGGCGATCCGTCCCGCTTTCTCGCCAACTGGCTGCAGCTTGAAGGCCCGGCTTATACGATCTCCACCGCCTGCTCCTCCAGCGCGCGGGCGATGATCGGCGGCAAACGCCTTATCGAAGCCGGGCTGGTGGATATCGCCATTGTCGGCGGAGCAGACACCCTGAGCCGGATGCCCGTGAACGGCTTTAACAGTCTTGAATCCTTCTCCCCCACGCTCTGCGAGCCGTTTGGCCGGGACCGCCGGGGGATCACCATCGGTGAAGCGGCGGCGCTGATGGTATTAAGCCGGGAACCCGCGGACGTGGCGCTGCTCGGCACGGGCGAATCCAGCGATGCGTACCATATTTCCGCCCCGCATCCGCAGGGCGACGGGGCGATAAGGGCTATCACTCAGGCGCTCAGCGAAGCGGGCATGCAGCCGGACGACATCGGCTACATCAACCTGCACGGCACGGCCACGCCGCTCAACGATCAGATTGAATCACAGGTGGTTCACGATCTCTTCGGGGAAAGCGTGCCGTGCAGTTCAACCAAACACCTTACCGGCCACACGCTGGGCGCTGCCGGCATTACCGAAGCGGCTTTGAGCTGGCTTATCCTGACGCGCGATTTGCCCTTTCCGCCGCAGGATTTTTCCCGCTACGCTCCGGACGAGACGCTGACGCCGTGCGGCCTGCTGCACCAGAGCACCGCCCTGAAAAAGCCGGTGATTTTGTCTAACTCGTTCGCGTTTGGCGGCAATAACGCCAGCATTCTGCTGGGGAGAACGTCATGAGCTATCTATCACCCGAAGCCTATTTGCCGCACGATGCGCCCATGATGCTGCTGGGGTCCGTTGAAAATGTGACGGATGACATGGCGGTCTGCCGCGTGGCGGTTGACAGGCAAAGCGTGCTGGCGCCGTTTCTCAATGCCGATGGCGACCTGCCGGGCTGGTACGCGCTCGAGCTAATGGCGCAGACCGTTGGCGTCTGGTCGGGCTGGCATCGTCAGCAGCAGGGGCAGGAACATATCGCGCTGGGCATGGTGCTCGGCGCGCGCGAGCTGGTCTGCGCCAGCGGGCGTTTCGCCAAAGGCTTAACGCTGGACATTACCGTTAAGCTGCTGATGCAGGACGAACGCTTCGGCAGTTTTGAATGCACGATTTGCGCAGGTGAAGAGACGCTGGCCACGGGCCGGGTCAATACCTTCCAGCCGAGTGCAGAAGAATTAACATCGCTTTTTAATCAGGGATCCCACGCATGAGTCGTTCCGTACTGGTCACAGGGGCCAGCAAAGGCATTGGTCGCGCCATCGCCCGCCAGCTTGCCGCTGACGGGTTCACCGTCGGCGTGCATTACCATCGTGATGCCGCAGGCGCGCATGAGACGCTGGACGCCATCACGCAGGCGGGCGGCAGCGGCCGTTTACTCTCGTTTGACGTAGGCAACCGCGATCAGTGCCGTGAAGTGCTTGAGCAGGAAATTGATGCCCATGGCGCATGGTATGGCGTGGTCAGCAACGCCGGAATTACCCGCGACGGCGCTTTTCCGGCACTGAGTGAAGACGACTGGGACAGCGTGATCCACACCAATCTCGACAGCTTTTATAACGTCATACACCCCTGCATTATGCCCATGATCGGCACCCGTCAGGGCGGGCGCATTATTACCTTATCCTCCGTCTCCGGCGTGATGGGCAACCGCGGCCAGGTGAACTACAGCGCGGCCAAAGCGGGCATTATCGGCGCCACCAAAGCGCTGGCGATCGAGCTGGCAAAACGCAAAATCACCGTGAACTGCATTGCGCCAGGGCTGATTGATACCGGCATGATTGAGATGGAGGAGGCCGCGCTGAAGGAAGCGATGTCCATCATCCCAATGAAACGTATGGGCCAGGCTGAGGAGGTCGCCGGGCTGGCAAGCTATCTGATGTCGGATATCGCGGGCTACGTCACCCGCCAGGTCATTTCGATTAACGGAGGAATGCTATGACGCGTCGCGTGGTGATTACGGGCATGGGCGGCGTCACCGCCTTTGGCGAGAACTGGCAGTCCGTTTCCAGCCGGCTGCTGGCGTATGAAAACGCCGTGCGTAAAATGCCGGAATGGCAGGTTTATGATGGCCTGCACACCCTGCTGGGCGCGCCGATCGACGATTTCACGCTGCCGGAACACTATACCCGCAAGCGTATTCGCGCCATGGGCCGCGTGTCGCTGATGTCTACCCGCGCCACAGAGCTGGCGCTGGAGCAGGCGGGGCTGATTGGCGAAGCGGTGCTTACCAACGGGCAAACCGGCATCGCCTACGGTTCTTCGACAGGCAGCACCGGCCCGGTCAGCGAATTCGCGACCATGCTTACCGAAAAGCACACCAATAACATCACCGGGACAACCTACGTCCAGATGATGCCGCACACCACCGCGGTGAATACCGGCCTGTTCTTTGGACTACGTGGCCGCGTGATCCCAACGTCGAGCGCCTGTACCTCCGGCAGCCAGGCGATTGGCTACGCCTGGGAGGCAATTCGCCACGGCTATCAGACCGTGATGGTCGCGGGGGGCGCGGAAGAGCTTTGTCCGTCTGAAGCGGCGGTGTTTGACACGCTGTTTGCCACCAGCCAGCGCAACGACGAACCCAAAACCACCCCCTCGCCGTTCGATACGCAGCGCGATGGTCTGGTGATTGGGGAAGGCGCAGGCACCCTCATTCTGGAGGAGCTGGAGCACGCCAGAGCGCGCGGGGCCACCATCTACGGTGAGATCGTGGGCTTTGCCACCAACTGTGACGCGGCCCATATCACCCAGCCGCAGCGTGACACCATGCAGATTTGCATGGAGCAGTCGCTGGCGATGGCGGGGTTAAGCGCCCGGGATATGGGGTATATCTCCGCGCACGGTACCGCCACCGACCGCGGCGATATCGCCGAAAGCCAGGCCACGGCCGCCATCTACGGTGGCAGCGTGCCGGTTTCTTCGCTGAAGAGCTATTTTGGCCACACGCTGGGGGCCTGCGGCGCGCTGGAAGCGTGGATGAGCCTGCAGATGATGCGCGAAGGCTGGTTTGCGCCGACGCTCAATTTAACGCAGCCGGATGAGCAATGCGGGGCTTTAGATTATATTATGGGAGAAGCCCGTCAGATTGACTGCGAGTATCTGCAGAGCAATAACTTCGCGTTTGGCGGCATCAATACCTCGATTATCATTAAACGCTGGGCGTAACTATGTACCGGTTTGTACTGGGAAAAATTTCCACCCTTTGCGCGGACCCGCTGGCGTCAACGCTTGCAGATAAGGCACCTCAGGGTGCACGACAGGCCTCCTGGCTGGCTGGCCGGACGCTGCTCGCCAGAACATTATCCCCTCACCCGCTCCCCGACATCATTTACGGCGAGCAGGGGAAGCCGGCATTTGCGAAGGGGGATCCTCTGTGGTTCAACCTGAGCCATAGCGGTGATGATATCGCCCTGCTGATGAGCGATGAAGGCGAAGTGGGCTGCGATATCGAAGTGATTCGCCCCCGCAAGAACTGGCAGGCGCTGGCCAACGCCGTTTTCAGCCTGACAGAGCATGACGAGCTGGAGCGTGAAGCGCCCGAGGAACAGCTTTCTGCCTTCTGGCGTATCTGGACGCGCAAAGAAGCGATTGTGAAACAGCGCGGCGGCAGCGCCTGGCAGATTGTCAGCATCGACAGCACGGCGCAGTCGCACTCGGTCAGCCAGCTGCAGCTCGGTTCTCTGAGCCTTGCCGTCTGTACCTCGACCCCTTACACCCTGACCACCGAGTCGATTATTCACGTCGGGGCAGGAAAATCACCAGTACTCCCAGCATAATCAACGCGACGCCCAGCAGCCCATGCCAGGAGAAGTGCTCCCCCCAGCCGGGCAGCAGGATTGCCGCGCCCCACACCAGGATATAGCTGAGGCTCAGCAAGGCATACGCTTTGCTGAGCGCCATGCGATGCAGCGCCAGATACCAGCAGCCCATGGAGGCAACGTATCCCGTTAACCCCAGCAGCAGCGCGCCCGTGCCGGACGAAACGTACCACAGCGCGGAGATAAACGTCAGAAAATCGCTGACCGGCGGCAGAGCCTGCATGGCATCGCGCAGCAACAGCTGTGCGGCGCTGACTAACAGTACGCTGCATAACGCCCAGAACGCGCCTTTCACAGGCTTCCTCCCAGCACGATAATCCCCATGATAATGAACCCGACCCCCAGCCAGTGGTGCACAGCAACGTGCTCGCGCCAGAAGACCTTCGCCGCCAGCGTCACCCAGACAAAATTGAGGCTCAGCATAGGGTAAGCTACGCCGACGGGCAGGCGCTGCAGCACCACCAGCCAGACCAGCATTCCGCAGCCCAGTGCCAGCATCGCCAGGCCAAGCCACAGCATGATGTGCGCGCCACGCCGTCCGCCTTTCGCCGGACGGGTAGCCTGTTTCTGGCACAGCTGTCCCGCGCAGCTCAGCAGGCTTGCCAGTATGAGCCAGGTCCAGGTCATCACTTCGGCAGATACTCCAGCAGGGCCAGACGCCCCTGGATATAGAGATTGTCCGGCTGCGGTAAATTCGCCTCTGCAATATCGCCACGTTTAGACAGCAGCATCACCAGCGACACGCTTCCCTGCTTACGATGCGTTGCCAGCCACTGCGCGAAGTCGTCTTCACTGACAAAGCGATCTTTCGCATCGGGATAATCCAGCCCGTAGCGCAGCTCGCCGCTCTGAGCAAACAGCGTGATGTCACTGCGCTTCAGCTCCCACGCCAGGCCCGCGGCCACGCCAACGTTATTGGTCAGCACAAAGCGGCTGCCCTGTAGCGGCTCGCGCACGGTATCCACCAGCGACTGCGGCTGCTTGGAATCCACCACCAGGTTCGGAATGGCAAAACCAATCAACAACGCCAGACCCGCAGGACACAGCGCAGCCAGCCACCAGCGCCGCTGGCTCTGCCGCAGCGTAAACCAGCCTACCGCGCCCCAGATGAGGAACGCCACCACCGCGCAGAAGACTTTATACAGTTCGACCGATGTCCAGACCGGATGCTTAGCCAGCCCCCACGGCGAGACCGCCAACGCCGCCACCACGCCGATAGCGCCAAACGCCAGGTTAATGCCGCCGTTAATGCGCAACGCTCTGGCCCCTTTTTCCGCCGCGAGGCAGGCATAGCGCGCCATCAGGATAGCCAGCGGGGCAAAACAGGGCAGGATATAGGTCGGCAGCTTGCCTTTAGCGATGCTGAAAAACAGCAGCGGCATCACCACCCACCCCAGCAGGTAGAACCCGCCGCCCGCGTTTTGTCTGTCATTCCAGCCAAGACGCAGCGCGCCTGGCAGCAGCGCCAGCCACGGCAGGCTGCCCGCGAGCAGGAACGGCAGGTAATACCAGAACGGAGCTTTATGCTGCGCGTCGCTCTGGGCAAAACGCTGAATATGCTCAACCCAGAAGAAGTAGCGCCAGAAATCAGGCTCGCGGTGCGCAATGGCCAGCCCCCACGGCAGAACAATCAGCACGCAGCTCAGGACCGCGAGCCAGCCAAAAATCAGCACCTCTTTCCAGCGCTTTTGGGCAATCACCCACGGCAGCACGCCGATCACCGGTACCGCCAGCGCCAGGAAGCCTTTGGTCATCACCCCCATGCCGCAGGCCAGCCCAAGCAGCACATAGCCGCCCGCTTTTCCGGCCACGGTGCGCGCCTGTGAGGCGAGCCAGAAGCTGCACATCGCCGCCACCAGCCACAGGGTGACGATGGGATCCAGCACCGCATAGGTGCCGATGCCATACACCAGGAACAGGGTCAGGAAGATCAGGCCGGAGAAAATGGCCGTACGCTTATCCCGCCAGAGTCGCCAGGCCATCCAGATCACCAGCAGCGCCGCGAGCCCGGTGGAGAAGATCGACCCGGCGCGTACGGCAAAGTTCGTGTGCCCGAACAGCAATTGTCCGATAGTGTTGATCCAGTAGCCGGCAATCGGCTTTTCAAAGTAGCGCAGCCCGAGGAAATGCGGGACAACCCAGTCACCCGATGCCAGCATTTCGCGGCTGATTTCCGCATAGCGCGTTTCATCAGGCTGCCACAGCAGGCGAATATCGACCGGAATGAAGTAATAAACGATAAACAGTGCGAAAAGCGCTACGCCATAACGGGCTGTTTTCATGGGACCGGACTCACGGTTTGTTGATAGCCAAGCCAGCCTTCCCGGCCAGCCAGTTCATTACGGACGACTTTACCCACGGGCAGGGTGCTGAGGTCGTCCGGCAGCAGCTCGCTCAACGGACAGAACGCAATGCCTTCCTGAGCGGCCATCGTCAGCAGTTCATCGAAATCATGCTGCCAGGCAATCCCTTCCACTTCGGCATGGATGGTATAGACCGGCGTTCCGGCGTCACGATGGATGCGGTCCAGAATGTAGCGATTAAATGCTTCCGCCTTCACCTCGCGCCCCACCACCTCATCCCACGTAGGAAGCGTGACAGGAATTTGCACAGTACCGTAGCGATTTTCGCCCAACAGCGGCAAAAACGGCCCGGTTCCACGACAGTCGCTATTGTAGCGAAACGCGAAATGCTCTTTGGCTTTGACCACCCGCTGGTCGGCACGCCATCCCGCCACGGCGGAGCAGCGCACGGGCTGACCGATGATGGCCTCAAGTTCCAGCATTCCACGCTCGACCTCACGGGACAGGCGCGGGATATCCCAGACGCCCGCCCACGCCTGCCAGGCGTGATGATCCCAGGCATGCAGGCCGACCTCGTGTTGCTGCGCCGCCGCGCGGATAACCGCTTCATTACCCGCGCCGATGCGTCTGCCGGGCCAGGCGGTGCCAGCCAGCAAAATATCCCAGCCGTAGAGGGATGCCGCGCGCGAGCGCAGCATTTTGAACAGAAATGCCGGTTTAACCAGACGCCATAAATGGCGTCCCATGTTGTCAGGCCCCACGCTGAAGAAAATGCTGGCACGCACGCCGTGCCTGCTCAGCAGTTCCAGCAGTCTGGGCACGCCGTCACGCGTTCCCCTGAAGGTGTCGACATCAATGCGTAAACCGACTTTTTTCATGAGGCCTGTTCCGATAGCTCCACGGTGCGCAGGAAGAAGTCGAGCGTTTCATCAATGGTCTGCTCCATCTTCACCGTCGGCGTCCAGTTCAGGCAGCGCTTCGCGTTGCGGATGCTTGGCTTACGGTGCTCGACGTCCTGGTAGCCCTTACCGTAGTAGCTGCTGCTTTCCACTTCGCGGAAACCGGCAAACGGCGGGAAGCGATCGCGCAGCGGGTGGCGCTCAAAGCTGGCCAGTAGCATCTCTGCCAGCTCGCGAATGCTCGCCTCGTTTTCCGGGTTACCGATGTTAATGATCTCACCGTTGCAGCGGTTATCTTTGTTCTCAATGATGCGGAACAGGGCTTCGATACCGTCGCTGATGTCCGTAAAGCAGCGTTTCTGGCTCCCACCTTCAATCAGCTTGATAGGCGAGCCTTCGACCAGGTTCAGGATCAGCTGAGTGATCGCGCGGGAGCTGCCGATTCGCGCTGCGTTCAGGTTATCCAGACGCGGGCCCATCCAGTTAAACGGACGGAACAGGGTAAAGCGCAGACCCTCTTTCTCGCCGTAGGCCCAAATCACGCGGTCCAGCAGCTGCTTGGAGACAGAGTAAATCCAGCGCTGCTTGTTGATCGGCCCGACCACCAGGCTGGAGGCATCCTCATCGAAGTTTTTGTCGGTACACATGCCGTACACTTCAGAGGTGGACGGGAAGATGATGCGCTTGTCGTATTTCACGCAGTCGCGGATGATCTTCAGGTTCTCTTCGAAATCCAGCTCGAACACGCGCAGCGGGTTACGGGTGTACTCGATTGGCGTGGCGATAGCGACCAGCGGCAGCACCACGTCGCATTTTTTAATGTGATATTCGATCCACTCGGAGTGAATGCTGATATCCCCTTCCACAAAGTGGAAGCGCGGGTTGTTGAGGAAACGGCTGATGGCGTCAGAGCCGATATCCAGACCGTAAATCTCGTAGTTATCGTCTTTGAGCAGACGTTCGGTCAGGTGGTTCCCGATAAAGCCGTTCACGCCGAGGATCAGCACGCGCGTGCGGCGCTTGATGGCAACCACCGGCGCGCTGGTGATCAGCGCCCCGGCCACCAGACCCAGAGATTGCGCCAGCTGCGTGCCCTGAACGTACAGGCCGTTGTCGGTCTGCCCGGTGACGATCTCCAGCGCCTGCTCGCCGCAGCTCACAATCAGCGGGGAGACGGAGACGACGGTGCCCGGCTTAGCGGCCGGGATATCGTCACGCACGCGGGATTTCCAGACGATAAATTTGCTTACGCCCGCAAAGCTGTACGCGCCCGGCCACGGGTCGGTCACGGCGCGCACCAGGTTGTGCAGCTGGCGGGCGGGTTTATTCCAGTCCAGGCGACCATCTTCCGGCGCGCGGCGGCCAAAGCAGCTGGCCTTGCTTTCGTCCTGCTCGGTCTCGCTGAAGGTGCCGTTGAGGATGGCTGGCAGCGCGTCACGCAGCAGGCTTTGCGCCGCGGTGCAGAGTTTATGATGCAGCTCAAGCGCGGTTTCATCCGCGTCGATTGCCACGCGCTGCTGGGCGACGATGGCCCCGGCATCCGCGCGGCGCACCATGCGGTGCAGCGTCACGCCCGTTTCCGTTTCGCCGTTGACCAGCACCCAGTTCAGCGGCGCGCGGCCACGGTAGGCGGGCAGCAGAGAGCCGTGAAGGTTAAACGCCCCTTTTGCGGCCAGGCCTAAGATCTCGTCGCAGATCAGGTTGCGATAGTAGAACGAGAAGATGACATCAGGCGCGAGCGCGCGGATGCGATCCACCCACAGCGGGTGGTTGACGTCGTCCGGAGCATACACCGGAATACCGCGCTCGGCGGCGATACGCGCCACGGAGCCGAAGAAGTGATTCTCTCCCGCCGCGTCCGGATGGGTAAAGATTGCAGCAATGTCATAGCCCGCTTCCAGCAGGGCCAGCGTGCCCGCGCACCCCATATCGTGATAGGCAAATACAACGGCTTTCATGGGTGGTTTTCCTCTTGAGATGCTTTGTGTTCCTGACGGACAACACGTTGAATAAAGTAGCGCGGACGTGCGCGAACATCGTTATAGATACGGCCTATGTATTCACCGAGCAGGCCCATTCCGACGAACTGGGCGCCGATGAACATAAACAGCACGGCAAAAAGCATGAAGACCCCTTCCGCCGCCCACTGCGGGCCAAAGACCAGCCTCAGCACCACCAGCAGGACGGACAGCGTAAAGCCGGCCAGGGCGATGATGCTGCCGAACACGCTCAGCAGGCGCAGCGGCGTGGTGGTCAGGCAGGTGACTAGGTCGTACATCAGGTTGATGAGACGCATAAAGCTGTACTTCGATTCCCCGTGCTCGCGCTCGGCGTGCAGGACCGGAATTTCCGTTGCCTTGCGGGCAAAGGTGTTGGCGAGGATCGGAATAAAGGTGCTGCGCTCATGGCAGTGCAGCATGGCGTCGACAATATGGCGGCGGTAGGCGCGCAGCATGCAGCCGTAATCGCCCATTGCTTTACCGGTGGTGCGCTGAATAAGACGGTTGATGGTGCGTGAGGCCAGCTTGCGGAACAGACTGTCCTGACGGTTCTGACGCACCGTGCCGACCACGTCATAGCCTTCGTCGGCTTTCGCCACCAGGCGCGGGATCTCCTCCGGCGGGTTTTGCAGATCCGCGTCCAGGGTGATAATCAGATCGCCCGTAACGTGGCTGAACCCGGCCATAATGGCGGAGTGCTGGCCATAGTTACGGTTGAGCAGCACGGCGACAATATGGCTGCCTTCGGCCTGGGCGGCTTCGGTCAGCATCAGCGCGGAATCATCACTGCTGCCGTCGTCCACCAGCAGAATTTCATAGGCTTTGCCCAGCGTATCGCAGGCGGCCGTGGTGCGGCGGATCAGCTCGGGCAGGCTCTCCTGCTCGTTATAAACTGGGATGACCACAGAAACTTTTTGTACAGGCGGTGCGCTGAACATATCAATGTCCTGCAAGCTGATGGAGCGCGGTAATGACGCGGGTTGTGTCGTCATGAGTCATGTCCGGGAAAAGAGGAAGAGAACAAATACGCGCGCTGTTCCATTCCGAATTCGGAAGCGATACATCAGGAAAACGCTCGCGGTAGTATTTTTGGGTGTGCGCCGCGCGGAAATGAAGGCCGGTGCCGATGCCTTGCTCCTTCAGCGCCGCCATCAGGTTGTCGCGTGAGATCCCGCAGCGCGCTTCATCAACGCGAATAATAAACAGGTGCCAGGCGTGAACGTGTGGCCATGACGGAATGCTCAGCGGCTGGAACGGCGTATCGGCAAGCTCGCGCAGGTAGCGTTGCGCGATTGCCTCGCGGCGTAGGTTGGCCTCTTTCAGCTTACCCAGCTGTACCTGCGCCAGCGCGGCGTTGATATCTGCGAGGTTGTACTTAAAGCCCGGGGAGATCACTTCGGCCTGCGGCGCGCGGCCGTGCGTCTGGCGGTCATAGGCATCCACGCCCAAGCCGTGGAATTTCAGGCTGCGGATCCGCGCGGCAAGCCGGGCGTTATCCGTGACGACTAAACCACCTTCCGCGCAGGTCATGTTTTTGATGGCGTGGAAGGAAAAAATCGCCGTGCCTTTCCAGCCCACGTGACGGTTCTTATAGTACGTTCCGGCGGCATGGGCCGCGTCTTCAATCACCGGAATACCGTGACGCTCACCGACGGCATGAATGGCGTCGATATCACACGGCGCGCCGGCGTAATGCACGGGAATAATCGCTTTGGTACGCGGGGTAATGGCGGCTTCAACCGCTTCCGGTGTCACCATCAATGTCTCTTTGTCCACATCGATCATGACCGGCGTGGCGCCCAGCAGCACGATCATATTCAGCGTGGAGACCCAGGTTTGAGAGGGGGTAATGACCTCATCGCCCGGACCAATATCCAGCGCCATCAGCGTGACGTGCATGCCCGCCGTCGCCGAGCAGACGGCAATCGCGTGCTGGTTCCCCGTCAGCTGACAAAATGCCGCTTCAAGTTCCTGATTTTTAGGCCCGGTGGTGATCCAGCCGGAGGTTAAAACCTCCTGCAACGCCGCTAATTCCTCACTACCCATCGACGGGCGGGAAAAAGGCAAAAAATCACTCATCATTAATTTCCTTGCAATAAGAATGGCACGCGCTTGATATTAACCAATTACTTTTTCGTTTATTTCAACGAACCATAAACTCATATCAAGGTATCGTTCATTTCTTAGGGAAAAATTAAGATGCGTAATTAAGATGTGACCAAATCAATATTAATTCATTTATAAACAATAACTTATGTAATTATGAATTATTTATTTCGTGATCGAACTCAATTTTTACAAAATGTTATTTTAAACCAAACATAAACAAACAAAAAAAATCCCGGTTATTTCAGAGAAAGAAGAAATAACCGGGAACTTTTCTTTTTAGTTAATTGTCGCGCTTATTTTAAGTTATCGGGAAAGTTTTTCGGTAACTCGCTGGCCGCGCAGGCAATCACGCTTTCGTTGTTCGCACCGCAGTCGCGTACAAAGGTGATGGTGGCAAATTCGTCAATCACTTCTGTTGGATATGCCGGCCCCGCATCGCGATAGCTGTTCATCAGCGGAATATGGTCGTTCTGGAAGCAGACGGTTTTTTCCGGGTTGTTCATGACCCAACGCGGGAAGAAGATGGTGCCGTGAAACAGTTTGTCGCCCAGGTTCACAATCAGGCTAACGTCCGTACCGGTTGGCTCGGTCCAGGAGATTTTATAGATGCTCTCCCCTACCCGCACGATGTAAGCCTGCTGATCTTTAACCCAACGGTTCGCCACCAGACCGCTGTGAATACGGTAGTCGAGAGTAGTCTCGTTTTTGACGTAAATTTCGTAATTCCAGCCGTTGTCATAGGTATAAACCAGATGTTTGCCAACGAAGCCGCTTAAGTCGTGTTTGTCGAATGTGTTCATAAGATGTCTCCTTCGTTTTGATGAGACGATCTTAAGCCTTCAAAAAATGAATGAATAACGCTATGTTTTAATCAAATTCATCCAAATTTTAGATAAATTATGCACAAGACGACGCTGGAACAGTGGGCCTTACTGGAAAAAGTGGTGGATGCGGGCAGCTTTGCCAAAGCTGCAGAAGAAACCCACCGCAGTCAGTCCTCGGTGAGCTATAACCTGTCGCTGCTGCAGGAGCGGCTGGGCGTGGCGCTGCTGGCGCCGGAGGGGCGCAGGGCGGTGTTGACCCCGGCCGGTGAACTGCTTCTCGGCCAGGTGAAACCGCTGCTGAAAGCGTTTTCGTATGTCGAGACGCGCGCGGCGACCCTTCGTAACGGGATGCGCACGCGGCTGGACCTGGTGGTGGACTCGATTTTCCCACGCCGCCGCCTGTTCGCCATTCTGCGTCAGTTCCAGCAGCAGTATCCGCAAACTCAGGTCCGCCTCACGGAGGTGCTGGAAAATACCCGCGCCGATGCCATGAACAACGAGGCCGATGTGATGGTTTTAACCCGCCGCCAGGGCATTACCGGGCTCGGCGAATGGCTGATGAACATTGACTTTGTCGCCGTGGCGCATCACCGGCATCCCCTCTTTAGCCTCGACGCGCCGCTGAATGATGAGATGCTGCGCCCGTGGCCGCTAATCCAGATTGCGGACAGCCAGAACGCCGCGCGGGCTGCCGGCGAGTCGTGGACGTTCTCGACCATCGACGCTGCCATAGAGGCGGTCGTCTCGCAGGTCGGCTACGGCTGGCTGCCAGAGGAACGCATTCAGCCCCAGCTGGAGCAAGGCGTACTGAAAATCCTCCCGCTGAGCCACGGCGTTCGTCGGGCCACACCGCTGCATCTGATCGTGAAGCGCACCCTCGCCCCGCTGGATGAGCAGGTTGAAACCCTGCTGCGCCTTTTTAGCCAGGAGCCGTCATCATCACCTGCTACGCTTTAAGGTCCGAACGTTAAAACGATAAGGAGCTGATGATGAAAATCGACTTTGCGGGGAAAGTGGCCCTGGTCACCGCCTCAACCGGCGGGATCGGGTTTGCCATTGCCAGAGGCCTGGCAGAAAGCGGCGCGGAAGTGATCGTTAATGGCCGCAGCACCGACTCGGTGAACAAAGGTATTCAGCAGCTGCAGCAGGTTGTGCCTGGCGTGCAGGTGCGTGCAGCCATTGCCGATCTCAGCACCGCGGAAGGGGTTGAATCGCTGCTGAAGGTCGCGAGCGACGTCGATATTCTGGTGAACAACGCCGGGATTTACGGCCCGCAGGATTTCTATGGCACCGACGATGAAACCTGGGAGCGCTACTGGCAGACCAACGTGATGTCCGGCGTGCGCCTCTCCCGCGCCCTGCTGCCGGGCATGGTGAAAAAAGGCTGGGGCCGCGTGGTGTTTATCTCCTCCGAGTCAGCCTGCAATATCCCGGCAGACATGATCCACTACGGGGTGACCAAAACGGCACAGCTTTCGCTGGCGCGCGGGCTGGCGAAGTTCGTGGCGGGAAGCGGTGTGACGGTGAACAGCGTGCTGCCGGGCCCGACGATGTCCGACGGTTTCGCTGAAATGATGAAAGATGAGATCGAGAAAACCGGTAAATCGCTGGAGCAGCTGGCGAAAGAATTTGTCATGACCAACCGCCCCAGCTCGGTTATCCAGCGCGCCGCCACCGTTGAAGAGGTGGCTAATATGGTGATTTATGTCTGTTCGACGCAGGCCTCCGCCACCTCAGGCGCGGCATTGCGCGTCGATGGTGGCGTGGTGGATGACATTATTTAATGTCGTCAGGCGGCGCTGCCCGCGACACGACGGGCGGTAATGTAACGCTCCTGCCAGTAGTCATCAGTCAGGGTTGAGACCGTTACGCCCTGGCTGCTGGAGGCATGAATAAACTGGCTGTTACCGATATACACGCCAACGTGCCTGCGGTTCGGGCCCGTCTGGAAGAAGACCAAATCTCCCGCCTTCAGACGGTATTGCGCTACCTGTACACCGCGATGGATCTGCTCACTCGTCGTGCGCGGCAGATAAAGATGCGCCGCATCGCTGAACAGATGCTGCATAAGCGCGGAGCAATCCACTCCGCGGTGCGTGGTGCCGCCCCACTGATAGTGAGTCCCTTTCCATTTCTGGTATTGATCCAGTATCCGGGAGCGGAGTGGGCCTGTCTCCTGGTGAAGCAGGGCCGACTTCACCGGCGATTCCGCAAATGTGCTATCGGCGGAGATCATCGATGCGGGCAACTGAAAACTCAGTGCGGAAAACGAAGCAAAACTTAACGTGAGGATTGAAATAAGCGATCTGAATGTCATATCTAAACAGGAGCTAAGAGTGAATTTTTCCTTACCTGTGGAGGCCAACGTTCCCCCGAAATATCTTTCGATGTGGCGATAATATAGACTGCTTACTTTTTCACCAATCATTATTAAGGCCAAAATTGGACTCACTTTCAGATCGCAAGATTGAGAAAAAAAAGGGTGGTGATGTAAGGACTGTTCAGATAAAGCAGGTAAACTGATCGACAGAATGTGTAATTCAGCTAAGACGTATTTATGACCAATATGATTGCCGACGAGACGGTGGCGAAATCCAGCGTGCTCTCTGTCTTTGACTTTGACGGGACGCTCACGCACCACGACAGCTTTATCCCTTTCCTGCGTTTTGCCTTTGGGAAACGCTACTTTGCGGGTCGTCTGGTGCGCATGGCGCTGCCCACGCTCCACTGCGTGCGCCGCAAGCTGACGCGTGATGAGCTGAAGGAAGTGCTGATTAAAACGTTCCTGACGGGCGTGGACGAACACTGGCTACGTCAGCAGGCGGAAGCCTTTTGCGAAAAATACTGGAACAAGCTGATGCGCCCCGAAGGGGTTCTGGCGGTGGCGGCTGAGGTGAATTCCGGTGCGGAAGTGACTATCTGCTCTGCGTCGCCGGCACTGGTGCTCCAGCCGTGGGCGGACAGGCTCGGCATTAAGCTGATTGGCACGCAGCTGGAAGTGAAGGACGGCAAGCTGACGGGACGCATTACGGGCAATAACTGCCGCTGCGCCCAGAAAGTGGCAAGGCTGGAGAAGGTGTATGGCGATCTGAACGACTATCATCTGCGAGCCTGGGGCGACACCCGCGGCGACCACGAACTGCTGGCCGCGGCGCAGGATCCACACTGGCGGCACTTCCATCACCCGCGCAAGCGCCGGAATTCACCGATTAAGGGTTAGGTGCGGTCTGTTGCCCTCACCCCAGCCCTCTCCCACAGGGAGAGGGAGAAAAGCGGTGCATCAGGCCTCACGTTTCCCCGGGAACAACACGCTCGCAATAATCCCCAGCGCCAGCACACCTAACACCACAAACAGGCTGGCCGTCGCGCCAATGCTGTAACCGTGGTGCCAGAAGTGATCGGTCGCATTCAGACCCAGCTTGAACGCCACGAAGAACAGCAGCAGCACCACCGCTTTCTCCAGGTGCACCAGATACTGCTTGAGCGCTTCCAGCACAAAGTAGAGGGTACGCAGGCCGAGAATGGCGAACATCATGGCGCTGTAGATAATCAGCGGCTCGCGGCTTACCGCAATAATCGCCGGTACGGAGTCAAACGCGAACATCACGTCAGAGAGTTCTACCACCGCCACGCAGAGCAGCAGCGGCGTTGCATAGCGCTTCGCCTTCTTCACGCGGCCAACCGTTACGTCCTGGTTTTCCGGTTTTTCAAGCTCCGCATCGACCTCTTTCTGCGTCAGGATAAACGCGTTGCTGCTGATTTTGGGCCAGACGGGATAGAAGCGTTTCACCAGGCGATAGGCAAGGTGACCCGAGTAATCTTCCACTTCGTCACTCTCTTCATTGCGCTTGAGCATCATCACCGCCGTCCAGCCGACGACCAGCGCAAAAATAACCTCCACGTACGGCCCCAGGCTCAGCAGGCTGGTGCCGATCGCCACGAAAATACCGCGGAAGACAATCGCCCCAAGCACGCCCCAGTAGAGCACACGGTGACGGTACTTATCCGGCACGCCGAACCAGGCAAAGATCGCCATCATCACGAACAGGTTATCGATGGAGAGCACCTCTTCCAGCGCGTAACCGGTGAGGAACAGGCTCGCCATCTCGGCGCCGTGGTGGATGTACAGAAAACCGGCGAAGGCCATCGCCATCGAGAACCAGAAAACGGACCACATGGCCGCACTTTTCAGCGAAACAGGTTTATCGTGACGGTGCATGAAGAGGTCGATAAACATCGCCCCAACGGCCATCACCACAAAGACAACAACGGTTTCAGTCGGGAAACCGAGATGAGCAGAAGCCATGAATCTATCCTTAACCTTCATCTGCGCGCTGGCAGAGGCAACGTTTGCAACAAAAAAAGAAAACGCCCGTATCACCGGGCAAGAGAATAATAATAACACTTCTTCGCGCCAGCCCGGCAATGTAAATGTGATGTTAAAAGTGCCAGGATTTCTCTTACGTCTTCCGGGAAGGCAACGTGTTCTTCCGGAGATTATTCTTTCATTATTATGAAAGTTTTATTATCTGAGCTGAACCTGACATACGGCAAGTAGTAAATAAGCCGTAAAATTCTCACACTGAATTGCTGATAAAACCCTGATAAAAACAACCTAACTCATTGATTTTAAAACAACCAAAGACAAATCATGACGTTCTCACTTTATTTTTTTTAAACGCTTGTTAACCTGACCCAGAAAAATATTCAGACTTCTTGTGATGGAAGTTTTTCACATGGACTGGTAAGCGATGATGAATATCCACCTTAATGTTTCATATTAGCGGAATATCCACATCCCGTGACCACAACAACGCTTTCGAGTGACTAACCCGAAATAATACTTTTCTACCTTTTACACACTGAGGAATATTTTAAAAAATGAATAAATCCGTTATTACCATGGGATTTTTATTGGCTGCAATTGCCAGTCCTTCCAGCCATGCAGCGCCAGGTAAAGGCGCAGGGACGATTGAATTCACGGGTATGATTACCGCGAGCACCTGTGATGTCGATATTAACGGTCAGGGCGGGAACCCAACGATCGATATGGGTACCATCTCGTCTTCAGCATTTAAAGAAAAAGGTGACGTTGCGGGTATTCACCGTATCCAGATAGAACTGTCTAACTGCGATACCGCCGTCCTTAAATCAGCCGGAGCACGATTTGGCGGTGCCTATGATGCTAATGATAATAATCTGCTCGCGCTTAAAACCGGTGGCGACGCCGCAACGGGTTTGGGTATTGAATTCCTGAATGAAGATGGAACATCGTTAAAACTGGGCGACAACCCGAATAAATTTGTTCCTATTACCGGTGATGGCACCACGGGGGCAGCCACCCTGCTGTATTCAGCCCGTTATAAAGCATCCCTGGATGCTGTGACCGCCGGTAAGGCAGATGCGGTTGCGGATTACACCATTATCTATAAATAAATCATTCAACTCAGTTCCGGGCAATGAATAACAGCCCGGAACGCAAGGACGTTTTATGTTAAGGAAACGCTATCTGACGCTGCTGGCTCTGCTCTTTGGCTCTTGTATGTCACACGCCAGTGTGACCTTATCCAATACGCGGGTGGTATATCATGCGGACAAGAAAGAGAGCAATATTACAGTCAGAAATAATACTGCCAGCCCGTTCCTGGTACAGAGCTGGGTACAAGGCAAAGATTCACAGGGCACCAAAGCCCCGTTTATTGTGACGCCACCGCTTTTTCGCATGGATGCAGGTAAGTCCAACGCGCTACGTATTATCTATAACGGCGCGCCTTTACCGCAGGATCGCGAGTCGCTTTTCTGGATCAACGTAAAATCGATCCCCTCCTCTTCCAGAGAGGATATTAATAAACTGCAGATAGCGGTAAATACCCGGATCAAATTATTTTATCGTCCGTCAAATTTAATGGATGAACCCACGGATATTAGTAAGAAAGTGCAATGGTCTGTTAAAAATAACGAACTCATTGTACGCAACAACTCGTCTTATTACATTTCCTTTGCGGAGGTGAAGATCAATAACAAAGCATGGTCAGAGATTGACATGCTCGCGCCTAAAAGCAGCACAACATTCACGCTCAGGAACACGCTTTTGAAAAACAATGCCACCGTGCAATGGAAATATATCAATGATTATGGCGGCAACAGCCAGTTAATCACACAAAAAATAGAATAATGATTTTAAAACAATAACCTCACAGGGATATTTTTTCATGACTATATTTTGGGGCATTCGTCCAGCGCTTTGCTTTGCCTGGATTTTACCCAGCGCATTATACGCCAGTGATTACTTCGACCCGGCCTTTCTGGAAACGGGTGGCGCGCCGCGTACCGCCGTCGATCTTTCTCTCTTTGAGAACAAAGAGAGCCAGACACCCGGCGTTTATCGTGTTGACCTGTTTCTTAACAATAAAATGTTCGACACGCGCGATATCACGTTTCGACTCGAAGAGAACGCGCAGCATAAAAATATCCTCGCACCGTGCCTCAGCGAGGAGACGCTCCAGTCGTTTGGTGTTAAAACGGCGGCATTCCCGTTGCTCCGGGACGATACCCAGGGCTGCGCGAATCTGTCGGCGATCCCTCTCGCAAGCAGCGAATTTGACTTCAGCGAGCAGGCGTTAAGGCTCAGCATTCCCCAGGCGGCCCTGGACAGCCACGCTCACGGCTACATCGATCCTGCGCGTCGGGAACAGGGTATTCCGGGCCTGATGCTCAGCTACAACTACAGCGGCGCCACGTGGACCTCGCACAACGGGACGGGAACCGATAGCCAGTACCTCAGCCTGCGTCCGGGACTGAACGTTGGACCCTGGCGTTTACGCAATTTCTCGACCTGGAGTAACAGCCAGGGGCAAGCTGGGCGCTGGGAATCGGTTTATACCTATCTGCAGCGTGATATCAGCGCTCTGAATAGCCAGCTGATTGTCGGGGATAACAGTTCTACCGCAGAAGTCTTTGATGGCACCCCGTTTCGCGGCGTTCAGCTTTACTCGGATGAACAGATGCTTCCGGGCAGCCTGCGAGGCTATGCGCCGGTGATCCGCGGTATTGCTCGTACTAATGCCCAGATCACTATTTTTCAGAACGGCTACAGCATTTATCAAAGCTATGTCCCGCCCGGTGAATTTGTCATCAACGATCTTTACCTCGGCAGCAGCGGCGAGCTGAAAGTTGTGGTGAAAGAGGCGGATGGCAGCGAACAAGTCTCTTTAGTGCCTTACGCGTCGTTAGCGGTTATGCAGCGGGAAGGGCAATACAAATATGAAGTCATTAGCGGCAGCTATCGTTCCAGCAGCAGCGATGCTGAGAATGCCCTGTTTTCACAAGGGAGCCTGATTTACGGTCTGCCGTGGGAAACCTCGATATACGGAGGCATGCAGGCTGCCAGTCAATATCAGTCCCTGCTTTTTGGCATGGGTAAAAACATGGGCGATTTTGGCGCACTGTCATTTGATATTACCCAGGCCTGGGCCACCACTAAACAGGCAGAAAAAAACCGGGGACAGTCGCTACGCCTGCGCTATAACAAAAATTTGCTGTCTACCGGCACTAACGTTGCGATTGCGGGCTATCGCTACTCGACGTCCGATTTCTACACGCTCGGTGAAACCCTGAGCAGCTATCACTCGCAACCCTCGCGCCTGGATCGACGCCGTAGCCGTACAGAACTGACGCTAAACCAAAACCTGGGAGAAAGCCTCGGCTATCTCTCCGCCATGCTGGTCAGCGAGGACTACCACACGAGCCAAAAACGCACGACCTCCGCCACGCTGGGCTATGGCAACAGCTGGAACGGGATCAGCTATAGCCTGAATTACAACCACTATCTGAACGTGACAAAAGAGGATAACCAGCGTCTCTATAACCAGGACAATCTGTTCAGCCTGAGCGTGAGCGTCCCTCTGGACAAATGGCTCCGCTCCACACGTGCCGGTTACACCTTCTCTGCGGCGGAAAAACGCTCGCCAGGCCACAGTGTTTCCCTGAGCGGCAGCGCCCTTGAGGACAATAACCTGAACTGGAGCGTACAGCAGAATATCAACCCAGGGAGCCAGGCAAACAGCAGCGATGCCTCGCTTAGCTATAACGGACGCTATGCGCAGGTTGGCGCCGGGTATGGCTATAGCCGGGACGCGCAGCGGCTGAATTACAGCCTGCGCGGGGGCGTGCTGGTTCATCCTCATGGCGTCACGCTGGCGCAGTCGCTGGGTGAAACGGTCGCTCTGGTTGAAGCGCCGGATGCCGCAGGTGTCAGCGTCCGTAACCACACTGGCGTGCGCACCGACCCCTGGGGCTATGCGGTGGTGCCTTACCTGACACCTTATCAGGAGAGCAATATCCAGCTGCGTCCCGATACATTACCTGACGATGTCGAGCTGGAAAGTAACAGCCATAAAGTCGTTCCCACCCGGGGGGCTATCGTTCGGGCACGTTTCACCACGGCGGTGGGTAAACGCCTGATGATGACGCTGAAAGATGCGCAGGGCAAACCCGTTCCGTTCGGTGCCATTGTTTCTCAGAATACAACCACCAGCATTGTGGGTGATGAAGGCAGCGTATTCCTCACCGGGATGGCGGAAAAAGGGACGTTAGACGTGAGCTGGGGTAAGAAACCCGATCAGCGTTGCCAGGTTCACTATCAGCTTTCTGGCCAGGAACCCACGATTAGCGGAATTGTGCAGTTAACGCAGACCTGCAAATCATCCGTTAATAAATAAAGGAATTAAAAATGAAAAAATTAACGTTACTCGCGTGCCTGGCAGCAGGGGGATTGATGGGCGCGCCAGCTTATGCTGATGTTGTAGGAAGCTGCTGGCCGACATCAACCGTATCTGGCCAGGCGCACAAGTTTGATATTATCGAAAACCTTACTGCCGACGACGTACCCGGCACAACCCAATCCACATGGAATAATAAAGGTAATTTTAATGGTATCTGCCTCTGTCAGGACTCCAGCGTGCCAGAAAGTATCTTATTTCGATTTACCAGTACGAAACTGGGCACAGGAGGCGGCAAACGTAACGCAGACTTTATCTATTATCCTCTGGATGCGGAAAAGGGTATTAATATCGGTATAAATGTCGTTCTTGGTGGCGAGGATGAATTGCGGTATATCCCGGTTGATTTGAGTAATACCGCCGGTGTTGATAATGGACGTCCTGCGACAAATAACTGTGATGATAAAAACGACCATACTCTGTTCGCAACCGGCTCCAGCGGGACTGTCTCTCTGGAATTAACTAAACCGCTTCCTTCAGGCCGCATTGATATTCCTATGCAGGAATTAGTGACCATTTTTGCCAAAAAACAGACGGGGAGTTATGACACCTCCAGACCTTTTGTCACACTTAATTTCCAACTGTCAATTGATATTCCACCACAATGCATGATTAATGACGGGCAAACCATCAAGGTCCCGTTTGGCAGTATTACCGCGAATGAATTTAAGCCCGAGGCCACCGGTAAGCAAAAAAGCGTGGATATTCGTGTGACTTGCAAAAATCCTGAAGATGAAAGCAAGGTGAGTATTAAGTTCCGCGCGTCCGATTTTAATGGCTCTGGTTTTATCAAGACCCATAATGATGAAGGTGAGCGCAATGATTTAGGGATAAAACTTGAACACAACGGGAATAAAATTGATGGCAGCAGTTCGGCCGTACCAACGCAGGAGGGGAATGTCACTATTATAGCAACACCTGTCCAACAAGGAGAAAAGTCTCCACAACCGGGAAAATTTGAAGCCACATCCACGCTGGATTTCGAGTTTAAATAAAGAAAAAACTTAATACAGCGTAGAAACCTCTTATTTCCCGGCAACACATAGCGCTATACAAATGAGTTGCCGGGTATGAAAAATGGATTTGTATAAGGATATATACTATGAAACTCAAAACGAAAACGCGTGTAGCGCTTTGCGTTGCAGCTTTATCAGGTACTGGCATCACAGCATCACAGGTTATCGCCAGCGATATCGAGCCTTATTCTGTCCCTGTATCTATTAAGGGTGAAAAACAAAAAGACTATTTCGGTATGACGATGACCACGATCGGTAAGTTTTCCGATAAGGACAATGGTTCGCATATCGCGGGTGAAGATATTGTCATTACGGCCCCCTGGGGGGATGGCGCAAAAGGGATCGCGTACGTCATTTTCGGGACTTCCGGTGGGAAACCCATGCAGCAAGTCAATAACGTAGGTGAATTCGATCCGCAAAACGCGCTTAAAATTATCCACAGCAATAAAGCGAATAAGCCTGGCTCAGTGACGACAAAATGGATGGGCGTCGCGGTACGTAAAATAGGTGATATTAACGGCGATGGATATGATGATTTAGTCATCGCCTCCCACTGGCATGATCAGGTCTATATTATCTGGGGCGGACCGCATCACCGTACCGGCGCGCGTCTTTCTAATCAGATTGACCTCAATGATATCGACAACGGCGACGCTCGCCTGGGTATTCGCATCCGTACGGTGAATTCTTCAGGCAATGCGAATACCGGCGGCTGGTTTGGCGCCGCGGTAGGCCCAATTAAATATAAAAATTCTGCCGTGGCTAACAAGATGGTCGATCTTGCTATCGGCGATATCGAAGGCACGGGCGGACGCGGCGGCGCCGTCATTATCTACGGCGCTCAAAAGCCAGGCGATCAGTGGCAGAACATTGATATTAAGCGCAACAACCTGGGCGACTGGGAGATCCCTGCCGCGACCGGCGCCTATATTCGTCCGCAGATGACCGCCACCAACGGTCCGGATAAACCCCTTAACTACAACCTTGGGCAGCAGATCAGCGATGTCGGGGATATTAACGGCGACGGCTTCAGTGATTACCTGATCGTCGACCCGGAATCGGTCAATGAAGGCCGTAAATCAGAGAACAGCGGCACTGATGGCCGCGGCACGGCCTATCTCGTCTACGGCAGCAGCTTCAACCAGGGGAATCTCGACATCGCCTCGCTAAACTCGACGCAGGCAACCCGCATTCACGGTATGGGGGCGGCTTTCCTGGGTGGTCAGTCCGGCGGAGGTGAAGGAAGTAACGATCATAGCGCGTATACGCAGGATAAGCCCAATAACGGCACCATTACGCCATTAGGTAATTTCCTGAATGCTCACGCTAACGCTTTTGCGATTAGCGCCCCTGCCGACATGGGTATTGATAAAAAACGTTCCGGGCTGGTCTGGATTATTAAAGGTAAGGCCGACGGCAGTAAGCTGCCATCGTCTCTGTTCCTCGATGCGGCGCACACCCGGCTGAACTACAACAAAACATTTAGCGTACACGATGGCTATGCTATTTACGCCGACAGGCCTGGCAGCAAGCTGGCAGGGTTCGGGAACAGCATTCTCGGTAATGTGGACTTGAACGGCGACGGTAAAAAAGACCTGGTGATCGGCGATCCGAATGCGGTAAACGGCAGCGGCACGCAGGTGGGCGCCGTGTATGTCATCAACGGCGGTAAAAGCCTGGATGACTACGCTGACGATGAAGAAGGCATGATCAATATTAATACGCTGGTGAGAGAAGGCGTTGCGAAAGTCTACTGGGGTAAAAATCAGTATGAAAAATTCGGCGCGTCCATTGCGGCCGGGAGCTTCAATGGCTTCACTCAGGACAGTCTCGCCATTGGTTCTTACCGTGATAACACCTGGACGGGTAAGGTCACCTTCCGCATTGCGGATTACGCTATACCGGATTAATGCTTACATCATCTGAATGGGCAACACCGCCGGGGAGGAGACTCCCCGGCAATTTATTGCGCATTTTGCAGCGCCTGCGCGCACGCCCAGGCGCTCGACCACGCCCACTGGAAATTATATCCGCCGAGCCAGCCGGTTACGTCCATTACTTCGCCAATAAAGTAGAGCCTCGGTACGTTACGCGCTTCCATCGTGCGAGAGGAAAGCTCATTCGTGTCGACACCGCCCAGCGTCACTTCCGCCGTGCGATACCCCTCGGTGCCGTTTGGCTGAACGCGCCAGTTCGTTAGCGTCTCTACCAACGCTTCCTGCTCGCGGCTGTTAAGCTGCTTGAGCGACACATCCGGGATTTGCCCCAGCCCCTGCAAACACTCCACCAGACGCTTCGGCAGCAGCATCGCCAGGGTATTTTTCAGGCTCTGATTCGGGTGCGCGGCGCGCTGTTCGTTGAGGAACGCGTCCAGATCGCTATCCGGCAGCAGATTCACCGAGACAAATTCCCCCGGCTGCCAGTAGCTGGAGATTTGCAGGACCGCCGGGCCGGAGAGACCGCGGTGGGTAAAGAGCAGGTTTTCGCGGAATACCGTCCCGTCTTCGGCAGTAATAACGGAGGGAACAGAGACGCCGGACAGCGTCTGAAGCTGTTCCAGCAGCGGCTTATGCAGCGTGAACGGCACCAGCCCGGCGCGGGTTGGCAGCACCTTCAGGCCAAACTGCTCGGCAATCTTGTAGCCGAACGGTGACGCGCCCAGCCCCGGCATCGACAGACCGCCGCTGGCGATCACCAGATTATCGGCGCTGACGGTGTCACCATTCAACTGCAGCGTGTACCCCTGCTCGTCGCGGGCCACCTCCAGCACTTCAGTGCGCAGGCGCATCACTACCCCGCCCTTTTCGCACTCGGCCACCAGCATATCGACAATCTGCTGCGCGGAGTCGTCGCAGAACAGTTGCCCGAGCGTCTTTTCATGCCACGCGATGCCATGCTTACCCACCAGGTCGATAAAGTCCCACTGGGTGTAACGCGCCAGCGCAGATTTACAAAAATGACGGTTCTGGCTCAAATAGGCCGCGGGTTCGACATAAAGATTGGTGAAGTTGCAGCGCCCGCCGCCTGACATCAGGATCTTGCGGCCTGGCTTTTTCCCGTTGTCCAGCAACAGCACGCGACGACCCGCCTGTCCGACCATCGCCGCACAAAACATACCCGCCGCACCGGCGCCAATAACCACGGCATCAAACCTTTCCACGTCAAAACCCTCTTCGTTAACTGCCGCGGATTGTAAAGTTTCCTCTGTGGTCACACCAGCGTAAAAAGATATTACAAAGCCATTCCATTGAAATTTAACGATTATCCTTTCAGGCACTTTTCCCAAATCAGGTGGTATGTCAAAAAAAGTCTATATTTCACTTTGCCCGTTGCGCATTTGTCCTGGATAATGCGCCGCGTTCATGTCCTCAAAATGGCGTAACGTCCTATGCTACATTTGTTTGCCGGCCTGGATTTACATACCGGGCTTTTACTATTGCTTGCTCTGGTTTTTGTACTGTTTTACGAAGCGATCAACGGCTTCCACGACACTGCAAACGCAGTAGCAACGGTTATCTACACTCGCGCAATGCGATCGCAGCTTGCGGTTGTTATGGCGGCGGTATTTAACTTTTTTGGTGTCCTCCTGGGCGGACTGAGCGTTGCGTATGCGATCGTGCATATGCTGCCAACGGATCTGCTGCTTAACGTGAGTTCCGGTCATGGCCTCGCCATGGTGTTCTCAATGCTGCTTGCTGCCATTATCTGGAACCTCGGTACCTGGTATTTTGGCCTGCCTGCATCCAGCTCTCACACTCTCATTGGCGCGATTATCGGTATCGGGTTAACCAACGCCCTGATGACCGGGACATCGGTTGTTGATGCGCTGAATCTGCCTAAAGTACTGGGCATTTTCGCTTCTCTCATCGTCTCTCCTATCGTGGGTCTGGTGGTTGCGGGTGGATTGATTTTCATCCTGCGTCGCTACTGGAGCAACACGAAGAAACGTGCGCGTATCCACCTGACGCCAGCAGAGCGTGAGAAGAAAGACGGCAAGAAAAAGCCGCCATTCTGGACGCGTATCGCCCTGATCATTTCCGCTATCGGCGTGGCCTTCTCTCATGGCGCGAACGACGGGCAGAAAGGCATTGGTCTGGTGATGCTGGTTCTGATCGGTGTCGCACCGGCGGGCTTCGTGGTGAATATGAACGCCTCGGGTTACGAAATCACCCGTACCCGTGATGCGGTCAACAACGTTGAAACCTATTTCCAGCAGCACCCTGAGCTGCTGAAAAAAGCGACCGGCGTTGACCAGCTGATCCCTTCTCCGGAAGCCGGTGCCACCACCGCGCCTGGCGAATTCCACTGCCATCCGGCTAATGCGATTAACGCGCTGGAACGTGCCAAAGGTATGCTGGGCAACATCGAAAGCTACGATAAACTGGCCGTTGAACAGCGTGGTCAGCTGCGTCGTATCATGCTCTGTATCTCCGACGTGACCGATAAAGTCGCGAAGCTGCCAGAGGTGAATGGTGACGACAAGCGTCTGCTGAAGAAACTGAAAAGCGATATGCTCAATACCATTGAGTACGCGCCAATCTGGATCATCATGGCCGTCGCGCTGGCGCTGGGTATCGGTACGATGATTGGCTGGCGTCGTGTGGCGACCACCATCGGCGAGAAGATCGGTAAGAAAGGCATGACCTATGCGCAGGGTATGTCCGCGCAGATGACGGCGGCAGTGTCTATCGGTCTGGCGAGCTACACCGGTATGCCGGTATCCACCACCCACGTACTCTCCTCGTCCGTGGCAGGTACCATGATTGTTGACGGCGGCGGTCTGCAGCGCAAAACCGTGACCAACATTCTGATGGCCTGGGTGTTTACGCTTCCGGCTTCTATCCTGCTGTCAGGCGGGTTGTACTGGATTTCGCTGAAGCTGATTTAATTGGCTGAAGGCGACAAAAAGCGGGTCAGGAAACTGACCCGCTTTTTTTTATGGCTGTTATTTGCAATCCAACAGTTTATAACATTAGGATTTTCTGAACATTTTTTGCTCAAAAGAGTTGCGAAAATAACACTATGATGACGGCCAGAAGAAAAACCAGGCAAAGGAGAATGTATGGCTTCTGTCCCAATTTCAGGACCTGGCTCAATGGTTATAGCAAATAATATGCGTGAAGCACGTCTCCATGGCATGTCGCGTAACATGGCCACTCCCTCAACGTATTACTGGTTCTACCAAAAAGTCCGAAATGGTGGTCCCTGGGATTACAAAAAATTCGACCCTTATTTTGCTGCATTTGGTAATTTCAACTTCGGAGCCGCCGGAACTGCAGCAGGCATACCTGCAAACATCCTTCTTATGGGCGCTGGTTGGGCTCAAGGCCGTGCTGGCACGTCAAAACCTGAATGGGGAAAATGGCACGAAAAGCCGCCTTACGGGGACGATCCAACGGACCAACGCAATATCAGAGAAGGAATAGCGTATGCCATTCAAAACGGCTACTAAATGGATTCATCGCCTTGTTACTGTTTCGCTTCTGGCTCTGGTCATTGGATTTGTGTGGCTCAACCACCAGCCCAACCAGCAAGAGGGCGATAAACTTCAACGCGTTTATAAATTATCTGACAGCGTCTGGCTCTATATGACCGTGAACAATCAGGGTGGCGCCACCGTACCCACAATCTACCGTTACTATCTCTCGGAAAAGATAACAGGGAAAGACACCGACATTATCCATCAGTTGGCAATGAAGCATCCTGTCATTGAAGGTACGGGTACAATCACTGCGGCCAGCATTGATACAAACGGACACGTTAATATCGCCTATAGCGGGAAGGTTATTTCGATTGAGACCAATATCTCCAATCTGCGGTTCTCAGTGAAGCCCTGAACCAGAGGAAAGCAGGCGGGGTTATCCCCGCCTGCTGTGGTACTCAGTGCCAAATCATCAACGCAATCATACTGACCACGACCAGCCCACACAGGGCGCTGGTCAAAATGAACTGACGACGCAGACGCTCGCAGCGACGGATAAACTCTTCATCGTGATGATCGCGGTAGCGCTGGTAGTAGATATACCCCACCAGACGCATCTGCTTGCTGGGCTGTCCATGCGAGGTGAAGAACCCTCCACCGTCCACATACTGATACAGCAACGGATCGCAACCACGAAGTACCACTAACAGCGCACGTAACGATGAGAAGTAGCGCGCCATATTCACTATGCAAACTACGCATAACGCCCAAAACAATGCGACGGTGCTAATCATACATCCTCCCCGGCGTCCGCCCACGAAGCAAGGCTCCTGAGCTACCGCACCCCAATGCCCTGACAGACAGTTCAGTGAAAGAATGACTAAAAGTCGATCCGGTTCGCGTTTTAATATCCGAACGGCTCATTAAATAGTGTAGGAGATCCGTTAATTTTTTTGCCACAAGGTTAATCGTTATCAACACCAAAGCTTGAAAAATATGTTTAACTGGGCCGTAATGAAAGCATCAGACGACGGCTTTCCCATTTAGTCATCGATAACTTAAGGAAGGAGTAACACTATGGCTTACAAACACATTCTTATCGCGGTAGATCTCTCCCCGGAGAGCAAAGTGCTGGTTGATAAAGCGGTATCTATGGCACGTCCCTACAACGCGAAAGTCTCCCTGATTCACGTTGATGTGAATTACTCCGACCTCTACACCGGTCTGATCGACGTCAATCTGGGCGATATGCAGAAACGCATCTCTGAAGAAACGCATCACGCGCTGAGCGAGCTCTCCACCAACGCGGGCTATCCGATCACCGAAACCCTGAGCGGCAGCGGCGACCTGGGTCAGGTGCTGGTTGATGCGATTAAGAAATACGATATGGATCTGGTGGTATGCGGTCACCATCAGGACTTCTGGAGCAAGCTGATGTCTTCAGCACGCCAGCTGATTAACACCGTTCACGTGGACATGCTGATTGTTCCGCTGCGCGACGAAGAAGACGAGTAAGTGCAAAAAAAGCGGCACTGAAAGTAGGCCGGGTAAGGCGAAGCCGCCACCCGGCTTTTTTTATTCTGGCGTACCCGAATAAATATCAAACCGATGTCCTTTCGTGGTCACCGCGTTAGTAGTCGCAACGTCCGCCAGCGGCGGCGCGTAGTCCGGGCGCTTCACCACCACCCGCTTCGTCGCGAGCTGACGAGCCGGCTCCAGCAGGCCATCTGCGTCTAAATCCGGCCCCACCAGCGACTGAAATACCCGCATCTCTTTCTTAACCAGCGCGCTTTTCTGCTTATGCGGGAACATCGGGTCGAGGTAGACCACCTGCGGACGCGGGGTGATGTCCGTCAGCGCCGTCAGGCTTGACGCGTGGATAAGCTGCAAACGCTCCTGCAGCCACGGGCCGATTTCCGGGTCCGCATAGCCTCGCGTCAGTCCGTCGTCGAGCAGCGCGGCGACAACCGGATTACGCTCCAGCATCCGCACATGACAGCCGACAGACGCCAGCACAAACGCATCGCGCCCCAGCCCCGCGGTGGCATCCACCACGTCCGGCAGATAGCTTCCTTTAATCCCAACCGCTTTGGCCACCGCTTCGCCGCGACCGCCGCCGAACTTACGCCGGTGCGCCATCGCGCCGCCAACGAAGTCGACAAAAATCCCGCCGAGCTTCGGTTCATCGCGCTTGCGTAATTCGAGATGTGCTGTCGTCATTACCAGCGCCATCAGGTTCTCTTCATCGTGCTCCAGCCCCCAGCGGGCCGCCAGAACAGATAAGGCGCCGTCTCCGGCGCCCGTTTCATCCACTAAGCAGATCTTCACGTAACAATCAGCCTTTGATCCCGTAATGCTCAAGCATCGCATCCAGCTGCGGCTCGCGGCCACGGAAGCGTTTGAACAGCACCATTGGCTCTTCAGAACCGCCGCGGGTCAGGATGTTGTCAAGGAACGACTGGCCGGTTTCGCGGTTGAAGATCCCCTCTTCCTCGAAGCGAGAGAAGGCATCCGCCGCCAGCACGTCGGCCCACAGGTAGCTGTAATAGCCCGCCGCGTAGCCGCCCGCGAAAATGTGGCTGAACGCGTGCGGGAATCGGCCCCAGGTTGGCCCTGGAATAACGGCAACCTGCTTTTTAATCTCGGCCAGCGTTTCGAGGATTTTCGCCCCCTGCTCCGGGCTGAACTCGGCGTGCAGGCGGAAATCGAACAGGCCGAACTCCAGTTGACGCAGAATGAACATCGCCGCCTGGTAGTTTTTCGCCGCCAGCATTTTATCCAGCAACTCTTTCGGCAGCGGTTCGCCGGTCTCATAGTGGCCGGAGATAAACGCCAGCGCGTCCGGCTCCCAGCACCAGTTTTCCATAAACTGGCTTGGCAGCTCGACCGCATCCCATGGCACCCCGCTGATACCGGCGACGCCGGCGGTTTCGATGCGGGTCAGCATGTGGTGCAGGCCGTGACCGAACTCGTGGAACAGGGTGATCACTTCATCGTGGGTGAACAGAGCAGGCTTGCCGCTTACCGGACGGTTGAAGTTACAGGTCAGGTAGGCGACCGGTTTTTGCAGGGAACCGTCGGCTTTACGCATCTGGCCCACGCAGTCGTCCATCCACGCCCCGCCGCGCTTGTTCTCACGCGCGTAGAGATCGAGGTAGAAGCTGCCGCGCAGTTCGTTTTTCTCGTCATACAGTTCGAAGAAGCGTACGTCCGAATGCCAGACGTCAATATCAGTACGCTCTTTAGCGGTAATGCCGTAAATGCGTTTCACCACTTCAAACAGGCCGTTGACGGCTTTGTTTTCCGGGAAGTACGGGCGCAGCTGCTCGTCGCTGATGCTGTAGAGGTGCTGCTTCTGTTTTTCGCTGTAGTACGCGATATCCCACGGCTGAAGCTCGTCCACGCCAAACTCCGCTTTCGCAAAGGCGCGCAGCTGGGCCAGCTCTTTCTCACCCTGAGGACGGGCGCGTTTGGCCAGATCGGTCAGGAAGTCGAGCACCTGCTGCGGGTTCTCGGCCATTTTGGTGGCGAGGGATTTATCCGCGTAGCTGTCGAAGCCCAGCAGCTGTGCCAGCTCGTGGCGCAGGGCGAGGATTTCCGCCATGACCGGGCTGTTGTCCCATTTGCCCGCGTTCGGCCCCTGATCGGAGGCGCGGGTGCTGTAGGCGCGGTACATCTCTTCACGCAGGGCCTGGTTGTCGCAGTAGGTCATCACCGGCAGATAGCTCGGGATATCCAGCGTTAACAGGAAGCCTTCCTGCTCTTTCGCTTCGGCCTGGGCTTTCGCCGCCGCCAGGGCGCTTTCCGGCATTCCCGCCAGCTCTGCTTCGTCGGTAATCAGCTTCGTCCAGCCCATGGTGGCGTCAAGGACGTTATTGCTGTACTGGTTACCCAGTTCGGACAGGCGCGCAGCGATTTCACCGTAGCGAACCTGCTTCTCTTTTGGCAGACCGATACCGGACAGTTCGAAATCACGCAGGGCGTTATCGACCGATTTTTTCTGCGCCGTGTTCAGTTCGGCATAATGGTCGCCGTCGCGCAGGTCGCGGTAGGCTTTGTACAGCCCTTCATGCTGGCCGACCCAGGTGCTGTACTCAGAGAGCAGCGGCAGGGTTTGTTCGTAGGCTTCACGCAGTTCCGGGCTGTTTTTCACCGAGTTCAGGTGGCTTACCGGAGAGAAGATACGCCCCAGCACGTCGTCCACTTCGGCCAGCGGCTGACACAGATTCTCCCAGGTGTACGGCGCGCCCTGCGCAACCACGCTTTCTACCGCCGCACGGCAGTTGTCCAGCGACTGGGTAACGGCTGGAACCACATGCTCAGGGAGGATTTTAGAAAACGGTGGCAACGAAAAAGGCGTCAGTAATGGATTGGTCATAAACGCTGTCCTGTTGAAATAGGTGAATGAAGCGCGCATCCGGCGCTGTGCATATTGTTTTCAGTAATGGGGTTAAGTGTAGAGGATTTCAATAGCTGCGCTTACCGGGCCTGCGGGTAATCTGTGCCGTTCTGCTGTAAACTGTGGCAAATCGTCAATTCAGCGGAATACCATTACCCATGCTCAGTTATCGCCACAGCTTCCACGCTGGCAACCATGCCGACGTCCTCAAACACACCGTTCAGAGCCTGATCATTGAATCGCTTAAAGAGAAAGAGAAGCCGTTTCTCTATCTGGACACCCATGCGGGCGCGGGCCGTTATCAGCTGAGCGGCGAGCATGCCGAGCGTACCGGCGAATACCTTGAGGGCATCGCCCGCATCTGGCAGCAGGACGACCTGCCCGCCGAGCTGGAGCCTTACATTGGCGTGGTGAATCACTTCAACCGCAACGGCCAGCTGCGCTACTACCCTGGCTCACCGCTGATTGCCCGCCAGCTGCTGCGCGAGCAGGACAGCCTCCAGCTGACCGAACTGCACCCGAGCGACTTTCCGCTGCTGCGTTCGGAGTTTCAGAAAGATAACCGCGCCCGCGTCGACAAAGCCGACGGCTACCTGCAGCTGAAAGCCAAGCTGCCGCCGGTTTCCCGTCGCGGCCTGGTGCTGATCGACCCACCGTACGAAATCAAAACCGACTATCAGGCGGTGGTGACCGGCATTCACGAAGGCTACAAACGTTTTGCGACCGGAACCTATGCCCTGTGGTACCCGGTGGTGCTGCGCGCGCAGATCAAGCGCATGATCAAAGATCTTGAGGCGACCGGCATTCGTAAAATCCTGCAGATTGAGCTGGCGGTACGCCCGGACAGCGACCAGCGCGGCATGACTGCTTCCGGCATGATCGTCATTAACCCGCCGTGGAAACTCGAAGCGCAGATGAACAACGTGCTGCCGTGGCTGCACAAAACGCTGGTGCCAGCCGGAACGGGCCACGCCACCGTCAGCTGGATCGTGCCGGAGTAATTGCAGCCATCGGTGGAAACTATTGATTTCAGGTATACAATCGCGGCAATTCACGATTAAGGACAAAAGCTATGACTAAGCATTATGACTACATCGCAATCGGCGGCGGCAGCGGCGGCATCGCCTCCATCAACCGCGCGGCCATGTACGGCCAGAAATGTGCGCTGATTGAAGCCAAAGCGCTGGGCGGCACCTGCGTGAACGTGGGTTGTGTACCGAAAAAGGTGATGTGGCACGCGGCGCAAATCCGTGAAGCGATCCATATGTACGGTCCGGACTACGGCTTTGACACCACCATCAACAATTTCGACTGGGACAAGCTGATCGCCAGCCGTACCGCCTACATCGACCGCATTCACACCTCGTACGACAACGTGCTGGGCAAAAATAACGTCGACGTGATTCACGGCTTCGCCCGCTTTGTGGACGCGAAAACGATCGAAGTGAACGGCGAGACGATCACCGCCGATCATATCCTGATCGCCACCGGCGGCCGCCCGAGCCACCCGAATATTCCGGGCGCGGAATACGGTATCGACTCCGACGGCTTCTTCGAGCTGCCTGCCTTGCCTCAGCGCGTGGCCATTGTGGGCGCAGGTTACATCGCGGTAGAGCTGGCTGGCGTGATTAACGGCCTGGGTGCAGAAGCGCACCTGTTCGTGCGTAAACACGCACCGCTGCGCAGCTTTGACCCGCTGATCGTCGATACGCTGGTTGAAGTGATGAACACCGAAGGCCCAACCCTGCACACCAACGCCGTGCCAAAAGCGGTCGTTAAAAACGCGGACGGCAGCCTGACCCTTGAGCTGGAAGATGGCCGCAGCCAGACCGTTGATTGCCTGATCTGGGCGATTGGCCGTGAACCGGCGAACGACAGCTTTAACCTGGCGGTGACCGGCGTGAAAACCGACGAAAAAGGCTACATCGTCGTCGATAAGTTCCAGAACACCAGCGTACCGGGCATTTACGCCGTCGGTGATAACACCGGTGCGGTTGAACTGACGCCGGTGGCCGTTGCGGCGGGCCGTCGTCTCTCCGAGCGTCTGTTCAACAACAAGCCGGACGAACATCTGGACTACAGCAATATTCCGACCGTGGTCTTTAGCCACCCGCCAATCGGCACCGTCGGCTTAACCGAGCCGCAGGCGCGCGAGCAGTACGGCGACGACCAGGTGAAAGTGTATAAATCCGCGTTCACCGCGATGTATACCGCAGTCACCTCTCACCGTCAGCCGTGCCGCATGAAGCTGGTCTGCGTGGGCCCGGAAGAGAAGATTGTCGGTATCCACGGCATCGGCTTCGGCATGGATGAGATCCTGCAGGGCTTTGCGGTGGCGCTGAAGATGGGTGCGACCAAGAAAGACTTCGACAACACCGTGGCGATCCACCCGACGGCGGCGGAAGAGTTTGTCACCATGCGATAATGCAGAAGCCCCTCTCCGGAGGGGCTTTTTTTATTCACATACATAAATCGTTGCAAAACGAATGCTCCGAAAAGAGTGATCTACCGCACATATCCCTCCACATCTACCGAAGCGAATGTCTACGCTTATAGGACGCCCGGAGAAACCTGTCTTCAGAACACACAACCGGAGGTCCCTATCACCATGTTCAACCAGAAACTACAGGCTACCGAGAACATCGAATTCGAGATTGCAGAAGAGCTGCGCTACGAGACCGATCCCTGCGAGTTAAAACTGGATGAGATGATTGAGGCGGAGCCGGAACCCGAAATGATCGAGGGGCTACCCGCCTCCGATGCCCTGACGCCCGCCGATCGCTACCTTGAACTGTTCGAACATGTCCAGTCGACGCGGCTGTTTGCGGACAGCAAAACCTTCCCCGACTGCGCGCCGAAGATGGATCCGCTGGATATTCTGATCCGCTACCGTAAGGTCAGACGGCACCGGGATTTCGACCTGCGCCAGTTCGTTGAGAACCACTTCTGGCTGCCTGAAACCTACAGCACGGAGTATGTCTCCGACCCCGGCCTGTCGCTGAAAGAGCACATTGATAGCCTGTGGCCCGTCCTGACGCGCGAACCGCAGGACCATATTCCCTGGTCGTCCCTGCTGGCGCTGCCGCAGGCCTATATCGTGCCCGGCGGGCGATTCAGCGAGACCTACTACTGGGATTCGTACTTCTCCATGCTGGGGCTGGCGGAAAGTGGCCGTAACGATCTGCTGAAGTGCATGGCGGATAACTTCGCGTGGCTGATCGAACGCTACGGCCATATCCCTAACGGCAACCGCACCTATTATCTCAGCCGCTCGCAGCCGCCGGTCTTTGCCCTGATGGTGGAGCTGTTTGAAGAGGACGGCGTGCGCGGCGCGAAGCGTTACCTCGACCATCTCAAAATGGAGCATGCCTTCTGGATGGACGGCGCGGAGTCGCTGCTGCTTAACCAGGCCTACCGCAGCGCGGTGCGCATGCCGGACGGTTCATTGCTGAACCGCTACTGGGACGACCGTGACACCCCGCGCGACGAATCGTGGATTGAAGACGTAGAAACCGCCCGCCACTCGGGCCGTCCGCCGAATGAGGTCTATCGCGATCTGCGTGCGGGAGCAGCGTCTGGCTGGGATTACTCCTCCCGCTGGCTGCGCGATCCGGCGCGGCTCGCCAGCATTCGCACGACGCAATTTATCCCCATCGATTTGAACGCCTTCCTGTTTAAGCTGGAGAGCGCGATTGCCAATATCTCGGCGTCGAAAGGGGATAAAGAGACGGCCGAGCTGTTCCGCCAGAAGGCCACCGATCGCCGCGCGGCGGTGAACCGCTATCTGTGGGACGAGGAGAGTGGCTGTTACCGCGATTACGACTGGCGACGCGAGCAGATGGCGCTGTTTTCTGCCGCCAGCATTGTGCCGCTGTATGTTGGAATGGCGACGCACGAGCAGGCAGAACGTTTATCTGACGCGGTAAAAGCGCGTCTGCTGACGCCGGGTGGGATTCTGGCAACCGAGTACGAAACCGGCGAGCAGTGGGATAAACCCAACGGCTGGGCGCCGCTGCAGTGGATGGCGATTCAGGGGTTCAAGCAGTACGGCAACGACTCGCTGGGGGATGAAATCGCCTGGAGCTGGCTGCATACGGTGAACCACTTCTACAAGACGCACCACAAGCTGATTGAGAAGTACCACATCGCCAGCAGTACGCCGCGCGAAGGGGGCGGCGGGGAGTATCCGCTACAGGATGGCTTCGGCTGGACGAACGGCGTGGTGCGACGGTTGATTGGGTTGTATGGGGAGCCTTGAGAGGGGTGCGATCTGGCCCCTCTCCCCTCCGGGGATGTACAGTCCGGGGACATGGTAGACAGGTGTTCGGGGACATGGTGAACACTTTTTAACATCCTTTACCCATGGTG
>NZ_JADBRJ010000013.1:0-82468 GCF_014930585.1 Enterobacter cloacae complex sp. P43RS
CACCATGGGTAAAGGATGTTAAAAAGTGTTCACCATGTCCCCGAACACCTGTCTACCATGTCCCCGGACTGTACACAGGGAGAGGGCCGGGGTGAGGGCACCAGACCGCACCCAATCATGCACCTCATTCCCTTCACACAATCATCATCCCCCTGACCCTTTACTGTCACTTATCTGTAAACAAACAGTTATTTTTCTGTCATTCGAGCATGTCATGTTACCTCGCGAGCATAAAACGCGTGATATCGCGCATCCGGCACAATAAGAGAGATGACAATGACATCGTTACGACACACAGCTTTGGGTCTGGCACTGGGTCTGGCTTTTGCGACGAACGCAATGGCTGTGACCACCATTCCGTTCTGGCATTCCATGGAAGGCGAGTTGGGTAAAGAGGTTGACTCCCTGGCGCAGCGTTTCAACGACACCCACCCGGATTACAAAATTGTGCCGGTGTACAAAGGTAACTACGAGCAGAGCCTGAGCGCGGGCATCGCCGCCTTCCGTACCGGCAACGCGCCTGCGCTGTTGCAGGTTTATGAAGTGGGCACCGCCACCATGATGGCCTCCAAAGCCATCAAGCCGGTGTATGAAGTGTTCAAAGAGGCGGGTATCAACTTCGATGAATCCCAGTTTGTGCCGACCGTAGCGGGTTACTATACCGATTCCAAAACCGGTCACCTGCTGTCCCAGCCGTTTAACAGCTCCACGCCGGTGCTGTACTACAACAAAGACGCCTTCAAAAAAGCCGGTTTAGATCCGGAGCAGCCGCCAAAAACCTGGCAGGACCTGGCCGAATACACCGCGAAGCTGAAAGCGGCGGGCATGAAGTGCGGCTACGCCAGCGGCTGGCAGGGCTGGATCCAGATTGAAAACTTCAGCGCCTGGCACGGCCTGCCGGTGGCGACCAAAAACAATGGCTTCGACGGCACCGATGCGGTACTGGAGTTCAACAAGCCGGAGCAGGTGAAGCACATTGCACTGCTGGAAGCACTGAACAAGAAGGGCGATTTCAGCTACTTCGGGCGGAAAGACGAATCCACCGAGAAGTTCTACAACGGCGACTGCGCCATTACCACCGCCTCGTCCGGCTCGCTGGCGGATATTCGTCACTACGCCAAATTCAACTACGGCGTGGGCATGATGCCGTACGACGCTGACGTGAAGGGCGCGCCGCAGAACGCCATCATCGGCGGGGCGAGCCTGTGGGTTATGCAGGGTAAAGACAAGGGCACCTACAAAGGCGTGGCCGAATTCCTCGACTTCCTGGCGAAGCCGGAAAATGCCGCCGAGTGGCACCAGAAGACCGGCTACCTGCCGATCACCAAAGCCGCGTACGATCTGACCCGCGAGCAGGGCTTCTACAGCAAAAACCCGGGCGCGGACATCGCGACGCGTCAGATGCTGAACAAGCCGCCGCTGCCGTTCACCAAAGGCCTGCGTCTGGGCAACATGCCGCAGATCCGCACCATCGTGGATGAAGAGCTGGAAAGCGTGTGGACCGGGAAGAAAACGCCACAGCAGGCGCTGGATTCCGCAGTAGAGCGCGGGAATCAGCTGCTGCGCCGCTTTGAGCAGTCGACGAAATCGTAATTTGTGATTCGCCCGGTGGCGCTGCGCTTACCGGGCCTACGACGTGCCCCATCCAGGCCGGGTAAGGCGCAGCCGCCACCCGGCATTGTTCAGGAACCCAATCTCCATGTCCTCATCCCGTCCGGTGTTTCGCTCCCGCTGGCTGCCGTACCTGTTGGTCGCGCCTCAGCTGGTCATCACCGTTATCTTCTTTATCTGGCCTGCGGGCGAAGCGCTGTGGTACTCGGTACAAAGCGTCGATCCGTTCGGGCTCTCCAGCCAGTTCGTCGGGCTGGACAACTTTACCGCGCTATTCCATGACAGCTACTACCTGGACTCCTTCTGGACGACGATGAAGTTCAGCGCGCTGGTGACCGTCAGCGGCCTTGTTGCCTCGCTGTTTTTCGCCGCGCTGGTGGACTACGTGGTGCGTGGCAGCCGCCTGTATCAGACCCTGATGCTGCTGCCTTACGCCGTGGCCCCCGCCGTTGCCGCCGTGCTGTGGATCTTCCTGTTTAACCCCGGACGCGGGCTGATTACTCACTTCCTGGCAGAGTTCGGCTACGACTGGAACCACGCCCAGAACAGCGGTCAGGCGATGTTCCTGGTGGTGTTCGCCTCGGTGTGGAAGCAGATCAGCTATAACTTCCTGTTCTTCTTTGCCGCGCTGCAGTCCATTCCGCGCTCGCTGGTGGAGGCCGCCGCGATTGACGGCGCAGGGCCGATTCGGCGCTTCTTCAGGCTGTCCCTGCCGCTGATTGCCCCGGTGAGCTTCTTCCTGCTGGTGGTTAACCTCGTCTACGCCTTTTTCGACACCTTCCCGGTGATCGACGCCGCCACCGCGGGCGGCCCGGTCCAGGCGACCACCACGCTGATTTACAAGATCTACCGCGAAGGTTTTGCGGGGCTGGATCTCTCTGCTTCTGCCGCCCAGTCCGTCGTGCTGATGTTCCTCGTCATCATCCTCACGGTGGTGCAGTTCCGCTATGTTGAAAGTAAGGTGCGCTACCAATGATTGAGAACCGTCGCGGGCTGACGATTTTCAGCCATACCATGCTGATTTTAGGGATTATCGTCATCCTGTTCCCGCTGTACGTGGCCTTTGTCGCCGCCACGCTGGACACCAAAGCGGTGTTCGATACGCCGATGACGCTGATCCCGGGCGGGCATCTTTTCGAGAACATGAAAACCATCTGGACCCAGGGCGTGGGCGCCAATAGCGCGCCGTTCTGGCTGATGATGCTCAACAGCTTCATCATGGCGTTCGGCATTACGGTTGGCAAAATTACGGTGTCGATGCTCTCGGCCTTCGCCATCGTCTGGTTTCGCTTTCCGCTGCGTAACCTGTTCTTCTGGATGATTTTCATCACCCTGATGCTGCCGGTGGAGGTGCGTATCTTCCCGACGGTTGAGGTGATTGCCAACCTGAAGATGCTGGACAGCTACGCGGGCTTAACCCTGCCGCTGATGGCCTCGGCGACCGCCACCTTCCTGTTCCGCCAGTTCTTTATGACCCTGCCGGACGAGCTGATTGAGGCCGCGCGCATCGACGGTGCCTCCCCGATGCGCTTCTTCCGCGACATCGTGCTGCCGCTGTCGAAAACCAACCTTGCGGCGCTGTTTGTGATTACCTTTATCTACGGCTGGAACCAGTACCTGTGGCCACTGCTGATTATTCAGGACGTCAACCTCGGCACCGCCGTGGCGGGCATCAAAGGCATGATTGCCACCGGTGAAGGCACCACCCTCTGGAACCAGGTGATGGCGGCGATGCTGCTCACCCTAATCCCACCCGTAGTCATTGTTTTAGCCATGCAGCGCGCGTTTGTCCGCGGCCTGGTCGATAGCGAGAAATAAGATGGCAGGTTTAAAACTTCAGGCAGTTACCAAAAGCTGGGACGGTAAAACCCAGGTCATTCAGCCGCTGACGCTCGACGTGGCGGACGGTGAATTTATCGTGATGGTCGGCCCGTCCGGCTGCGGGAAGTCCACGCTGCTGCGCATGGTGGCGGGGCTGGAGCGCGTGACCTCGGGGGACATCTGGATTGACCGCCAGCGCGTCACCGAGATGGAGCCGAAAGACAGGGGCATCGCGATGGTGTTCCAGAACTACGCCCTCTATCCGCACATGAGCGTGGAAGAGAACATGGCCTGGGGGCTGAAAATCCGCGGCATGGGCAAAGGCCATATCGAGGAGCGCGTGAAAGAAGCCGCGCGCATTCTGGAACTCGACGGTCTGCTGAAGCGCCGCCCGCGCGAGCTCTCCGGCGGCCAGCGCCAGCGCGTGGCGATGGGGCGCGCCATCGTGCGTGACCCGGCGGTATTCCTGTTCGACGAGCCGCTGTCTAACCTCGACGCCAAGCTGCGCGTGCAGATGCGCCTTGAGCTGCAGCAACTGCACCGTCGTCTGAAAACAACGTCTCTGTACGTGACTCACGATCAGGTCGAAGCCATGACTCTCGCCCAGCGCGTAATGGTGATGAACAAAGGCGTTGCCGAGCAGATTGGCACCCCGGTGGAAGTGTACGAAAAACCGGCCACCCGCTTTGTGGCGAGCTTTATCGGCAGCCCGGCGATGAACCTGCTGGAAGGGCGCATCAGCAGCGCGGGCACCCACTTTGAACTGGAAAGCGGGATGGCGCTGCCGATCAACTGGTACTATCGTGGCTACGCCGGGCGTAAGATGACGCTCGGTATCCGCCCCGAGCATATTGGTTTAACCTCTCAGGCGGACGGCGGCGTGCCGCTGGTGATGGACACGCTGGAGATGTTGGGTGCAGATAACCTGGCGCACGGACGCTGGGGCGAGCAAAAAATTGTGGTGCGCCTGGCGCATCAGGAGCGCCCGAAAGCGGGCAGCACGCTGTGGCTCCACCTGCCGGAAAACCATCTGCACCTTTTTGACGGTGAAACAGGACAACGAGTATGAGCAACTGGCCTTATCCCCACGTCGTCGCCCACCGTGGCGGCGGTAAGCTGGCCCCGGAAAACACCCTGGCGGCGATCGATGTCGGCGCGCGCTACGGCCACACGATGATCGAGTTCGACGCCAAGCTGTCGAAGGACGGCGAAATTTTCCTGCTGCATGACGACAATCTTGAACGCACCAGCAACGGCTGGGGCGTGGCGGGTGAACTGCCGTGGTGCGATCTGCTGAAGGTGGACGCCGGAAGCTGGTATAGCGGCGAGTTCAAAGGCGAACCGCTGCCCCTGCTGGCGGAAGTGGCCGATCGCTGTCGCCAGCACGGCATGATGGCGAACATCGAAATCAAACCGACCACCGGCACCGGGCCGCTGACGGGCAAAGTGATTGCCCTTGCCGCGCGCGAGCTGTGGGAAGGCATGACCGCGCCGCTGCTGTCGTCGTTTGACATCGACGCGCTGGAGGCCGCACAGGCAGCTGTACCTGAGCTGCCGCGCGGGCTGCTGCTGGAAGAGTGGCGTGAGGACTGGCGTGAACTGACGGGCCGCTTAGGCTGCGTCTCGATCCATCTGAACCACAAGCTGCTGGATGAGGCGCGGGTGAAAATGCTGAAAGACGCGGGTCTGCATATTCTGGTCTACACCGTTAACAAACCCCAGCGCGCAGCCGAGCTGCTGCGCTGGGGCGTGGACAGTATCTGTACCGATGCGATTGACCAGATCGGCCCGAAATTTATTTATTGAGCATACTGCCGTTCTGCTGGGTCGGCAGCATATGCTGCTGACCGCTGCTTTGCGACATCCCGCCCCCTAACATCCCGCCGTTTTTATTTGGCAGCGGCTGCTCGCGCACCTGTCCCTGCTGCACGCGCTGGGTGTTGGCGTTCATCTGGTTTTGCAGGCTCTGCTGCTGCATCTGGGTCTGCGTTCTCAGCTGCTGATTGAGCATCCCTTTCTGCTGCTGTTGCTGGCTCATCATCTCGGTCTGCATACGCTGCTGGCTCGGGATGACATAACCCTGCTGGTTCGGGTTGTTCATGGTGTTGAGTGGCTGTGCGAGCGCGGCAAACGGGATCAGCGCCGCAATAATCATCAAGCGTTTCATTGTCATTTCCTCCTCTTGAGGCCTCTCTTAAGTTTACCCTGATTTCACCATGACGATGATTTTTTAGGAGTTGTGAACCAGGCTTAAGCGGGGAATATGGATCCCTTCACCTGGAGAACAATAATCATGAAACCAACCTTCTTGCGCTGGGTCGCCATCGCCGCGCTGATGGCAGGCGGCACATTTACCGTGGCGGCCAACCCGCCCGCCGCTCCTCCCGTCTCTTACGGCGTGGAGGAGGATGTTTTTCACCCCGTGCGGGCCACGCACGGCATGGTGGCCTCGGTTGACGCGCTGGCGACCCAAGTGGGCGTCGATATTCTTAAGCAGGGCGGTAACGCGGTGGATGCGGCGGTCGCGGTCGGCTATGCGCTGGCGGTAACGCATCCGCAGGCGGGGAATCTGGGCGGCGGCGGCTTTATGATGCTGCGCACCAAAGACGGCAAAACCACGGCCATCGACTTCCGCGAAATGGCGCCTTCTCAGGCGTCCCGCGATATGTTCCTCGACGACCAGGGCAACCCGGACAGTAAAAAATCCCTGACCTCGCACCTCGCCTCCGGCACGCCGGGCACCGTTGCGGGCTTCTCGCTGGCGCTGGAAAAATACGGCACGATGCCGCTGAACAAGGTGGTGCAGCCTGCCATCAGGCTGGCGCGGGAGGGTTTTGTGGTCAATGACGCCCTGGCGGACGACCTCAAGACCTACGGCAGTGAAGTCATTCCCAATCACGAAAACAGCAAGGCGATCTTCTGGAAAGACGGTGAACCGCTGAAGAAGGGCGATAAGCTGGTGCAGAAGAATCTCGCCAAAAGCCTGGAGCTGATTGCGGAGCACGGCCCGGACGCGTTCTACAAAGGGGCGATTGCCGACCAGATTGCCGAAGAGATGCAGAAGAACGGGGGGCTTATCACCAAAGCGGATCTGGCGGAATACAGGGCGGTGGAGCGCGAGCCGATTAGCGGCACCTACCGCGGCTACGAGGTGTTCTCCATGCCGCCGCCGTCTTCCGGGGGCATTCACATCGTGCAGATCCTCAATATTCTTGAAAACTTTGATATGCACAAGTTCGGCTTCGGCAGCGCGGATGCCATGCAGGTGATGGCGGAGGCGGAAAAACGCGCCTATGCCGACCGCTCGGAATACCTCGGCGATCCGGACTTCGTGAAGGTGCCGTGGCAGGCGCTGACCAACAAGGCGTATGCAAAATCCATTGCCGATCAGATCGACATCAACAAGGCTAAGCCGTCGAGCGAGATCCGCCCCGGCAAGCTGGCGCCGTATGAAAGCAACCAGACCACGCACTTCTCGGTGGTGGATAAAGACGGCAATGCGGTGGCGGTGACCTACACGCTCAACACCACCTTTGGCACCGGGATTGTGGCGGGCAACAGCGGCATTCTGCTGAACAACGAGATGGATGACTTCTCCGCCAAGCCGGGCGTGCCAAACGTCTACGGGCTGGTCGGCGGCGATGCGAATGCGGTGGGGCCGAAGAAGCGTCCGCTGTCGTCCATGTCGCCAACCATCGTGGTGAAAGACGGGAAAACCTGGCTGGTGACCGGCAGCCCTGGCGGGAGCCGCATCATAACTACCGTGCTACAGATGGTGGTGAACAGCATCGACTTTGGCATGAACGTCGCCGAGGCGACCAATGCGCCGCGTTTCCATCATCAGTGGCTGCCGGATGAACTGCGCGTGGAGAAGGGCTTTAGCCCGGACACCATCAAGCTTCTGGAGCAGCGCGGACAGAAGGTTGCGGTGAAAGAGGCGATGGGCAGCACCCAGAGCATTATGGTGGGGCCAGACGGCGCGCTATTTGGCGCGTCGGATCCGCGTTCGGTGGATGATTTGACGGCGGGGTACTGATTATTCCCCTCACTCTAACCCTCTCCCCAAAGGGGAGAGGGGAGTGTGTCACTTCATTCTCGCCATGAAGTACGCGTCCACATATTCGCCGTTGCGCAGGGCGTAGCGCTTGCCGGTGCCTTCAATTACGAACCCGTGCTTTTTGTACACCGCGATTGCCGGTTCGTTATCAACAAATACCGTTAACTCAATGCGATCGACGCGCAGCCAGTTGTCGCACATATCAATCATGGTTCGCATCAGCGCGCTGGCAACGCCCCGATTTTGCCATTGCGCACCCACACAAATACCGAAATCGGCAACGTGGCTGCGACGCGGGCGTTGTGCGACGGCAATGCACAGGTGCCCGGCGACGGTCCCGTCGATACAAGCCACCAGCTGTTTAATGCCGGGCTGATCGGTTAGCCGGTCATGCCACATCTGCTCTGAGGGATGAGGAACCTGTAGCGTGTTGTGGTACACCTCCGGCTGGGCGTGGATCTGACGAATGGCATCGTAATCTCTCGGTTCAGCGTGGCGTATCACTATCTCACTCATTCCTTGTTCCTCAGTCGGTTAAAAGTCCCCTCCAACATCAATGACTTTAAAATTTGAGTCAACCGCTATTTTTTGCAAAAAGTATTGGACAAGTGCGAATGAGAATGATTATTATTGCTTTGCATTCAGGAGGACCCCTACGGGAACCTGAAAGCACGACATTGCTCACATTGCTTCCAGTATTACTTTAGCCAGCTTCTCGCTGGCTTTTTTTTTGTTATGGTTAGATTCAGTAACCTTCCAAAAGGACTGAGCCATGACACTACATTGCGCATTTATTGGATTTGGCAAAAGCACCACGCGTTACCACCTTCCGTATGTCCTCCACCGTAAAGACACCTGGCATGTGGCCCATATCTACCGCCGCCGCGCGAAGCCGGAAGAGCAATCCCCGCAGTACTCCCACATTCACTTCACCAGCGATCTTGATGAAGTATTGAATGACCCGCAGGTAAAGCTGGTGGTTGTCTGCACCCACGCCGACAGCCATTTTGACTATGCGAAACGCGCGCTCGAAGCGGGCAAGAACGTGCTGGTGGAAAAGCCGTTCACCCCGACCATTGCCGAAGCGAAAGCGCTGTTTACGCTGGCGAAAAGCAAAGGGCTGACCGTCACACCGTATCAGAACCGTCGCTTTGACAGCTGTTTTCTGACGGCGAAAAAGGCGATTGAGAGCGGCAAGCTTGGCGACATTGTGGAAATCGAAAGCCACTTCGATTACTACCGCCCGGTGGCGGAAACCCAGCCCGGCCTGCCGCAGGACGGCTCGTTCTATGGTCTGGGCGTACACACCATGGACCAGATCATCTCCCTGTTTGGCCGCCCGGACCACGTGGCTTACGACATCCGCAGCCTGCGCAACAAAGCCAATCCGGACGACACCTTCGAGGCCCAGCTGTTCTACGGCGACCTTAAGGCTATCGTTAAAACCAGTCATCTGGTGAAAATCGACTACCCGAAATTTATCGTTCATGGCACCAAAGGCTCGTTCATTAAGTACGGCATTGACCAGCAGGAGACCAGCCTGAAGGCCAACATCATGCCGGGCGAACCGGGCTTTGCGGCGGACGATTCCGTGGGCGTGCTGGAGTATGTGAACGATGAGGGGGTGACGGTCAAAGAAGAGCTGAAACCGGAAACCGGCGACTATGGCCGCGTCTATGATGCGCTATATGAAACCCTTACCAGCGGCGCGCCGAATTACGTCAAGGAATCTGACGTTCTGACCAACCTTGAAATCCTTGAACGGGCCTTCGAACAGGCTTCTCCTGCCACGGTAACCCTCGCGAAATAAGCAAAAACGGCTCCTCTGGGCTTGTTCATAATTTTTGAACAGAGGAGTCAATTTTCACCCTCTATGATCCCCGACCGTTTGAGTCCACACTTACTCCATCGAAACGAACTGAGGGTGAAAACAATGATCTACTTACGCAAAGCAAACGAACGCGGTCACGCAAATCATGGCTGGCTGGACTCATGGCATTCATTCTCGTTTGCCGACTACTACGACCCGAACTTCATGGGCTTCTCCGCGCTGCGCGTGATTAACGACGACGTGATTGATGCAGGCCAGGGCTTCGGTACCCACCCGCACAAAGACATGGAAATCCTGACCTATGTGCTGGAAGGGGCGGTTGAGCACCAGGACAGCATGGGCAACAAAGAGCAGGTGCCGGCGGGCGAGTTCCAGATTATGAGCGCGGGTACCGGGGTGCGTCACTCTGAGTACAACCCGAGCAAAACGGAAAAACTGCACCTGTATCAAATCTGGATCATTCCAGAAGAGACCGGCATCACGCCACGCTACGAGCAGCGCCGCTTCGACGCGAAACAGGGCAAACAGCTGGTGCTGTCCCCGGACGCGCGTGAAGGTTCCCTGAAAGTGCATCAGGATATGGAGCTGTACCGCTGGGCGCTGGCGAAAGACGAGCAGTCCGTGCACCAGATTGCCGCCAACCGCCGCGTCTGGATCCAGGTGGTGAAAGGGGAAGTGTCTATCAACGGCACCAAAGCCACCACCGCCGATGGTCTGGCCGTCTGGGATGAGCAGGCGCTCTCCGTGCACGCCGACAGCGAAAGCGAAATCCTGCTGTTTGACCTGCCTCCGGTCTAAATAATTTCTCAACCTTCCCTTTAAACGGGGAAGGTTGAGCTTTGTCCGTGATAAACTGAGCAAATCTCTCACTTCAAGATTTCTCAGGACGATGAAAAAGAAACGCCCCGTACTTCAGGATGTCGCCGATCGCGTCGGTGTGACCAAAATGACGGTCAGCCGTTTTTTACGTAACCCGGAACAGGTTTCCGTGGCGTTGCGTGGCAAGATTGCCGCCGCCCTTGATGAACTGGGTTATATTCCCAACCGCGCCCCCGATATTCTCTCCAATGCGACCAGCCGTGCGGTGGGCGTTCTGCTTCCTTCCCTGACCAACCAGGTTTTCGCTGAAGTTCTGCGCGGCATTGAAAGCGTCACCGATGCGTTTGGCTACCAGACCATGCTCGCTCACTATGGGTACAAGCCGGAACTGGAAGAGGAACGTCTTGAATCAATGCTTTCCTGGAACATTGACGGTCTGATTTTAACCGAACGTACCCACACTGCCCGCACGCTCAAAATGATTGAAGTCGCCGGTATTCCGGTGGTGGAGCTCATGGACAGCCAGTCGCCATGCCTCGACATCGCCGTTGGGTTCGATAACTTTGAAGCGGCTCGTCAGATGACAGCGGCGATCATCGCCCGCGGTCATCGTCATATTGCCTATCTGGGTGCGCGTCTTGATGAACGTACTATCATCAAACAGAAGGGATACGAGCAGGCGATGCTCGACGCAAATTTAACCCCGTACAGCGTGATGGTGGAGCAGTCCTCATCTTACACCTCGGGTATTGAGCTGATGCGTCAGGCACGACGCGAGTATCCGCAACTGGACGGTATTTTCTGTACCAACGATGACCTTGCGGTCGGTGCAGCGTTCGAATGCCAGCGTCTGGGGTTGAAGATCCCTGAGGATATGGCGATTGCCGGCTTCCACGGCCACGATATTGGTCAGGTGATGGAGCCGCGTCTGGCGAGCGTTCTGACACCGCGTGAACGCATGGGCCGCATTGGTGCAGAACGCCTGCTGGCGCGCATTCGTGGAGAGACGGTTACCCCTAAAATGTTAGATTTAGGTTTCACCTTGTCACCGGGTGGATCTATTTGAACTGACAAATTTGAAGTAGCTCACACTTATTCACTTCGCGCACGTTTGGATATTGCTTCTCTTTTGCCCCAGCAGGACAATGTTACCGATAACTGTTACCCGTAACAATTGACTGAGGGACACCCTTTGAGCACGACTAATCACGATCACCACGTTTACGTCCTGATGGGCGTGTCCGGTAGCGGTAAATCTGCCGTGGCGAGCGAAGTGGCGCATCAACTTCAGGCTGCGTTTCTTGATGGTGACTTCCTCCATCCGCGCAGCAACATCATGAAAATGGCCTCCGGCGAACCGCTGAACGATGACGACCGCAAACCGTGGTTGCAGGCGCTGAATGACGCCGCGTTCGCGATGCAGCGCACCAACAAAGTTTCCCTGATCGTCTGCTCCGCGCTGAAAAAAACCTACCGCGACCTGCTGCGCGACGGCAATCCGAACCTCTCGTTCATCTACCTGAAAGGCGATTTCGGGGTGATTGAAAGCCGTCTGAAAGCGCGTAAAGGCCACTTCTTTAAAACCCAGATGCTGGTGACGCAGTTCGAAGCGCTTCAGGAGCCGGGTGAAGATGAAAAAGACGTCTTAGTGGTTGATATCGATCAGCCGCTGGAAGGTGTTGTAGCCAGCACCATCGAGGTCATTAACAAAAGGCAGTAAGTTTTGAGTACATTAACGCTAGTTTTGACAGCAGTGGGTTCGGTATTGCTGCTGCTGTTTTTAGTGATGAAGGCGCGTATGCACGCTTTCGTTGCTTTGATGGTGGTTTCTATTGGTGCAGGTCTCTTTTCCGGTATGCCGCTCGACAAGATCGCCGCGACGATGGAAAAAGGGATGGGAGGCACGCTGGGCTTCCTGGCGATTGTGGTCGCGCTGGGCGCGATGTTTGGCAAGATTCTGCATGAGACGGGCGCGGTCGACCAGATTGCCGTCAAAATGCTCAAATCCTTCGGGCACAGCCGCGCGCACTACGCGATTGGCCTGGCCGGTCTGATTTGCGCACTGCCGCTGTTCTTCGAAGTGGCGGTGGTGCTGCTCATCAGCGTCGCCTTCTCCATGGCGCGCCATACCGGCACTAACCTCGTGAAGCTGGTCATTCCGCTGTTTGCGGGCGTGGCGGCGGCTGCGGCGTTTCTGCTGCCAGGGCCGGCGCCGATGCTGCTGGCCTCCCAGATGCACGCCGACTTTGGCTGGATGATCCTGATTGGCCTGTGTGCGGCCATCCCGGGGATGATTATTGCCGGGCCGCTGTGGGGCAACTTCATCAGCCGTTACGTTGAGCTGCACATCCCGGACGACATCTCCGAGCCGCACCTGGGCGAAGGCAAAATGCCGTCATTCGGCTTTAGCCTTTCTTTGATCCTGCTCCCGCTGGTGCTGGTGGGCCTGAAAACCATCGCCGCGCGCTTTGTGCCGGTCGGTTCTGCCGCGTACGAATGGTTTGAGTTCATTGGTCACCCGTTCACGGCGATTCTGGTGGCGTGTCTGGTGGCGATTTACGGCCTGGCGATGCGCCAGGGTATGCCGAAAGACCGCGTGATGGAGATCTGTGGTGCGGCGTTGCAGCCTGCGGGTATTATCCTGCTGGTGATCGGTGCCGGCGGCGTGTTCAAGCAGGTGCTGGTGGATTCCGGCGTGGGCCCGGCTCTGGGTGAAGCACTGACCGGAATGGGCCTGCCGATTGCGGTAACCTGCTTCGTGCTGGCTGCGGCGGTGCGTATCATTCAGGGGTCTGCAACCGTGGCGTGCTTAACCGCCGTGGGTCTGGTGATGCCGGTGATTGAACAGCTGAACTACTCCGGTGCCCAGATGGCCGCACTGTCTATCTGCATCGCGGGCGGGTCAATTGTGGTCTCTCACGTTAACGACGCTGGCTTCTGGCTGTTCGGCAAGTTTACTGGCGCCACCGAAGCGCAAACGCTGAAAACCTGGACGCTGATGGAAACCATCCTCGGCACCACCGGGGCCATTGTCGGGATGATTGCCTTTACGCTGCTCAGCTAAATGCAATGATTTAACAAGGCAAAAAAGGCCCGGTAGCGTCAGCGCTTACCGGGCCTTTTTTATTATCCAGGGCATCAGGCCGGGCCATAACCCGGCATTGTGTTACTCGCCCTGCGTCGCGCTCTCAATCGTCAAGCGCACATCCGACGTAATCAGTTCAGCCAGCATCTGGTAAACCTTCAGCGTCTCTTCCGGCTCGGCATCGCCCGTATCGCTGATGAAGCCTTCGTCACGCAGCGTCAGCACCAGCGAGCTGAATACCGCCTTGTCGAAGAATTCCGGGGCGTTAATGCCGTGCAGAACGGACAGGCGCTGCGCCAGCGTCCGGCTCTCTTTCTCCAGCGTGCCGCGGTTGATGGACGGGTTCGCGCTCAGCAGCCAGAACGTAATGGCGTAGCGCTGCAGCGTTTCGCGCGCACCGGCCGCCAGCAGTTGCAGGGTACGGGAGCGTGACGGATTGATGTGCAGCTCGTCGTTCGCAACGGTGATCAGCCCCTGACGGCGCAGCTCTTCCGTCAGTTTATCCAGCTCAACGGCCAGCTCTTCCTTGCTCCAACGCAGGAATAGCTCCGCTTTAAGCATCGGGTAGAGCGTCTCAACGTGGCGCAACAGCTCCTGACGTGAAATACGGCGATGCTGGGTGATAATGGCCGCCATGAGCGATGGCAGCATCAGCATATGAGCGATGTTGTTGCGGTAGTACGTCATCAGTACGGCCTGCTCGCGCGGTAGAATGATGATATCGCCGATCGTATCTTTCTCGACTTCGAACTTGTTCATCTGCAGCGCGTGATCGATAAGCTCGCTGGCGGTAGCAGAAGGAGCTGTCGAATCAACTGAGTATGGCACGTTGCGCATCATGTCCAGATAGCAGTCCAGCTGCTCAGTGAGCTGTTCACGGGTCAGGGAACGCTGACGTGAAGCCAGCAGCGCCGTACAGCACAGGTTCATCGCATTGGCCGCACCGGCGTTGTTAATGCGCACCATCAACTCGGACGCGATACCGTTCACCGTTGGCGTCAGCCAGGCCGGACGCACCGCTTCGATAGGATCGATAGACTCGCGCCAATCCGGAACATGATGGTTCAGATACGTCATCAGCGGCATCGGCTCGCCAAAGTTTACGTAGCCCTGACCCAGGTTGCGTAACTTGCTCAGGCCGCGCAGCATCTGCGGCAGGCTCTCTTTTTCTTTGGTCGCGCCGCGCAGTTCTTTGGCGTACGTGCCCACTTCCATCACGTGCTCATAGCCAATGTAAATTGGCACAAGCGTGATTGGACGCGTACCGCCGCGCAGCATCGCCTGAATGGTCATTGACAGCGTGCCGGTCTTCGGATCGAGCAGACGACCGGTACGGGAGCGCCCGCCCTCCACGAAGTACTCTACGGAGTAGCCGCGGCTGAACAACTCGCCGAGATACTCGCGGAACACGGTGGAGTAGAGCTTGTTGCCCTTGAAGGTACGACGAATAAAGAACGCACCCAGGCGGCGGAAAATCGGGCCTGCTGGCCAGAAGTTCAGGTTAATACCGGCGGCAATGTGCGGCGGTACCAGTCCCTGGTGATAGAGCACGTAGGAGAGAAGCAGGTAGTCCATGTGGCTGCGGTGGCAGGGGACATAGACAATCTCATGGCCATCGTGCGCCAGTTGACGTACACGCTCAGCGTTATGCACGTTGATGCCCTGATACAGGCGGTTCCAGGTAAAGCCGAGAATACGATCGGACAGGCGAATCATCTCGTAGGAGAAGTTCGCTGCGATCTCTTCCATCAGCGCAATGGCGTTCTGCTGGGCTTTCTCATGGGAAATTTTCTTGCTGCGCGCTTCGTCTTCAACGGCGCGGGCGATCGCTTTGGAGGCCAGCAGCTTGTTGAACAGGTCCTGACGCGCCGGAAGACGTGGCCCTACGGCCGCCAGGCGCTGACGGGCGAAGTGCATACGCGCCACGCGCGCCAGTTTTTGCGCGATGATCTTGTCAGTGCCGTGCTCGTCCGCCATTCGGCGAAGGGAGACGGAAGGGGAGAAGCGCACAAAGCTGTCGCGTCCCAGCCAGGAGACCGCGAAGAATTTCTGGATGCCGTTAAGCATGCGCAGCGGCGGGTTCTCTTCGCCTTTTTCGCGGCCCGGACGGCGACCAAACATCACCGATACCGGCACCATCTGCACATCCAGGTCAGGATTGCTGCGGTGCAGGTCGAGATAGTCGTGGAACAGCTTGATGGACTCTTCTTTCGGTGTGTAATAGGTAAACACGCGTGGCCCGCCGTGAATGAACACGTAGCGCGGCAGCAAAGTGCCGTCAACTTCCAGTGGTTCAAGCGGATCGGGTAAATCATGCGCCAGACACTGGGCACGGAGCGTTAGCAGGTCTGCCTTAGAGTTATAAGGCAAAACGTACATAATAGGGCGCGACGTATCGAGCCCCAGTTCCAGCGCGGGTTCTGCTGGGATAGACTTGCTTTTTACCAGTATGCTTAATGGTAAATTAAGTAATTTGTAGTAAATTCGTGGCCAGCCGGACATAAACGATGTAAAGCCTCTGGTTAATAATGCAATTGCGGCGCAAGGATAACAGAAAGCGCGCAAAATTTCTGTTGTTACCCGTCATACTTCAGGCGGCAGCGAAACGCGCTGCAGCTCCTGTTACTGACGCTCTTTTTTAAAAAAGGTTCTTTTAATGGCCAATAATACCACTGGGTTGACGCGTATCATCAAAGCCGCCGGCTATTCATGGAAAGGTTTCCGTGCCGCGTGGGTCAATGAAGCTGCTTTTCGCCAGGAAGGTGTCGCCGCTATCGTCGCGGTTATCATCGCCTGTTTCCTTGATGTAGATGCCATTACCCGCGTGCTTCTCATCGGTTCCGTACTTCTGGTGATGATAGTGGAAATTCTCAATAGCGCTATTGAGGCCGTGGTCGACCGGATCGGCTCTGATTTTCACGAGCTCTCTGGCCGCGCGAAAGATATGGGCTCCGCCGCTGTCCTGCTGGCGATTATCACCGCAGCCATTACCTGGGTCACGCTGCTTTGGTCACATTTCCGATGATGCTCGAGGAATAATTAAGTCCCTGGTTTTTTGTGCAGTTTTTGGTTCCAAAATCGCCTTTGACTGTATATACTCACAGCATAACTGTATATACACCCAGGGGGCGGAATGAAAGCATTAACGACCAGGCAGCAAGAGGTGTTTGATCTCATTCGGGATCATATCGGCCAGACGGGTATGCCACCCACGCGTGCGGAAATCGCGCAGCGTCTGGGTTTCCGTTCTCCGAATGCTGCCGAGGAACACCTGAAAGCGCTGGCGCGTAAGGGTGTGATTGAGATTGTGTCAGGCGCGTCGCGTGGTATCCGCCTGCTGGTGGAAGAAGAGACGGGCATTCCGCTGATAGGCCGCGTTGCTGCAGGTGAACCGCTGCTGGCACAACAGCATATTGAAGGTCACTACCAGGTCGATCCTGGTATGTTCAAGCCGAGCGCTGATTTTCTGCTGCGCGTTAGCGGGATGTCGATGAAAGACATCGGCATTCTTGATGGCGACCTTCTGGCCGTTCACAAAACGCAGGATGTGCGAAACGGCCAGGTGGTGGTTGCGCGCATTGATGACGAAGTGACCGTTAAGCGCCTGAAAAAACAGGGTAACACTGTTCAGCTGTTGCCCGAAAACAACGAGTTCACCCCGATTGTGGTCGACCTCCGCGAACAGAGCTTCTCTATTGAAGGTCTGGCTGTTGGCGTGATTCGTAACGGCGAATGGCTGTAATCTCTTCCTGACAGGCTACGCTTTCGCTGTAGCCTGCTTCATTTACCCTTCCCGGTATCTCTCATGTCACTGCTGACGGCATCTGATAAGGCATTGTGGCGTCTTGCCCTGCCGATGATTTTCTCCAATATCACCGTGCCCTTGCTGGGTCTGGTCGATACGGCCGTTATTGGTCATCTCGATTCCCCTGTTTATCTTGGCGGCGTGGCGATTGGCGCGACGGCAACCAGCTTTCTGTTCATGCTGCTGCTCTTTTTGCGTATGAGCACCACCGGGCTCACCGCACAGGCGTATGGTGCGAAAGATCCGTTACGTCTGGCGCGTGCGCTGGTGCAGCCGCTGATCCTGGCGCTTGGCGCGGGGGTACTCATTGTTTTACTGCGCACGCCCCTGATAGACCTTGCGCTCCATGTTGTTGGTGGCAGCGAGGCGGTACTGGAGCAGGCGCGTCGCTTCCTTGAAATCCGCTGGCTCAGCGCGCCCGCTTCGCTGGCAAACCTGGTTCTGCTGGGTTGGTTACTGGGTGTGCAATACGCCCGTGCGCCAGTGATTTTGCTGGTCGTGGGAAACCTTCTCAACATTGTGCTCGATCTCTGGCTGGTGATGGGCCTGCATATGGACGTGCGCGGTGCGGCACTGGCGACGGCGATTGCCGAATACGGAACCTTACTCATTGGGCTGTGGATGGTCTGGCGCGTGCTGGCCCTGCGCGGGATATCCCTTGTAATGCTGAAAAGCGCATGGCGCGGCAATATCCGTAAACTGCTGGCGCTCAACCGTGACATCATGCTGCGCTCGCTTCTGCTACAACTCTGTTTTGGCGCATTGACGGTTTTTGGTGCCCGTCTTGGGCCTGAGATCGTTGCGGTGAATGCGGTCCTGATGACATTGCTGACGTTTACCGCCTACGCGCTGGACGGCTTCGCCTACGCCGTTGAGGCGCATTCCGGGCAGGCGTACGGCGCGCGGGAAAGTGGCCAGCTTAGGGATGTCTGGCGGGCAGCCTGTCGACAAGCGGGACTGGTGGCACTGGCGTTTGCACTCATTTATGCCTGTTTTGGCCGTGACATTATTGCATTACTCACTTCGATCCCGGCTTTACGTGAACTGGCGGACCACTACATCGTCTGGCAGGTGATCTTGCCGGTGGTGGGGGTGTGGTGTTATCTGCTGGACGGCATGTTTATCGGTGCGACGCGCGGAGCGGAAATGCGCAACAGTATGGCGGTTGCGGCGGCGGGGTTTGGTTTGTCGCTGCTGACGCTTCCGTGGCTGGGTAATCACGGTTTGTGGCTGGCGCTTGCGGTCTTTCTCTCCCTGCGCGGCCTCTCGCTTGCCTTTATCTGGCATCGCCACTGGCAAAATAATACCTGGCTTCCTTCCCGTCACGATATATCGTGACGGTTAAAGATTCCGAATATGAAATCAACTGCCGAATCCTCAACTACAATTATTATCACGTCCAGCAGAAAAGAACGTAACGGACGTTACGACCCGACGCTTAACTAAGAGGACACGATGATGAATAAAGACGAAATCGGCGGCAACTGGAAGCAGTTCAAAGGTAAAGCGAAAGAACAGTGGGGTAAGCTGACTGATGACGATATGACCGTCATTGAAGGCAAGCGCGATCAGCTTGTCGGTAAAATTCAGGAACGTTACGGCTACGCGAAAGATCAGGCGGAAAACGAAGTCAAAGACTGGGAAACCCGTAACGACTACCGCTGGTAGCGCTGAATAACCCACAGAGGCGGCTTAAGAGCCGCCTTTCTTTTGCTGCTAACGCGGCTTTTTCTTTATCAGAATTGAGTGGTCGTGCTGACACGCATCCTGATGTCGACAGGCTTCCACCTCAACGCATGCAGAACACAGCCCGTGCGCTTCAATCACGTTATGACGCAGGGCAAAACCCATTTTTGCCGCCAGCGTGTGCATAATGTCCTCTACGCCTTCCGCTCCCTCTTCTTTCACCACGCCGCAACGATCGCAGATAAACATGGCCGATGTATGCGTTGGCTGATCGAAAAGATGGCACAGGACATAACTGTTTGTGGATTCGACTTTATGCACAAACCCTTGTTCCAGCAGGAAATCCAGCGCGCGATACACCGTGGGAGGTTTAGCCTGCGGCTCGCTTTCGCGGAGCAGGTCGAGTAGATCGTAGGCGCTGATCGCCCCCTGTTGCAGGCTCATCAGGCGCAAGACTTCAAGGCGCTGCGGGGTCAGGCGCACATTGCGTTGCGCGCACAGCTTTTCGGCCTGCGCTAACAGCTCTTTTGTGGACTTATCCATTTAGCACCTCGGATGTTCTGGGAGATAAAACCCTCACTTTATCATGTTCTGGCAAAAACACCGATATCCGCCAGGCTGTGCTATACCTGACGCATCGCAAACCGGGAATGTAACAATGAAAAAACCAGACTGTATCAAGCACTGGCGCGACGTAGAAGGGCCAGATGACGCCACCTACCCCGACAGTAACGAGCTTTTTTCCATCGGATCGCCGCTGGCGCGCAGCCTGGGCCTCAGGCGTATAGGCATTCATCATGAACGTTTACCGCCGGGGCGTCGGACGTCCTATCCCCATGCGGAAAGTGACGAAGAAGAGTTTATCTACGTGCTTGAGGGCTATCCTGAAGCCTGGATTAATGGCTATTTGTGGAAACTCGAACCCGGAGACAGCGTGGGCTTTCCCGCCGGAACGGGGGTGTGCCACACCTTTATCAACAACACCGAGGAAGAGGTTCGGCTACTGGTGGTGGGGGAGGCCAACAAGAAGCACAACCGCATCTACTATCCGCTCAATCCGGTTTATGCCGCCACGCGGGAAGATCGCTGGGTAGACCATCCGCCACAGTTTTTTGGGCCGCACGATGGAAAACCTGGGAAAAAATAATTTCCTCTTCTATAAATATTGAGGGCCGTCACAAATTACAACAGGCCGTAAGGAAGTTTTACTTAGGGAATGAATTAGCGGGTCTTTTTATCTTTATTCACAGCAATAGTTCGCGCCTGTTTGGGGGATAACAGACAGGGGTTATTTCATAACAGACTATAAGACGGGCATACTGTGAAAAAACATTTTAAATTTTCGGTGGTTAGCATCGCTGTCTCCTTGTTTATGGCAAATCAGGCGGGAGCAGCCAATACCTGGACAGAATCACGTAGTGACGCGATGGGGGGCACCGGCGTTGCTTCGGGCAATTATGGTAGCGGGGCGTTAATTAACCCCGCGCTGCTGGCAAAGGCAAAACCGGACGATGACGTGACGGTTATTTTGCCATCCGTTGGGGTGCAGGTAACGGATGAGGACAATCTTCAGGATGAGATTGATACCATCAACGACAAAATCAATCACTATAAGGATGTGGTTGATAACCTTACGCCAATCGAGGTTATTACTAATCCGTTAGGCTCCATCAACCAGTTCCAGGGCGCGGCCAAAGATCTGGCCGATGAGCTGGACTATCTCAAGGGCAAAACCGCTCGCGCGACGGCAGGAGCAGGCCTTGCCGTGAGTATCCCTAACGATGTGCTTTCCGTGGCCTTTATGGCGAAAGGGTACGCCCATGGCCGGGTAAGTTCGTCTATCGACCAGCAGGATATTGATTATCTGCGCGGTATTCAAAGAAGCAATCTGGTGGCTGCCGGCGTTGCCCTGGACGCTGCGCTGAACGGCACGGACCAGATCACTAAAAACCTCAACTCAACGGCGTCCGGTCGGGCGGCGATTATCTCCGACTACGGTATTGCCGTTGCCCGCCAGTTTGACCTTGGCGGCGTTCCGGTTTCCGTGGGCGTGACGCCAAAACTGCAAAAAAGTTGGATCTATAACTACACCACCTCGATCTACGATTACGACAGTAATAAGTGGAACGATAGCCGCTACCGTACAGACGATACCGGCTTTAACGTCGATGCCGGTATTGCCGCTGATTTTGGCGAAAACTGGACGGTCGGCGTGAGCGGGCAAAACCTGATGTCGCGCGATATCGACACCAAAGATATCCGCATCCGCAACGGGCGTACGGGGGAAGTGGTGAGCTATAAAGACACCTACCAGATCCGTCCGCTGGTGACCGCGGGCGCTGCCTGGCACAACGATCTGGTGACCCTGACCGCCGATGGCGATCTGACCGAAACCAAAGGCTTTAAGAGCGAAGATACGTCGCAGTATGTTGGGGTCGGTGCTGAAGTGACTCCGCTGAGCTGGCTGGCTGTGCGTGCCGGTTATCGTGCGGATATGAAAGGGAACGACAGCAACGTCTTTACCGGCGGTGTCGGTTTCGCGCCGTTCAATACCGTTCATGTTGACCTGATGGGCCTGTATGGCGAGGACGAAACCTGGGGCGCAGGGGCTCAGCTGAGCATGACGTTCTAAAGTACACCGGAGGCGCTGCGCCTCCGGCTTTTCTTTGTGCTATAGTAGCGCCCCTTTTCCACCAGATGCTTAAAACTTCGCCATGTCGTCAGAACACCAGACCGCTTTTCCTGCACACCGTTTCTCTATTGCGCCAATGCTCGACTGGACGGACAGACACTGCCGCTATTTCCTGCGCCAGCTCTCCCGCCATACGCTGCTGTACACCGAAATGGTGACCACGGGCGCAATTATTCACGGTAAGGGCGACTACCTGGCATACAGTGAAGAAGAGCATCCGGTTGCGCTGCAGCTGGGGGGCAGCGATCCGGTCGCGCTGGCCCAGTGTGCAAAGCTGGCGGAAGAACGCGGCTACGACGAGATCAACCTGAACGTCGGCTGCCCTTCCGACCGCGTGCAAAACGGCATGTTCGGCGCCTGTCTGATGGGCAACGCACAGCTGGTGGCGGACTGCATCAAAGCGATGCGCGATGTGGTCTCCATTCCGGTGACGGTCAAAACCCGTATCGGCATCGACGACCAGGACAGCTACGAATTCCTGTGTGATTTCATCAATACGGTGTCAGGGAAAGGCGAGTGTGCGATGTTTATCATCCACGCCCGCAAAGCCTGGCTTTCAGGCCTTAGCCCGAAAGAGAACCGTGAGATCCCGCCGCTGGACTACCCGCGCGTGTACCAGCTGAAACGTGATTTCCCGCACCTGACGATGTCAATCAACGGCGGTATTACGTCGCTGGAAGAGGCGAAAGCGCACCTTGAGCATATGGATGGCGTGATGATTGGGCGCGAGGCGTATCAAAATCCGGGCATTCTGGCGACGGTCGATCGCGAAATCTTTGGCGTTGCAGGCGCAGACACCGATCCGGTTACCGTCGTGCGTGCCATGTACCCTTACATTGAGCGCGAGTTGAGCAATGGCACCTATCTTGGCCACATCACCCGCCATATGCTTGGCCTGTTCCAGGGTATTCCGGGCGCGCGCCAGTGGCGTCGCTACCTCAGTGAGAACGCGCATAAAGCCGGTGCCGATATTGAGGTGCTGGAACATGCGCTGCGGCTGGTGGCGGATAAGCGATAATTTCGCTAAAAGATCGTCAAATTCACCACGCCCTGCGGATCCTCGCGGGGCGTTTTGATTTAAGAACAATAGGTTAGCTTTGGCATGATTCTTGTAATGATTGCAGCATCATTCGGGAACTCGTGGGAGAGCACCATGCTTGAACTACTTTTTGTGATTGGCTTTTTTGTCATGCTGATGGTCACGGGCGTGTCGCTGCTCGGCATTCTGGCCGCGCTCGTTGTGGCTACGGTAGTTATGTTTATCGGCGGATTATTTGCCCTGACGATCAAACTGCTGCCGTGGCTGCTGCTGGCTATCGCCGTGGTGTGGGTAATACGGGCGATTAAAGCGCCAAAACTGCCGACTTATCAGCGCAATAACCGCTTCCGTTACTAAGGTATTGAGGGGTTCGTCACATACTTGTAACTTTTCCGGCAGCATGGCTTAGAACAGAATAGGATTTACTTATCGAATCTGTCACTATGGCTGCCGCTACAGAATTCATCGAGCTGTACCCTACATACAGCCGAACTAAAAAAAGAAAGGGCTTCCCACGGGAAGCCCAATTTCTTTTTGGGGGTCAGGGAATTAGCAGACTTGAACCCTGCGTCGCCCGGCTTTCCAGCACCTCATGCGCGCGCTGCGCATCGGTTAGCGGGTATTTCTGCGCATCCGCCACATCCACCTTAATCACGCCGCTGGCTATTAGCGAGAACAGCTCGTTGCTGGCTTCCTCCAGTTCTTCCCGGTTGGTGATGTAACCCTGCAAAGAAGGGCGCGTCACGTACAGCGACCCTTTCTGATTCAGAATGCCGAGATTGACGCCGGTGACAGCGCCTGAGGCGTTACCAAAGCTCACCATCAGTCCGCGACGCTGCAGGCAGTCCAGCGACGCTTCCCAGGTGTCTTTCCCCACCGAGTCATACACGACGCGTACTTTTTTGCCGCCGGTGATCTCTTTCAGCCGCTCGACAATGCTCTCTTCCCGGTAGTTGATCACCTGCCACGCGCCCGCGTCCAGCGCACGCTGCGCTTTTTGCGCACTGCCTGTGGTGCCGATCAGCTTCGCGCCTAAGGCTTTCGCCCATTGGCAGGCAATCAGCCCCACGCCACCGGCGGCAGCATGGAACAGGAACTGCTCATCGGGCTTAATTTCGTAGGTTTTGCGCAGCAGGTAATAGACCGTCAGCCCTTTCAGGAATGAGGCGGCCGCCTGCTCAAAGGTGATGGCGTTCGGCAGCAGGGCGGCTTTGTCCGCCGGGACGTTGTGGATGGAGCTATAAGCGCCCAGGGCAGACTGTGCATATACCACACGATCGCCTTCTTTAAAGTGCTTAACCGCACTGCCCACTTTGCTGACGATGCCGGCCGCCTCAGTGCCCAGGCCGCTCGGCATTGACGGAGGCGGGTAGAGACCGCCGCGAATATAGGTATCAATGTAGTTAATGCCGATAGCTCTGTTTTCCACCTGAATTTCGTTCTCGCCAGGCGCAGCGGGGGTAAACTCCACCGCTTTCAGCACTTCAGGACCGCCGTGTTTCTGGAACTCAATGCGCGTTGCCATGCTCCCTCCGTAAGAAAAATATGGTAATCTTTCGACCCACTCTTTATCTCGGTAACTCCATTCACTATGGCAGGAAACAAACCCTTCAACAAACAGACTGAACCTCGCGAGCGTGATTTCCAGGTCGCAGGGTTAAAAGTCCCGCCGCACTCGATTGAAGCGGAACAGTCGGTGTTGGGCGGTTTAATGCTGGATAACGAACGCTGGGACGACGTCGCCGAGCGCGTAGTGTCTGAAGATTTCTACACCCGTCCGCACCGCCATATCTTTACCGAAATGGCGCGCCTGCAGGAGTCCGGCAGCCCGATTGACCTGATCACGCTCGCGGAATCGCTGGAGCGTCAGGGGCAGCTGGACAGCGTCGGCGGCTTTGCCTACCTGGCAGAGCTGTCAAAAAACACGCCAAGTGCGGCGAACATCAGCGCTTACGCCGACATCGTGCGCGAACGTGCCGTCGTTCGCGAGATGATCTCGGTAGCGAACGAAATCGCCGAAGCCGGATTCGACCCGCAGGGCCGCACCAGCGAAGACCTGCTCGACCTTGCTGAGTCCCGCGTCTTTAAAATCGCCGAAAGCCGTGCCAACAAAGATGAAGGCCCGAAAAACATCGCCGACGTGCTCGACGCCACCGTTGCGCGTATAGAGCAGCTTTTCCAGCAGCCGCACGACGGTGTGACCGGGGTGAACACAGGCTATGACGATCTGAACAAAAAAACTGCCGGTTTACAGCCGTCGGATTTAATTATCGTCGCGGCGCGTCCGTCGATGGGTAAAACGACATTTGCGATGAACCTCGTCGAAAATGCGGCGATGCTACAAGATAAGCCCGTACTTATTTTCAGCCTTGAGATGCCCTCTGAGCAGATCATGATGCGTTCTCTGGCATCGCTGTCGCGCGTGGATCAGACCCGCATCCGTACCGGCCAGCTCGACGACGAGGACTGGGCGCGCATCTCCGGCACCATGGGCATTTTGCTGGAAAAACGGAACATCTATATCGATGACTCCTCCGGCCTGACGCCGACGGAAGTGCGCTCCCGCGCGCGCCGCATCGCCCGCGAACACGGCGGTATCGGCCTTATCATGATCGACTACCTTCAGCTGATGCGCGTCCCGTCGCTCTCCGACAACCGTACGCTGGAAATTGCAGAGATTTCCCGCTCGCTCAAGGCGTTAGCTAAAGAGCTGCACGTGCCGGTAGTGGCGCTGTCGCAGCTGAACCGCTCTCTGGAACAACGTGCCGACAAGCGCCCGGTCAACTCCGACCTGCGTGAGTCCGGCTCCATCGAGCAGGATGCCGACTTAATCATGTTTATCTACCGTGATGAGGTTTATCACGAGAACAGCGATCTGAAAGGGATCGCCGAAATTATTATTGGTAAGCAACGTAACGGCCCCATCGGTACGGTACGTCTGACCTTTAACGGCCAGTGGTCGCGTTTCGACAACTATGCCGGTCCTCAATATGATGATGAGTAATTTCTAAGGAATTCAAATGCAAGCGGCAACTGTTGTTATTAACCGCCGCGCTCTGCGACACAACCTGCAACGTCTGCGTGAACTGGCACCTGCCAGCAGGCTCGTTGCAGTCGTGAAAGCGAACGCTTACGGACACGGTCTTCTTGAGACCGCGCGAACGCTCCCCGATGCCGACGCCTTTGGCGTCGCCCGTCTCGAAGAAGCTCTCCGCCTGCGCGCAGGCGGCATTACGCAACCGATTCTGCTCCTCGAAGGCTTTTTTGAAGCCTCGGATCTGCCGACCATTGCAGACCAGCAGCTGCACACGGCGGTACACAACGAAGAACAACTGGCCGCGCTGGAAACGGCTGAACTGAGCGAGCCGGTTACCGTCTGGATGAAGCTCGATACGGGCATGCACAGGCTGGGCGTGCGTCCGGAAAACGCGGAGGCGTTTTATCAGCGTTTGTGCCAGTGCAAAAATGTGCGTCAGCCGGTCAATATCGTCAGCCACTTCGCCCGTGCCGATGAGCCCGAATGCGGCGCAACCGAGCAGCAGCTTGATATCTTCAACACCTTCTGCGAAGGCAAGCCGGGAATGCGCTCCATTGCGGCATCCGGCGGCATTCTGCTGTGGCCGCAGTCCCACTTCGACTGGGCGCGTCCGGGGATTATCCTGTATGGCGTTTCCCCACTAGAGAATAAACCCTGGGGGCCGGACTTAGGCTTTAAGCCGGTGATGTCGCTGGTATCAAAGCTGATTGCCGTGCGGGAGCACAAAGCGGGCGAGCCGGTGGGTTACGGCGGTACCTGGACCAGCGAGCGCGACACGCGGCTTGGCGTGGTGGCGATGGGCTACGGCGACGGCTATCCGCGCGCGGCACCAACGGGCACGCCGGTGCTGGTCAATGGTCGTGAAGTGAAAATTGTCGGCCGCGTGGCGATGGACATGATTTGCGTGGATCTTGGGCCCGGCGCGCAGGATAAAGCGGGCGACGATGCGGTGATGTGGGGTGAAGGTCTGCCCGTTGAACGCATTGCTGAGATTACAAAAGTGAGTGCTTACGAACTTATTACGCGTCTGACGTCGCGGGTGGCGATGAAATACATCGACTGAGCTTTAACGGGATGCGATGCATCCCGCTTCTGTTAACATCCCCTCGATCTTATTCCGCTTCCGGTTTATTGTTGAAAACCCTGCCTCATAATAATCCGGAGAACATCGCGTGTTTCAGAAAGTAGACGCCTACGCCGGCGACCCTATTCTCTCCTTGATGGAGCGTTTCAAAGAAGATCCTCGCAGCGATAAAGTGAACCTCAGCATTGGTCTTTATTACAACGAGGACGGCATCATTCCTCAACTGAAAGCCGTTGCCGAAGCCGAAGCACGTCTTAACGCAACCCCGCACGGTGCTTCGCTTTATCTGCCGATGGAAGGGTTAAACACCTACCGTAATACGATTGCGCCGCTGCTGTTTGGTGCGGACCACGCGGTGCTCGTGCAAAAGCGCGTGGCGACTATCCAGACGCTGGGCGGCTCGGGTGCGCTGAAGGTAGGCGCAGATTTCCTGAAAAAATATTTCCCGGATTCCGGCGTGTGGGTCAGCGACCCGACGTGGGAAAACCACGTGGCCATCTTTGAAGGTGCGGGCTTTAAGGTCGAGACCTATCCGTGGTTCGATAGCGAAACCAATGGCGTGCGCGTCGAAGCGCTGCTGGAAAAACTGAACACCCTGCCGGCGCGCAGCATCGTGCTGCTGCACCCATGCTGCCATAACCCGACCGGGGCGGACCTCACCAATGCCCAGTGGGATGCGGTGATCGAGGTGCTGAAGGCACGTAACCTGATCCCGTTCCTCGACATCGCCTATCAGGGCTTTGGCGCGGGCATGGAAGAAGATGCTTACGCCATCCGCGCCGTTGCCAGCGCCGGGCTGCCAGCGCTGGTCAGCAACTCCTTCTCAAAAATCTTCTCTCTCTACGGCGAGCGCGTTGGTGGTCTGTCCGTGGTGTGTGAAGACGCCGAAGCCGCGGGGCGCGTTCTCGGCCAACTGAAAGCGACGGTCCGCCGTATTTACTCCAGCCCGCCGAACTTTGGTGCGCAGGTGGTGGCGACCGTTCTGGGCGACGAACAGCTGAAAGCTACCTGGCTTGCGGAAGTGGAAGCGATGCGCAAGCGCATTCTGTCGATGCGTCAGGAACTTGTTAACGTGCTGAAAGAGGCGGTGCCGGGGTATAACTTCGACTATCTGCTCAAGCAGCGCGGGATGTTCAGCTATACCGGACTGAGCGCGGCACAGGTCGATCGCCTGCGTGACGAGTTCGGCGTCTACCTGATCGCCAGCGGCCGTATGTGCGTGGCGGGCCTGAATGCCGGCAACGTCCAGCGCGTGGCGCAGGCGTTTGCTGCTGTAATGTAAATGCTCACTAACCCAGCCCTCTCCCACCGGGAGAGGGCTGGGGTGAGGGCATCAGACCGCATAAACACGTCCCCCGGCACTTTGTGATCGTCTTCTTTTTATTCATCTTTATAAGTAAAAACTCCTTTCCTTCCCCTCCCGCTGGGGTTATGGTCGGATAGATTTTTGACCATCCACTCAAAATATAAAGATAACAAACTGAATATTCAGGGGAAAATATGCGCAAGATCACACTGGCGCTCAGCGCCGCCTGCTTATTGTTCTCGCTTAATAGCGCCGTCGTCGCGCGAGCTTCCGCACCGACGCCGCTTTACACCGGTACCACCGCCGCCATCCTTGCCGAGCAGGCACCCATTCACTGGGTTTCCGTGGCCCAAATCGAAAACAGCCTGGTGGGCCGCCCGCCAATGGCCGTGGGCTTCGACATTGACGATACCGTGCTGTTCTCAAGCCCTGGCTTCTGGCGTGGCAAGAAAACATATTCTCCGGACAGCGAAGCGTATCTGAAGAACCCGGAGTTCTGGGAAAAAATGAACAACGGCTGGGATGAGTTCAGCATTCCGAAAGAGGTGGCCCGCGCGCTGATCGCCATGCACGTTAAGCGCGGCGACAGCATTTTCTTTGTCACCGGCCGTAGCCAGACCAAAACGGAGACTGTATCCAAAACCCTGCAGGACGATTTTCAGATCCCGGCAGCCAGCATGAATCCGGTCATTTTTGCCGGTGATAAAGAGGGACAAAACACCAAAACCCAGTGGCTGGAGCAGAAAAACATCAAAGTGTTCTACGGTGATTCGGATAACGACATTACCGCGGCGCAGGATGTGGGAGCCAGAGCGATCCGGGTGCTGCGTGCCTCTAACTCGACCTATCGACCGCTGCCGATGGCAGGCAAGTTTGGCGAGGAGGTGATTGTTAACTCCGAGTATTAGTTCTTGAGCGGCGGGTTTGATTCTTTTTTGAACAAATCCGCCGCTGCGGGTTTTACCTTTCGCCTTCTTGCTGCACACTTAGAAAGATTCATCTTTCAGAACGGAGCAGCTCATGTGGTATCAACAGACCCTGACCTTAAGCGCTAAACCCCGCGGGTTTCACCTTGTGACGGACGAAGTCATCGGGCAACTCCGCGACCTGTCGCGCGTCAAAACGGGTTTACTGCATCTGCTGCTTCAGCACACGTCAGCCTCCCTCACGCTTAATGAAAATTGCGACCCTACCGTCCGGTCTGATATGGAACACCATTTCCTGAAGACGGTTCCGGACAACGCCCCCTACGAGCACGATTATGAAGGCGCAGATGACATGCCTTCGCATATCAAATCTTCTCTGCTGGGCGTATCGCTGATGCTGCCGGTTCATAACGGGCGGCTAATGCTGGGAACGTGGCAAGGGATCTGGCTGGGAGAACATCGCATTCACGGTGGTTCGCGTAAAATTATCGCAACGCTACAAGGGGAATAAAGATGACAATTTCGGAGATACTTCAGTACTGCATGAGCAAGCCTGGCGCGGAACAAAGCGTTCACAGCGACTGGAAAGCCACGCAGATCAAAGTGGGAGACGTGCTGTTTGCGATGGTGAAAGAGGTTGAAGGGCGCCCGGCGGCGTCGCTGAAAACCAGCCCGGAACTGGCGGACCTATTACGTCAGCAGCATGATGATGTGAGGCCGAGCCAGCACCTCAATAAGGCGCACTGGAGTACCGTTTATCTGGACGGCTCGCTGCCCGGCTCGCAAATTTACTATCTGGTGGATGCGTCCTACAAGCAGGCGGTTGAGCTGCTGCCGGAAGCGACCCGACAGCAGCTCTCCGTGTAACAATTACAGCAACGGTTTAAGGAAGCGCGCGGTGTGCGAGGCTTCGCACTCTGCAACGGTCTCTGGCGTACCGGAGACGAGGATTTCACCCCCGCCGCTGCCGCCTTCCGGGCCGAGATCGACAATCCAGTCCGCGGTTTTAATCACGTCCAGATTATGTTCGATGACCACAATCGTGTTGCCCTGATCGCGCAGCTGATGCAGCACCTCAAGCAACTGCTGGATATCCGCAAAGTGCAGGCCGGTGGTCGGCTCATCCAGAATGTAGAGCGTCTGGCCGGTACCACGCTTGGACAGCTCGCGCGCCAGCTTCACGCGCTGCGCCTCACCGCCGGACAGGGTTGTTGCTGACTGCCCCAGGCGAATGTAGGTCAGGCCTACGTCCATCAGCGTCTGCAGCTTACGCGCCAGCGCAGGGACGGCGTCAAAGAACTCGCGCGCCTCTTCGATGGTCATGTCCAGCACTTCGTGGATGGTCTTGCCTTTGTACTTAATCTCCAGCGTTTCTCGGTTATAGCGCTTGCCTTTGCACTGGTCGCACGGCACGTAGATATCCGGCAGGAAGTGCATCTCAACCTTGATCACGCCGTCGCCCTGACACGCTTCACAGCGGCCGCCGCGCACGTTAAAGCTGAAACGTCCTGGCGTATACCCGCGCGAACGCGCTTCCGGTACGCCGGCGAAGAGTTCACGTACGGGCGTGAAGACGCCGGTATAGGTCGCCGGGTTGGAACGCGGCGTACGGCCAATCGGGCTCTGGTCGATGTCGATAACCTTGTCGAAATGCTCCAGCCCCTGAATATCGCGGTACGGTGCAGGCTCGGCCAGCGTCGCGCCGTTCAGCGCCGTCTGCGCAATCGGGAACAGCGTATCGTTGATCAGCGTCGATTTACCGGAACCGGACACGCCGGTAATGCAGGTAAACAGGCCAACCGGCAGCGTCAGGGTGACGTCCTTCAGGTTGTTGCCGCGCGCTCCTGTGAGCTTCAGCACTTTTTCCGGGTTCGCCGCGACGCGCTGTTTTGGCACTTCAATTTTGCGCTTGCCGCTCATGTACTGGCCGGTCAGCGACTCGGGCACCGCCATAATGTCCTTCAGCGTACCTTCCGCCACCACATGGCCGCCGTGCACGCCCGCGCCCGGGCCGATGTCGATCACGTGGTCTGCGGCGCGAATTGCGTCTTCGTCGTGCTCCACCACGATTACCGTGTTGCCGAGATTGCGCAGGTGGATCAGTGTGCCGAGCAGACGCTCGTTGTCGCGCTGGTGCAGGCCGATGGACGGTTCATCCAGCACGTACATCACGCCGACTAAGCCCGCGCCAATCTGGCTCGCCAGACGGATACGCTGGGCTTCACCGCCGGAGAGCGTTTCCGCCGAGCGGGAAAGCGTCAGGTAGTTCAGGCCAACGTTCACGAGAAACTTGAGGCGATCGCCGATCTCTTTCAGCACTTTTTCGGCGATTTTCGCACGCTGGCCGGAAAGCTTCAGGTTGTTGAAGAAGTCCATTGCGTGGCCGATGCTCATGTCTGAGATGGTCGGCAGCGCCGTGTTTTCCACAAACACGTGGCGCGCTTCGCGACGCAGACGCGTGCCCTCGCAGGTGGCGCAGGAGCGGTTGCTGATGAACTTCGCCAGCTCCTCGCGCACCGCGCTGGATTCGGTCTCTTTGTAGCGGCGCTCCATATTGTGCAGCACCCCTTCGAACGGGTGGCGACGCACAGAGGTATCGCCGCGATCGTTCATATATTTGAACTCGATGTTCTCTTTGCCGGAACCGAACAGGATCACTTTGTGCACGTTCGGGCTCAGGCTCGCCCACGGCGCTTCAACGTCGAATTTGTAGTGCTCCGCCAGGGACTTCAGCATCTGGAAGTAGTAGAAGTTACGCTTATCCCAGCCGCGAATCGCACCGCCCGCGAGCGACAGCTCGGGGTTCTGGATCACGCGATCCGGATCGAAATACTGCTGTACGCCCAGACCGTCACAGGTCGGGCACGCGCCCGCCGGGTTGTTGAACGAGAACAGGCGCGGTTCCAGCTCGCGCATGCTGTAGCCGCAAATCGGGCAGGCGAAGTTGGCGGAGAAGAGCAGCTCTTCCGCTTTCGGGTCGTCCATGTCGGAGACCACGGCCGTGCCGCCAGAGAGTTCCAGCGCGGTTTCAAAGGATTCAGCCAGACGCGTGGCGAGATCGTCACGCACCTTAAAGCGGTCAATCACCACTTCGATGGTGTGTTTCTTTTGCAGCTCAAGCTTTGGCGGATCGGACAGGTCACACACTTCGCCGTCGATACGGGCGCGGATATAGCCCTGGCTTGCCAGGTTCTCCAGCGTTTTGGTGTGCTCGCCTTTACGCTCTTTGATGATCGGTGCCAGCAGCATCAGGCGTTTGCCTTCCGGCTGCGACAGCACGTTATCCACCATCTGGCTCACGGTCTGTGCCGCCAGCGGGACATCGTGGTCCGGGCAGCGCGGCTCACCCACGCGGGCATACAGCAGACGCAGGTAGTCGTGAATTTCGGTAATGGTACCGACCGTTGAACGCGGATTATGCGAGGTAGACTTCTGCTCAATAGAGATAGCAGGCGATAACCCTTCAATATGATCGACATCCGGTTTTTCCATCAGCGACAGGAACTGACGCGCGTACGCAGAAAGTGATTCGACGTAACGACGCTGTCCTTCGGCATACAAGGTGTCGAAAGCCAGTGAGGATTTGCCAGACCCCGAAAGCCCGGTCACGACGATGAGTTTGTCGCGAGGGATTATGAGGTTGATATTCTTGAGATTATGGGTGCGGGCGCCCCGAACTTCGATCTTATCCATTCACCTTTCCCGGTTGGAACACGGATTGCCTGGTTTGTTTGAAGGACAAACGGCTGTCAGAAACGGCTAATTATGACACAAAATGACCTGTTTGAATATACAGTATTGGAATGCATTTTCTGATTCACTGTGTAACAATGTTGAGTTCGCGGGAGAACTCTGGAACGTGCTACGCAACTATCAAAGTGCAGCATGGAAATGGTACACTCGCGCGTTTACACTATTAAGAAACGTATTCAGGAGACACGAACATGGCCAGCAGAGGCGTAAACAAGGTGATTCTCGTCGGTAATCTGGGCCAGGACCCGGAAGTACGCTACATGCCGAGTGGTGGCGCAGTTGCCAACATTACGCTGGCTACTTCCGAATCCTGGCGTGATAAAGCGACCGGTGAAATGAAAGAGCAGACCGAATGGCACCGCGTTGTGCTGTTTGGCAAACTGGCAGAAGTAGCCGGTGAGTATCTGCGTAAAGGTTCTCAGGTCTATATCGAAGGCCAGCTGCGTACCCGCAAATGGACCGACCAATCCGGTCAGGAAAAATACACCACGGAAGTGGTGGTGAACGTGGGCGGCACCATGCAAATGCTGGGTGGCCGTCAGGGCGGTGGCGCACCGGCAGGTGGCGGTCAGAACCAGCAGCAGGGTGGTTGGGGTCAGCCTCAGCAGCCGCAGGGCGGCAACCAGTTCAGCGGCGGCGCGCAGTCTCGTCCGCAGCAGCAGTCTGCTCCTGCTCCGTCTAACGAACCGCCAATGGACTTCGACGACGATATCCCGTTCTGATCAACGGATGCTAAAACAAAAAACCCAGACATCGTCTGGGTTTTTTTATTGCTGAAGGGATCAGGTAATCACCATCGGCCAGTCTGGTGGGGTGTGTTTCATCGCCTCAACCATCACCACTTTTATATTTTCCCAGACCGCGGCCATATCCAGCAGGGTAATGCCCAGCAGGCCCGTTGCGAACCAGCAGGCCGCGCCAAGCCCTAACAGGGTACTTATGACGGCAAGACCCGCGTAGTCGGATTTACGAAACTGAATGTTCAGCGTGCTGGCTAAAAACATCAAAACCGCGCTCAACAAGGGCCAGCGCAGGAGAACCATGCTGGTAGTAATGGTTGCCATAAAACCCATCCTCTACAAAACAGACGAACTGAATGAAACAGTGTTTCTCGTTACACAATATGTGTGAACTATATCACATTTGTTGATTTATTAGCCAGTGCCTGCGTAGCCAAAAAAGGGGATTTTATTACCCGAAAAAAAGAGCATGCGGTTCGGGACCGCCTTCGCACAGGGGGAGGCGGATCCACAACGCGCTGAGGTAATCCCGTCGGGTAAGTGGGGAAGAGCATCTGGAGGCAGAGAGACGGCCAGCCGTGCCGTTTTTAGGGGGCGCATTATTTTCTGATAATATTGTGGTGATGTCTGATTATTTATAAAACAACGAACAAAATATACCCGCAGAAATAGGATAAAACGTCACGTTGGTGTTGTACTTTTTTCATGCCGCCAGAAGTTTTGCTTAATCAGCGATCCTCTGTTGTGTTCTCTTCAAACCTCCCGTACGCGATGGATAATTATTTTCCTTAATTAAAACGGAACGAATACTTACAGTTTAGCTTACGGGAAAATATTATCGTCATAACGAAATTTAAGATTTTTAATACTAAAAGTCAGTTGCTAACTTCGCATGATTCATGCAACGTAATCACCTGTTTAACAAAGCATCCGGCCTTCATTACTACAGGCGTACAACATGCAGGGATATAGGGCGGGAAATGAATCGTAGCGCGCGGCGCAAAATGCTCAGAGTGGTAGGGATCATCATGGTAGTTATGCTGCCGGTGATGCTTGCTCTATGGTTTGCCCAGCTACGAGCCGAGTCGGAAACGAGCGCTCAGCTACGGACATTTGCTGAACTGGCTTTAGACAAAACAGAACTGGTAATTCAACAAGTTGAACTGGCCAGGGGCGAGGCAGAAAAATATCAGGGTGAACGTTGTACGCCGGAACATCGTCAATATATGTTGAACGTTGTTCGTGGCCGCCTGTTTGTCGCCGATTTAATTTATGCTGAAGGTCAGAATTTTCTTTGTTCGACCGTTTTTACACCGGATCAACCCTACGTCATTCCGGTCGCTAATTACACGCGTAAACCTGACGTTGCTATCTATTATTTTCGCGATACGCCATTTTATACTGGCTATAAAATGACATATATGCAGCGCGGAAATTATGTCGTGGTGGTCAATCCGCTTTCTTACAGTGAAGTGATGTCTACCGATCATTCCCTCGCATGGGGGGTATACGACACGGTAACTAATGCCTTCTTTTCCGTCAGCCAGAAAGCCAATGCGACTTTATTAAATTCGATGATTCGGGATAAGGAATCGGTATTTCAAAAAGATAACCGTTTCTATACCGTCGTGAAATCGACAAATCGGCCTATTGCCGCCATCGTGTCGACGTCAGATAAACGTTTTTATGAAACGCTCTATCACCAGGCGACGTTGACGCTACCGCTGGGAATGATCTGCAGCATTATTATTTTGCTGGTGTGGTCCCGCACCCATCGTGAGCTTAATTCGCCGGGGCGCTTACTGCACCGGGCGCTGAACAAGCGCCAGCTTTGTGTGCACTATCAGCCGATTATTGATATCAAGAACAACCAGTGTGTGGGGGCAGAGGCGCTGTTGCGTTGGCCTGGTTTCAATGGGCAGGTAATGAGCCCGGCTGAGTTTATTCCGCTTGCGGAAAAAGAGGGAATGAGCGAGCGGATCACGGATTATGTCGTTGAGGAGGTATTCAGCGATCTGGGCCATTTCCTGGCGGCGCATCCGCATCTCTATATTTCGATCAACCTGTCGGCCACGGACTTCCACTCCTCGCGGCTGATCGCCATGATTTCTGACAAGGCCCGGCACTACGCCGTACGCGCCCAGCAAATTAAAATTGAAGTGACGGAACGCGGCTTTATCGATGTGCCAAAAACCACGCCGGTGATTCAGGCCTTCCGTCAGGCGGGCTATGAAGTGGCGATCGATGATTTCGGGACCGGTTATTCCAACCTGCACAACCTCTACTCGTTGAACGTGGATATTCTGAAAATCGATAAATCGTTTATCGACACCTTAACCACCAACAGTACCAGCCACCTGATCGCCGAGCATATTATCGAGATGGCGCAAAGCCTGCGGCTTAAAACCATTGCGGAAGGGGTTGAGACGGCTGAGCAGGTGAGCTGGCTGTTGAAGCGCGGCGTTGAGTTCTGTCAGGGATGGCACTTCGCGAAAGCGATGCCGCCCCAGGAGTTTATGACCTGGCAGCAGCAACCTTTGCACTGATATGCATTAATTCAACTGGTGGCGATAATCGCTCGGCGTACGGTCAAACTCGCGGCGAAACACGCGGGAAAAGGTTTGTTGCGAGACATAGCCAAGATCCATCGCGATATCAAAAATCGGCCGCTGCGTTGAGCGTAACGCCTGCGCCGCCAGCAGGAGCCTGCGCTGGCGAATGTACTCCCCCAGCGTCTGGTGCATGACCGTGCGGAACATTCTCTGTAAATACCATTTCGAATAGCCCGATTTTTTTGCGACCACATCAATGTTCAACGGTTGGTCGATATGATCGTCAATCCATTCAATAAGTGTCTGAATAATTTGCTGATGCGACATAAGGTTGCCCCTCTGTAGATACAACTTTCTCGGTTGATTCGTCGTTTTCTCTGCGGGGGAGTATAATTCCTCAAGTTAACTTGAGGTAAAGAGGTTTTATGGAAAAGAGATTGCCGCGCATTAAAGCGCTTTTAACCCCCGGCGAAGTGGCAAAGCGAAGCGGCGTTGCGGTATCGGCGCTCCACTTCTATGAAAGCAAAGGGTTAATTAAAAGCATCCGTAACGGCGGAAACCAGCGCCGCTACACCCGTGACGTGCTCCGCTACGTGGCGATTATCAAAATTGCGCAACGCATCGGCATTCCCCTGGCGACAATCGGTGAGGCATTCGGCGTGTTGCCGGAAGGGCATACGCTTAGCCCGAAAGAGTGGAAAGAGCTTTCGTCCCAGTGGCGTGAAGAGCTGGACAGGCGTATCCACACGCTGGTGGCGCTGCGTGACGAGCTGGACGGCTGTATCGGCTGCGGCTGCCTGTCCCGTAGCGACTGCCCGCTACGTAACCCTGGCGACAGGCTGGGCGAGCAGGGGACCGGGGCGCGGCTGCTGGAGGAGGATTAAGTTCTTGCGGCAAAAAGCATAATAAAGAACTAAAGCGCCACTAAGGGCGCTTTAGTTTTTCCCGGTCTTTGTCTTTCTCTCTATCCCGCTGGTTCACGGGAGGGTTTCCCCCGACATCAGCACCCCTCGTGTCGAGCTGGTTGGGGAGGTTCCGGATTGTGCTGACACTTTAATTCTATGCAAGACCCGTTTTTTCGCCAGCCGCGCTAGCCGTTTTTTAGACGAAATTTTTTCGCGGTGTTGTTCGATTTTCTATAGTTAAAAAGTATGAATAACAGGAGAAAATCATGCTCACGGTACATCACCTTAACCAGTCGCGCTCGCACCGCGTGATCTGGGCGCTGGAAGAGCTCGCCCTGCCTTATGAGATTGTTCACTACCAGCGCGAAAAGAACATGCTGGCACCCGAGTCCCTCAAAAAGGTGCATCCGTTGGGCAAATCGCCGGTCATTGAAGATAACGGGCTGATCCTTGCGGAGTCAGGCGCCATTCTGGAGTATCTGCAGGAAACCTATGATGCCGAATCGCGGCTGAAGCCTTTAGACCCCGCGCATAAGGTGCAATACCGCTTCTGGCTGCATTACGCAGAAGGGTCGCTGATGCCGCTGCTGCTCATGAAGCTGGTCTTCAGCAGCCTGGGCAAGCCGCCCGTGCCGTTTGGCATCCGAACGCTGGGCAAGGCGCTGGGGCAGGGGGTACAGAAAGCGTATCTCAACCCCCAGCTGGAGACCCATGCGCGCTTTATTGACTCACATCTTGCTAAAAACAGCTGGTTTGCCGGAGAGACGTTAAGCATGGCCGACATTCAGATGAGCTTCCCCCTCTTTGCCCTGCTGGCGCGCGGCGGCATTGCTAATCTGCCGCATATTCAGGCATGGAAGCAAAAAGTGGAAACGAGTCCTGGCTGGCAAAGAACCCTGCAACAAGGTGGCCCGTTAACGATCCCGGGCGAGGATTGAAATGTAAACAAATTGCGCATAGACGATAACGTTTGCGCATCCTCTGTTTATTTCTTCATCGTCATAAGTGAATTTTAGCGAAAAACGACAAAGTTCAGTTGAAAAGGGCGGGTATTAGGCTGGATAATCGTTTGCCTTAATTTGACCACCCGTTTTATAAGCGCGGAGCTAAACGTTTGCTTTTTTTGTGACGCCCTTTCGTCGCAAACGCAACACACGGATTTGACGTTTTAGCTGGCAGCGGTGTCTCCACCACGCTTATGGACGTTCTATAAAAACTCTCAGGGGATGTTTTCTATGTCTACGCCATCTGCGCGTACCGGCGGTTCACTTGACGCCATGTTTAAAATTTCGGCTCGTGGCAGCACCGTGCGCCAGGAAGTCGTTGCCGGTCTGACCACGTTTCTGGCGATGGTTTACTCCGTCATCGTGGTGCCGGGCATGCTGGGCAAGGCGGGCTTCCCGCCTGCGGCTGTCTTTGTCGCCACCTGCCTGGTGGCTGGCGTGGGCTCCATCGTAATGGGCCTGTGGGCGAACCTGCCGCTGGCGATTGGTTGCGCCATCTCTTTGACCGCCTTTACCGCGTTCAGTCTGGTGCTGGGCCAGCAGATCAGCGTACCGGTTGCCCTCGGCGCCGTGTTCCTGATGGGCGTACTGTTTACCGTTATTTCTGCCACCGGCATCCGTAGCTGGATTTTGCGCAACCTGCCGCAGGGCGTGGCGCACGGCACCGGTATCGGTATCGGCCTGTTCCTGCTGCTGATCGCTGCCAACGGCGTGGGTCTGGTCATCAAGAACCCGCTGGACGGCCTGCCGGTAGCGCTCGGTCATTTCGCGAGCTTCCCGGTCATTATGTCGCTCATCGGTCTGGCGGTGATTATCGGCCTGGAAAAACTGAAGGTGCCGGGCGGCATTTTGCTGACCATTATTGGCATTTCCATCGTCGGCCTGATTTTCGATCCGACCGTTCACTTCTCCGGTATTTTCGCCATGCCGTCGCTGAGCGATGACAAAGGCAACTCCCTGATCGGCAGCCTGGATATCGTCGGCGCGCTGAACCCGGTGATCCTGCCAAGCGTGCTGGCGCTGGTGATGACCGCGGTATTTGACGCCACCGGTACCATTCGCGCGGTGGCCGGTCAGGCCAACCTGCTGGATAAAGACGGTCAGATTATTGATGGCGGCAAAGCGCTGACCACCGACTCCCTGAGCAGCGTCTTCTCTGGTCTGGTGGGGGCGGCGCCTGCGGCGGTGTACATCGAATCTGCAGCGGGTACGGCGGCAGGCGGTAAAACCGGCCTGACGGCCATCACCGTCGGCGTGCTGTTCCTGCTGATCCTGTTCCTCTCTCCGCTCTCCTACCTGGTGCCTGCGTATGCGACCGCGCCAGCGCTGATGTACGTCGGCCTGCTGATGCTGAGCAACGTGGCGAAAATCGATTTTGCGGACTTCGTGGATGCGATGTCCGGCCTGATTACCGCAGTGTTTATCGTCCTGACCTGTAACATCGTGACCGGCATCATGATCGGCTTCGCCTCGCTGGTGATTGGCCGCCTGGTCTCCGGTGAGTGGCGCAAGCTGAACATCGGCACCGTGGTGATCGCCGTTGCGCTGGTCGCGTTCTACGCGGGCGGCTGGGCAATCTAAATTATCCATTGATGCGAAAACGGGTGGCTCAGGCCGCCCGTTTTTATTTTCAGGACTCATCCCGTTGCCTTTTGCGTTACTCTGGAGAGGATAGAATAAGAGGCACGACGCCTCAGGTTTGGCTTAAAAAGAAACACAGCAAACAGGGAACGCATGGAAATTTTCTTCACAATACTCATCATGACCCTTGTGGTCTCATTATCCGGGGTGGTTACACGCGTACTGCCCTTCCAGGTCCCCCTGCCTTTAATGCAAATAGCCATCGGCGCGCTGCTGGCGTGGCCGACGTTCGGTCTGCACGTGGAGTTCGATCCGGAACTTTTCCTCGTGCTGTTTATCCCGCCGCTGCTGTTTGCCGATGGGTGGAAAACGCCGACGCGCGAATTTCTTGAGCACGGGCGAGAGATCTTCGGCCTGGCGCTGGCGCTGGTGGTCGTTACCGTGGTCGGGATTGGTTTCCTGATCTACTGGGCCGTACCGGGTATCCCGTTAATTCCCGCCTTTGCGCTGGCCGCCGTGCTGTCGCCGACCGACGCCGTGGCCCTTTCCGGCATTGTGGGTGAAGGGCGCATTCCGAAGAAAATAATGGGCATTTTGCAGGGCGAGGCGTTGATGAACGACGCTTCCGGCCTGGTGGCCCTGAAGTTTGCCGTGGCGGTAGCCATGGGCACCATGGTCTTTACCATTGGTGGCGCGACCCTGGAATTCTTCAAGGTGGCGATTGGCGGTATTCTCGCGGGCTTCGTGGTGAGCTGGCTGTACGGTCGTTCGCTGCGCTTCCTCAGCCGCTGGGGCGGCGATGAACCGGCGACACAAATCGTTCTGCTGTTCCTGCTGCCGTTTGCCTCTTACCTTATCGCTGAACATATCGGCGTCTCGGGCATTCTGGCGGCGGTAGCGGCGGGGATGACCATCACCCGTTCCGGCGTGATGCGCCGCGCGCCACTGGCGATGCGCCTGCGCGCCAACAGCACCTGGGCGATGCTGGAGTTTGTCTTTAACGGCATGGTCTTCCTGCTGCTGGGCCTGCAACTGCCGGGCATTATGGAATCCTCGCTGATCGCGGCGGAGGCGGATCCAAACGTTGAAGTCTGGATGCTGTTTACCGATATCGTGCTGATCTACATGGCATTAATGTTGGTGCGTTTCGGCTGGCTGTGGACGATGAAAAAGTTCAGCGTCCGCTTCCTGACGAAAAAGCCGATGGAGTTCGGCTCCTGGACCACGCGCGAGCTGCTGATTGCCTCCTTCGCGGGCGTACGCGGGGCGATAACCCTCGCCGGTGTGCTCTCTATTCCGCTGCTGCTGCCGACGGGCGACGTCTTCCCGGCGCGCTACGAACTGGTGTTCCTGGCGGCGGGCGTGATTCTCTTCTCGCTGTTTGTCGGCGTGATTATGCTGCCGATTTTACTCCAGCACATTGATGCCGGTGACTCGACCCAACAGCACAAAGAGGAGCGGATAGCCCGTGCGGCGACGGCAGAAGTCGCGATTGTCGCCATTGAGAAGATGGAGGAGCGTCTGGCTGCCGATGCCGAAGAGAACATTGATAACCAGCTGCTGAAGGAAGTCAGTTCACGCGTGATTGGTAATTTGCGCCGTCGTGCTGACGGACGTAACGACGTGGAAAGTTCGTTGCAGGAAGAGAACCTCGAGCGTCGTTTCCGTCTGGCGGCGCTGCGCTCCGAGCGTGCCGAGCTGTATCACCTGCGCGCGACGCGTCAGATCAGCAACGAGACGCTGCAAAAGCTGCTGCACGATCTGGACCTGTTAGAAGCGCTGTTAATAGAGAATCAGTAGCGCGTTGTTGCCCGGTGGCGCTACGCTTACCGGGCCTACGTTTGAACCGTAGGCCGGGTAAGGCGAAGCCGCCACCCGGCACTATTCAGACCGCACCCAAAACCCCTCACAACATTGCAGCCACGCCTGTGCGCTGTGCGAAAGATACACTCCTTCACGCCAAATCATCCCCAACTGCCAGTGCAGGTCACTCTCCAGCGGGATCCAGCGGAGCGTGTTTTTATCAAGCCGCTCGCAGATCGGCTGCGGCAGAATGGCAATTCCCACGCCCGCCTGCACCATTGCCGCCAGGAAATCCCACTGGCCGCTGCGTACCGCAATGCGCGGCTTCACGTTATGGTGGTTAAACAGAGTCATCAACTGGCGGCTTAAGGCGAAGTCTTCGTTGTAGATCAGCAGCGGGTGTTCGCCGAGCAGATCGGGCTTCACTGAGTCTATCTTCAGCCAGTCGCCGGAGCGGGGCACCAGCACGCACAGCGGATGGCTGAACAGCGGCAGCGTTGCCAGCCCGCTCTCTTCCTCCACGGGAAGGGCCGTCATCGCCACGTCCAGCTCGCCGTTGATCACCGCCTGCTGCACGGTCAGGCCGCCAAACTCAGATATTTTAAGCTCAACGCCGGGGTAGCGCTGGCGGAACAGGCTTATCGGCCCGGCCATCATCATGCCAACCATCGGCGGAATGCCGAGCCGCAGCAGACCTTTCGTCAGGTGGTTGATGTCCGCAAGCTCGGCCTCAAGCTGGCGGAACTCCGCCAGGATCGCCAGCCCGCGCTCGAACACCACGCGTCCGGTATCGGTCAGCAGCAGCTTGCGTCCGTCGCGGATCAGCAGGGTACAGTTCAGCTCGTCTTCGAGGTTTTTCAGCATTTTGCTGATGGTTGGCTGGGTAACGAACAACTTCTCCGCTGCGCGGGTAAAACTTTGCTGGCGAACCACCTCGACAAAATAGCGCAGCGTTCTTATGTCCATGATTATTCCTCGAAACTATACCTTCGATGATTTTAATTCATTTCAGTCGATGACGTACGCTCACTATACTGGCGCCTCGTCTCAATTCTGAGGAAAAAACCCATGGCCGTGGCGTTAAGCCGTGTTACGCCTGCCGTTGTGCAACGACTCCAGGTCCCGGTTCAGGTACTGCTCTACGCGGGACTGTTTGTTTTTGCGGAATATCTTGTCGACTGGCTGCACCTGCCTTTACCCGCCAACCTGGTAGGGATGGTGCTGATGCTGGCGCTGATCCTCTGCCGCGCGTTGCCCCTCAGCTGGGTGCGCGCCGGCGCGCGCTGGCTGCTGGCGGAGATGCTGCTGTTCTTCGTTCCGGCCGTGGTGGCGGTGGTGAACTATGCGCAGCTGCTGATGGTCGACGGCTGGCGCATCTTCACGGTTATTGCCCTGAGCACGCTGATGGTGCTGGGTGCCACCGCCTGGGTGGTGGATAAGGTGTACCGGTTCGAAATCAGCAGGCAAAAGCATGACTAACTTTCAGATAAGCGTGCTGTGCCTGATCGTGACGGTCGCCATCTACTTTGCCAACAAGCGCCTGTATCGCCGCTTTCGCACGCTGCCGCTGATGCCGCTGGTCTTCACGCCCATCCTGCTGGTGCTGATGCTAGTCTTCGGCCATATCTCCTGGCAGAACTACATTGGTGAATCCCACTGGCTGCTGTGGCTGCTCGGCCCGGCGACTATCGCCTTTGCGGTGCCGGTGTATGACAACCTGGCGATTATCAAACGCCACTGGATGTCGCTCAGCGCGGGCGTCGTCACCGCGACGGTGGTGGCGGTCTGTAGCTCCGTCTGGCTGGCGCGGCTGTTTACCCTCTCCGATGAAATTCAGCGCAGCCTGGCCGTGCGCTCGGTGACCACGCCGTTTGCGCTGGCGGCCGCCAAACCGCTCGGCGGGCAGCCGGACCTGGTGGCGCTGTTTGTGGTGGTGACGGGCGTCTTTGGCATGGCGGTGGGGGATGTGCTGTTTCTGCGGCTGTCCATTCGGGAAGGGATGGCGAAAGGAGCAGGGTTTGGCGCGGCATCTCACGGGGCAGGCACGGCGCGTTCGTATGAGCTGGGTCAGCAGGAAGGGGTCGTTGCAAGCCTGGTGATGATGCTCTCGGGCGTAACGATGGTGCTGATTGCGCCGCTGGTGGCGTGGGTGATGTTTTAAGCTCCCCGGCCAGAGCAACCGGGGAGAAAGGCTTAGTGTGCGCGGCCCTGCTCAACGCCGAGGCCGGTTTGTGAGCGGATAAACTGGGCGCGGAATTTCTCACGCTCCAGGTTACCCTCCGGCGAGTTGTCGGTAGCCGAGAAGACCCAGATACCGATAAACGCCACGGCAATGGAGAACAGCGCCGGGTACTCGTACGGGAAGATAGCGCTTTCGTGACCGAGGATCTGCACCCAGATGGTCGGGCCGAGGATCATCAGAATTACCGCTGTCAGCAGGCCGAGCCAGCCGCCTATCATCGCCCCACGGGTGGTCAGTTTGGACCAGTACATGGAGAGCAGAATGATTGGGAAGTTACAGCTTGCCGCAATTGAGAAGGCCAGCCCCACCATGAAGGCGATGTTCTGCTTCTCAAACAGGATCCCCAGCAGAATAGCGACCACGCCCAGCACCAGCACGGTGATTTTGGAAACCTTCAGCTCGTCGCGCTCGCTCGCGCCTTTACGGAAGACGTTGGCGTAGAGGTCGTGCGATACCGCAGACGCGCCCGCCAGCGTCAGCCCGGCGACCACCGCAAGGATGGTGGCGAAGGCCACGGCGGAGATAAAGCCGAGGAACAGGTTGCCGCCCACCGCGTCGGCCAGGTGCACCGCCGCCATGTTGTTACCACCAATCAGCGCACCCGCCGCGTCTTTAAACGCCGGGTTCGCGCCCACCAGCATGATCGCGCCGAAGCCGATGATAAAGGTCAGGATGTAGAAGTAACCCATAAAGCCGGTGGCGTAGAAGACGCTCTTACGCGCTTCACGCGCGTCTGACACCGTGAAGAAACGCATCAGAATGTGCGGCAGGCCAGCGGTACCAAACATCAGGCCGAGACCGAGAGAGAGCGCGGAGATCGGATCTTTCACCAGCCCGCCCGGGCTCATGATCGCTTCTCCTTTCGGGTGGACAGCCATCGCTTCGGTGAACAGGTTATTGAAGCTGAAGCCGACGTGTTTCATCACCATAAAGGCCATAAAGCTCGCGCCGAACAGCAGCAGTACGGCTTTGATGATCTGCACCCAGGTGGTGGCCAGCATGCCGCCGAACAGAACGTACATCACCATCAGCACGCCCACCAGCACCACCGCGACGTGGTAGTTCAGGCCAAACAGCAGTTCGATAAGCTTGCCCGCGCCCACCATCTGGGCGATCAGATACAGCGCCACCACCACCAGCGAGCCGCAGGCGGAGAGGGTACGAATCGGCCCCTGCTTCAGGCGATAGGATGCCACGTCAGCGAAGGTGTAACGTCCCAGGTTGCGCAAGCGTTCGGCAATCAGGAACAGAATGATCGGCCAGCCGACGAGGAAGCCGAGGGAGTAGATCAGGCCGTCATAGCCGGAGGTGTACACCAGCGCGGAGATCCCGAGGAACGAGGCGGCGGACATAAAGTCACCCGCAATCGCCAGGCCGTTCTGGAAGCCGGTAATGTTGCCGCCCGCAGTGTAGTAATCGTTACGGGAGCGAACGCGTTTCGACGCCCAGTACGTAATGTACAGCGTCAGCACCACGAAAATCAGGAACATGATAATCGCCTGCCAGTTGGTTGGCTGGCGCTGTACCTCGCCGGTAATGGCATCCGCCGCGTGGGCGGCAAAGGGAAGTGTGGCGGCTAGCGCCGTCAGGATTCGCTTCATGATGCTTTTACCTCTTGCAGCACTGCTTTATTAAGACGATCGAATTCACCGTTCGCGCGCCAGACGTAGACGCCGGTCAGCACAAACGAAATCACGATCACGCCAATGCCAATGGGGATACCGCGCGTCACGCTGGTGCCCTCATGTAACGGGGTGCCCAGCCAGTGCGGCGCAAAGGCGATCAGCAGAATAAAGCCGACGTAGATAATCAGCATGATGATGGAAAGGGTGAAGGCAAACCGTTGCCGCTTATCGACGAGCTCCCTGTAGTGCGCACTATTCTCTATCTGCTGACAAATATCGTTATTCATCACAGAAATCTCCAGAGGTAAGGTTGGTTTGTTTTATCCCCTCTCCCCTATGGGGAGAGGGTTAGGGTGAGGGGAGGAAGGTGCGGTCTGATGCCCTCACCCCGGCCCTCTCCCACGGGGAGAGGGAGAAAACATTACGATGGCATCGCGATGGCCTGCTTCTCTTCGAGCAGTTTGTCCACCACGCCAGGATCGGCAAGCGTTGAGGTATCGCCGAGGTTGCTTGTATCGCCTGCCGCGATTTTGCGCAGGATACGGCGCATAATCTTGCCGGAACGGGTTTTCGGCAGCGAGTCTGTCCAGTGCAGTACGTCCGGCGTGGCAAGCGGGCCAATCTCTTTACGTACCCAGTTGCGCACCTCGGTATACAGCTCCGGCGACGGCTCTTCACCGTGGTTCAGGGTGACGTAGGCGTAGATCGCCTGGCCCTTGATGTTGTGAGGAATGCCGACCACCGCCGCTTCGGCAATCTTCGGATGCGACACCAGCGCGGACTCAATCTCTGCCGTACCCAGACGGTGGCCGGAAACGTTCAGCACGTCGTCCACGCGTCCGGTGATCCAGTAATAACCGTCTTCATCCCGGCGTGCGCCGTCGCCGCTGAAGTACATGTTTTTAAAGGTCGAGAAGTAGGTCTGCTCGAAGCGCTCGTGATCGCCAAACAGCGTGCGCGCCTGGCCCGGCCAGGAGTCTGTGATCACCAGGTTACCCTCGGTGGCGCCTTCCTGCGGATTACCTTCGTTATCCACCAGCGCAGGCTGCACGCCGAAGAACGGACGGGTTGCCGAGCCGGCCTTCAGCTGCGTGGCACCCGGCATTGGGGTGATCATGAAGCCGCCGGTTTCGGTCTGCCACCAGGTGTCCATCACCGGGCACTTCTCGTTACCGATTTTCTTCCAGTACCACTCCCAGGCTTCCGGGTTGATGGGCTCGCCCACGGAGCCGAGGATGCGCAATGAGGAGCGGTCAGTGCCCTCGATGGCCTTATCGCCTTCCGCCATTAACGCGCGGATCGCCGTTGGCGCGGTGTAAAGAATGTTGACCTGGTGCTTATCGACCACCTGACACATGCGCGCCGGGGTCGGCCAGTTCGGTACGCCCTCAAACATCAGCGTCGTTGCGCCGCAGGCCAGCGGGCCGTACAGCAGGTAGCTGTGTCCGGTGACCCAGCCCACGTCGGCGGTACACCAGTAGATGTCGCCCGGATGGTAGTCGAAGACGTATTTGAAGGTGGTGGCCGCATACACCAGATAGCCGCCGGTGGTGTGCAGTACGCCTTTCGGTTTACCGGTTGAGCCGGAGGTGTAAAGAATAAACAGCGGATCTTCCGCATTCATCTCTTCCGGCTGATGCTGGTCGCTCGCTTTTTCAATCAGGTCGCTCCACCACAGGTCACGCCCCTCGTGCCAGTCGATCTTGCCGCCGGTACGCTTGAGGACAATGACGTTATTGATGGATTTGACGTTCGGGTTTTTCAGCGCTTCATCGACGTTTTTCTTCAGCGGAATACCGCGCCCGGCGCGTACGCCCTCGTCGGCGGTGATCACCAGCTTCGAGTTCGAGTCAACGATGCGCCCGGCAACCGCTTCAGGGGAGAAGCCGCCGAAGATGACGGAGTGGATCGCGCCGATACGCGCGCAGGCGAGCATAGCTACTGCCGCTTCCGGCACCATCGGCATGTAGATCGCCACCACGTCGCCTTTTTTAATCCCCTGGTCCAGCAGCACGTTAGCGAAGCGGCAGACGTCGCGGTGCAGCTCTTTATAAGAGATATGTTTGCTCTGAGAGGCATCGTCGCCTTCCCAGATAATGGCCGTTTCGTTGCCGCGTTCGGCAAGATGGCGGTCCAGGCAGTTCGCCGCCAGGTTCAGCGTGCCGTCTTGATACCATTTAATGGAGACGTTGCCTGGCGCGAAAGAGGTATTCTTCACCTTCTGATAAGGTTTGATCCAGTCAAGGATGTGACCCTGCTCGCCCCAGAAGGCGTCCGGGTTGGTAACAGATTGCTGATATTTCTCGTGGTACTGCTCCGGGGTGATCAGGCAACGGTCCGCAATGTTTGCGGGAATGTCGTGTTTGTGTATTTGGCTCATGGCTTTTTTTCTCCTTGTAAGATGTTAATAATATGTCGCAAAAACGTTAATAGTAGGGGGCTTTACAAGCTTTGTTTAGTATTTGGGCGACAGATCACGCATTGTTTGAACAGGTTGAAAATTGAGCGAATGAAACTTTGAAGGGAAATAATTCACGATGCCGATTATTCACAATTCTTTATAAAAAAGCGTTTTTATAACAAAAGGTTATTTATCAGAATTATGACAAACTCGCGTCATAACCGCTTTTGATAGTGAAATGCGTCGTTCTTTAAGGCTTGCGCAACAGGTCGTGCAAATGATACTCATACGCCGCGTTAAAAAATCCCATAAACCAACGCAACACAATTCATACCCTTTCAGTATGTCTCCATATTCATGCAGTTTTGCTGGTGCGGAGATTTCATTGAGGAAGTCAGTTTCTATGAAAAATTTGAAAGTCAGCCTGGCCTGGCAGATCCTGCTGGCCCTTGTGCTGGGCATCTTGCTGGGCAGTTATCTTCATTATCATAGCGACAGCCGCGAGTGGCTGATTGCGAACCTGCTCTCTCCGGCAGGCGATATTTTTATTCATCTGATTAAGATGATTGTGGTGCCCATTGTGATCTCGACGCTGGTGGTCGGTATCGCGGGCGTCGGCGATGCGAAGCAGTTAGGTCGCATTGGCGCGAAAACTATTCTCTATTTCGAAGTGATCACCACGGTTGCGATTATCCTCGGCATAACGCTGGCGAACGTATTTCAGCCAGGCTCCGGGATCGATATGTCACAGCTGGCGACGGTGGATATTTCGAAATACCAAAGCACCACCGCTGACGTGCAGAGCCATTCCCACGGTCTGATGGGGACTATCCTGTCGCTGGTGCCGACCAACATCATTGCTTCCATGGCGAAAGGCGAGATGCTGCCGATCATCTTCTTCTCGGTGCTGTTTGGTCTGGGGCTCTCCTCCCTGCCGGCAACGCACCGTGAGCCGCTGGTGACCGTGTTCCGCTCTATCTCCGAAACCATGTTCAAAGTGACCCACATGGTGATGCGCTACGCGCCGGTTGGGGTGTTCGCGCTTATCGCCGTGACCGTGGCGAACTTTGGTTTTGCCTCCCTGTGGCCGCTGGCGAAGCTGGTGATCCTGGTGCACTTCGCCATTCTGTTCTTCGCGCTGGTGGTGCTGGGGATTGTGGCGCGCCTGTGCGGGCTGAGTATCTGGATCCTGATCCGCATCCTGAAGGATGAACTGATTCTGGCGTACTCCACCGCAAGCTCTGAGAGCGTGCTGCCGCGCATTATTGAGAAGATGGAAGCGTACGGTGCGCCAGCGTCGATAACGAGCTTCGTGGTGCCGACCGGCTACTCCTTTAACCTGGATGGCTCGACGTTGTACCAGAGTATTGCGGCGATCTTTATCGCGCAGCTGTACGGCATTGACCTGTCGCTGTGGCAGGAGATCGTACTGGTTCTGACGCTGATGGTGACCTCAAAGGGCATCGCAGGCGTGCCGGGCGTCTCCTTCGTGGTGCTGCTGGCGACGCTGGGCAGCGTGGGTATACCGCTGGAAGGCCTGGCGTTCATCGCCGGTGTGGACCGTATCCTCGATATGGCGCGTACGGCGCTGAACGTGGTGGGTAACGCGCTAGCGGTGCTGGTTATCGCCAAGTGGGAACACAAATTCGACCGTAAAAAAGCGCTGGCGTATGAACGCGAAGTGCTGGGTCGTTTTGATAAGACGGCTGACCAGTAACATCCTAAGCCCGGTGGCGCTGCGCTTACCGGGCCTACGGGTTTTGTAGGCCGGGTAAGGCGAAGCCGCCACCCGGCACGTTATTCTCCGCTCAACGCATCAAACTCCTCACACCCCGTATCAAACCCTTCGGTACAGCTCAGGTTTAGCCAGTAGAGCGCTTTCTGCTTATTCGGCGTAATAAAGCCTTTCTCACCCTGCTGGAACAGCATTCCTGCCCAGTATTCCGCATAGCCCGTACGTGACAGGGACGAGCTGCGCTTAAACCATGACGCCGCCTGTACGTCATCCTGCGGCACCTCTACGCCGTTGGCATAAATCAGCCCCAGCAGCAGTTGCGCATCGACCGCCGAGTCGTTGTCGATATCTTCGGCCGCCGTTTGCAGGAGCTTGATGGCCTGAGGATAGTCGGTTTTACCCGCCTGCGTGTTCACCATAATACGCGCCAGCATAATCGTGCCGCGCTTGCTGCCGGCGATGGTGGCCTGCTGCGCCAGCGCTTTAGCCTGAGCGTAATCCCCCTGCGTAAAGAGGATCTGCGAGAGTAACCCCATGGCGTCGACATCACCGCCTTTCGCGGCTTTCTCGGCCCACAGCGCTGCCTGCTTTCTGTCACCGGAGCTGAAGTAGGTATCGGCGAGATAATACTGGGCGCGGGCATCGCCGGCTTCCGCCTGCTTCTGATACTGGCTGCCTATCTCATCCGCGCGGGCGAACGACGTAAAAAATAACAACAACAGAAAAATGGCTTTCATGGATTCTTATCATCTGGGTACACGCCGCGCAGTATAATCGCGGTAGCAAAAGAAAAAAATGGGTGCATTAAGACCTCAACATCCTACAAGCCGGGCGAAACCGTGGTTTCGCCCGTAGAGGTTAGCCTGCCACGCAGGCTAATTTCGCCGCCACCTCCTGATGTTCACTCTTTATTGAAAACTCGCACAGTCTACCGCGAGTAATAAAGGTAAATATCACTATCGTCAGGCAGATAATAAAGACGATGCCTAACGCAGTTTTTAATGGCGTCATGCCTTTTACTCCTTGTCAAAAAAAGAAGAAGAGGCTACTCTCAACCTGTTGGTAGTTGAGGGGTAGCCTCGGGTGAATGAAAATTTCCCGGGGCTTTCCACTTTCTGTCCCTCAACAATGCTCAAGACAGAAAGTCTTAAGCACCCGCCGCACATCTTATCCTTCTGAATTAAAATGCAAAGATGTAATTCTGTTCTGCGCGAATTACATTATTTTGCGAGTCGCTTTCCAGAATAATAATTTATATTTTTAATGTTTTAAGCGGAAATAAAAAGGGAGTGAATAACTCACTCCCTTTATTCAACGATTAATTAACGGCTTCAACCCATTGCGCTTTCACGCAGCCGTGCTTTCAGCTTGTTATATTCGTCGATCACATACTGTTCCGCCGCGTGCTGATCCGCAATCGGCTCAACGTTGACGGCGCAGTATTTATACTCCGGCGTTTTGGTTATCGGGCTGAGGTTCTCCGTCACCAGCTCGTTACAGGCACCAATCCACCACTGGTAGGTCATATAGACAGCCCCTTTGTTTGGACGGTCGCTGACCTGCGCGCGGGTAATGATGCGGCCTTTGCGCGAATTCACCCACACCAGCGCTTCATCCTCAATGCCGAGGCGCTCCGCATCGGCGGTGTTGATCTGCGCGTAGCCCGGTTCGTCCGCCAGCGCCGCCAGCGCGGCGCAGTTGCCGGTCATTGAACGGCAGGAGTAGTGACCTACTTCACGCACGGTCGAGAGCACCATCGGGTACTCCTCGGTGAGTTTATCGATCGGCGCAACCCAGTCGCAGGTGAAGAACTGCGCCAGCCCGTTCGGGGTGTCAAATTTCTCTTTAAAGAGATACGACGTCCCCTGGTCGGCCTCCGACACGTCCCGGCACGGCCACTGGATGTAGCCCAGCTCACCCATTTTTTCATAGGTTGCCCCATAAAAGTCCGGGCACAGATGCCGCAGCTCGTCCCAAATCTCCTGGGTGTTGTTGTAGTGCATCGGGTAGCCCATGCGGGTGGCGATTTCGCTGATGATCTGCCAGTCCGTTTTCAAATCCCACTTCGGCTCGACCGCCTTAAAGAAGCGCTGGAAGCCGCGGTCCGCCGCCGTATAGACGCCTTCATGCTCGCCCCAGGAGGTCGATGGGAGAATCACATCCGCCGCCGCCGCGGTTTTGGTCATGAAGATATCCTGGACAATCACCAGCTCCAGATCCTCAAAGCCTTTGCGCACCGCAGACAGCTCGGCGTCGGTCTGGAGCGGATCTTCACCCATGATGTAGGCCGCCCGCACTTCACCGTGCGCCGCGCGGTGCGGCAGCTCGCTGATGCGATAGCCGGTATGTGCCGGCAGGCTCTCCACGCCCCAGGCCTTCGCGAACTTCTCGCGGTTTTCCGGGTACTTCACGTACTGGTAGCCCGGATACGTGTCCGGCAGCGCGCCCATGTCGCAGGCACCCTGGACATTATTCTGGCCGCGAACCGGGTTAACGCCGACGTGCGCTTTGCCCAGATTCCCGGTTAGCATCGCGAGGCTGGTCAGGGAGCGCACGGTTTCCACGCCCTGGTAGAACTGGGTCACGCCCATGCCCCACAGGATGGCGGCGGTTTTCGCTCCGGCATACATCCGTGCCGCCTGGCGGATCTCCTGCGCGCTCACGCCGGTTATCGCCTCTACCGACTCCGGCGTGTAGCCTTCGACAATTTTCCGGTACTCTTCAAACCCTTCCGTACGCGTGGCGACAAACGCCTGGTCGTACAGGTTTTCCTCGATAATGACGTGCCCCATCGCATTCAAAAGCGCGATATTCGAGCCGTTTTTCAGCGCAATGTGCATATCCGCAATGCGCGCGGTTTCGATTTTGCGCGGATCGCAGACGATAATTTTCGCCCCGTTCTGTTTAGCGCGAATCACGTGGTTCGCGACGATAGGGTGAGAATCCGCTGGGTTATAACCGAAGATAAACACCAGATCGGTGTTATCTATCTCATTGATAGCATTACTCATTGCGCCGTTACCGACCGACTGGTGCAGACCTGCAACCGATGGGCCGTGTCAGACGCGAGCGCAGCAGTCGACGTTATTGGTACCAATAACGGCGCGCGCGAATTTTTGCATCACGTAGTTGGTTTCATTCCCGGTCCCGCGTGAGGAGCCGGTGGTCTGAATGGCATCCGGGCCATACTTGGCCTTAATGGCACTCAGGCGCGTGGCGACGTAATCCAGCGCCTCGTTCCAGGAGACGGCTTCCAGCTTGCCGCCGCGCTCGCGGCGGATCATAGGGTTTTTCAGGCGCGGGGTGAGGATTTGTGTATCGTTAATAAAATCCCAGCCGTAATACCCCTTCAGGCACAGCGTGCCCTGGTTGGTTTTCCCCTGCGCGGCCTCCGCCCGGACGATTTTGCCGTTATCGACCACCAGGTGGATCTTGCAACCTGAGGCACAATAAGGGCAAACCGTGACGACTTTTTTCATCAGTCTGCTCCAGTTAATCAAATCTTTCGCACCGACTAATGCAGCTTCTATGCCATGTTTTTAGTGGGGTTACTCACCGGCTTTACGGTGCATTCCCGACGAAATCCCTGACGAAAAGCAGACAATCGTCAAAATTGACGTGTCGAATGAGCGGCGGATGTGACATGGGTTGAATTTCCGTCACGGAAAAATTCATTTCACTGGAGCCGACGGCAGAATGGTTCAGACTTAACATAATCCCCTGACGGAAGCATATGATGAAACCGGCGATTCTGGTGGTTGATGACGATATGGCAGTGTGTGAACTGCTGCAGGATGTGCTGAGCGAGCACGTCTTTAGCGTGCTTGTCTGCCACAACGGCCAGGATGCGCTGCGGCAGGTCCAACGGGAGCCGGCTATCGCCCTTGTTCTGCTGGATATGATGCTGCCGGACATCAACGGCCTGCAGGTTTTGCTGCAGCTGCAAAAGCAGCGCCCGGCGCTACCGGTGATCATGTTAACCGGGCTGGGCAGTGAATCAGACGTGGTAGTGGGGCTGGAGATGGGGGCTGACGATTATATTGGCAAACCGTTTAATCCACGCGTGGTGGTGGCCCGCGTTAAGGCCGTGCTGCGTCGTACCGGAGCGCTGGCAGCCGAAGCGCCGATGCCACGTGCGGCGGGGATAACCTTCAACGACTGGACGCTGGACACCGCCCGCTGTGAACTGATTGATCCGCAGCGTAACGCCGTGCCACTGACTCAGGGTGAATATGGCCTGCTGCTGGCGCTCACGCAAAATGCCCGCCGGGTACTGAGCCGCGAGCAGCTGCTTGAGCTCACCCACAGCGAAAGTACCGAGGTATTCGACCGCACGATTGACGTGTTGATCATGCGCCTGCGGCGAAAAATCGAGGTCAACCCGCATCAGCCTAAGCTCATCAAAACCATGCGCGGTCTGGGCTACGTTTTTGCCGCCGATGTGTCTCATAGCGAGAAAGCGGCCTAAGTATTCTCTTTAATAAACAGCTGCAGCTCGGCCAGCGTTTTCGCGCCGTCAATCGCATTGGCCGCCAGCAGGCTTGCCCGCGCGCAGGCGTGCGCCAGATAAATACTTTCTGTCAGCGGCAGCGATTCATGGCAGCCGTATAAAAAGCCCGCGCAAAAGGCATCGCCCGCGCCGACGCTGCCGATAATCTCGTTCTGCTCCAGCTTCCAGGACGGAACCCATCGGCCTGCTTCTCCCGGTGTTTCACCCCATGCCCCTTCCGGGCAGTGGATTACCACCCGCTGACGAACGCCTGCCGCCAGCAGCTGCGCCGCGGCATCGGCGATATGGACGATGTTCAGGGCATCGTTGCCGTCGCGCATCTCCAGCCCGCTAAATTCACCGGCCTCGAGTTCATTAATCACCAGATAATCCAGATGGCGCAGGGCAGGGAGCACCAGCGGCTGGTAGCGCGGGTCGCCCTTGCGGGACACCAGGTCAAGGGAGGTTTCATACCCCTGCTCGCGCATCTGCGCCAGCAGCCGCGCGCTGCGGGTGCCAAACTCGTCATCCGGCATATCCAGGCTGTCGAGCAGCAGCAGGTAGCCGAGATGGAAGATCTTCATCGATCCATCGAGACGATCGAAGGCGGGAAGATCCAGCAGACGGTTGGCCCCCGGCGAGTGGAAAAAGGTGCGCTGCCCGCTGGGATCGGTCATCACCTGCGACATGGAGGTTGGGGCGAAGGTGGTGCGCTGCACGCGCTGGCGGTTGACGTGGTACTGGTCGAGCATCGCCAGAATGTAATCCCCGTCGCCGTCTTCCCCGATCAGCCCCACCGCCTGCAGCGGCAGGCCGGCGTGCATTTTCGCCAGCGTCAGCAGGACGTTGAGCGGCGCGCCGCCGGTTGAGCGTTCGCTGTGGGTGATTTCCGCCAGCCAGCCGCGCTCCGGCCACTGCACGATCTGGTGAACGTGATCCACCAGCATATTGCCTGCGGCGATGATGCCTTTGCGTTCCATTATGCCTGCCCCGCGCTGCCGAAGATGCGCATCTGCTCGGCGACCGTATCGGTTATCGCCTCTTCTATCCCCAGCAGCAGTTCGGCAAACTCATCGTACAGCGGCTGGCGGTTCGCCATACGCTGCTCAACGGCGGCGAGCGCGGCCTGCGACATGCCGGTGTAGAAGTTGATTTTATGAATGCCCAGCTCGATGGCGCGGCGGAAGTCTGCATCGCTAATCCCGGAGCCGCCGTGCAGCACCAGCGGCAGCCCCGTCTGCTGACGAATGGCGTCCAGGCGCGGGAAATCGAGCTTCGGTTCGCCTTTGTATTTGCCGTGCGCGTTGCCGATGGCGACCGCCAGCGCGTCGATGCCGGTCTTATCGACAAACTCCCGCGCCAGCTGCGGGTCGGTAAAGAACGCTTCATCCGCATGTCCGTACAGCGCGCCGCCTTCATCCCCGCCGACCGCGCCCAGCTCCGCCTCCACCGAGACGCCCACCGCGTGGCACATCTTCACCACTTCCCGGGTCTGGCGAATGTTCTCCTCGTAGCTCAGCGTCGAGCCGTCGAACATCACCGAGCTAAACCCCAGGCGCAGGGCGCGCACGACGGCCTCGAAATGCAGACCGTGGTCGAGATTCAGCACCACGGGAATATCGTGACGGGCGGCTTCGAACTTGACCGCTTCGACCAGCGAATCCAGGGAAACATACTTAAAGTGCACTTCAGCGATGTTGATGATAAACGGCGAGCGTTCCTGCTTTGCGGCGGCAAACAGCGCGCGCAGGAAATGGGAGTCGAGCACGTTGAACGCGCCCAGCGCGTAGCGGTGTTTCCTGGCGTGCTCAAGACCGTCGGCAAGAGAAATCAGTGGCATCATTCACTCCTTATCTCCGAAACAGGTTGTACTCGTTGCACAGCACCAGCACCGCCGGTTCGTCTTCTTCGATGTTGTTATAGCGGGCAACGGGCTGCAAAAAGTGGTTGTCGTGCTCGTCGTCATTCACCGACGACACTTCGCCCACCAGCACGTCGCCAAAGCCGCGTTCGCCCCAGAAGCTGTGATACAGGCCGGGCGTGAGACAGATGCTTTCCCCTGGTGTGAGGCGCAGCTGGCTGCCGGGAGCGTGGGTTTGCCGACAGCCGTCAATCGTGACGGTCACGTCGGTGTTTTCGGTCTCCTCATGCATCCCGGCATTCCATAACTCAATGATCAGGTTCCCGCCGCCCCGGTTAATGATGTCCTCCCGCTTGCGCCAGTGAAAATGCATCGGCGTCACCTGGCCGTCGCGCACGTGCATGATTTTTTCGGCGTAGCATTTCTCATACGGCACGCCGTTGGGGGAGCCGTTGCGCAGGGTAAACAGCGTCAGACCCTGTGCGGCGAAATTGTTGCCGCCGAAAGCGGTCACGTCCCAGCCGAGCTTGAGGTCAAACACTTCCTGCCACGCGGCCTGGTCAAGCTGCTGCCATTTTGTAGGTGGAAAGCTGGCAAACGGCGGGAGATGCACGTCGTGCATGGAAAAGAACTGCCGCGTGTGGCCGAGGATTTCGTTAATGTCGGAGCGTTTCATGGGGACTCCTTGAAAACAGTTCCCTCTCCCATGGGGAGAGGGAAAAGGATCATTTAACCGTCCACCCCTTATACGTGCCGACGTTCTTTTTATCGATCATCGTCACCGGGATCAGCACAGGCGCTTTCGGCGCAGGTTTGCCCTGCAGAATGTCATAGCCGATCTCCACCGCCTTCGCCGCCATCACCTGCGGATCCTGCGCCGGGGTCGCCACAAACAGGGAGTTTTCGCGCTTCAGCGCCTCTTCACCGTCCGGGGAACCGTCCACGCCGACGATAAAGAACTCGTTGCGCTGGGCCTGTTTCGCCGCCAGATCGGCGCCGATCGCGGTCGGATCGTTAATCGCGAATACGCCGTCGATCTTCGGATTGGCCGCCAGCAGGGAGGTCATCACTTCCAGCCCGCCTTCACGACTGCCTTTGGCATTCTGGTTGTCCGAGAGCACCTTGATGTCCGGATGTTTTTTGAATTCCGTCTGGCAGCCTTCCACGCGGTTCTGCACCGCGGAGACCGGCGGTCCGTTGATGATCACCACGTTGCCTTTGCCTTTCAGGCGGTCGGTAATGTACTTACAGGCCATTTCCCCCGCCTGGGTATTATCGGAGGTGATGGTCGCATCGGCCCCTTCCGCCGCCACGTCCACCGCCACGACCACGATCCCCGCTTCTTTGGCCCGCTTCACCGCCGGGCCGATCCCTTTGGAATCCGCAGCGTTGAGGATGATCATGTCCACCTTCGCGGCGATGAAGTTATCGATCTGCGACACCTGCTGGCCCAGATCGTAACCGCTGGAAACCAGCGTCACCTTGACGTTATCGCCAGCCAGCTTGCGCGCTTCCAGCTCGGCACCTTTGGTGATCTGCACGAAGAACGGGTTAGCCAGGTCGCCCACCGTCACGCCGATGGACTTCAGATCTTTTGCCTGCGCAAACGGCGTTGCGGCCAGCAGCGCGCCAGCACAGAGCGCGGTCACTAAGGGTTTCAAACGCATCTTGTCTTCCTCGCTTGTAGGGTATTGTTGTTATGCACTTTGATGATGTCGGGTACGGTATTTGTCGATCAGCACCGCTATGATGATCACCGCCCCTTTGATCACCAGCTGCCAGAAGTAGGAGACGCCCATCAGCGTCATGCCGTTGTTGAGGGTGGCGATGATCAGCGCCCCCACCAGCGTGCCGGTGATCGTGCCGATCCCACCGACGAAGCTGGTGCCGCCGAGGATCACCGCCGCAATCGCATCCAACTCGTAACCCGTGCCGAGGTTGCCGTTGGCGCTGTAGAGGCGCGAGGCGCTCATCACCCCGCCGAGGCCGGAGAGCAGGCCGCTCATGCCGTAGACAAACAGCAGCACCAGCCAGACTTTGATGCCGGTTAAGCGCGCCGCCTGCATGTTGCCGCCGACCGCGTAGATATGAACGCCGAGCGTGGTGCGGCGCAGGATGAACCAGCAGATAGCGATGACCGCCAGGGCAATGACGACGAGCCACGGAATCGGGCCGAGATAGTTATTGCCGATCCACTCGAAGCTGATGTTGGAGTTAATCATCGTGGTACCGTCCGCCAGCAGATACGCCGCGCCGCGCAGCGCCGTATAGGTGCCGAGCGTGACGATAAACGGCGGCAGCCCGGCGAAGGCCACCAGCGCGCCGTTGAACAGCCCCAGCACCATGCCGAGCATCAGCGCCGCCGGAATGGAGAGCATCGCAAATTCAGGAATAAGCGAGACCACCATCGCCGCCACCGCCGTGGTGCCGAGAATCGAGCCCACGGAGAGGTCAATCCCGCCGGTCAGAATGATGAAGGTCATCCCCGCCGCCAGCACGATGTTGATCGACGCCTGACGGGTAATGTTGAGCAGGTTACTTTCGGTAAAGAAGTTCGGGGCGATAAAGCCAAACACCGCCACAATCAGGATTAAAATCGGCAAAATGCCGACCGTTTGCATCAGATCGCTCATCAGCATTTTTTTGGCGGAGGCGGATTTCGCCACCTGCTGCGGATGGGTTGGAGTTGTCATGATTGCACCGCCTGATGATGTGTGTCGTTCACGCCGGTTGCCAGCGTCATAATATTTTCCTGAGAGATGTCGCGCCCGTGCAGTTCACCCGCAATGCTGCCTTCCCGCATTACGTACACCCGGTCGCTCATGCCTACCACTTCCGGCAGCTCGCTGGAGATCATCAGAATCGCCACCCCCTTGCGCGCCATCTGGTTCATGATGCGGTAGATCTCGCTTTTGGCACCGACGTCCACCCCGCGCGTGGGTTCGTCGAGAATCAGAATGCGCGGGCCAATCGCCACCCAGCGGGAGATCAGCAGCTTTTGCTGGTTGCCGCCGGAGAGCCCGCCCGCGCGCACCTGAGAATGGGGCACGCGGATGTTAAGCAGGGCGATAGCGTCATCGGAAATTGACTGGGCTTTTTTGCGGTTAAGCATGCCGAAGGTGGCGTCGCGCTCCAGCGTCGCCATGGTGATGTTCTCCTGCGCCGCCAGCTCCAGAAACAGACCCTGTTCCTTGCGGTTCTCGGTGAGAAAACCAATCCCGTTTTCAATGGCCGCGCGCGGGGAGTGGATCACCACCGGCTCGCCGTCCACCTCAATCATCCCGCCGGTGGCCTTGCGCACGCCGAAAATCAACTGCGCCAGCTCGGAGCGTCCGGCCCCGACCAGCCCCGCCAGCCCGACAATTTCACCGGAGCGCACCTGCAGGCTGCATGGCTGCACTTTTTTACCGTCGGTGAGGTGGTGCACGTTGAGACGCGGGCTGCCGAGAGGGATATCGCGCTCTTTGTTGAACAGGTCGCTTAGCGGGCGGCCCACCATCATCTTCACCAGTTCAGACGCGTTCAGCTTGTCGCGCGTCAGGCTGCCGACGTACTGCCCGTCGCGCAGAACGCTCACGCGGTCAGAGAGTTCATAGACCTCCGCCATGCGGTGGCTGATATAGATAATCGCCATGCCTTCATCACGCAGGCGCAAAATCAGTTCGAACAGGCGGTGGGTTTCGCGGGAGGAGAGGGCGGCGGTGGGTTCGTCCATCACCAGGATGCGGCTGTTGCGGTGCAGCGCGCGGGCGATTTCCACCTGCTGCTGCTCGGCGATGGTCAGCTTCATCACCAGGTCGGTGGCGCTGAACTGCGCGCCGAGACGGTCAATCACCGCCTGCGCCTGGGCGGCCATCTCCTTGCGCTGCACCAGCCCGCCGCGCGACAACTCGCTGCCGAGGAAGATATTTTCCGCGACGGTCAGATTGGGGGCGAGCTGCATCTCCTGGTAAATCAGGGTAATGCCTGCGGCCAGCGCGTCCTTCGGCCCTTTGATGTGAAACGGCTGGCCGTCGATCAGGATCTCGCCGCCGGTGGCGGTATAGGCCCCCGCGAGGATCTTCATCAGCGTGCTTTTTCCCGCGCCGTTTTCCCCCATCAGCGCGTGGATCTCACCGGGAAAGACCGTCAAATCGACGCCCTTGAGCGCGTGGAAATTGCCAAAGGTTTTGGCAATGTGGCGCATCTCTAAAACCGGGGTTCTGCTCATGGCGGATCTCCTGTGAATGTCGATATCTGCACTTCATCACAGGTGCGTAAATGCAAAATGTCAGAAGCTGTTCATATTTGTCATAGTTATGAATAGCGAATGTGGATCACAGTTACGGAGTCAACATGCCTTCACGCCCCCCGTTCTTCTCCAGCGCCCGCGGTCGCCTGCTGATATTTAACCTGCTGGTGGTCGCCGTCACGCTGATGGTGAGCGGCGTGGCGGTGCTCGGCTTTCGTCATGCCAGCCAGATTCAGGAGCAGGTCCAACAGCAAACGCTGGACGACATGACCGGGAGCATGAACCTCGCGCGCGACACGGCCAACGTGGCAACGGCGGCGGTGCGGCTTTCGCAGGTGGTAGGGGCGCTGGAGTACAAAGGCGAGGCCGAGCGGCTGAAGCAGATGCAAACGGCGCTGCGCCGCTCGCTGGAACAGCTGGCGGATGCCCCGCTGGCGCAGCAGGAGCCGGCGCTGGTGGCGCGGATTATTCGCAGAAGCAATGAATTACAGCAAAGCGTAACGGGGATGCTGGAGCGCGGGCAAAAGCGGCATCTTGAGCGTAACGCTTTGCTGAGCTCGCTCTATCAAAGCCAGAGCTATTTACGCCATCTTCAGGACATCAACCGCCGCTTCGGCAGCAACGTGCCGGACGCGCGGCAGCTGATGGAGATGGATCGGCTGATCGCGGCCGCGATTGATACACCTTCGCCGCGTGCTACCGTTCAGCAGCTGGACGCCGTGACCGCCACGCTGCCCCGAAGCGCCATACAGCCGGTCGTGGAGGGCGTTCTGCCCGATTTTAACGCCGAGCTGCGCAAGCTTGCCCCGCTGTCGAAGCAGTTGGAGGAGAGCGATCTGTCCATCAGCTGGTATATGTTCCACATTAAGGCGCTGGTGGCGATCCTTAATAGCGATATTAATCAGTACGTTGAACAGGTGGCGCAGGCTTCCCGGCTTCGCACGGCCCAGAGCCATCACGAGTTGCAATCCATTAGCGTGTTTATCAGCATCTTCGCCGTGCTGGCGCTGATCATCACCGGCTGCGCCTGCTGGTATATCTACCGCAATCTGGGCTCCAACCTGACGGCCATCTCCCGGGCGATGTCGCGACTTGCCCACGGTGAACAGGATGTTTCTGTTCCTGCGCTGCAGCGGCGCGACGAGCTGGGCGAGCTGGCGCGCGCGTTTAACGTTTTTGCCCGCAACACCGCCTCGCTTGAGCACACCACGCGTCTGCTGAAAGAGAAAACCACGCAGATGGAGATCGACCGCATCGAGCGTCAGGAGCTGGAAGAGGCGCTGCTGCACAGCCAGAAGATGAAGGCCGTCGGACAGCTGACCGGCGGGCTGGCGCATGATTTTAACAACCTGCTGGCGGTGATCATCGGCAGCCTTGAGCTGACAGACCCCGAATCAAACGACGCGCCGCGCATTACCCGTGCGCTGAAGGCAGCCGAACGCGGCGCGCTGCTGACCCAGCGCCTGCTGGCGTTTTCCCGCAAACAGTCCCTGACGCCGCATGCAGTAGAGATGCTGCCCCTGCTGGAAAACCTACGGGAACTGATGCGCCACTCGCTGCCCGCCACGCTTACCCTGGAGATTGAAGCGCAAACCCCGGCATGGCCCGCGTGGATTGACGTCAGCCAGCTGGAAAACGCCATTATCAACCTGGTGATGAACGCCCGGGATGCGATGGAAGGCCAGAGCGGGGCGATCAAAATTCGCACCTGGAACCAGCGCGTGACCCGCAGCGACGGACGCAGGCAGGATATGGTAGCGCTGGAGGTCATCGATCGCGGCAGCGGGATGTCGCAGGAGGTGAAATCCCGGGTTTTTGAACCGTTCTTCACCACCAAGCAGACCGGAAGCGGAAGCGGGCTGGGCCTGTCGATGGTGTACGGTTTTGTGCGTCAGTCCGGGGGGCGGGTAGAGATCGAAAGCGCGCCGGGACAAGGAACGACCGTGCGGCTCCACCTCCCGCGCTCGACGCTGCCCGCCGTTTCGGAGGATGAAGCGCTGGCTGCCACAACGTCCGTGGATCACGAGCGGCTTGTACTGGTGCTGGAAGATGAGGCGGACGTTCGCCAGACCCTGTGCGAACAGCTGCATCAGCTTGGCTACCTGACGCTCGAAGCGGACAGCGGCGAGCAGGCCCTGAACATGCTGGCGGCGTCGTCGGATATTGGCATGTTCATCAGCGACCTGATGTTGCCGGGAAGCCTGAGCGGAGCCGAGGTGATTAACCATGTGCGCAGCCATTATCCGCAGCTTCCGGTGCTGCTGATCAGCGGGCAGGATTTGCGCCCGGCGCATAACCCGCAGCTGCCGGACGTTCCGTTACTGCGTAAGCCGTTTACCCGCCAGCAGCTGGCGCAGGTGCTGCGGAAGGTGATGGTAATTTGAGATTCCTCCGCTACCCCGGTTCCCAGCCATTCATTACCGTAAGGCCAGTTCCCCTGCGAGTCTGGCCTTATGAAACGTTACTCTACCGTCCTGTTATTTGGTCTGCTGACTTTAACCAGCCAACTGGCGCATGCCGATGTGATTGATGACGCCATTGGCAACATTCAGCAGGCGATCAACGATGCCTACAACCCCAGCAGCAGCCGTAATGACGATGATGACGATCGTTACGACCGCAGCCGTCAAATCGACAGCCGACAGTACGACGACCGTCGTCGGCAGCTCGAAGACAGACGCCGCCGTTTAGACGAGCGTCAGCGTCAGCTGGACGACGACAGGCGTCGGTTAGAAGAAGATGAGCGTCGGTTAGAGGATGATTACGATCGAGGCTAAGCGCGGCCTGTTGCCCTCACTCCAACCCTCTCCCACGGGAGAGGGAGAAAACCTAATCCAGCACCAGTACCATGCCGTCATATCCCGCTTCAATGCCGTCTGGCAGCGGGTTATCCATCATCCATGCGTCAAACTGATGGCTAATGTGCGTCAGGATCACCTGCGGACAGCCGATCACCTCGTTCAGGGCAATCACCGTATTTAAATCACTGTGGTTGCGCGGCGTCTCCGGACGCGGTTCATGGCTGCAGTCGATGATTATCGCCTGTGGCTGATTGTTGAGCAGAAACGTCACCGTTTTATCCGGCAGCCCGGCGGTATCAGAAAGCCACGCCACGCGGCTATGGGCCGATTCCAGCAGATACCCGAAGGTCAGTTTTGAATGGTTTAGCGGCAGCGGCGTGACCCGCAGCCCCTGCAGCTCAAACATCACGAACGGCTCGACCGTGTGGCTGAAATCCAGAATGCCGGGGTGTTTAAACAGGTCGTCACAGCCCGCTTCATCCGGCGGACCGTAGACGGGGATGGTTGCGCCCACGCCCCAGCGCAGGGGGAACAGCCCCTGGACGTGATCCATATGATAGTGCGTGAGCAAAAACTGCTGGAAGCTGCCCGCCGGCCAGTCATCCATCAGGTGCGGAATGCCCGCATCCAGCAGGGTGACTGCATCGTTGAATTTGACCACCGCGCTACAGGGGCGACGGCGATAGTTGTCCTGCAAACGCGCCCTGCGACACGCCGCGCAGTCGCAGCCAAAGACCGGGACCAGCTGGGCGCTTCCGGTTCCCGTTAACGTGATGGTCAGACTCATAACGCACCTCTACAGCGGTTTGGTGAATCGAAAATGGCTCTGCGTATATCCCTCACGAACGTAAAAGCGGTGGGCGTCCGTGCGCTTCACGCTGGTGGAGAGCTCCGTTAGCTCGGCGCCGGCCTCTCGTGCCACCCCTTCCGCCCAGGCCAGCAGCTGGCTGCCCACCTTTAATCCGCGCGCCTGCGGCATCACCACCAGCTCCTGGATCTCGCCGATCCAGCGGGCATGGTGCAGGTGAAACTGCATGTGCAGGCCGATCATGCCGACGACCTGTCCGTCCAGCTCGGCAAGCTGGTAGCGCATGTTGTGATCCTGAAGGTTGGCCAGAAATCCGGCGTGAAACGCCTGGTGATCGAACTCTGCCTGCTTCAGTTCACAGATCAGGGCGTAAACAATTTGCGCATCGTCGGCAGTGGCGGGGCGAAGCTGGCAGTCAGGCATGCTGTCTCTCCTTCTGGCGAATAAGCGATAAAAAGGTCTCGACTGACTGTAGCAAACTTCCGTCGTTATTGAGGACGTGACAGCCCGACGGGGTGTAGCGCGCCGCACGTTCCAGCCGCTGGTCGATCTCACGCGCATTTTCGCGTCCCCGGCTTTGCAGGCGGCTGCGCAGAATATCCGGAGAAACCTGCAAACAGACCGGCAGCAGCGCCGCTTCGTACCGGGCTTTGGCCTGCGGCAGATGCGCGCGCGAGCCGTTAACCAGCACGTCGAAGCCCGCGTGCAGCCAGAGGTCGATCTCGATGCCGACGCCGTAATAAAAGCCGTTCGCGTGCCAGCTCAGCGCCAGCAGATTTTGCCCGGCGCGGGTAAAAAACTCCTGCTCGCTCAGGGCGATATGGTTTTCACTGCCAGCGTTCGCCGCGCGGGTAATGTAGCGGTGCGCCACCAGCAGCTGTGAATGTTCCCGCTGGCGTAACGCCGACAGCAGGCTGTCCTTCCCGGAGCCGGACGGGCCCATTAACCAGATGAGTCTTCCCATCAGAACACCCTTTTTCCCTGACGCCAGACGTGGTCGATATGAACGTGCTCGCCCTTACGGTGCGCCAGCACCAGGTCTGCCCGTTTGCCTTCGGCAATCTCACCACGGTCGTGAAGGTTGAGCGCGCTGGCCGGGTTTTTCGTCACCAGTCGAATCGCCTGCGGCAGCGTAAAGCGGTTGTCCTCGTCGTCTGCAACGCGGAAGGCCGCGTCCAGCAGGCTGGCGGGGTAGTAGTCAGACGAGAGGATATCCAGCAGGCCGAGGGAAGCGAGTTTGCTTGCCGCCACGTTGCCGGAGTGCGATCCGCCGCGCACGATGTTCGGCGCGCCCATCAGCACGTTCATGCCGTGTTTGCGCGATGCCTCTGCCGCCTCGAACGTGGTGGGAAATTCGGCGATCACGCTGCCAAGCTGGTGGGATTCGCGTACGTGATCGTGAGTGGCATCGTCATGGCTGGCCAGCGCAATGTTGCGGTCCCGACACATCGCGGCAATGGAGAGACGGTTCGGCTGCGACCATTGTGCCGCAAGCGCCAGCTGCTCTTCTTCGTAACGGGCCATCTCCGCGTCGTTGAGCGAGTATTTGCCCTGATAGTATTCACGGTACTTTTCAATGTTGGCGAACTGGCGCTGCCCCGGGGAGTGATCCATCAGCGAAACCAGCGAGACCGGCTCGCGCCCGACCAGCTTTTCAAACAGCGGCAGGGTGGTGTGATGCGGCAGCTCGCAGCGCAGGTGCAGGCGGTGTTCGGCGCGGTTGAGGCCGCGCTTTTGCGTCTCCTCCACTGCGTTGATCATCTTTTCCAGATTTTCCAGACGATCGCCGCCGTCGCGCACGTCGCCGATCGCCACCGCGTCCAGCACCGTGGTGATGCCGCTGGCGACCATCAGCGCGTCGTGGCTGCTCATTGCCGAATGGGCGGGCCAGTCCACCTTCGGGCGCGGGGTGAAGAATTTATCCAGATTATCGGTGTGCAGCTCAATCAGCCCCGGCAGCAGCCAGCCGCCTTCACCGTCCATCGCCTCCGGGGAGCGGCTCTGGGTTTCGGCAAACGCGCGGATGACGCCGTCCCGGACCTCAATCGAGCCGTTCACGACCTCATTTTCCAGCACCAGCCTGACATTATTGATAATCATGCGTTTGTCCCCATCGGGTGCAGCCTGTCCGCCACGCGATTGCGGACGGCGTCGTCGTGGAAGATCCCGACGATCGCCGCCCCGCGCGCTTTGGCCTGTTCGATCAGCGCTATCACCGCTGCGCTGTTTTTAGCGTCGAGCGAGGCGGTGGGTTCATCCAGCAGTAAAATCGGATAGTCGACGATAAACCCGCGCGCGATATTCACGCGCTGCTGCTCGCCGCCGGAAAAGGTCGACGGGGCGAGGTGCCACAGGCGCTCCGGCACGTTGAGGCGCGTCAGCAGGCTGGCGGCCCTGGCGGCGCAGGTTTCGCGCGGCACGCCGAGATCCAGCAGGGGCTGCATCACCACGTCCAGGGCGGAGATCCGCGGGATCACCCGCAGGAACTGGCTAACCCAGCCGATCGTTGAGCGGCGTACTTCCAGCACCTTGCGCGCCGGGGCCTGAACCAGATCGACCCACTCTTCGTTATGGCGAATATGGATGTGGCCTTCGTCCGGTAAATAGTTGGCGTACAGGGAGCGCAGCAGGGTCGATTTACCACTGCCGGAGTGGCCGTGCAGCACCACGCATTCACCCTGACTCACCTCTAACGAGGCATTTTGCAGCACCGGCAGGCGCACGCCATTTTGCTGGTGGAGCACAAAGGTCTTACTGACATTTTCAACGTGGATCATGTTGGCCTCTTAATTCTGTAATACCGAGGACACCAGCAGCTGGGTGTATGGATGATGCGGGTCGTCGAGCACGCGGTCGGTCAGCCCACTTTCCACCACCTGACCCTGCTTCATCACCAGCAGGCGGTCCGCCAGCAGGCGCGCAACGCCCAGATCGTGGGTGACAATCACCACCGCCAGGTTCAGCTCCACCACCAGGCCGCGCAGCAGGTCGAGCAGGCGGGCCTGCACGGAGACGTCCAGCCCGCCGGTGGGTTCATCCATAAATACCAGCTTTGGATGGGTGACCAGATTGCGGGCAATTTGCAAACGCTGCTGCATACCGCCGGAAAAGGTGGTTGGCAGGTCGTCAATGCGCGAGGCGGGGATCTCCACCTCCTCCAGCCAGTGCTGTGCTGTGGCGCGGATGTTGCCGTAGTGGCGCGCGCCGGTGGCCATCAGCCGTTCGCCGATATTGCCTCCCGCCGACACCTGACGGCGCAGGCCGTCCATCGGATGCTGATGCACCACGCCCCACTCGGTGCGCAGCAGGCGACGGCGCTCGGCCTCGCTTATGTCGTAGAGGGAGCGTCCCTGATACAGGATCTCGCCGTGTTGCGGCGTCAGACGCGCGGAGATGGACTTCAGCAGGGTGGTTTTGCCGGAGCCGGACTCGCCGACAATGCCCAGCACTTCGCCCGGCCACAGCTCGAACGACACGTCGCTGAAGCCTTTTCCCGGCGCATAAAGGTGGGTCAGGTTATTAACCGAAAGCAGCGGTTTCATTGGCCGTTCGCCTCGCTCTGTTGGCGGCAGTAATCGGTGTCGGAGCAGACAAACATCCGTTTGCCCGTATCGTCCAGCACCACTTCATCGAGATAGCTGTGTTTGGATCCGCAGATGGCGCACGGCTCGTCCCACTCCTGCACCGTAAACGGGTGATCGTCGAAATCCAGGCTTTCGACACGCGTATACGGCGGTACGGCGTAGATGCGTTTTTCACGTCCGGCACCAAAGAGCTGCAGGGCAGGCATCATGTCCATCTTCGGATTGTCGAATTTTGGGATCGGCGACGGGTCCATGACGTAGCGCCCGTTGACCTTCACCGGGTAGGCGTAGGTGGTGGCGATATGGCCGAAGCGGGCGATGTCTTCATACAGTTTGACCTGCATGATCCCGTACTCTTCCAGCGCGTGCATGGTGCGGGTCTCGGTTTCGCGCGGCTCGATAAAGCGCAGCGGCTCCGGGATCGGCACCTGGAAAATCAGAATCTGATCTTCCGTCAGCGGAGTCTCCGGAATGCGGTGGCGGGTCTGGATCAGCGTCGCGTCTTCGGTTTTTTCGGTGGTGTTGACGCCCGTCACGCGCTTAAAGAAGTTGCGGATCGACACGGCGTTGGTGGTATCGTCCGCGCCCTGGTCGATAACCTTCAGCACGTCCGCTTCGCCAATCACGCTGGCGGTGATCTGAATGCCGCCCGTGCCCCAGCCGTACGGCATCGGCATTTCACGGCCACCAAACGGCACCTGATAGCCCGGAATAGCCACCGCTTTTAAAATGGCGCGGCGGATCATGCGTTTAGTTTGCTCATCCAGATAGGCAAAGTTGTAGCCGCTTAAGTTAGCCATTGGCGCGCTCCCGTTGCAGGCGTTTCAGCAGTTCCAGTTCGGCCTGGAAATCGACGTAGTGCGGCAGCTTGAGGTGCGAGACAAAGCCTGCGGCCTCGACGTTGTCCGCGTGGGCCAGCACGAACTCTTCGTCCTGCGCCGGGCCGGCAATGTGCTCGCCGTAGTCCGGCGCCTGCAGGGCGCGGTCAACCAGCGCCATCGCCATCGCCTTGCGCTCGCCGAGGCCAAACACCAGCCCGTAGCCGCGGGTAAAATGCGGGTCTTCATTCTCTGGCGCGACGAAACCGTTGACCATTTCGCACTCGGTCATCAGCAGTTCGCCGACGTTCACCGCAAAACCCAGCTCTTCCGGCACGATTTCGACGTCGAGATAGCCGCTGCGGATCTCTGCCGCGAACGGGTGGTTGCGCCCGTAGCCGCGCTGTGTGGAGTAGGCCAGCGCCAGCAGATACCCTTCGTCGCCGCGCATCAGCTGTTGCAGGCGGGACGAGCGTGAGCACGGGTAGACCGGCGGCGTGCGGGTGACGTCGTCCGGCGTGGCGCCAGTGTCTTCTTCCGCTTTCGCCAGCCCCTGGTTTGCCAGCAGGCTGAAGACGTGCGGAGACGGTTCCTGTTCGACGTCTGAAGTGCTGAGCGTTGGGGCTTCGCCGTTCGCCAGCAGAGTGAAGTCCAGCAGACGATGGGTGTAGTCGTAAGTCGGGCCAAGCAGCTGGCCGCCGGGAATGTCTTTATAAACGGCAGAGATTCGGCGCTCCAGGCGCATTTCCGCCGTGTTCACCGGCTCGCTGACTGCCAGACGGGGAACGGTGGTGCGCCAGGCGCGCAGCAGGAAGATGGCTTCCACGTTATCGCCGCTGGCCTGCTTCAGCGCCAGCGCTGCAAGCTCGCGGTCAGCAACGCCGCCCTCGGTCATCACGCGGTCAACCGCGAGGTTAAGCTGTTGCTCAATCTGGGCGACGCTCAGCTCGGGAAGCTGTTCATCGCCCCGGCGTCTGTGCTCCTGTAAGGCATGAGCGGCGGCGATCGCCTTTTCGCCTCCTTTGACGGCTACGTACATCAGCACACCTCCACGTGGGTAGTCCGCGGGATTGCCAGCAGGCGCTCGCCGCAGGTCAGGATCAGGTCAATGCCGAGCGGGAACGGGTGCGGACGCTCGGTCAGCTCATGGATGATGCACTCCGGCAGCTGGGGCGCGACCATCCGCTCGTCGGCGATGCCTGCGCCCGTCAGGCGAAGCATGCGGCCACCGCTCAGGCTGGAGACCTGCAAAATCAGCGTGGCGCTGGTTTCCGGTGCGACGGCGCTGCCTTCGCTCAGGGCGTTAAGCTGTTCATGGCTGATCTGTTCGTCGGCCACGGCAAAGACCGCCTGCTGGGGCTGTTCGACCAGCGGCGCGCTGGTGTGAAAGCGCAGGTTCTGGCTGGCGATATCGTTCAGCAATGCGCCTGACAGCCATACCGGGGTGTCGTTGTCCGCCAGCGTCAGCAGCACGCTGGTGGAGGCGAGGTTCAGCGGCAGCCAGCCCTGCGAGAGCTGGTGCAGGGAGACAATCACCCCCGGCTCGCTCATGGCCTTCAGCAGGCGACGGAAACTCTGTTGGGCATCCTGGACGGCCAGGGTAAAAGCAGGTTGAAGCGTCATGCGTTGTCTCCGCGAACGAGCGTAAAGAAGTCGACCCGGCTGGTGTTCACTTCGGCCTGACGCGCGGCAAGGCGTGCGGCGCGGTCGGCTTCCAGCGGGGCAATAAGGGTTTCCATTAACGTCTGGAAATGCGGGTGTTCCTGTAAAAGCGCGTCGATCACCGCGCAGCGCTCGGCGTGCGTTTTGTCTCGCCCAAGTACGTAGCTATAACCCAGCGTGCCGCTGTTAAGGCGGATAGCCGCGCGGGTGAGGGTGGCATCGCCGGCGAAGAAGCGCTCGCCGGTGCCGCCCATGCGTGCCTGGATCTGCACCAGGCCGATCTCCGGCGCGCGGATCGTGTCGTAGTCAGGCGTCAGGCCGAGTGCGTTCATGCGGGCGGCCAGCGCAGCAGGCTGGCTATGGGCCAGCACGCGCATCCAGCGCTGTCGGGTGGAGGTGTCGAAGTGCATTCAGTGCTCCATGGTGAATTCAATCATGTCGGCGCGGGTCAGGCTGACGGAGTATTCCGTCGCGTTGATCTCGCCGTCACGGTGGTTGAGGGTGCGCACGCAGAGCAGCGGAGCCATATTGGGGATCTCCAGCACCTTGCTCTCTTTCGCCTGTGCACGGCGGGCGCTGATGCGCGTCTGGGTGCGTTTGAGCGCGATACCCGTCGCGTCCTGAAGGAAATCATGCAGGGAACCGCTGGCGAAATGTTGCAGCACGGGCCAGAGGGCCAGGTCCGCGAAGTAGTGGTCAATCTGGCAGACCGCCACGCCGTTGACCCGGCGCAACGTACGCAGGTGTACGACGTTGTCACCCTCCTGAATCCCGAGCGCGTCCGCCACGTGATGGGAGGCCGGGCGCAGGACCGAGAGCAGCTTTTCGCTGGTTGGATGGCTACCCTGATCAAGCAGATTCTGGCTAAAACGCGCCTGGGCGTTGAGCGGGTAGTCAAACGGGCGCATCAGCACCAGCACGCCGACGCCCTGACGGCGTTGGACCCAGCCGCGCTCCACCAGCTGGTCAATGGCGCGGCGCAGGGTGTGGCGGTTCACTTCGTAGCGGTCGGCAAGCTGCTGCTCGGCGGGCAGGTAGTCACCGCAACGGTAATGCGTGCGCAGCTCCACTTCGAGCCTGGCCGCAATCTCTTGCCAGCGGGTAGGGTAACTGGTCGGATGTCTGGATAAGTGCATACCAATCAAAGCCTCGCTAATCAGATGAAGTGCTTACGCAAGCGTTGAGAGAGGAAATCCAGCAGGCTGACGGTGACGATGATGAGCACCATCAGGGCGCAGGTTTGCTGGAACTGGAAACCGCGAATCGCTTCCCACAGGGTGACGCCAATCCCGCCTGCGCCCACCATACCGACCACGGTGGCGGAGCGAACGTTGGACTCGAAGCGGTACAGCGAGTAGGAGATCAGCAGCGGCATCACCTGCGGCAGGACGCCGTAGAGGATCTCTTCGATTTTGTTGGCGCCGGTTGCGCGAATACCTTCCACCGGGCCGGGCTCGATGGCTTCGACCGCTTCCGAGAGCAGCTTGGAGAGCACGCCGGTGGTGTGGATGAACAGTGCCATCACGCCGGCGAACGGACCCAGGCCAACGGCGACCACAAATAGCATCGCAAAGACCATTTCGTTGATGGCGCGACAGGCGTCCATCAGGCGACGCATCGGCTGGTAAACCCACCACGGTACGATGTTCTCGGCGCTCATCAGACCGAACGGAATGGAGAGAACGACGGCGAGGGCGGTGCCCCAGACGGCGATTTGCAGGGTGATCGCCATTTCGCTGAGGTAGTCCTGCCACTGGCTGAAATCCGGCGGGAAGAAGTCGGCGGCGAAGGTCGCCATGTTGCCGGAATCTTTGAAGAGCAGCAGCGGATCCATCTCCGCGCCCTTCCAGGAGATAACGAGTACCGCCAGCAGGATGGCCCAGCTTATGAGCGAGAACCAGCTACGCTTCGGCGGCGGGAGGGTGATGGTTTGCATGTTGGCTCCTTAATCTGTTCTCCCTCTCCCACAGGGAGAGGGGACTTGTGTTACTGCACCGCTTTATTCACGCTCGTCATCGCACCCAGCGCGGCGGTCAGGCGGTCGAGGTCTTCCAGCTGGGCCTGGATTTCAGAGACTTTGCTGGTCTTCTCCTCTTCCTTCAGCCCTTTGTTGTCCTTCACGGCCTGCATCTGCTTAAACAGCGCCAGCTGGCGAATCGGGACCAGCTGCAGATCGCTGGACGCGCGGAACGGTGCCCAGCCCAGACGTTCGAGGACCGCTTTCTCTTCCGGCGTTTTGCCGTAGGTCATAAAGAAGTCGTACACCTTGTCCTTGGTGCTTTCAGACAGGTTCTTGCGCCACACAATCGGGTCGCCGGGGATCAGCGGGGATTTCCAGATAACCTTGATCTCTTTCAGCTTGTCCGGTGCGGAGGTCTTCAGCTTGTCGAGGTTCTCGGTGTTGTTGGTGGCAACGTCCACCTGCTTGTTCGCCACGGCCAGCGCGTTAGTTTCGTGGCTGGCGTTGACGGTGCGCTTAAAGTCGCTGGCGGAGATGTTGTTTTTCGCGAAGACGTAGTAGCCAGGGACGAGGAAGCCGGAGGTAGAGTTCGGATCGCCGTTGCCAAAGGTCAGATCTTTGCGTTTGGCGATCATGTCGTTGAGGTTGTTGATCGGGCTGTCTTTGTTCACGATCAGCACGCTCCAGTATCCTGGAGAACCATCTGCCGCAACGGTCTGGGCAAAGACCTGACCGTTGGCGCGGTCCACCGCTTCCATGGCGGAAAGGTTGCCGTACCAGGCGATGTCCACTTTGTTAAAGCGCATCCCCTGGATGATGCCCGCGTAGTCCGGGGCGAAGAAGGCATTCACTTTGATCCCCAGTTTGGTTTCCATATCTTTCAGGAACGGTTCCCACTGCGGCTTCAGGTTTTGCTGTGATTCCGTTGAAATGATGCCAAAGTTCAACGCTTTTTCCTGCTCTTCGGCGTACGCCGGGCTTAACAGGGTGCTGATGCTGAACATGCTGGTGAAGGCCAGCGCGGCAACGGCTTTGTAGTTCATTTCCATTCCTCGTTATCGGGGCGTTAAGCAGCCTGCGCGCGTTCTTCGACGCGGTTTACGCTGCGGTAGAGATGGTCAAAACGTTCGTTATCAAACTGGTGGCTGGCGCCATCGAAGAACACGTGGCCCTGACGCAGGGCGACGATGCGCTCGCAGTAGCGCAGGGCGTAATCCACCTGATGCAGCGTCACCACCACGGTGATGCCGTCGTTCTGGTTGATGTCGCGCAGGGTTTCCATCACGATGCGGGCCGACTCCGGATCCAACGAGGCGATGGGCTCATCGGCCAGAATGATTTTGGCTTTCTGCATCAGGGCGCGGGCGATAGCGACGCGCTGCTGCTGCCCGCCAGACAGCGTGGACACGCGCTGGTGGGCGAAGTGCGCCATGCCGACGCGGGTCAGCGCCTGTAACGCTTCCTGCTTCTGTGATGGGGAGAACCAGCGCAGGCAGGTGCGCCAGAACGGGGTGCTGCCGAGCGCGCCTATCAGCACGTTCTCCAGCACCGTCAGGCGGTTCACCAGGTTGAACTGCTGAAAGATGTAGCCCGTCCGGGCGCGGCTTTTGCGAATATCGCTCGCCAGACGGCCCGCATGCTGCACGGTGTTACCCAGCAGCTCGACGCGGCTTTCCGGCGTTTTATCGCAGGTAATAAGGCCGCTTAAGTGACGCAGAAGGGTGGATTTTCCTGAACCGGACGGCCCCAGCAGCGCCACCATTTCGCCCTGCTGGACGGTCAGATCAACGGCACGCAGCGCCTTGTTGTGATTGAAGGTCTTGCTCAGTTTCTCGACGCGGATGACAGTGTGCATGTGCTGGGCCTCACGATAAATGTGGCCTCATGCTGGCGCATCAATATGACATTTGGGGTAAGTGCAGGTTGCGGGAGTTTGAAGAGTTGAGGGGAGTTTGATGACAGGCGGAGGCAGACCGCCCACCGCCCGAAAAATTAGTGCTGCTGCTTAACGACGTTAATCATCCACGGCACGCCGTACTTGTCGGTGACCTTACCGAAGCCGTGCGCCCAGAAGGTTTCCTGCCAGGCCATGTCGATATTCCCGCCATCGGCAAGGTTGTCGAACCAGCGCTTGCCTTCTGACACATCCTGCGTGTCGAGCACCAGCGTGAAGCCCGCGTACTGTGCGCTGCTGCCCGGCGGCAGCCCGTCGCTCATCATGATATCGCTGCCCGCAATGCGAACGTTGGAGTGAGCGATAGCCGAATCCGGAAACTGCATGCCGGACGGACAGCCTTCTTCGCTGTTATCGCTTTTTGGCATTTCGCCGAAGGTGATTTTATAGAGGAGTTCTGCGCCGACGGCCTGCTGATAGAAGGCGGTAGCCTCTGCACAGTTGCCGGCAAAAGAGATGTAGGGACTTAACGGCATAATCTTTACCTCACGTAAGAAAAGCCCGTTAAGTGTAGTTCCCGAAAGCCCGGTAAGCGAAGCGCTACCGGGCGGGTAAATCAGTTCTTTTTCACGAACTCGGATTTCAGTTTCATCGGACCGAAGCCGTCAATTTTGCAATCGATATTATGATCGCCTTCCACCAGACGGATATTCTTCACTTTGGTGCCGATCTTCAGCATGGAAGAGCTGCCTTTCACCTTAAGATCTTTCACCACGGTGACGCTGTCGCCATCCACCAGCAGATTACCGTTGGCATCTTTGACGATCAGTGCATCAGCGTCCTGCGCTGGCTCGGCATCATTCCATTCGTGTGCACATTCCGGGCAGATGAACATGCCATTATCTTCGTAGGTGTATTCAGAATTGCATTTTGGGCAGTGTGGGAGTTGCATGTCGGTATCCTTAAAAAGTGTTAACGCGCTGGAAAGTGCCAGCTAAATGACGGCAGAGTGCCGAAAAAGGCGGCAAGTATAACGCAAATCCACACTTTTGTCGGTGCTATTGTGAATTTAAAAAACGCAGAAAATGTGTTGCGAGTGACACTTACTGTCAGTCAGCTAAGCGATGCTAACGTCATTAACACGGTGGAAAGAGAAGTCGCTAAATATATCGAATATTTTATTGCGGCAAATTGCTACGCACCTTCATTTCGGATAAGGTGAAGCAACGCATTGTTATTTATCTTCGAACTTTACTGCCATGCATTTCTTATGTTGGCGGCCTATCCCTCTCTTTTTAGGTGGGTAAATAATGATGATATATCCTGAAGCTTCTTAAAATGGGCCAGGCTTTTTATCTTTTGGCTTTCAGGCCTTGAGGAGAGCTTTACACGCCATGCAGGGATAGCCATTTATTTCTGATTATCTTCAATTAGTTATATTTTGGTGAACATGTTTTCCACACGTGATCATATAAGCCTGAACATCATAATTAATACAAGTGGCTTAATAAAAGTAATAAATTTGCGTTAAGGAAAGGCTTTTATCATGCACACACAGACCATTTTTGAATTAAGTCAGGAAGCTGAGCGTTTGTTACAGCTTGCCCTGCAAAATCTCGATACCCTGAAATCAATGCCGACAGCGAAGCTGGAGAGCACGACGGCTGCTATTACAGGTGAAAAGAACAACGTGCTGCCTTTGCATTTTAGTGCGCGCGGCGTCGAAGCGCAGCAGGCAACGCTGAATAATGAATTACGCAAAATAACACGTCTGGAAATGGTTCTGGCTATCGTTGGCACGATGAAAGCGGGGAAATCGACCACCATTAATGCCATTGTGGGTACCGAAGTGTTGCCGAACCGCAACCGCCCAATGACGGCGCTGCCTACGCTGATCCGTCATACGCCAGGTCAGAAAGAGCCGGTGCTCCACTTCTCACATGTCTCTCCTATTGATGATTTGATTCACCTGCTGCAGAAAAAGCTTGGCGATTACGATCGCGGCAAGCTGGCTCTGCAACTGGAAATTGATAAGGACATGAATACGCTGCTGGAGCGTATTGAGAAAGGCGAGGCCTTTGAAAAGCATCATCTCGGGGCGCAGCCAATATTTCATTGCCTGAAAAGTCTCAATGACCTGGTGAGGCTCTCCCAGGCGCTGGGCGTGGCGTTTCCGTTCTCCGAATACGCGGCCATCGAACATATTCCGGTGATTGAAGTGGAGTTCGTACATCTTGCGGGTCTGGATGCCCACCTCGGGCAGCTGACGCTGCTCGATACCCCCGGCCCCAATGAGGCCGGACAACCGCATCTGCAAAAAATGCTTAGCGAACAGCTAGCCCGCGCGTCGGCGGTGCTGGCGGTGATGGATTATACCCAGCTTAAATCTATTTCTGATGAAGAGGTTCGTCAGGCTATTTCGGTTGCGGGGAAATCAGTGCCTCTGTATGCGCTGGTGAATAAATTCGACCAGAAGGATCGCAATAGCGACGATGAAGAGCAGGTCAGGGCGATGATCTCCGGTACCTTAATGAAAGGCACTATTTCGCCTGGCCAGATCTACCCTGTTTCCTCTATGTGGGCGTATCTGGCAAACCGCGCCCGCAACGAGATGAATGCCCGTGGACGCCTGCCGGATCATCAGGAGCAGCCCTGGGTGCAGGATTTTGCCGAAGCCGCACTCGGACGCCGCTGGCGTTCGGCGGACCTGGACGATATAAACCATATCCGTCACGCAGCCGATTTGCTCTGGGAAGATTCGCTGTTTGAACAGCCAATACGCAAACTGATTTACGCCGCCTATGCCAATGCCTCGCTATTCGCGCTGCGCTCGGCCTCGCATAAGCTGCTCAACTACGCGCAAAATGCCCGGGAGTATCTCGACTTCCGCTATCAGGGGCTGACGGTGGCCTTTGAGGGGCTGGAACTGAACATCGCGCGTCTTGAAGAGGATATGGCGCTGCTGCAGACGCGCCAGAGCGCGGTGAGCGATGAGGTGAAACATGAAGTTGACCAGGCGCTGAACGCGACCGCGGACTTTATGGAGGCCGAAAAATCGGCGCTTCATCAGGCCGTGGGCCATGTGTTCAGCCCTCAAAATATTCTTGATTTGGCAGGCGTTGAGCGGCTGAATCGCCGCAGTGACAAACTGCAAGAGCGGGAAACACTGGTTCTGGATGATGAAGGTCAGGCGCAGATCGTCCTGAGTAAAATTCGCTCCTCCTGTGAACTCATCATGCTGGATGCGCAGGCAAAAATCGCCCGAGAGCTGGCGTTACGCTTCGATCAGCTGGAATCTACGCTGGCGCGCTCGCTGAATGACGCTATCCGCCCCATTGAAACGCGTATAAAAGAGCATCTGAGCCATGCCGGCTTCCGGGCGCGGATCAGCTTCCCGGCTTTTCAGGCAAACCAGCTTGACTTCAATACGCGTGCACTGTTTAACGATGCCATTGCACAGGATAACCGCCCGGCAGGTCAACTTTCCGCCGGGAGCAGTATGCGTGAAACCGTTTCGCGTTGGCTCAATAATCCGGGCTGGGGCTGGGATGAGTACGTGGTCACGCGCACGCACTATGTTATCGACATTGCGCAACTGCATGACAAATTTAAGCAACATATTGATCAGTTTTGTGAACAAATACGTAAAGCTTTGTCCGCGCAGGTCGATGTCTCTGTTACGGCCGGAATGGCGACGTTCTTTGCAGAATTTTCGTTATGCCTGACCGGGTTACAGGAAAGCTTGCGTGATAGCCTCGCAGTGCGTCAACAAAATGAGCATTCAACCCGAGCGCTCAGCCAGCTGTTGAAGCAAAGCATTACGACTGCGACGTGGATTCAGGAAGATACCCGACTGTTACGCGATGACATTCAAACTCTATTCGCAGCAGAGCAACCATGACAACACAGCTACTGGACGGTCCCGGGCGGACGCTGGAGTGTATTCATCCCAGGTTTATGGTCGATCTTGTGCAGGGCGTGGACGCGGCGCGCCATCCCCATCTGGGGCCGCAGCAGCTGCAGTTTCGTGAACGTTTGACTCAGGAGATCATGACGCATACCCGGCTACGGCCCTGGGCGATGGCGGGAATGCTTAACGAGAACGCGGCCCTGCGCCTGGGGCTGGCGGAAAAACTCGCCGGCATGTTGGATCCGGGCCATCTTGCGCTGACGCTGATGGCCGATAAACTGACTGCACTGTGCCAGCAGGCTCACCTGCGCGCTCAGCCATCTCCCGGCCTGCTTGAACAGTATGCGGAGCTCTCCTCTCATTTTATCCAACGTGCCGCCTATAAAGAAAAGGCGCTGACCCAGCGTGGACTGACGGTACAGGCGGGCGAGCACAGTGAACAAATTTTCACCCGCTGGCGAGCCGGTCACTATGATGGCTGGTCTTTGGCCGGGCGCTGCTTCATTGTTCTGGAAGAGCTGCGCTGGGGAGCATTTGGCGATGCCTGTCGTCTGGCGAACAACGATGTGTCGGCCATGCTCAAGGATAATTTACGCAGCATGGCCGCCAACTACCTCGCGCAGGGCATCAATGCGTCTCCCACAACGCGCCATTTCTATCATCAATGGCTGACCACACCCGCTTCGGCGGGTTTAATCGATCACAAAGACATGCTGGGCTGGCTGGGCGACTGGTGTCAGGCGGATATACATCCGGTGAGTTGGTCAGTGACGCAAAACTGGCAGACCGTCGCGCTGGGTATGCCGAGGCTGTGTTCGGCAAAACGGCTGGTGGATGCAATGGTGGAAGAGATTTTTGGTTGAACCCCTCATCCTGACCCTCTCCCCCCAGGGGAGAGAGGATGGCTGGCGCGGTGTGTTAGTGATTCATTTCTATCGGTTTCGGTTCAGGCGGGATCTCTTGCACATTTCCGTAGCGTTTCGCGTATAGCGCCGTGATGATGGGCACCAGGATTGCGGTGACAATCACGCTGGCGGCAACCAGTGCCGTCGCGGACGCGGCCACCGGTTCGAAGGCCGGGTTAATCTGGGCGATAATCACCGGGTTTGCAACGGCAGCGCCTGCGGCTGAAGAGGCGGCGACGCCCGCCGTGCCGTTTCCTCCCCCGATTACGCGGTCAGCAATGATCAGCGGAATACCGGTGATGATGATAACCGCGACACCCAGCACAATCCCCAGCAGTCCCGTATCCAGAATCACGTTCAGGTTGATGGTGTTACCCAGCGCAAAGCCAAAGAATGGGATCAGCACCGGCGTGGCTTTGCTGAAGAAATCACGCAGATCGTGATCCAGATTGCCCAGCGCGAAGCCGATCAGGAATGGCAGGATCGCGCCGACAAAATGATGGGGCTCAAAAGAAGCCAGGCCAGCGGACCCCAGGATCAACATCGTCATGAGCGGGCCGGACTCCAGAGACATCAAAACAAACGCGCCGGACTCCTCTTTCGTTCCGTACTGGTTCATCAGGCTGGCATACAGCCCGCCGTTGGTCATGTCCATCGCCGAGACAATCGCCAGGACGGATAACCCGGCGAAGAAACCGGTCTGAATTCCATTTTCAGGAATGAACATCGCGCATATCATTGCGACCACCCAGGCAACCGCTATTTTGGTTATCACCAGCGTTCCGGATTTGCGTAATACGGTACCGGTTGCCCGCAAATTAATGGATGCGCCGATACAAAAGAACCAGACCGCCAGGATGGGAACGGTACCCGTAATCATCCCCTTTGTGAAACCACCAAAATAAGCCCCGGTTTCAGGTGCTAATGTATTCAGAATAGCACCGAGTACCAGCGGCACCAGCATCATACCACCCGGTATGCGTTCTATCGTGGCTTTAATCTTCATCTCTAACCCTCACAATTTCGCCTCTCATGGTGAGCGGCAGGTGCGAATAAAAAAATCAATAAATTCAATTTGATGAAGGGTGCTCTTGATGATTGGTTTGTGATAACCCTGCACCGAAATTCAGTCAGCGCTCTCGTTTCCTCTCGTCAGAAAACATGCGTCGCTATGTTTCAGGAATTATCATGCGATCGATGGAATATTGATTCAATGAAAATAAAACGGCGTTTTAGTTATCTTCATCACATATTGAATGTAAACTTTACGGCGCGTTGTGAGAGCTGAAAATTTATGTAAATCTCTTGTAAAAAATATGGCTTTTTATTCTGTTGGGAAAAGAAAAAGGATGAGGGCGAAAATGAGGGCTCTGGAAGGTTGAGAAAGTACTTATTTGCGGTAGTTGACAAAAACTGTCTTCACCTGACGCAGTATAAATATATGTGTGAAGTTGATCACAAATATAAACGCTGGTAGGGTAAAAAGGTCATTAACTGCCCAGACAGGCGTCAACAGGTTCGGTTGTATCGACGGTAAACGTCAATGTAAGTAAACCTGCTACGCTTGAAGATGGAGGTTCGCACGGAGCGGATCTCGGGTTCACAGAGTGCGAGTTGGCTGTGGAACGGACAGGGCTAAGTCTACGAGGAAAGCTATGCTAAGAAGGAAAAAGGTTAAACCCATTACGCTTCGCGACGTCACCATTATTGATGACGCTAAACTGCGTAAAGCGATCACCGCCGCCTCGCTCGGTAATGCGATGGAATGGTTCGATTTCGGTGTCTACGGCTTTGTTGCCTATGCATTAGGTAAAGTGTTCTTCCCCGGTGCTGACCCAAGCCTGCAGATGATTGCCGCGCTGGGTACATTCTCCGTTCCTTTCCTGATCCGCCCGCTGGGTGGTCTGTTCTTCGGTATGCTCGGTGACAAATACGGTCGCCAGAAAATACTCGCTATCACCATTGTCATTATGTCGATCAGTACGTTCTGTATCGGCCTAATACCGTCCTATGCCACGATCGGCATCTGGGCACCTATTCTGCTGTTGCTCTGTAAGATGGCGCAGGGCTTCTCCGTCGGGGGCGAGTATACCGGGGCGTCGATCTTCGTCGCGGAGTATTCCCCTGACCGTAAGCGCGGCTTCATGGGCAGCTGGCTGGACTTCGGTTCGATTGCCGGGTTCGTGATGGGCGCGGGCGTCGTGGTTCTGATTTCAACCGTGGTCGGTGAGGAGAACTTCCTCGACTGGGGCTGGCGTATTCCGTTCTTTATCGCGCTCCCGCTGGGTATTATCGGTCTTTATCTGCGACATGCTCTGGAAGAGACACCTGCGTTCCAGCAGCACGTTGAGAAACTGGAGCAGGGCGACCGCGAAGGGCTGCAGGACGGCCCGAAAGTGTCCTTTAAAGAGATCGCGACAAAGCACTGGCGCAGCCTGCTGACCTGTATTGGTCTGGTGATTTCCACCAACGTCACTTACTACATGCTGCTGACCTACATGCCGAGCTATCTGTCGCATAACCTGCACTACTCGGAAGATCACGGCGTGCTGATTATTATCGCCATCATGGTGGGTATGCTGTTTGTACAGCCGATTATGGGTCTGCTGAGTGACCGCTTTGGCCGTCGACCGTTTATCATCCTGGGTAGCGTAGCGCTGTTCGCGCTGGCGATCCCGGCGTTTATTCTGATCAACAGTAACGTGCTGGGTCTGATTTTCGCGGGTCTGCTGATGCTGGCGGTGATCCTGAACTGCTTTATCGGGGTGATGGCATCCACATTACCTGCGATGTTCCCGACGCACATTCGTTATAGTGCGCTGGCGGCGGCGTTCAACATCTCCGTTCTGATTGCCGGCCTGACGCCTACGCTTGCCGCCTCTCTGGTGGAAAGCACGCAGAACCTGATGATGCCAGCCTACTACCTGATGGTTATTGCGGTAGTCGGCCTGGCGACCGGCCTGACCATGAAGGAGACGGCGAACCGTCCTCTGAAAGGGGCGACGCCTGCGGCATCTGATATTCAGGAAGCGAAAGAAATCCTGCGCGAGCACTACGATAACGTTGAGCAGAAAATTGAGGATATCGACGCAGAGATTGAAGAGCTGCAGAAGAAACGCTCCCGTCTTGTTGATCAACATCCACGCATTAACGAGTAATAAAGAAACCCGCCAACGGCGGGTTTTCTTTTATTAGCATCCGGCGGCGATGTAGTCGCCGTTGGCGCTAATGGGGATGACGGTCAGGAACAGGACGGTCGCGAACAGGATCAGGATGATACCTCCGGCAATTTTAACTGCCGGCACCAGCCATCTGAACGCGCTATCTCCCCCGAACCATGCCACCGTGCGTTCACGGGCATAACGAACCGCCAATGATAGCCCCATAATAGAGAGTGCCGTTCCTAAAGACATGGTCATAACGGCCGCCATTCCCCAGGTGACAATGCCCAGCGCGTTCGAAAACATCAGAATCATGATTGCACCGCTGCACGGACGTGCGCCAATCGCCAGAATGACGCCCAGACGCGTTTTCCAGTCACCTTGTGTCAGATCTGCGCCCACGCCGTGATGACCACAGCCACAGTGTTCATCGTGCTGATGAAGGGGAGTGATGGCTGAGATCCTCATTCTTTGAGGCCGCAGGCTTTTCAGCGCCTGGTAAATGATGAAAGCACCAAACGCGCCAATCAGCACGGCGCTTATCTTCTCGACATACCAGCGGCTGGTGCTGATATCCCCTGACGCGAGGTTAAATCCTACTGCCAGAATAAAGACAAACAGAATGGCGCTGACGCCCTGCATCAGGCTGCCAAGAAAGGGAACGGTGCGTGCGGCCAGTTGGCTCTCCTTATTTGTGCTCAGGTAGGTTGTCACGATGAACTTCCCGTGCCCCGGCCCGATGGCGTGAAGGACGCCATAAAAGAAAGCGCCTGTTAAGAGCCATAATCCACCGCTGTACTGGTTGTTATTAAGCTGCAGGAGATACATTACCAGATAACGGTGCAGCGTAATCTGTGTGGCAAGGCACCACTGGATAAAGGCGTTCCAGTGCGTATGCAGCGTAAAAGTGGCGAAGAGGATGGCCAGCATCATCAATCCGGCCGTAGGGAGGCGCCAGTCGCGAGGCAGGCGTTGTGTATTCATCAGGGGGAGCTCTGCGGAGAAGAATATTTGCCGCTAGTATAGTTGATCTTCTCTTTCAGTTCGCAGGATCGCATCAGGATCTTGCTGTAATTGTGGATAAGTCTGTGCGTAAAAGGGTATAAAGCGGGGTTTTGCTGGGGAATGCAGCAGTCAGTCATTTTTTTGCAACTTTTCTGTTGCGGGCTGCGGAGAACTCCCTATAATGCGCCTCCATCGACACGGCGGATGTGAATCACTTCACAGTTAACCCGGTCGGTTGA
>NZ_JADBRJ010000014.1:0-81159 GCF_014930585.1 Enterobacter cloacae complex sp. P43RS
TTCAGTCGGTTAGAATACCTGCCTGTCACGCAGGGGGTCGCGGGTTCGAGTCCCGTCCGTTCCGCCACTTATTAAGACATTAAGCCTGCCAGTAATGGCAGGCTTAATGGCAAAAAACTTTAGGGGCGTAGCTCAGTTGGTAGAGCACCGGTCTCCAAAACCGGGTGTCGCGAGTTCGAGTCTCTCCGCCCCTGCCATATAGAATCCTTTGCTTCGGCAAAGGATTTTTTTTTGCCTGAAACCCGGTAAAATTTCAGCATTCTTAAATGCAGCCAGCGTCCCTGCTGGCCTCAGCATCAATCCATTACATTGATTTTTAATAGATCTTTTATTTGCGATTGCTTGTCGCTATTTTGCAGCCAAATCGCATACAGCGGCCGCGAAAGGGTGGTGGAATCCACCACGGTATGCAGTCCAGGCTTGGTATCTGCCCAACGGACTGGTAACCAGGTGCAACCCTTCAGCAAGGGAAGTTGCTGACAGGCAATCTCGGCAGAACTGGTTGTTAACTGTGGAACATCATCAGGTGCGATCAATCCCGTCTCATGTTGCTGAAAATCAGGTCCCCACTCCAGCCGCAAATAGGTCAGGTCTGCTTTCATCTTTGAGGGTTCAGAAGCATAAAGAGCCAGACCGAACTGTCCAACAATCTGGCTGCTAAATTCGTCCATCTTGGGGGCTTCTGTAGTGATCAGCAGATCCAACTGACGCTCATGAAGTTGCTTAACCAGCGACTGACGTTGCGCAATTCTGGCTTCAAATTGTAAATGGCCATGGGAGTGATATAGCCGGGTAAGCCACTGACTGAGCATGCATTCCCACAGAGATGCGCTGGCCCCTATCGAGAACTCGTTGTGCCTCGACGTATGCGCAACCTCTTTGCGCGCTGCCTGCCAGGTATTCATCAATGTCTCCGCATACGGAAGCAGTTTTTCACCGGCAGGCGTGAGGCGGATATTGTTGCGATGGCGGGTAAAAAGATTCACACCCAGTTGATTTTCCAGCTGTCGAATACGAAAACTGACTGCTGACTGCGTCAGGTAAAGGGCTTCAGCGGCTCGCCCGAAGTGACGCGTTCTACTCACTTCAAGGAAAGTTTTTAGCAATTCCGTATCCACATCTTTCTCCGCAAAATAATTTGTCGTTATGATTTAAATGTTTTGTTTTACACTCTGTCAAGCGTAACTAATACTCCGCGCCATAAATAGCTCGGCCAAAGAATTAGGAGCGTGTAGGATGGCGGAAAGCTTTACGACGACTAATCGTTTTTTCGACAATAAACATTATCCGCGCGGGTTCTCTCGTCACGGCGATTTCACCATCAAAGAGGCGCAGCTGCTTGAGCGTCATGGTTATGCCTTTAACGAGCTGGATCTGGGTAAACGTGAGCCTGCAACTGAAGATGAAAAGCAGTTTGTCTCAGTGTGCCGTGGTGAGCGTGAGCCGCAGTCTGAAGCAGAACGTGTATGGATCAAGTACATGGCTCGCATTAAGCGTCCAAAACGTTTCCATACGCTGTCTGGCGGTAAACCGCAGATGGAAGGTGCAGAAGACTACACCGAGTCTGACGACTAATAAAAAAGGGGCTACGGCCCCTTTTTTTATGCCAGTAACTTTTGCAGATGCAAAAGCAAACGATCGATCGCCCGATAGCTCAGCGCTTCCTGCAAGTGTTTCCTCGCAATATCAGTACAGCCCTCCACGTCCGCAATGGTTCTGGCTACTTTTAACAAGCGCTGCCACGCACGTATGGAAAGCCCAAAGCGCGTCAACGTCTCCTCCAGCCAAGCCGCATCTTCAACGTTAAGAGAACAAAACTGTCGGATCCCTGCATTATCCAGTCGTGCATTCAGCCTGTTTTGACGGGCATACTGTCTCGCCTGTGCCGCGATAACCCGCTCGCGAACATGCGCGGAGCTTTCACCCAGTCTATCCGTCTGCCTGAGCAGGCCCGGCGGCGGAAGGGGGATTTCAAGTGATAAATCGAAACGGTCAAGAAACGGGCCAGACAGCTTTCCCAGATAGCGCAGCGTCTGCTCTGGCGTACAGCGGTTATGGTTGCCCTGATAATGCCCCGTCGGACTGGGGTTCATCGCCGCCACGAGCTGAAAACGGGCGGGATAGCTTAATTTGGCTCGCGTGCGTGAAATATGTATCTCACCGGATTCAATGGGCTCCCTCAGCGCATCCAGCACGCGGCGCTCAAACTCAGGCAACTCATCGAGAAACAGAATGCCATTGTGTGCCAGCGAGATCTCACCCGGCCCCGGAATAGACCCACCACCGACCATTGCCGTCAGTGACGCGCTATGATGCGGCGAACGAAAGGGACGTCGACGCCACTGTTTGTGCAACGACGTCGAACCGATCAGGCTATAGATGGCGGCGCTTTCCAGCGCTTCATGGTTATTAAGCGGCGGGAGCAATCCGCTTAGCCTGCTTGCCAGCATGGTTTTGCCCGTACCCGGCGGGCCAATCAGCAGGAGATTGTGACCACCCGCTGCCGTAATCTCCAGCGCCCGTTTCCCTTGTTCCTGTCCCATGATCTCGCTGAGGTCTTCTGGCGCATCCGCTATAGCCTCGTCGCACTCTTCCGGCTCGGACAGTTCGTGGCGGCCTTCCAGCCAGGCGCACACTTCCTGAAGATGCCCGGCGATGAGACATCCCTTTTCTGCAATAAGACTCACTTCTGATGCGTTTTCATTGGCAACAACGATTTGCCGCCCTGCACGTATGGCTTCCAGCGCTCCCGATATCGCACCGGGAACGCCTCTCAGTGCGCCTGTGAGCGCGAGTTCACCCACGAACTCATACGAGCCTAGCCTGGTCGTATTAAGCTGCTCAGAAGCCGCGAGAAGCGCAATTGCGATAGGTAAATCGTATCGCCCACCCTCTTTGGGCAGGTCGGCGGGAGCAAGGTTGATGGTGATCTTCTTTGCGGGGAAGGTATAACCGCTGTTTATTATTGCGCTACGAACGCGGTCCCTGGCCTCTTTAACCGTGGTTTCAGGTAACCCGACAAGCGTGAGTCCGGGCAGCCCATTACTCAAATGAACCTCTACGGAAATAAGCGGAGCCTTTACCCCGAGAGCCGCTCGCGTATAAACAACTGACAGTGACATTTGTACTACCTCCTGGTCTGACTATGCCAGTGCCTGTTTTCTCTGTTTAGCGTCTTTTTACGTATTTACGCCGCCTGTTCAGAGATTTTCAGGGAGCATTGAAACCATTGCATCACCGTGGAAGCACACTCGCAAAATGTAAAAAGGCGCGCTTTAACGGTTAGATCTGCAATAAAAAATGAAAAATATTCACTTCCAAATTTCCTCATATAAAACAATGCGTTCATGAAATTTGGTTCGCTTGCTAACCAAATCCTTCATAAATAAATCTTGTGTTTGATTTAAAAACTGTGATAACTCTTTAGGTATTCCTTCGAACAAGATGCAAAAAGAACTGAAAATGACAGCCCTTCTACGAGTGATTAGCCTGGTCGTGATTAGCGTGGTGGTGATTATTATCCCACCGTGCGGGGCTGCACTTGGACGAGGAAAGGCTTAGAAATCAAGCCTTAACGAACTAAGACCCCCGCACCGAAAGGTCCGGGGGTTTTTTTATGACTAAAAAACTTAAATGAGGAGCAGAGAATGACGACTAGCACAAAATTCTGTTTCTCCAGATTTATGACGGGGAACTAACTATGAATGGGGCACAATGGGTAGTACATGCGTTGCGCGCGCAGGGAGTCGAAACCGTATTCGGTTATCCGGGTGGCGCAATTATGCCGATTTACGATGCACTGTATGACGGCGGCGTGGAACACCTCTTGTGCCGGCACGAGCAGGGCGCAGCGATGGCAGCCATTGGTTATGCCCGCGCGACCGGTAAAACCGGTGTGTGCATGGCGACCTCAGGTCCGGGTGCAACGAACCTGATCACCGGCCTGGCTGACGCGCTGCTCGATTCTGTTCCTGTCGTGGCGATTACCGGTCAGGTGGCCTCTCCGTTCATCGGCACCGATGCCTTCCAGGAAGTAGACGTCCTCGGCTTATCGCTGGCCTGCACCAAGCACAGCTTCCTCGTTCAGTCCCTCGAAGAGCTGCCGCGCGTGATGGCCGAAGCGTTCGAGGTTGCCAGTTCTGGCCGTCCTGGCCCGGTTCTGGTGGATATCCCGAAAGATATCCAGGTTGCACTTGGCGATCTGGAGCCGCATTTCTCCACCGTGAAAAGCGACGATGCGTTTCCGCATGCAGAGGTTGAAGAGGCGCGTCAGATGATGGCGCAGGCGAAGCAGCCGATGCTGTACGTCGGCGGCGGGGTAGGTATGGCGCAGGCTGTTCCGGCGCTTCGCGCGTTCCTTGCAACCACGCAAATGCCCGCCACCTGCACCTTGAAAGGTCTGGGTGCGGTAGACGCGGACTACCCGTACTACCTCGGCATGCTGGGAATGCACGGCACTAAAGCGGCAAACCTGGCGGTGCAGGAGTGCGACTTGCTTATCGTCGCAGGCGCCCGTTTCGATGACCGCGTCACCGGCAAGCTGAATACCTTCGCGCCAAATGCCAAAGTGATCCATATGGATATCGACCCGGCGGAGATGAACAAACTGCGTCAGGCGCACGTGGCGTTGCAGGGCGATCTTAACGCGCTGTTACCGGCGCTGGAGCAGCCGCTGGATATCAACGCATGGCGTCAGCACACCGCAGACATGCGCGCTGAGCATGCCTGGCGTTACGATCACCCAGGCGATGCCATCTATGCGCCGCTGCTGTTGAAGCAGTTGTCCGACCGTAAACCCGCCGACAGCGTGGTGACGACGGATGTGGGCCAGCATCAGATGTGGTCAGCCCAGCATATGACCTACACCCGCCCGGAGAACTTCATCACCTCCAGCGGCTTAGGCACGATGGGCTTTGGCCTGCCGGCAGCCGTAGGCGCACAGGTGGCTCGCCCGAACGATACCGTGATCTGTATCTCCGGTGACGGCTCCTTCATGATGAACGTTCAGGAGCTCGGCACCGTGAAGCGCAAGCAGTTACCGCTGAAGATCGTGTTGCTCGATAACCAGCGTTTAGGGATGGTTCGCCAGTGGCAGCAGCTGTTCTTCCAGGAGCGTTACAGCGAGACAACCCTGACCGATAACCCCGATTTCCTCACCCTGGCCAGCGCCTTCGGCATTCCTGGCCAGCACATCACCCGTAAAGACCAGGTTGAAGCGGCACTCGACACCATGCTGTCAAGCGAAGGGCCATACCTGCTTCATGTCTCAATCGACGAGCTTGAGAACGTCTGGCCGTTGGTACCGCCAGGTGCCAGTAACTCACAAATGCTGGAGAAATTATCATGATGCAACATCAGGTCGCCGTGCAGGCTCGCTTCAACCCGGAAACGTTAGAACGCGTATTGCGCGTGGTTCGCCACCGTGGTTTTCAGATTTGCTCTATGAATATGGAAACGGCTACCGACGCCCAGAACATCAGTATCGAATTAACCGTTGCCAGCCCGCGGCCGGTCGACTTACTGTTTAGTCAGTTATCAAAGCTGGTAGACGTTGCCCATGTTGCCATCTGCCAGAGCACAACCACATCACAACAAATCCGCGCTTGAGCGTGACAGGACGAAAAAATGACGACAAAAAAAGCTGATTACATTTGGTTCAATGGTGAGATGGTTCGCTGGGAAGACGCGAAAGTTCACGTGATGTCCCACGCGCTGCACTACGGTACCTCCGTGTTTGAAGGCATCCGTTGCTACGATTCTCACAAAGGGCCAGTGGTGTTCCGCCATCGCGAACACATGCAGCGTCTGCATGACTCAGCCAAAATTTATCGTTTCCCGGTCTCTCAAAGCGTTGATGAGCTGATGGAAGCCTGCCGCGAAGTGATTCGCCAGAACAAACTGACCAGCGCCTATATTCGTCCGCTGGTCTTCGTGGGTGACGTGGGCATGGGCGTGAACCCGCCGGCCGGTTACAACACCGATGTGATCATTGCTGCGTTCCCGTGGGGCGCCTACCTGGGCGCAGAAGCACTGGATCAGGGGATCGACGCAATGGTTTCTTCCTGGAACCGCGTGGCGCCAAACACCATCCCGACCGCCGCTAAAGCGGGCGGTAACTACCTCTCCTCACTGCTGGTCGGCAGCGAAGCGCGCCGCCACGGCTATCAGGAAGGCATCGCCCTCGACGTGAACGGCTACATCTCAGAAGGCGCGGGCGAAAACCTGTTTGAAGTAAAAGACGGCATTCTGTTTACTCCGCCGTTCACCTCTTCCGCGCTGCCGGGCATCACCCGTGATGCGATCATCAAGCTGGCGAAAGATCTGGGTATCGAAGTGCGCGAGCAGGTGCTGTCCCGCGAATCCCTCTACCTGGCAGACGAAGTGTTCATGTCCGGTACCGCGGCTGAAATCACGCCGGTTCGCAGCGTCGACGGTATCCAGGTGGGCGAAGGCCGCTGTGGCCCGGTCACCAAGCGCATTCAGCAAGCGTTCTTTGGCCTCTTCACCGGCGAAACAGAAGACAAATACGGCTGGTTGGATCAGGTTAATCACTAAATATAAATGTGGGACGGCACGCACCGTCCCATTAAATAGTCAGACGGGAGTCAATAAAGCATGCCTAAGTATCGTTCAGCCACCACCACCCACGGCCGTAACATGGCGGGTGCCCGCGCATTGTGGCGCGCCACCGGAATGACCGACGCCGATTTCGGCAAGCCGATTATCGCCGTGGTGAACTCCTTCACCCAGTTTGTACCGGGCCACGTGCATCTGCGCGATCTCGGTAAGCTGGTTGCCGAGCAAATCGAAGCCTCCGGCGGCGTGGCGAAAGAGTTCAACACCATTGCGGTGGATGACGGTATCGCAATGGGCCACGGGGGAATGCTCTATTCACTGCCGTCGCGCGAGCTGATCGCCGACTCGGTGGAGTATATGGTCAACGCCCACTGCGCCGATGCGATGGTCTGTATCTCCAACTGCGACAAAATCACCCCGGGGATGCTGATGGCCTCCCTGCGCCTGAACATTCCGGTGATCTTCGTCTCCGGCGGTCCGATGGAGGCGGGTAAAACCAAGCTCTCCGACAAAATCATCAAGCTCGACCTGGTCGATGCGATGATCCAGGGCGCAGACCCGAAAGTCTCTGACGAGCAGAGCGATCAGGTGGAACGCTCCGCGTGCCCGACCTGCGGCTCTTGTTCCGGCATGTTCACGGCCAACTCCATGAACTGCCTGACCGAAGCGCTGGGCCTTTCCCAGCCGGGTAACGGCTCGCTGCTGGCGACCCACGCCGACCGTAAGCAGCTGTTCCTCAACGCCGGTAAACGTATCGTTGAGCTGACCAAACGCTACTACGAGCAGGACGATGCCAGCGCGCTGCCGCGCAATATCGCCAGTAAAGCGGCGTTCGAAAACGCCATGACGCTGGATATCGCCATGGGCGGCTCCACTAACACCGTTCTGCACCTGCTGGCCGCCGCGCAGGAAGCCGAAATCGACTTCACCATGAGCGACATCGACAAGCTCTCCCGCAAAGTGCCGCAGCTGTGTAAAGTCGCGCCGAGTACCCAGAAGTACCACATGGAAGACGTGCACCGTGCGGGTGGCGTCATCGGTATCCTGGGCGAGCTGGATCGCGCCGGGCTGCTGAACCGCGACGTCAAAAACGTCCTCGGCCTGACGCTGCCGGAATCGCTGGAACAGTACGACGTGATGCTGACCAAAGACGACGCGGTGAAAAAGATGTTCCGCGCCGGCCCTGCAGGTATTCGCACCACCCAGGCGTTCTCGCAGGATTGCCGCTGGGACACGCTGGATGACGACCGTGCTGAAGGCTGCATCCGCTCGCTGGAGCACGCCTACAGCAAAGACGGCGGTCTGGCGGTGCTGTACGGTAACTTTGCAGAAAACGGCTGCATCGTGAAAACCGCAGGCGTGGACGACAGTATCCTGAAATTCACCGGTCCGGCGAAAGTGTACGAAAGCCAGGACGAGGCGGTAGATGCCATTCTCGGCGGCAAAGTGGTGGAAGGCGACGTGGTTGTCATTCGCTACGAAGGGCCGAAAGGCGGTCCGGGCATGCAGGAGATGCTCTACCCGACCACCTTCCTGAAATCGATGGGCCTCGGTAAAGCCTGCGCGCTGATCACCGACGGGCGTTTCTCCGGCGGCACGTCTGGTCTCTCCATCGGCCACGTCTCCCCGGAAGCGGCAAGCGGCGGCAACATCGCGATCATCGAAGATGGCGATCTGATTGAAATCGACATTCCGAATCGCGGCATTCAGCTCAAGCTGAGCGACCAGGAGATTGCGGCCCGTCGTGAAGCGCAGGAAGCCCGCGGTGACAAAGCCTGGACGCCGAAAGATCGCCAGCGCGAAGTCTCCTTCGCCCTGCGCGCCTATGCGAGCCTTGCAACCAGTGCAGATAAAGGCGCGGTGCGCGATAAATCTAAACTTGGGGGCTAATGATGGCCGAGTCACAACCCTTATCCGCCGCCCCTGAGGGGGCGGAATACCTGAGAGCGGTGCTACGCGCGCCGGTCTATGAAGCCGTGCAGGTCACGCCCCTGCAAAAAATGGAAAAACTCTCCTCGCGCCTCGACAACGTCATTCTGGTGAAGCGCGAAGACCGCCAGCCGGTGCACAGCTTTAAGCTGCGCGGTGCCTACGCGATGATGGCCGGGCTGACGGATGAGCAGAAAGCGCGCGGCGTCATTACCGCGTCGGCGGGCAACCATGCGCAGGGCGTGGCGTTCTCGTCTGCTCGTTTGGGTCTGAAAGCGCTGATCGTGATGCCGGTTGCCACCGCGGATATCAAAGTCGACGCGGTGCGCGGTTTTGGCGGAGAAGTGCTGCTCCACGGCGCGAACTTTGACGAAGCCAAAGCCAAAGCGATCGAGCTGGCGCAGCAGCAGGGCTTCACCTGGGTGCCGCCGTTCGATCACCCGATGGTGATTGCCGGGCAGGGCACGCTGGCGCTTGAGCTGTTGCAGCAGGATGCCCATCTCGACCGCGTCTTCGTCCCAGTGGGGGGCGGCGGGCTGGCGGCAGGCGTGGCGGTGCTGATTAAACAGCTGATGCCGCAGATTAAAGTCATCGCCGTTGAGGCGGAAGACTCTGCCTGCCTGAAGGCGGCGCTGGACGCCGGTCATCCGGTAGACCTGCCGCGCGTTGGGCTGTTTGCCGAGGGCGTGGCGGTGAAGCGCATTGGCGATGAAACGTTCCGCCTGTGCCAGGAGTATCTGGACGATATCGTCACCGTCGACAGCGACGCCATCTGCGCGGCAATGAAAGATCTGTTCGAAGATGTACGTGCGGTGGCGGAGCCGTCCGGCGCGCTGGCGCTGGCGGGGATGAAAAAATACATCGCCCAGCACAACATTCGCGGCGAACGTCTGGCGCACGTGCTCTCTGGTGCGAACGTGAACTTCCACGGTCTGCGCTACGTTTCCGAGCGCTGCGAGCTGGGTGAGCAGCGTGAAGCGCTGCTGGCGGTGACCATCCCGGAAGAGAAGGGCAGCTTCCTCAAGTTCTGCCAGCTGCTGGGCGGTCGTTCGGTAACGGAGTTCAACTACCGCTTTGCCGATGCGAAAGATGCCTGCATTTTTGTCGGCGTGCGTCTGAGCCGTGGCGTAGAGGAGCGTAAAGAGATCCTCAGCCTGCTGCATGAAGGCGGCTACAGTGTGGTCGATCTGTCCGACGATGAAATGGCTAAGCTGCATGTGCGTTACATGGTTGGCGGTCGTCCCTCAAAGCCGCTCCAGGAACGCCTGTTCAGCTTCGAGTTTCCGGAATCACCGGGCGCGTTGCTCAAGTTCTTGCACACGCTGGGCACGCACTGGAACATCTCTCTGTTCCACTACCGTAGCCACGGCACCGACTACGGCCGCGTGCTGGCGGCGTTCGAACTGGGCGAGCACGAGCCGGATTTCGAAACGCGGCTGAACGAGCTGGGCTATGAGTGCCACGACGAAACCCATAACCCGGCGTTCAGGTTCTTTCTGGCTGGCTAGTGGTTCGGCAATATCGTCCAGAACGCATCAATAAGCGGCTCATGCAGCCGCTTTTTTTGTGCGCACACGCCTAGCTCAAACGGCGTCTTCTCGTCGCTGCGCTCCAGAATCATCACGCGATTACGCACCGGTTCCGGGCTGTTTTCCAGCACCACTTCCGGCAGCAGCGCCACGCCGCAGCCGAGCGCCACCATCGACACCATCGCCTCATGACCGCTAACGGTGGCGTAAATCGACGGATTGCTGATTTTCTGACGGCGGAACCACAGCTCGATGCGGCGGCGCACCGGCCCCTGATCGGCCATGATAAACGGTACCGTGGACCAGTCCGGTTTTTCTACCGATACCTGATTACGCACCGGGCAGGGCAGGGCCGGGGCAATCAGCACCACCGCCAGATTCTCCAGCATCGAGAACGCCACCGCGCCCGGCAGGGTTTCGGGTTTTCCGGCAATGGCCAGATCCGCTTCGCCGGTCACCACTTTTTCCATTGCGTCGGCGGCGTCGCCGGTGGTGAGCTTAATTTCAACCGACGGATGCGCTGCGCGGAAGCGGTCGAGAATGGGGGGCAGATGGCTGTAGGCGGCGGTCACGGAGCAAAAAATATGCAGCTCACCGGAGAGTGATGGCCCCTGCTGATCAATAGAGTGCCGCAGCTGCTGGTACTGTAACAGCGTCTGCTGGGCAAAAATGCGCAGCTCTTCGCCCGCTTCCGTGAGGGTGACGGTGCGGTTATCGCGCACGAAAAGCGGCTGGCCGAGGTCTTCCTCAAGGCGCTGGATCTGGCGCGAAAGCGTGGACGGGCTGACGTGCATCGCCCGGGCGCTGCGGCCAAAGTGACGGCTTTCCGCCAGGTGCAGGAACATTTTTAGATCGCGTAAATCCACCGATTCCACTCCCTCTTTTTACATTGCAAAAATTGCAATGTGACGTTGTGAATATATCAATTTCCGCAATAAATTTCCTGTTGTAATGTGGGTACATTCTCGCTGAAACGCGAACCGAACAATAAGACACACAACATCACGAGGTATCACCCATGGCTAACTACTTTAATACACTGAACTTGCGCCAGCAGCTGGCGCAGCTGGGCAAATGCCGCTTCATGGCGCGCGATGAATTTGCCGATGGCGCAAGCTACCTTCAGGGTAAAAAAGTGGTCATCGTCGGCTGTGGCGCACAGGGCCTGAACCAGGGCCTGAACATGCGTGACTCCGGTCTGGATATCTCTTACGCCCTGCGTAAAGAAGCGATTGCCGAGAAGCGCGCTTCATGGCGTAAAGCGACTGAAAACGGCTTCAAAGTGGGTACCTATGAAGAGCTGATCCCGCAGGCGGACCTGGTCGTTAACCTGACGCCGGACAAGCAGCACTCTGACGTGGTGCGTTCCGTACAGCCGCTGATGAAAGACGGCGCCGCGCTGGGTTACTCCCACGGCTTCAACATCGTTGAAGTGGGCGAGCAGATCCGTAAAGACATCACCGTAGTGATGGTGGCGCCGAAGTGCCCTGGTACCGAAGTGCGTGAAGAGTACAAGCGTGGCTTCGGCGTGCCGACGCTTATCGCAGTTCACCCGGAAAACGATCCGAAAGGCGAAGGCATGGCGATTGCCAAAGCCTGGGCTGCGGCGACCGGCGGTCACCGCGCTGGCGTGCTGGAATCTTCCTTCGTTGCGGAAGTGAAATCTGACCTGATGGGCGAGCAGACCATTCTGTGTGGCATGCTGCAGGCGGGTTCTCTGCTTTGCTTCGACAAGCTGGTGGAAGAAGGTACCGACCCGGCATACGCAGAAAAACTGATTCAGTTCGGCTGGGAAACCATCACCGAAGCGCTGAAGCAGGGCGGCATTACGCTGATGATGGACCGCCTGTCCAACCCGGCAAAACTGCGTGCTTACGCGTTGTCTGAACAGCTGAAAACCATTATGGCGCCGCTGTTCCAGAAACATATGGACGACATCATCTCCGGCGAATTCTCTTCCGGCATGATGGCGGACTGGGCCAACGACGACAAGAAACTGCTGACCTGGCGTGAAGAGACCGGTAAAACCGCGTTCGAAACCGCGCCGCAGTATGAAGGTAAAATCGGCGAGCAGGAGTACTTCGATAAAGGCGTACTGATGATTGCGATGGTGAAAGCAGGCGTTGAGCTGGCGTTCGAAACCATGGTGGATTCCGGCATCATTGAAGAGTCGGCGTACTACGAATCTCTGCACGAGCTGCCGCTGATCGCGAACACCATCGCCCGTAAGCGTCTGTACGAAATGAACGTGGTTATCTCTGATACCGCAGAATACGGTAACTATCTGTTCTCTTACGCCTGCGTACCGCTGCTGAAAGAGTTCATGACCACACTGCAGACGGGCGATCTGGGCAAAGCGATTGCGGAAGGTGCCGTGGATAACGCGCAGCTGCGCGACGTAAACGAAGCGATTCGCAGCCACCAGATCGAGAAAGTGGGCCACAAACTGCGTGGCTACATGACCGATATGAAACGTATTGCTGTAGCAGGTTAACAACCTTGTCGGGTGGCGCTTCGCTTACCCGACCTACAAAAACGTAAGATGTAGGCCGGGTAAGGCGCAGCCGCCACCCGGCTTTTTTATTTGCGATACAGCACTTTAATAATGTGATAACCGAACTGAGTATGCAGCGGACCGGTTGGCTCCAGCACCGGGCAGGAGAAGACCACTTTATCGAACGCCGGAACCATCTGGCCCTGACGGAATTCGCCTAAATCGCCGCCACGCTTGCCGGACGGGCAAATAGAGTGCTTCTTCGCCAGCTTGCCGAAGTCGGCGCCGTTTTTGATTTGCTCCAGAAGATCCAGAGCCAGTTTCTCTTCTTTAACAAGAATATGCAGTGCTGCTGCTGTTTTTGCCATGATCGTGCCTTGAGTGGTATGGATTAGGCTCGCTATACTACCACGCTGTTATTCTCCCCTCCTGACTTTCATTGAGCGATCATTTATGCGTTTAAATCCCGGACAACAACAAGCCGTCGAATTTGTAACCGGACCGTGTCTGGTGCTGGCGGGCGCAGGATCCGGTAAAACGCGCGTCATCACCAATAAGATTGCGCACCTGATCCGCGGCTGCGGCTATCAGGCCCGCCACATTGCGGCGGTTACCTTTACCAACAAAGCGGCGCGCGAGATGAAAGAGCGTGTTGGCCAGACGCTGGGGCGCAAAGAGGCGCGCGGGCTGATGATCTCTACCTTCCACACGCTGGGGCTGGATATCATTAAACGTGAATACGCCGCGCTGGGGATGAAATCCAACTTTTCGCTGTTCGATGACACCGACCAGGTGGCGTTGCTCAAAGAGCTCACCGAGGGGCTGATCGAGGATGATAAGGTGTTGTTGCAGCAGCTGATCTCAACGATCTCGAACTGGAAAAACGATCTGATGACCCCGGCCCAGGCCGCGGCGATCGCCAAAGGCGAACGGGATCGCATCTTTGCCCACTGCTACGGTCTGTACGATGCGCACATGAAAGCGTGCAACGTGCTGGACTTCGACGACCTCATCCTGCTGCCGACGCTGCTGCTGCAGCGGAACGAAGAGGTTCGCGAGCGCTGGCAGAACAAAATCCGTTACCTGCTGGTGGATGAGTATCAGGACACCAACACCAGCCAGTACGAGCTGGTGAAGCTGCTGGTGGGACAGCGCGCGCGTTTCACCGTGGTAGGCGATGATGACCAGTCAATTTACTCCTGGCGCGGCGCGCGTCCGCAAAACCTGGTGCTGCTGAGCAAAGATTTTCCGGCGCTGCAGGTGATTAAGCTGGAGCAGAACTACCGCTCCTCCGGGCGCATCCTGAAGGCGGCAAACATCCTGATTGCCAATAACCCGCACGTGTTTGAAAAGCGTCTTTTCTCCGAGCTGGGCTACGGAACGGAGCTGAAAGTGCTCAGCGCCAACAACGAAGAGCATGAGGCGGAGCGCGTGACGGGCGAACTGATCGCCCACCACTTCGTCAATAAAACCGAATACAAGGATTACGCGATCCTCTATCGCGGCAATCACCAGTCGCGCGTCTTTGAAAAGATGCTGATGCAGAATCGCATTCCGTACAAAATTTCCGGCGGCACTTCGTTCTTCTCGCGGCCAGAAATTAAAGATCTGCTGGCCTATCTGCGCGTGCTCACGAACCCGGATGACGACAGCGCGTTTCTGCGCATCGTGAATACACCAAAGCGCGAGATTGGTCCGGCGACGCTGCAAAAGCTGGGCGAATGGGCGATGACCCGCAATAAGAGCCTGTTTACCGCCAGCTTTGATATGGGGCTGAGCCAGACGCTGACGGGGCGCGGGTATGATAATTTAACCCGCTTCACCCACTGGCTGGGTGAAGTGCAGCGCCTGGCTGAGCGCGAGCCCGTGGCGGCGGTACGCGATCTGATCCACGGCATTGACTACGAATCCTGGCTGTACGAAACCTCTGCCAGCCCGAAAGCGGCAGAAATGCGTATGAAAAACGTTAACCAGCTTTTTAGCTGGATGACCGAAATGCTGGAAGGCTCTGAGATAGATGAGCCGATGACGTTAACGCAGGTGGTCACCCGCTTTACCCTGCGCGACATGATGGAGCGCGGCGAGAGCGAAGAAGAGGCCGACCAGGTTCAGCTGATGACGCTGCATGCGTCAAAAGGGCTGGAGTTCCCGTATGTGTATCTGGTCGGTATGGAAGAAGGTTTATTGCCGCACCAGAGCAGCATTGATGAAGATAATGTCGACGAGGAGCGCCGTCTGGCCTACGTGGGGATCACCCGCGCGCAAAAGGAGCTGACGTTCACGCTCTGTAAAGAGCGCCGTCAGTACGGTGAACTCGTGCGTCCGGAACCCAGCCGTTTCCTGCTGGAACTGCCGCAGGACGATCTGATCTGGGAACAGGAGCGCAAAGTGATTACCGCGGAAGAGCGGATGCACAAAGGGCAGGCTAACGTGGCGAACATTCGCGCCATGTTGGCAAAAGCCAAAGAGAAGGGATAATGATGAGTAGGCCGGGTAAGGCTAAGCCGCCACCCGGCTGTGTTCAGCGTATTACTTCACCTCAAGCACCCAGTGCACATAGCTCTGCCACTGGCACTCCTGCTCGATCATCTCTGCCCCAAGCGGGTGATTCTCAATCCAGTTTTCCGGCAGCGTCAGCGTCAGCTTCTCATCATCGGCTAGCAGATTAATGGCGGGTAACAAATCATCGCGGCGGCGGCTGGCAAACAGAATTGCCAGACGCAGCAGGCGACACAGATGCTCGGCCACGCGCGGCGGTACGGCATTTTGCTGATGCAAAGAGGAGAGATCGACGGCGTTGGTCTGGTTCAGCAGCAGCGTTGCCAGCAGCTTTTTCTGTGCGGGCGTGTAGCCCGGCAAATCCAGGTTGCGCACCAGATACGCTGCGTGAGCAGGTGCCTGCTTAAAATCTATGCTGAGCCCCACCTCGTGCAGCGCACAGGCGCTCAGCAATAAATCGCGGCTCAGATGATCAAGATCCCAGGCGTTAGCGACCTGGTCGGCAAAGCGTGATGCCAGCTGTGATACGCGGCCAGCCTGATCGATATCAACCAGAAAACGACGCTGCACGTTGCGCAGCGTACGGTTGCGGATGTCCTGATCCACCGACAGATGCAGCATCCCGTAGACCAGACCTTCGCGCAGCGCGCCGCCGGCCAGGGTCATACACTGGATATTTAGTTCGGTGAATATGGCGATCAGAATGGCCAGCCCGCTTGGGAAAACCAGGGCACGTTCCAGCGTCAGGCCTTCAATTTCCAGCTCTTCCAGACGTCCGCACTGAATGGCACGCTGTTTAAGCTGCTGAAGTTTGGCAAGCGTAATCCGCTCGTCCATGCCCTGCGCCATCATGATTTCCTGCAGGGCCTGCACGGTACCCGAAGCCCCGACGCAGACTTTCCAGCCGTGATAGCGCAGTTCGTCCATTACCGGGCGTAGCACTGCGCGCGCGGCGTTTTCCGCCTCGTCGAAGTTCTCTTTACCCAGATTCCGGTCAGTAAAGTAACGTTCAAGCCAGGTTACGCAGCCCATCGACAGGCTGAACAGCGACGTCGCCTGCGCGCCGGTGCCGGTTACCAGTTCGGTACTGGCACCGCCGATATCCACCACCAGACGGCGATCGTCACCCCCGGTGGTGTGGGCAACGCCCTGGTAGATCAGGCGTGCTTCTTCTTCACCGCTGATAACCTGAACCGGACACCCCAGAATTTCCTGCGCTTTGGCAATAAAATCTACGGCGTTAACCGCTAGTCTGAGCGTCGCTGTGGCGACAACGGTGATTTGAGCATGCGGGATATCCTGCAGACGCTCAGCAAAGAGCCGCAGGCACTGCCAGCCACGTTCCATGGCTTCAGGCGAGAGGTAATTATCGCTGCTCAGGCCCGCCGCGAGGCGGACCTTGCGCTTAATGCGCGTCAGCGTTTGTATGCTTCCCGCCACCTCACGCACAACCAGCATATGAAAACTATTCGAACCGAGATCAATTGCCGCATAGAGCGAGGTGGAGCTGAGCATAATGTATTAACCTGAACGACGACGATTACGCGGTGCGCCGCCTGAACGACGCGGACCATTGCCGGAGCGCGGGCGGGATAGACGCTTAGGCGGCGGCAGTTCGCTTAACAGCGCTTCCGGATTGTATTTACTCTGCGGAATAGAGTGACCGATGTAGGTCTCAATGGCTGGAAGATTCAGCGCATACTCTTCACACGCAAGGCTAATCGAGTGACCGCTTGCGCCCGCACGACCGGTACGACCGATACGGTGTACGTAGTCTTCGCAGTCGTCTGGCAGATCGTAGTTAAAGACGTGCGTCACGGCCGGAATGTGTAAACCACGTGCCGCCACATCGGTTGCGACCAGAATATCAAGATCGCCACGGGTGAACTCGTCGAGGATCCGAAGGCGTTTTTTCTGCGCCACGTCGCCGGTCAACAGGCCAACACGGTGACCGTCGGCAGCCAGATGGCCCCAGATGTCTTCACAGCGGTGTTTAGTGTTCGCGAAGATAATGGCGCGATCGGGCCACTCTTCTTCAATCAACGTTTGCAGCAGACGCATTTTCTCTTCATTGGAAGGATAGAAGAGCTCCTCTTTAATGCGGTGGCCCGTTTTCTGCTCCGGCTCCACTTCCACATACTCGGCGTTGTTCATCTGCTCGAACGCCAGCTCGCGTACGCGATAAGAAAGGGTGGCAGAGAACAGCATGTTCAGGCGCTGATTTGCCGGCGGCATGCGGCGGAAAAGCCAGCGGATATCTTTAATGAAGCCCAGATCGTACATGCGGTCAGCTTCATCAAGCACCACAACCTGGATGGCGCCGAGGTTGATATGGTTCTGTTTGGCGTAGTCGATAAGACGGCCGGTGGTCCCAATCAGGATATCCACGCCGCTTTCCAGCACTTTCAGCTGCTTATCGTAGCCGTCGCCGCCATAGGCCAGGCCAAGCTTCAGACCAGTAGCCTGTGCCAGGGGTTCAGCGTCTGCATGGATCTGTACCGCCAGTTCTCGCGTCGGGGCCATAATTAGCGCGCGCGGCTGGTTAACTTTGCGGTCTGCAATCGCTGGGTGAGAAAGTAAATAATGGAACGTTGACGTTAAAAACGCCATCGTTTTGCCGGTACCGGTTTGCGCCTGCCCTGCAACATCGCGACCGGCCAGCGTCAGCGGCAGGGCGAGAGCCTGAATGGGCGTGCAGTTATGAAACCCTTTTGTTTCAAGGGCTTCGATCACTTTTGGGTGCAGGGCGAAGTCGGAAAACTTCTGTTCTGTTAAATGTGTTTTGCTCATAGTGTGGTAGAATATCAGCTTACTATTGCTTTACGAAAGCGTATCCGGTGAAATAAAGTCAACCTTTAGTTGGTTAATGCGACATCAACACGTCGTTGGTGGAGACAAAACCAACGTACCAGGCTTATTCCTGTGGAGTTATATATGAGCGATAAAATTATTCACCTGACTGACGACAGTTTTGACACGGACGTACTTAAGGCTGACGGGCTGATCCTCGTCGATTTCTGGGCTGAATGGTGTGGTCCTTGCAAAATGATCGCCCCGATTCTGGATGAGATCGCTGACGAATATCAGGGCAAACTGACGGTTGCCAAGCTGAACATCGACCAGAACCCGGGCACTGCACCGAAATACGGTATCCGTGGCATCCCGACCCTTCTGCTGTTCAAAAACGGCGAAGTGGCGGCGACCAAAGTGGGCGCGCTGTCCAAAGGTCAGCTGAAAGAGTTCCTGGACGCTAACCTGGCGTAAGGTTTCTCCGCTGTGCGTCCAGAGCCCCCGGCTAAATGATGTGGAACTCTGGACGCCCGGCTGAAGTCGTGCTAAGTTAGCTATGACTTCGTTTTAAACATATCTATTGTTTGAATCTTGTTTTACCCGATACTTCCCTTTGTTGACATGAACAATGCGTGAAGTGGCTAAATTCCGGGCTTGTCACTCAATCCGTCTTGTCGTTTCAGTTCTGCGTTCTTTCCCTGTGACCAGACAGCGAACAGACATGAGGTGATGGCCGCTAAACAGGCATGGATGACCCTGCCATACCATTCACAACATTAAGTTCGAGAATCACTCCGAGTTTAAGAACCCACACCATTATGAATCTTACCGAATTAAAGAATACGCCGGTTTCTGAGCTGATCACTCTCGGCGAAAATATGGGACTGGAAAACCAGGCTCGTATGCGCAAGCAGGACATCATTTTCGCCATCCTGAAGCAGCACGCTAAGAGTGGCGAAGATATCTTTGGCGACGGTGTGCTGGAGATATTGCAAGACGGATTTGGTTTCCTCCGCTCTGCAGACAGCTCCTACCTCGCCGGCCCTGACGACATCTACGTATCCCCCAGCCAAATCCGCCGTTTCAACCTCCGCACTGGTGACACCATTTCAGGTAAGATTCGTCCTCCTAAAGAGGGTGAACGCTACTTTGCGCTGTTGAAAGTCAATGAAGTTAACTTCGATAAACCAGAAAACTCGCGTAACAAGATCCTCTTTGAGAACTTAACGCCTCTGCACGCGAACTCTCGCCTGCGCATGGAGCGTGGTAACGGTTCTACCGAAGACTTAACCGCGCGCGTCCTGGATCTGGCATCGCCAATCGGTCGCGGCCAGCGTGGTCTGATTGTGGCCCCGCCAAAAGCGGGTAAAACCATGCTGCTGCAGAACATCGCGCAGAGCATTGCCTACAACCACCCAGACTGCGTGCTGATGGTGCTGCTGATTGACGAACGTCCGGAAGAAGTGACCGAGATGCAGCGTCTGGTTAAAGGTGAAGTGGTTGCTTCTACCTTCGACGAGCCAGCATCTCGCCACGTTCAGGTTGCGGAAATGGTTATCGAGAAGGCGAAACGCCTGGTTGAGCACAAGAAAGACGTGATCATCCTGCTTGACTCCATCACCCGTCTGGCGCGTGCCTACAACACCGTGGTGCCAGCTTCCGGTAAAGTGTTGACCGGTGGTGTGGACGCTAACGCCCTGCACCGTCCAAAACGCTTCTTCGGTGCGGCACGTAACGTGGAAGAGGGCGGTAGCCTGACCATCATCGCAACGGCGCTGATCGATACCGGCTCCAAAATGGACGAGGTTATCTACGAAGAGTTTAAAGGTACAGGTAACATGGAACTGCACCTCTCTCGTAAAATCGCAGAAAAACGCGTCTTCCCGGCTATCGATTACAACCGTTCCGGTACCCGTAAGGAAGAGCTGCTCACCACGCAGGAAGAGCTGCAGAAAATGTGGATCCTGCGCAAAATCATCCATCCAATGGGTGAAATTGACGCGATGGAGTTCCTCATTAACAAACTGGCGATGACCAAAACCAACGACGATTTCTTCGACATGATGAAGCGCTCGTAACGTAAATAAAGCCAGCGAACGCCACGTTTTTACGTGGCGTTTTTCTTTTATGGACTATACGCTAGTATCGCCTACTCCCAATTTTGACCGGTCAGTGCGACAATAAGATAATTCGCACAGTAAAAACATTAATAGCTTGAATAATAAACAAATGGAATTGTAAGAGGTTTGCTTTATAACTTCAGGCGCGGCCCCTTGATGGTTATACTTCCTTGACTAACATTTGTTGAGAACATCCATTGTGAACCTACTTGATACGTTTACTGAACTAACCAGTATTTTCTTGTTTACCACCTGCTTTTTGTTTCTGGCACGTAAGGTTGCAAAATATCTGGGCTTAGTGGATAAACCCAACTTCCGTAAACGTCATCAAGGCATGATCCCTCTGGTCGGTGGCATCTCTGTTTTTGCAGGGATCTGCTTCACTTTTGCTATTGCAGATTACTATATTCCGCATGCCAGGCTTTATCTCATATGCTCAACAGTTCTTGTTGTGATTGGTGCGCTGGACGATAGATACGACATCAGCGTCAAAATCCGCGCTTTCGTTCAGGCAGCTGTCGCTATTGCAATGATGGTGTTTGCTAAGTTGCACCTGAGTAGCCTGGGCTATATTTTCGGGGCCTGGGAGATGGAACTCGGCCCATTCGGCTATTTCCTGACACTTTTTGCCGTGTGGGTGGCGATTAACGCGTTCAACATGGTTGACGGTATTGATGGTTTGCTTGGTGGCCTGTCCTGCGTCTCATTTGCCGCCATTGGTTTCATTTTATGGTTCGATGGGCAATACAGCCTTGCTATGTGGTGTTTCGCCATGATTGCTGCCATCCTGCCTTATATCCTGTTAAATCTCGGCGCATTGGGCCGACGCTATAAAGTCTTCATGGGCGATGCGGGTAGCACGCTTATCGGCTTTACTGTCATTTGGATCTTGCTGGAAACCACTCAGGGCGATGTACATCCCATCAGCCCGGTAACGGCGCTATGGATTATTGCCATCCCCTTAATGGATATGGTTGCGATTATGTATCGTCGCCTGCGTAAAGGAATGAGTCCATTCTCTGCTGACCGTCAACACATTCATCATTTGATCATGCGAGCCGGATTCACTTCCCGGCAGGCATTTGTGCTTATTACGCTGGCGGCTGCTATTCTAGCGGGGATTGGCGTGACGGCGGAATATACGCACTTTGTGCCTGAGTGGGCCATGTTGGTATTGTTCTTGCTAGCATTTTCTCTCTACGGCTACTGCATTAAGCGCGCATGGAAGGTGGCGCGATTCATTAAACGTATTAAGCGCAGGATGCGACGTAACAGTAGCAAAAACACAACATTAACTAAGTAAAACCGGGACTATGATGACTCAACCGTTGGCGGGAGCGAAATCAGTGGTAACAGAGAATGAACTGGACATTCGGGGTTTGTTTCGCGTGTTATGGGCAGGCAAACTTTGGATTGTGGGGATCGCGCTGGGGTTTGCACTGTTAGCGCTAGCCTACACGTTCTTTGCAAAACAGGAGTGGAGCGCCACGGCAATCACGGACAGACCCACGGTTAACATGCTCGGAGGGTACTACTCCCAGCAGCAGTTCCTGCGAAACCTGGATATTAAAGCCAGCCTTGCCACCCCGGATCAGGCTTCCGTTATGGATGAGGCCTACAAAGAGTTTGTGATGCAGCTGGCCTCGTGGGATACGCGCCGCGATTTCTGGTCCCAGACAGATTACTTCAAGCAGCGTCGGGTTGATAACACCAAAGCCGATGCCGCGCTGCTGGACGATCTGATTAACAATATTCAGTTCATGCCAGGCGACGTGCTGCGTAACGTCAACGACAGCGTCAAGCTGATTGCCGAAACCGCGCCGGATGCAAACAACCTGTTGCGCCAGTACGTCGCGTTTGCCAGCCAGCGTGCCGCAAGCCATCTGAATGAAGAGCTTAAAGGCGCCTGGGCAGCCCGCACTATCCAAATGAAGGCGCAGGTCAAACGTCAGGAAGAGGTGGCAAACGCCATTTTTGCGCGCCGCGTGCATAACATTCAGCAGGCGCTGAAAATTGCGGAACAGCACAACATTTCCCGCACTGAGACGGATGTTCCGGCTGATGAATTGCCTGATTCTGAAATGTTCCTTCTTGGTCGCCCAATGCTGCAGGCCCGTCTGGAAAACCTGCAGGCCGTTGGGCCTGATTTTGATCTCGACTACGATCAAAACCGCGCGATGCTTAACACGCTTAATGTCGGTCCCTCCCTGGACCCGCGTTTTCAGACCTATCGTTATTTGAGAACGCCTGAAGAACCTGTAAAACGCGACAGTCCGCGCCGCGCATTCCTGATGATCATGTGGGGGATTGTGGGTGCACTCGTTGGTGCTGGCGTGGCGTTAACGCGTCGTCGTACAAACTAAGAACGCCGTTTACGATGAAGGCTGCGGCCTTCATCGCCTAATCGAAGAGAATCGATGTGAAAGTACTTACCGTATTTGGCACCAGGCCGGAGGCCATTAAGATGGCGCCTCTGGTTCATGCGCTGGCCAGCGATCCTGATATTGAAGCGAAGGTCTGCGTCACGGCCCAGCACCGTGAGATGCTCGATCAGGTCCTAACCCTCTTTTCCATCGTCCCGGATTACGACCTTAATATTATGAAGCCGGGACAGGGATTGACGGAAATAACCTGCCGCATTCTGCAGGATCTCAAGCCGATCCTGGAGTCATTCAAGCCCGACGTCGTGCTGGTGCACGGGGATACCACGACGACGATGGCAACAAGCCTGGCCGCGTTTTACCAGCGTATTCCCGTCGGCCATGTTGAAGCGGGTCTGCGCACCGGCAATCTTTATTCTCCGTGGCCGGAAGAGGCCAACCGTACGCTTACCGGGCATCTGGCGATGTACCATTTTGCGCCAACCGAGAACTCTCGCCAGAACCTGCTGCGTGAAAATGTCGCCGATAACAAGATCTTTGTGACCGGCAATACGGTCATTGACGCGTTGATTTGGGTACGCGACCGCGTGCTGGCAAACAGCGATCTGCAGAAAGAACTCGCTGCCCGCTATCCTTTCCTGAATAACGGCAAAAAAACCATTCTGGTCACTGGCCACCGTCGCGAAAGCTTTGGTCGGGGCTTTGAGCAAATCTGTCACGCGCTGGCTGAAATCGCCGCGCAGAACGACGATGTGCAAATTGTCTATCCGGTACACCTTAACCCTAACGTCAGCGAGCCGGTCAACCGCATCCTGGGCCACGTCGAAAACGTCCTGCTGATTGAACCGCAGGACTACATGCCGTTTGTCTGGCTGATGAACCACGCCTGGCTGATCCTCACCGATTCCGGTGGGATTCAGGAAGAAGCGCCCTCTCTTGGCAAGCCGGTGCTGGTGATGCGTGAAACCACTGAACGTCCGGAAGCGGTTAAAGCCGGGACAGTGCGTCTTGTCGGCACCAACGCACAGCTCATCGTCGAAGAGGTCACGCGGCTGCTACACGACGATGAAGCGTATCAGGCGATGAGCCGGGCCCACAATCCCTACGGAGATGGGCAGGCTTGTGGCCGTATTTTGCAAGCACTTAAACACAATCGGGTATCGCTATGAGTTTTACTACCATCTCTGTCATTGGTCTTGGCTACATTGGCCTGCCTACTGCGGCGGCATTCGCCTCCCGTCAAAAGCAGGTTGTTGGTGTGGATATCAACGCACGTGCGGTAGAAACCATTAATCGTGGCGAAATTCATATTGTGGAGCCCGATCTTGACCGCGTGGTGAAAGAGGCGGTTGATGGCGGCTTCCTGCGCGCCAGCACGACGCCAGTGGAAGCGGATGCCTACCTGATTGCCGTTCCAACGCCATTTAAAGGCGACCACGAGCCCGATATGGTCTACGTCGAGGCGGCGGCAAAATCTATTGCCCCCGTGCTGAAGAAAGGGGCGCTGGTAATTCTGGAGTCGACTTCTCCCGTCGGCGCTACCGAGCAGATGGCGCAGTGGCTGGCCGATGCGCGTCCTGATTTACGCTTCCCGCAGCAGGCCGGTGAGCAGGCGGATATCAACATCGCCTACTGCCCGGAGCGCGTGCTGCCGGGGCAGGTGATGGTCGAACTGATTAAAAACGACCGGGTGATAGGCGGCATGACGCCGGTCTGTTCTGAACGCGCCAGCGCGCTGTACAAGATTTTCCTGGAAGGCGAATGCGTGGTAACCAACTCCCGCACCGCCGAGATGTGCAAGCTGACGGAAAACAGCTTCCGTGACGTTAACATCGCCTTCGCAAACGAACTGTCGCTGATCTGTGCCGATCAGGGGATTAACGTCTGGGAGTTAATCCGCCTGGCGAATCGACATCCGCGCGTCAACATTCTCCAGCCTGGCCCAGGGGTGGGCGGTCACTGTATCGCCGTCGATCCGTGGTTTATCGTGGCGCAGAACCCGGCGCAGGCGCGCCTGATTCGCACCGCGCGTGAAGTCAACGACAGCAAACCTCACTGGGTGCTCAATCAGGTCAAGGCCACGGTAGCGGATTGTCTGGCAGAGAGCGGCAAGCGCGCCAGCGAGCTGAAGATTGCCTGCTTTGGTCTGGCATTTAAACCCAACATTGACGACCTGCGCGAAAGCCCGGCAATGGAAATTGCGGAGATGATTGCCGAATGGCACAAGGGCGAAACGCTGGTGGTCGAGCCAAATATTCATGAACTGCCGGCAAAACTGGCGGGGCACTGCACGCTGACAGCCCTGGATGAGGCGCTGGCGACGGCGGATGTGCTGGTGCTGCTGGTGGATCATAAAGAGTTTAAAGCGACGTCCGGTGATGCAGTGCGTCAGCAGTATGTGGTTGATACGAAAGGCGTCTGGCGTTGAGTGCACTCCACGGCGTGCTGGAATCCCTTGAGTGGGAAAGCGCATTTTTTGCCCGCCCCTCGGCGATAGTCCGCTGGCGCGAGAATGCGCCCGCCCTGCAGGAAGTGGACTTCAGCGCCTGGCAGCGCGTGCAGGCTAAGATCCCGGCGGACCGTGCCGACCTGCTTGACGCGCTCCAGCAACACGGTTTTCAGCTGGTTGAAGGCGAGGTAGACCTTTCCATCACCCTCACCCGGCACGATACGTCCGGCGCGGAAATTGCAACGGAACAGGACATTCCTGTGCTGCGCCAGATGGCGGCCCGGGCGTTTGCGCAAAGCCGCTTTCGCACGCCCTGGTATGCGCCTGACGATAGCGGACGTTTCTATGCCCAGTGGGTAGAGAATGCGGTCAAAGGTACCTTTGACCACGTCTGCCTGATTTTCCGTGCAGCGAACGGCCAGATCCAGGGATTTGTCTCGCTGCGCAAGCTTAACGAGCGCGAGGCGCGTATTGGCTTATTAGCCGGGCGCGGCATGGGGGAGAAACTCATGCAGGCGGCGCTGCACTGGGCGCAGCTGCAGCAGGTTGAGACGCTGCGGGTGGCGACCCAGGTGGGCAACACCGCCGCGCTTAAACGTTATATTGCGAGTGGTGCCAACATCGACGCCACCGCCTACTGGTTATACAGGTGACAAGATGATTCCATTTAACGCACCACCCGTCGTGGGAACCGAGCTCGACTATATGCAGTCTGCCATGGGCAGCGGCAAACTCTGCGGTGACGGCGGTTTTACCCGTCGCTGTCAGCAGTGGATGGAGCAGCGTTTTCGCAGTGCTAAAGTGCTGCTGACCCCGTCCTGCACGGCATCGCTGGAAATGGCGGCCCTGTTGCTGGATATCCAGCCCGGTGATGAAGTGATCATGCCGAGCTATACCTTCGTCTCTACCGCGAATGCATTTGTCCTGCGCGGAGCGAAAATCGTCTTTGTGGATATCCGCCCGGACACCATGAACATTGATGAGATGCTGATTGAAGCGGCGATCACCGACAAAACGCGTGCGATTGTGCCGGTTCACTACGCGGGCGTGGCCTGTGAAATGGACACCATCATGGCAATCGCCAAAAAGCACAACCTGTTTGTGGTAGAAGATGCCGCGCAGGGCGTGATGTCCACCTACAAGGGGCGCGCGCTGGGCACTATCGGCCACATCGGCTGCTTCAGCTTCCACGAAACGAAAAACTACACGGCGGGTGGCGAAGGCGGTGCGACGCTGATTAACGATCGTGCCCTGGTTGAGCGTGCGGAAGTGATCCGTGAAAAAGGCACCAACCGCAGCCAATTCTTCCGCGGTCAGGTTGATAAGTACACCTGGCGCGATATCGGCTCAAGCTATCTGATGGCCGACCTGCAGGCAGCGTACCTGTGGGCACAGCTGGAAGCGGCAGAGCGAATTAATCTCCAGCGCCTGTCCCTGTGGCAAACCTATTATGATGCGCTTGAGCCGCTGGCAAAAGCCGGACGCATTGAACTGCCAACCATTCCGGCCGATTGCGTCCACAACGCCCACATGTTTTATATCAAGCTGCGCGATAACGACGATCGCAGCCAGCTCATCGCCTGGCTGAAAGAAGCCGAAATTATGGCGGTCTTCCACTATATTCCGCTGCACTCCAGCCCGGCGGGCGAAGCGTTTGGGATGTTCGCAGGTGAAGACCGTTACACCACGAAAGAAAGTGAGCGTTTGCTTCGCCTGCCACTGTTCTTCAACCTCGCGCCAGTTAACCAGCGTACGGTGATCAATACCCTTCTGAGCTATTTCGGCTGATATGTCTCTGGCAAAAGCATCGGTGTGGACCGCCGCGTCCACGCTTGTAAAAATTGGTGCCGGACTGCTGGTCGTCAAGCTGCTGGCCGTCTCATTCGGCCCCTCAGGCGTCGGGCTGGCGGGCAACTTCCGCCAGCTTGTTACCGTCCTTGGGGTGCTGGCCGGTGCCGGAATCTTCAACGGCGTAACCAAATACGTTGCTCAGTATCATGATGATGCGGCCCAGCTTCGCAGGGTAGTGGGCACCGCGTCGGCAATGGTCACGGGCTTTTCGACCCTGCTGGCGATTGTTTTTCTGCTGGCCGCGGCGCCCATTAGCCAGGGATTGTTCGGGCACACCCATTATCAGGGGCTGGTGCGTCTGGTCGCGCTGGTCCAGATGGGCATTGCCTGGGCCAACCTGCTGCTGGCGCTGATGAAAGGTTTTCGCGATGCTGCCGGGAACGCGCTTGCGCTCATCCTGGGTAGCGTCATCGGCGTGATTGCCTATTATTTCTGCTACCGCCTGGGTGGCTATGAAGGCGCACTGCTTGGGCTGGCGCTGGTTCCGGCACTGGTTGTTGTGCCTGCGGCGTTCATGCTGATGCGCCAGGGCGTTATCCCTCTGAGCTACCTGAAACCGCAATGGGACAAGGTGCTTGCCAGCCAACTGGGTAAGTTTACCCTGATGGCGCTCATTACTTCCGTCACGCTGCCGGTGGCTTACGTGATGATGCGAAACCTGCTGGCGGCGTATTACAGCTGGGATGAGGTGGGGATCTGGCAGGGCGTAAGCAGTATTTCCGATGCTTACCTCCAGTTTATAACGGCTTCCTTTAGCGTTTATTTGCTGCCAACCTTATCGCGTCTGACGTCCAGGCAGGATATTACCCGCGAAATTTTCCGCTCCCTGCGTTTTGTATTACCCGCAGTGGCGGCGGCCAGTTTGACCGTCTGGTTATTGCGTGATGTCGCCATCTGGCTGCTGTTCTCGGCGAAGTTTACCGCCATGCGCGATCTTTTTTCCTGGCAACTGGTGGGTGATGTGCTGAAAGTGGGTGCTTACGTTTTCGGCTATCTGGTGATTGCGAAAGCCTCGCTGCGGCTGTATATCCTCGCGGAGGTTAGCCAGTTTGCATTGCTGACAGCATTTTCACACTGGCTGATACCCGCGCACGGTGCGCTGGGGGCGGCTCAGGCCTACATGGCAACCTATATCGTTTATTTCGCTGCCTGCTGCGGCGTATTTTTATTGTGGCGTAAACGCGCATGACTGCACTGATTCACATCCTGGGATCGGATATCCCACACCATAACCAGACCGTTTTGCGGTTCTTCAACGACGAGCTGGCATCGGGCAATCCTGATGCGCGCGAGTTTATGGTTGCAGGCCAGGATAATGGCCTGAGCGCGGCGTTTCCGGCGCTGACAATCACCTTCTGGCCGGATAAAGCTACCCTGGCGAAGGCGGTTATTGCCAAAGCCAAAGCGGATCGTGAGCAACGTTTCTTTCTCCACGGGCAGTTCAATACCGGCCTGTGGCTGGCTCTGCTCTGCGGGGGAATTAAACCCTCCCAGTGCAGCTGGCATATCTGGGGAGCCGATCTCTACGAAGTCTCGCGCGGCTGGAAATTCCGTCTTTTCTATCCGCTGCGTCGCATGGCGCAGGGGAGGGTGGGCCGCGTTTTTGCCACCCGTGGCGATCTGAATTATTTTGCGAAGCAGCACCCTAACGTGCGCGGTGAGCTACTCTATTTCCCAACCCGTATGGATCCGGCGCTGAACACCATGGCGAATGACGCGGTTCGCGAAGGCAAGCTGACGGTGCTGGTGGGGAATTCCGGCGACCGCAGTAACGAACATGTCGCCGCGCTCCGGGCGGTACACCAGCAGTTTGGCGACACGGTGAACGTGGTGGTGCCGATGGGTTATCCGGCCAATAACGACGCCTACATTGATGAGGTTCGCCAGCAGGGGCTTGCGTTATTCAGCGAAGAAAATCTGCACATTCTCAGCGAAAAGCTGGAGTTTGATGACTATCTTGCGCTGCTGCGAAAATGCGATCTGGGCTATTTCATCTTTGCTCGCCAGCAGGGGATTGGTACGCTGTGCCTGCTGATTCAGGCGGGTGTACCGTGCGTGCTTAATCGTGAAAACCCGTTCTGGCAGGACATGGCCGAGCAGCATATTCCGGTGTTGTTCACCTCAGACGCGCTGAATGTCGAAGTGGTACGTGAAGCACAACGCCAGCTCACGCTGGTGGATAAAAATAGCATCGACTTTTTCAGCCCGAATTACCTCACGCCGTGGCACCGCGCGCTGCGTATCGCTTCAGGAGACAACGCATGAGTCAGTTGCAGTTTAGCGGCTTACTGGTTGTCTGGCTTCTGAGCACGCTATTTATCGCCACGCTCACCTGGTTTGAGTTCCGCCGGGTGCGCTTCAACTTTAACGTGTTCTTCTCGTTGCTGTTTTTGCTGACCTTCTTTTTCGGCTTCCCGCTGACCAGCATTCTGGTCTTCCGTTTTGACGTGAGCGTCGCGCCGCCGGAAATTCTTCTCCAGGCCCTGCTGGCGGCGACCTGCTTCTATGGTGTTTACTACGTCACCTATAAAACGCGTCTGCGACCAGCGCAGGCCGCTGCCCCGCGTCGGGCGCTCTTTACCATGAACCGGGTGGAGACCCATCTGACGTGGGTGATGCTCATGACCATCGCCCTGGTCAGCGTCGGCATCTTCTTCATGCATAACGGCTTCCTGCTGTTTAAGCTTCACTCCTACAGCCAGATTTTTTCGGCTGAAGTCTCAGGCGTGGCGCTTAAGCGATTCTTCTATTTCTTCATCCCGGCGATGCTGGTGATCTTCTTCCTTCGTCAGGACAGCAAGGCATGGCTGTTCTTCCTGGTCAGTACGGTTGCGTTCGGTATCCTGACCTACATGATCGTGGGCGGTACGCGTGCCAACATTATCATCGCTTTCGCTATCTTCCTGTTCATCGGCATCATCCGCGGCTGGATCTCGCTGTGGATGCTGGTTGCGGCAGGGGTATTTGGCATTGTGGGGATGTTCTGGCTGGCGCTGAAGCGCTACGGGATGAACGTGGCGGGCGACGAGGCGTTTTACACGTTCCTCTACCTGACGCGCGACACCTTCTCGCCGTGGGAAAACCTGGCACTGCTGCTGCAAAACTACGACAAGATTGATTTCCAGGGGCTGGCACCGATTGTTCGCGACTTCTACGTCTTTATCCCTTCCTGGCTATGGCCGGACCGGCCTGGCGTGGTGCTTAACACGGCAAATTACTTTACCTGGGAAGTGCTGAATAACCATTCGGGCCTGGCGATCTCGCCAACCTTGATTGGTTCCCTGGTGGTGATGGGGGGAGGCTGGTTTATCCTGCCGGGCGCGTTTGTCGTAGGGTTGATTATTAAGTGGTTTGACTGGCTTTACGTGCGCGGTAACGAAGAGACCAACCGCTATAAAGCGGCCATTTTGCACAGTTTCTGCTTTGGTGCCATTTTCAATATGATCGTTCTGGCGCGCGAGGGGCTGGACTCGTTCGTTTCGCGCGTGGTGTTCTTCATGGTCGTTTTTGGCATCTGCCTGTTACTGGCCAAACTGTTGTACTGGCTGTTCGACAGCGCAGGGCTTGTGCACAAGCGCGAGCCACAGGGCAGCACAACGCTGTCGCAAGTCTGAGTAGGGAAAGTAATGACTGATAAAACTTCTGCACCGCGCTATGCGCTTCGTGGTTTGCAGCTGATTGGCTGGCGCGACATGCAGCACGCGCTGGATTTTCTGTTCGCCGACGGGCAGATGAAATCCGGTACGCTTGTCGCTATCAATGCGGAAAAGATGCTGGCGGTGGAAGACAATGCCGAAGTCAAAAGCCTGATAGAAGCGGCTGAATTTAAATACGCGGACGGTATCAGCGTGGTCCGCTCTATCCGTAAAAAATATCCTGACGCTAATGTATCTCGCGTGGCGGGTGCCGATCTCTGGGAGCAGCTTATGGCCCGCGCTGGTGCGGAGGGTACGCCGGTGTTCCTGATTGGTGGTAAGCCTGAGGTGCTGGCCGAGACCGAAGAGAAACTGCGTCGTCAATGGAATGTTAATATTGTTGGTAGCCAGAATGGTTACTTCAAGCCTGAAGACCAGCAGGCTTTGTTTGCCCGCGTGCACGACAGCGGGGCAAAAATCGTCACCGTGGCGATGGGGTCCCCGCGCCAGGAGATCCTGATGCGCGACTGCCGTCTGGTCTGCCCGGATGCGCTTTATATGGGCGTCGGCGGCACCTACGATGTCTTTACCGGCCACGTGAAGCGCGCGCCGAAGATTTGGCAAAATATGGGGCTGGAGTGGCTCTACCGCCTGCTCTCCCAACCCACCCGCATTAAACGACAGATTCGACTGCTTCGCTACCTCACCTGGCACTATACCGGTAAAATGTAATCAAAATGTAGCGCGAAATGCTGTTCGCGCTGCAACTCACCTGCAAAGCTGCTGATAATTTGTGCAATGCATTCATTTTTTTAATGCATCGTTTGCCATTTGGCCGATTTTAAGAAACCATTCGCACCGTATTTAAGTACCCCTAAAAAACAATAACCGGTGTTAAGCCGGGAAACAGCAAACACAATCGAGGATCTATGGCAGAGAAACAACCGGAGCTACAGCGTGGGCTGGAAGCTCGTCATATCGAACTGATAGCGCTGGGCGGCACTATCGGCGTTGGCCTGTTTATGGGCTCCGCAAGCACCCTCAAATGGGCAGGCCCTTCCGTATTACTGGCGTATATCATCGCCGGGCTGTTTGTTTTCTTCATCATGCGCTCAATGGGCGAAATGCTCTTTCTGGAGCCGGTGACCGGTTCCTTCGCCGTTTACGCACACCGCTATATGAGCCCGTTCTTCGGCTACCTGACGGCCTGGTCATACTGGTTTATGTGGATGGCGGTGGGCATCTCTGAAATCACCGCCATAGGGGTTTACGTCCAGTTCTGGTTCCCGGACATGGTCCAGTGGATACCTGCACTCATTGCCGTGGGGCTGGTGGCGCTGGCAAACCTGGCCGCCGTGCGCCTTTACGGTGAAATCGAGTTCTGGTTTGCGATGATCAAAGTAACCACCATCATCGTGATGATTGTTATTGGCCTGGGCGTGATTTTCTATGGCTTTGGCAACGGCGGACACGCCATCGGCTTTGGCAACCTGACTGAACACGGCGGCTTCTTCGCCGGCGGCTGGAAGGGCTTCCTGACGGCGCTGTGTATTGTTGTGGCCTCGTATCAGGGCGTGGAGCTGATCGGGATTACCGCCGGGGAAGCGAAAAACCCGCAGGTTACGCTGCGTAGCGCGGTGGGCAAAGTGCTTTGGCGCATCCTGATTTTCTACGTGGGCGCAATCTTCGTTATTGTGACCATCTTCCCGTGGAACGAAATCGGCACGACGGGGAGCCCGTTCGTATTAACCTTTGCGAAGATTGGGATTACAGCAGCAGCGGGCATCATCAACTTTGTGGTCCTGACGGCAGCGCTTTCAGGCTGTAACAGCGGGATGTACAGCTGTGGCCGTATGCTCTACGCACTCTCGAAAAATAACCAGCTGCCTGCGGCAATGAGTAAGGTCTCACGTGCTGGCGTGCCGGTAGCGGGCGTCGCGGTCTCCATTGTCATCCTGCTGATTGGCTCCTGCCTGAATTACATCATCCCTAATCCGCAGCGCGTGTTTGTTTACGTCTACAGCGCCAGCGTGCTGCCGGGCATGGTGCCGTGGTTTGTTATCCTCATCAGCCAGCTGCGTTTTCGCCATGCGCATAAAAAAGCGATCGCCAGCCATCCGTTCCGCTCGATCCTTTTCCCGTATGCGAACTATTTGACGATGGCGTTCCTGATTTGCGTATTAATTGGAATGTACTTTAATGAAGATACCCGCATGTCGCTGTTTGTCGGGCTGATCTTCCTGGCGGCAGTGACGGCTGCGTATAAGCTTTTTGGCCTGGGTCGCCGTGCCACTACGCAGAAAGTGGAGGAATAAGCGGCAAAATGTGCAAACCATAACCAAACGCGCATTTTTTTCAAAAAAGCACTAGACAGCGGGGACGGAGGTACGTAATATCCAGCCCCGCAACGGCGCTAAGCGCCCGTAGCTCAGCTGGATAGAGCGCTGCCCTCCGGAGGCAGAGGTCTCAGGTTCGAATCCTGTCGGGCGCGCCATTTTAGTTCCCGGCGCTAGAGCTGCGGTGGTCTGAGAAGTAGTCAGTACCGCGTGAAAGAATACAGTGGTGGCTATAGCTCAGTTGGTAGAGCCCTGGATTGTGATTCCAGTTGTCGTGGGTTCGAATCCCATTAGCCACCCCATTATTGAAAGAGTTGTGAATTGCGAAGGTGGCGGAATTGGTAGACGCGCTAGCTTCAGGTGTTAGTGTCCTTAGGATGTGGGGGTTCGAGTCCCCCCCCTCGCACCACGACTTTTTAAATGAATTGAACTAAAAATTCAAAAAAGCAGTACATCGGCGAGTAGCGCAGCTTGGTAGCGCAACTGGTTTGGGACCAGTGGGTCGGAGGTTCGAATCCTCTCTCGCCGACCAATTTTGAACCCCGCTTCGGCGGGGTTTTTTGTTTTCTGTAAGTTTTCTTCCCTGTCGTTATCTCCAGAAAGCACCCTGTATCATTGTCGCGATTCAGTGACATGCAAGCCATTGAAAATAAAATAAATAATTATTTTTGGGATTTACTGTCTCTTCCTGGCGACATATTTCTGCTTTTGCCGATACGCTATGAAGCTTCAGAGGCTACTTAACAGCATAATTTCCTTTTATCTTAAAATGTTGCGCCATGTAAAAGTTCTGCGTGTAAATCTGGCACGTAACGTGCAATAATATACGCGTAGATGCTCATTCCATCTCTTATGTTCGCCTTAGTGCCTCATAAACTCAGGAATGACGCAGAGCCATTTACGGTGCTTATCGTCCACTGACAGATGTCGCTTCGGCCTCATCAGACACCATGGACATAACGTTGAGTGAAGCACCAAATATGTTGTCTTACAGACCTGTTTTAACGCCTGCTTTTATAGCAGGCGTTTTTTTATGTCTTATTCCCGATACCCACGCATGATCAGGGCGACCAACAGCAGGGCGGCTGACGAGACCGTATAGAGCGCCAGCACTGAGCCAAGCCCAACAGCCACTATCGCTGTAATGCCGGTGAAAAGCGAGGCGCTGAGCGTTTGCCAGCGCCAGGCTTTACCGCTGGCTGACGCGGTTTGCGTGATATGAAAACTGCTGAGTACGCCAAACGTGCCGGCTGCGAAGAGAACGTTTGAGGCCAGATGCGCGATAAAGATCATCCCCAGCGCACATGCCATCCACCCGGACAACAACGGCAGCATTCCATAAGCGGCAAGAAAAATACCGAGACAAACGATGATTCGCGGCGTGTGGACGGCAAAGCGCGTCAGGCTCTCTTTTTTTAGCAGCATGGGGCCGCAAAGTTGTCCCATGCTCCTTGCGAAAAGCAGAGGCATAGCAAGGCCCGCCGCATCCTGAGGATGTAGCTGCTGCGCCAGGGCCGGAAGTAGCGCCATAGCCGGTGAGCCGACGGCCGCCAGCGCCGGCAAAATGAGCAGGCTGCGCTTTTGCCGAACGGTCAACGTCCGCCAGCTCAGTGGCGCGGGGGCTGCCTCTTCACCGGGGAGAGGTAGCAATGGCGCAGAAAACCGGCGCCCAGCCAGCCACAGCAGCAGCAGCGACCCGAGAAAACTGGCGGCATCAATAGCCAGCAAGGTAAACACGGAGGTCTGCTTGAATAGCACCACGCCGAGTCCAGTACCTAATAACACCTGAGAAGCAAAAATCACATTTTCCAGACAGGTCGCAGCAGGCAGCTCTGTTTCGCTAAGTCCGCGTTTAAAGAGCAATGTCAGCGCGGGCCAGCTCATCCCGCTGAGCAGCGCTTCGGTGGATTGCACGGCGAGTAGCGAGGCAATGCTGTGATAACCCGCACCGAGCAGGGGGAAGAGCAGGGCGAGCAATCCCAGCCCCTCGGTCAGTATCAGCAGGAATACTGGAGAATAGCGCGAGCACAGCTTTTCGCCGATCGCGCTGCCGATGAATCCCGGAACCGTTGCGAAAAGAAAAGCGAGGATGAGCAGGGCGGGCGGGGCCGACCACGCTAACAGTAAACCAAAGACCACGACCTGGGTTAGACCATTTCCCAGCGAAGAAAAGATAAAAGCACAGGCAAGCAGGCGCAGCCAGCGGTGGCAGCGCAGCGCTTCAATAAGCGCATACAAAAGCGAGTTCATGAAGATTTCCTTTCAAAAACGATTTAATCCACGCTGCAGAAAGTGCGCGTGTGTGAAAAAAAGTTAATGAAAAGACATCGTTACATTGGCGGGTTCGTTTGCAGATGTGGGTGTAAAGAATGTAGCAGGAGAAAGGCGATAAAAAAAGGAGGCCGTCTGGCCTCCTTTTTTATTTATTGCGGGTTACCGTTATTTTGCAGCGTCAGCAACAGCCCATCGCGCCGCATGGCGGCCGCCTCTTCTGGCTTATGCTGTTTGTCCAGCGTATCGGCAAGCCACGCGTAGTCAAACGCGTCCGGACGCTGTTTCAGTGCCGCACGGAAGGCCAGGCTCGCCTCTTGCCATTCGCCGTGCTTCATCAGCGACTGGCCCAGGGTACTCCACAGCAGCGGACGGTCACCGACGGTTTTGATCTGCTGGCGCAGCACTTTTTCGACCTGCTCAGGGTTATTGGTTTTCAGGCGCGGGATCACCATGACCAGGCGATCGTCGTACTGGCGCTTCAGGCCGTCGAGAAGGATCTCCTGGGCGGTGTCATGATCGTCACACTCAATAAGATGTTCCGCCATGGCCACCTGCAGGGGGACCTGCTGGCGCGTTTTCCGGCTCTGATTCTTCCACCAGGTTTTCAGGCCTTCGCTGCCCAGGTCGGCGCGCGCCTGATCCATCAGGCCAATCCATGCCAGACGCTGAAGTTCATCACGATGTTCATCATCACCCACCTCGGCCTTCGCCATCGACGGAATGATGTCCAGCAACGAGCCCCACGCTCCGGTACGAATATAGGCCTGCTCCGCAAGGCGCAGGACTTCCGGATGACGCGGTGCGATTTCCAGCAGACGGTCAATGCCGTGGCGCGCCGCGTGGTTCTCATTGCGCGCGAGCTGCAGGCGGACGCGGGTAATTTCCACTGGGATCGGGTCTCCAGACGCCAGTTCTGACGCGCGTTCCAGATGCTGGTTAGCGCGGGCTTCATCACCGCGCTGCTGCGCCGCTTCGGCAGCCAGAAGATAGTTCACCACCGGCTGTTCCGCGTGATCGGCGTTTTTCGACATCAGCTTTTCAACCTGCTGGTAATCGCCTTCGGCCAGCTTTAGCAGCGCCTGTTCCGTTTGCTTACGGGCGCGGCGGCGCTTACGGCCAACGAACCAGCCGCGGGTATGGGCACCGGTGCGGAAAATACGGCGCAGGATCCATTCAACGGCAAGCAGGACCACGACGCCGAGGATCAGAACGATCGCCAGACCCGTTACGCTGGTTTCAATGTTGTAGTTATCGGTCTGGATCAGGACGTATCCCTGATGACCCGCAAGCATCGGGCCCAGGACGATCCCGGCGATCAGCAGGATGAAGAGTAAAAGGACTTTTAGCATCATTACTCTCCCTGTGGCGCGCTTTCAGGCTCTGGTGCCGCCGCTGTGCCGGTCTGCCCGGCCGGAACGCCCGGCTGCGCCAGCAGGTTACGCACGCGCGTCTGCATCAGCTTCTCCAGAATCGGCTGGCTGGCCAGTTTATCCGGCACGTTCATGGTGATGTTCTGCTGGCTCAGCTTGTCGATATCTTCGAGGAAGGCGGTGGTCGTTGCATCATCGGTGTTGTAGTAGGCGCGTACCCACGTCGAGACGTTATCCAGCGCCTGTTTGTACGTTTCTTCCTGATGGCGCGGCACGGCCTGCGCCGCGACCAGCAGGCGGGAACGGATGTTTTCGCGCAGATAGATATCCTGATTCGGCGCTAACAGCGGTACGGCGGTTTCATCGCGACGGCGGATGGTGATGAAGCTGTCCATAAAGTTCTGCCAGCTTTTCTGCAGGTTTATGCGCCATTCGCTCAGGGAGCTGGACAGCTCGGTACCGTCAGAGTCCATCGGGGAGTCGTCGTCATTGTTATCCGCCAGCTGCAGGTTATCTATTTGATTCGAAAGCTGGTTCACCTTGAGGATAATGCCGTCGTAATCTACCTGTGAAACGGCGGAGAGGCTGGCGATATCTTCGGTAATCGCACGGCGCGCGGTAATGAGGCTCGGATCGTTCATGTCGGCCAGGCTCGCATCGGCGCTTTTCAGCAGCGCGGCGGCGGTGGTCACGTCCTGATCGCTCCACAGCTTACGCCCGGCGAGTTTGACGAGGAAATCGGCCTGCGAGAGCAGCCAGGTTTTGGCATCGGTGCCGGAGATCGTGGCGACTTTCTGCTGTACTTCGCCCAGCTGTTTGGTCAGCTCTTCCTGTTTGCTGTTCGCCTCGGCAAGCGCGGCGGCCTGCTGCTTAATCACCGCTTCCAGCTCGGTTTTCTGCGTTTCCTGCGCTTTTTGCAGGGAGGTAAGCTGATTGACCAGCGTATCGCTGGTGGCCGTCTGGTTAGCACTCTGTTGCTTTACCAGACCATACAGGCCGACGCCTGCTGCCAGCGCAATGGCGATGGCAATCGCGCTCAGCGCGAGGCTGGTTTTATTGCTGCCGTTTTTCTTCTCAGCGGTTTTCTCAGTCGTCTCTGGCTGTGGCGTTGTCTCCACAGTCTCCCTGGTCTCTTCAACCACGGCGGAGGATTTTTCGTGTTCCGTCATTATGGCTTCCCATTTGAGAGTTATTGTAATGCGCGCAGCAGCGCATCGTTGTCGGCGTTATCAGCGATCCGAATATCCTGCCAGCCCAGTTCCCGGGCGAGGTTCGCCAGACGCTCACTGACGACCAGAAGTCGACAGCGGAGTAACCAGTTTTCGCGATACCAACGCGGTATCAGCGACCAAAGCTGTTGTAACATTTCACCGCTGGTGACCACCAGCGTATTAACACCGCGCGCGTGCCAGCGCATCGCCTCTTCAGAACCGTCGTAGTGTTTCGCACAGCGCTGGTAGCACTCAACAAACGTGACGTCAGCCCCGCGTTCCCGCAGCGTTTCACCCAGCAGTTCGCGGCCACCGTTGCCGCGCAAAATGAGCGCGCGCTTTCCGGCAATAGTTTGTAATTCAGGTAATTGTAGCAAGACTTCGCTGATTTCCCGATCCAACGGGTAGCGAACGTCTGTTCCACTCACGGTATGTAAGGCCAGCGCGGTGGTTCTGCCGATAGCGAAATAGCGCGGAGCGGTCGGCCAGCGTGTCCCCGCCTGTTGCAGCTGCGCATGGGCAAATTCCACGGCATGCTGCGATAGCGCAAACAGCAGGTCGCCTTCCTGCAGGGTATTCATCTGGTCGGCGAGCGCAGAGAGCTCCCGACCGGGGGAGAATTCAATTAGCGGAAAACTCCAGGCCACCTGCCCCAGTGCGCGCAGACGGCTCACTAACTGCTCTCCTGCGGGAGAAGGGCGGGTGACAAGAATACTCATGCAGGGGGTTCTCCGTTATAGACCTCGGCCAGAATTTCACGTGCGCCGTTATTCAGCAGCTCTTCCGCCAGCGACACGCCAAGCGCTTCGGCATCCTGCGGCTTGCCGCGACGTTCGCCGCGCACCATCTGTGAACCGTCCGGCGCGCCCACCAGCGCACGCAGCCACAGTTCACCGTCTGTTAATTCAGCATAGCTGCCAATCGGCACCTGACACCCGCCTTCGAGGCGAGTATTCATCGCCCGCTCGGCTTTTACGCGGGTTGCGGTCTCGTCATGGTTCAGCGGAGCGAGCAGCTCGCGGGTGCGCGCATCGTCCAGACGGCACTCAATGCCGACGGCGCCCTGTCCGACGGCCGGCAGCGACAGCTCTGGCGGCAACGCCACGCGAATGCGTTCCTCCAGCCCCAGGCGCTTCAGGCCTGCAACGGCAAGAATAATGGCATCGTAATCGCCGTTATCCAGCTTGCCCAGACGCGTGCCAACGTTACCGCGCAGCGAGCGGATGATAAGGTCAGGACGACGCTCCGCCAGCTGACACTGACGGCGTAAACTGGACGTGCCAACCACGCTACCCGCCGGCAGCGCGTCGAGCGAGTCATAGTGGTTCGAGACAAACGCGTCACGCGGATCTTCGCGCTCGCAGATGGTCACCAGCCCCAGCCCTTCCGGGAACTCGACGGGCACGTCTTTCATCGAATGTACGGCGATATCGGCGCGGTTCTCAAGCAATGCCAGTTCCAGCTCTTTGACAAACAGGCCCTTGCCGCCCACTTTCGCCAGCGGCGTATCCAGAATCACGTCACCGCGCGTGACCATCGGCACCAGTTCGACGCGCAATCCACTGTGGCAGGCTTCAAGGCGCTGCTTAACATAATGTGCCTGCCAGAGCGCGAGAGGGCTTTGGCGTGTGGCAATTCTCAAAACATTGTCTAACATGCTTGTTACCGTCATTATCAATCGCTAACCATCCTAACATTGTTGACTCTGGGATGGCAGTTTTACGGTTGATGAAGCGTGAGAGGGACAAGGCGGCGTATTCGTCGCCATAGCCGTATTCAGGAATTTACACGTACAGAACGGTGCTACACTTGTATGTAGCGCATCTTTCTTTACGGTCAACCGGCAAGGTGTTAAATTGATCACGTTTTAGACCATTTTTTCGTCGGTACCACCATAATGACAAGGGCGAAATAAGGGTAACGGTTATCTTTTTGAAATACTGCGGGCTCGCTGTTATTCGTGTTTTGAATAGCTTACGACACCCGGAAACATCAGGCGATACGTCTTGTACCTCTATATTGAGACTCTGAAACAGAGACTGGATGCCATAAATCAACTGCGTGTGGATCGCGCGCTTGCTGCCATGGGCCCTGCTTTCCAGCAGGTATACAGTCTGCTGCCGACATTATTGCACTATCACCACCCGCTGATGCCTGGCTACCTTGATGGTAACGTTCCCCAGGGCATTTGCCTCTTCACGCCTGATGAAACCCAACAGCATTATCTGAACGAGCTGGAACTCTACCGCGGCATGCCGCCTCAGGTTTCTCCGAAAGGTGAACTGCCGATTACCGGCGTTTACTCCATGGGGAGCACCTCATCGGTAGGGCAGAGCTGTTCTTCGGACCTGGATATCTGGGTCTGCCATCAATCCTGGCTCGATAACGAAGAGCGCCAGCTGCTGCAGCGTAAATGCAGCCTGCTGGAAAGCTGGGCGGCCTCGCTTGGCGTGGAAGTGAGCTTCTTCCTGATTGATGAAAACCGTTTCCGCCATAACGAAAGCGGCAGTCTGGGTGGTGAGGACTGCGGCTCGACTCAGCACATCCTGTTGCTGGATGAGTTTTACCGTACTGCCGTTCGCCTGGCCGGGAAGCGTATTCTGTGGAATATGGTCCCGTGCGAAGAAGAAGAGCATTACGACGACTACGTCATGTCGCTTTACGCGCAGGGCGTACTGACGCCAAACGAATGGCTGGACCTGGGCGGCCTCAGCTCCCTGTCCGCCGAAGAGTACTTTGGCGCAAGCCTCTGGCAGCTCTATAAGAGTATTGATTCACCGTACAAAGCGGTGCTGAAAACCCTGCTGCTGGAAGCCTACTCGTGGGAATACCCTACGCCGCGCCTGCTGGCGAAAGATATCAAGCAGCGCCTGCACGATGGCGAAATTGTCTCCTACGGGCTCGACGCCTACTGCATGATGCTGGAGCGCGTTACCGAATACCTGAAAGCCATTGATGACACCACGCGTCTTGACCTGGTGCGTCGATGTTTCTATCTCAAGGTCTGTGAAAAGCTGAGCCGCGAGCGCGCCTGCGTGGGCTGGCGTCGTGAAGTGGTCAGTCAGCTAGTGAAAGAGTGGGGATGGGACGAAGCGCGCCTGTCCATGCTTGATAACCGCGCCAACTGGAAGATCGATCAGGTGCGTGAAGCGCACAACGAACTGCTCGACGCGATGATGCAAAGCTACCGTAACCTGATCCGCTTTGCGCGCCGCAATAACCTTAGCGTTTCCGCCAGCCCGCAGGATATCGGGGTGTTAACCCGTAAGCTGTACGCCGCGTTTGAAGCGCTGCCGGGCAAAGTGACCCTGGTTAACCCGCAGATTTCGCCTGACCTGTCTGAACCAAACCTGACCTTTATCTATGTGCCGCCGGGCCGCGCAAACCGCACCGGGTGGTATCTGTACAACCGTGCGCCAAGCATGGATTCCATCATCAGCCATCAGCCGCTGGAATATAACCGCTATCTGAACAAGCTGGTGGCGTGGGCCTGGTTTAACGGCCTGCTGACCTCGCGCACGCGCCTGTTTATCAAGGGCAATGAGGTTGTCGATTTAGCCAAGCTGCAGGAGATGGTGGCGGATGTCTCGCACCACTTCCCGCTGCGTCTGCCTGCGCCGACGCCAAAAGCGCTCTACAGCCCGTGCGAGATCCGTCACCTGGCAATCATCGTTAACCTGGAGTACGACCCGACGGCGGCCTTCCGCAATCAGGTAGTCCATTTTGACTTCCGCAAGCTGGACGTCTTCAGCTTTGGCGAGCAGCAAAACTGCCTGGTGGGCAGCGTGGACCTGCTTTACCGCAACTCGTGGAACGAAGTGCGCACCCTGCACTTCAACGGCGAGCAGGCGATGATTGAAGCGCTGAAAACCATTCTCGGCAAGATGCACCAGGACGCCGCGCCGCCGGACAGCGTCGAAGTGTTCTGCTACAGCCAGCATCTGCGTGGGTTGATTCGTACCCGCGTGCAGCAGCTGGTCTCTGAATGCATCGAACTGCGCCTCTCCAGCACCCGTCAGGAAACCGGGCGCTTTAAAGCGCTGCGCGTCTCCGGGCAGACGTGGGGCCTGTTCTTCGAGCGTCTGAACGTGTCGGTGCAGAAGCTGGAAAACGCTATCGAGTTCTACGGCGCGATTTCACACAACAAGCTGCACGGCCTGTCGGTTCAAGTGGAAACCAACCACGTCAAGCTGCCGCAGGTGGTGGATGGCTTTGCCAGTGAAGGGATTATTCAGTTCTTCTTTGAAGAGTCGGGCGACGATGCCGGGTTCAACATCTACATTCTGGATGAGACCAACCGCGCCGAGGTGTATCACCACTGTGAAGGCAGCAAAGAGGAGCTGGTGCGCGACGTCAGCCGCTTCTACTCTTCCTCGCATGACCGTTTCACCTACGGTTCCAGCTTTATCAACTTCAACCTGCCGCAGTTCTACCAGATTGTGAACGTGGATGGCCGAGCGCAGGTGATCCCGTTCCGCACGCAGGCGATTACCCCTGCGGCGCCTGCGAATCAGGATACTGCACCGCTATTGCAGCAGTATTTCTCCTGAGGCTTTTCGCCGGGTGGCGCTTACGCTTACCCGGCCTACGGTTCGAGCCGTTGTAGGCCCGGTAAGGCGTAGCCGCTACCGGGCAACAAAACTACCTGAAACGCACTTCCTCGCCCGCCTGCGCGGTCGCCGCCTGTTCCAGCAGATCCCAGAACGTTTCGCCGCTGCGATCGCAAACCCACTCGTCACCCTTCAAATCAAAGTGATAGCCGCCCTGTTTGGCCGCCAGCCACACCTGGTGAAGCGGCTCCTGACGGTTAATAATAATTTTGCTGCCGTTTTCGAAGCTCAGGGTCAGAATGCCACCGTTGATTTCACAATCGATATCGCTGTCGCCGTCCCAGTCGTCGATACGTTCTTCGATGGTCATCCACAGGGTGTCGGCAAGGCGATGGAATTCACTGTCGTTCATGGTTTTGTTCCTGTTTTTCGTGATGGCGGCAGTATAACGCTAAATAATTCCCGTTGCAGGAAAGCGGCAAACTCTTGCTTTTGTGTCTTCTCCTGCGATGATAGAAACAGATTTGAACTTACGGGCAACTTTATAATGAAAAACGCTTTCCGAACGCTTGCCGTTCTCATCACGCTGTTTAGCCTGACCGGCTGCGGACTGAAGGGACCACTCTACTTCCCGCCTGCGGATAAAACCGCGCCGCCGCCGACAAAACCGGTTAACAGCGGCATCGAGTCTTCCACGCCAAAGACTAACGATCGTGGCGATAACGGCGGTCCGACTCAGGTTAACCTCTGACGACAACGTTCTGTACCCGCGCAATGGAGCAAATGATGCAGTTCTCTAAAATGCATGGCCTTGGCAACGATTTTATGGTCGTCGACGCGGTAACGCAGAATGTGTTTTTCTCCCCGGAACTGATCCGCCGCCTGGCGGATCGGCACGTGGGCGTGGGGTTCGATCAGCTGCTGGTGGTTGAGCCGCCCTACGATCCTGACCTCGATTTCCACTACCGTATTTTCAACGCTGACGGCAGTGAGGTTAACCAGTGCGGCAATGGCGCGCGCTGTTTCGCCCGCTTTGTCCGCCTGAAAGGGCTCACCAATAAGCGCGATATCCGCGTCAGTACCGCCAACGGTCGTATGGTGCTCAGCGTTACCGACGATGAACTGGTGCGCGTCAATATGGGCGAGCCTAACTTCGAGCCTTCCGCCGTGCCGTTTCGCGCAAACAAAGCGGAAAAGACCTATATTATGCGGGCGGCCGAGCAGACAGTATTGTGCGGCGTTGTCTCGATGGGTAACCCGCACTGCGTGATTCAGGTGGATGACGTGGAAACTGCGGCGGTCGAAACGCTCGGTCCGGTGCTGGAGAGCCACGAGCGGTTCCCGGAGCGGGCGAACATCGGCTTTATGCAGGTGGTGAAGCGTGAACACATCCGTCTGCGGGTTTACGAGCGCGGCGCGGGCGAAACCCAGGCCTGCGGAAGCGGCGCCTGTGCGGCGGTGGCCGTCGGTATCTCCCAGGGGTTACTGGCAGAAGAGGTCCGCGTGGAATTACCGGGCGGTCGTCTTGATATCGCCTGGAAAGGAGCGGGTCATCCACTGTACATGACTGGCCCGGCGACACATGTTTATGACGGGTTTATCCATCTATGAAACAACCAGGGGAAGAACTGCAGGAAACAGTGACGGAACTGGACGACAGCGCTGTTGTTGATTATCTGCTGAACAATCCTGAGTTTTTTATTCGCAATGCACGCGTCGTCGAACGAATGCGCGTGCCGCATCCGGTTCGCGGGACCGTGTCGCTGGTCGAATGGCACATGGCGCGCTCGCGTAACCACATCAACCAGCTTGAAGAGAACATGACGCTGCTGATGGAGCAGGCTAGCACCAACGAAAGCCTGTTCTATCGCCTTCTGCACCTGCAGGCGCGTCTGGCTTCGGCGCACAGCCTTGAAGAGTTTCTCAGCCGCTTCCACCGCTGGGCGCGCGAGCTGGGGCTGGCGGGCGCAACGATTCGTCTCTTCCCTGACCGCTGGCGCATTGGCGCACCGTCGGGGTTCACCCATCTGGCGCTCAGCCGTCAGGCGTTTGAGCCGCTGCGCATTCAGCGCCTGGGCCATGAGCATCACTATCTGGGGCCGCTGAATGGACCTGAGCTGCTGGTAGTGCTGCCGGAAGCCAAAGCGATTGGCTCGGTGGCGATGTCGCTGATGGGGCGCGATGGCGACCTGGGGGTAATATTATTTACCAGCCGCGACGCGCACCACTATGAGCAGGGGCAAGCCACGCACCTGCTGCAGGAGATCGCCCTGATGCTGCCCGAGCTGCTGGAGCGCTGGATTGAACGCGTATGACGGACGGACTGCTCGCCACTGACGTCACCCGGTTTCTGCGCTATCTGGGCGTTGAACGTCAGCTCAGCCCCATCACGCTGCTCAACTATCAGCGTCAGCTTGATGCCATCATGCAGATTGCCGAAGAAATCGGCCTGAAAAGCTGGCAACAATGTGATGCCGCCACGGTACGCGGGTTCGTCGTGCGTAGCCGTAAAAAAAATCTTAGCCCGGCGAGCCTTGCGCTGCGGCTCTCTGCCCTGCGCAGCTTCTTCGACTGGCTGGTCAGCCAGGGCGGCCTGAAAGCTAACCCGGCAAAAGGGATCGCCACGCCGAAAGCCCCGCGCCATCTGCCGAAAAATATCGACGTCGACGACGTAAACCGCCTGCTGGATATCGATCTAAACGATCCGCTGGCCGTGCGCGACCGCGCGATGCTTGAGGTGATGTACGGCGCGGGCCTGCGTCTCTCCGAACTGGTGAACCTCGACTTAAAGCATCTCGATCTGGAATCCGGCGAAGTGTGGGTGATGGGCAAGGGCAGCAAAGAGCGCCGCCTGCCGATTGGCCGCAACGCCGTCTCCTGGATTGAGCACTGGCTGGATCTGCGCGGCCTGTTTGGCGCGGAAGAGGATGCGCTGTTTTTATCAAAGCTTGGCAAGCGGATCTCCGCGCGTAACGTGCAGAAGCGCTTTGCGGAGTGGGGCATCAAGCAGGGGCTGAACAGCCACGTGCATCCCCACAAGCTGCGCCACTCCTTTGCGACACACATGCTGGAATCGAGCGGCGATCTGCGCGGCGTACAGGAACTGCTTGGCCACGCGAATCTGTCGACCACTCAAATTTATACCCACTTAGACTTCCAACACCTTGCCTCGGTGTATGACGCGGCGCATCCACGCGCCAAACGGGGGAAATAATGCGTTTTTACCGCCCACTCGGTCAGATCTCAGCCCTGACGTTTGACCTTGATGACACCCTTTATGACAACCGCGAGGTGATCCTGCGTACCGAGCAGGAGTCGCTGGCGTTTGTGCAGAACTACCATCCGGCGCTGAAAGCGATGCAGAACAAGGACTTCCAGAAGCTGCGTCAGTCCCTGCGGGAGACCGAGCCGGACATTTACCACGACGTGACCGAATGGCGTCGCCGTGCGGTTGAGCAGGCGATGCTTAACGCGGGTCTGAGCGCACAGGATGCCGCCGTCGGTGCCGAAGCGGCAATGGAAAACTTCGCCAAATGGCGCAGCCGCATCGACGTGCCACAGGAAACCCACGACACGCTGGCGAAGCTTGCCGAAAAGTGGCCGCTGGTGGCCATCACCAACGGCAATGCCCAGCCGGAGCTGTTTGGCCTCAGCGATTATTTTGAATTCGTGCTGCGCGCGGGTCCGCACGGGCGCGCGAAGCCGTTCAGCGACATGTACCATCTGGCAGCGGAGAAGCTTAACCTGCCGCTGGGTGAGATCCTGCACGTGGGCGATGACCTGACCACCGACGTGGCGGGTGCCATCCGCTGTGGCATGCAGGCCTGCTGGATCAAGCCAGAAAATGCGGAGCTGATGACCGCAACAGACAGCCGTCTTCTGCCGCACGTGGAAATTTCGCGGTTGGCATCCCTCACGACGCTGATATAATCATCAATTGTTCTGTATAAATTAACAGGGTTTTGGCGAGTGGAAACATTTGCCTGCCCGACATGACGTGACGGTGCCAATGGACGTTTCTTACCTGCTCGACAGCCTTAATGACAAACAGCGTGACGCGGTTGCCGCCTCGCGCACCAACCTGCTGGTTCTGGCTGGGGCGGGGAGTGGTAAGACACGCGTGCTGGTTCACCGTATCGCCTGGCTGCAGAGCGTGGAAAACTGCTCACCGTACTCGATTATGGCCGTGACGTTTACCAACAAGGCGGCGGCGGAGATGCGTCACCGTATCGCCCAACTGATGGGCACCAGCCAGGGCGGCATGTGGGTTGGCACCTTCCACGGCCTGGCGCACCGTCTGCTGCGCGCGCACCATATGGACGCTAACCTGCCGCAGGATTTCCAGATCCTCGACAGCGAAGATCAGCTCCGCCTGCTGAAGCGCCTGATCAAGGCGATGAACCTCGACGAGAAGCAGTGGCCGCCGCGTCAGGCGATGTGGTACATCAACGGACAGAAAGACGAAGGTCTGCGCCCGCACCACATTCAGAGCTTCGGTAATCCGGTCGAGCAGACCTGGCAGAACGTCTATAAGGCCTATCAGGAAGCGTGCGACCGCGCCGGCCTGGTGGATTTCGCCGAGCTGCTGCTGCGCGCCCACGAGTTGTGGCTGAACAAACCGCATATCCTGCAACACTACCGCGAACGCTTTACCAACATCCTGGTGGACGAATTCCAGGATACCAACAACATCCAGTACGCGTGGATCCGCCTGCTGGCCGGAGATACCGGCAAGGTGATGATCGTGGGCGATGACGACCAGTCGATCTACGGCTGGCGCGGCGCGCAGGTTGAGAACATCCAGCGCTTCCTCAACGATTTCCCCGGCGCGGAAACCATCCGTCTGGAGCAGAACTACCGCTCAACCAGCAACATCCTGAGCGCGGCCAACGCCCTGATTGAGAACAACAACGGGCGTCTGGGCAAAAAGCTGTGGACCGACGGCGTCGACGGCGAACCGATCTCGATTTACTGCGCCTTCAACGAGCTCGACGAAGCCCGCTTCGTGGTGAACCGCATCAAAACCTGGCAGGACAACGGCGGCGCGCTGGAGCAGTGCGCCATTCTCTACCGCAGCAACGCCCAGTCGCGCGTGCTGGAAGAGGCGCTGCTGCAGGTGAGCATGCCGTACCGCATTTACGGCGGCATGCGATTCTTCGAACGTCAGGAGATCAAAGATGCACTCTCGTATCTGCGCCTGATCGCCAACCGCAACGACGACGCGGCGTTTGAGCGCGTGGTGAACACGCCGACCCGCGGGATTGGCGACCGTACGCTGGACGTGGTGCGTCAGGCCTCGCGCGATCGCCAGCTGACGCTGTGGCAGGCGTGCCGCGAGCTGCTGCAGGAAAAAGCCCTCGCCGGACGCGCCGCCAGCGCGCTCCAGCGCTTCCTGGAATTAATTGATGCCCTGGCGCAGGAAACCGCCGACATGCCGCTGCACGTGCAGACCGACCGGGTGATTAAAGACTCCGGGCTGCGTACCATGTACGAGCAGGAAAAAGGCGAAAAGGGGCAGACCCGTATAGAGAACTTAGAGGAACTGGTCACGGCAACGCGCCAGTTCAGCTACAACGAAGAAGACGAAGACCTGATGCCGCTGCAGGCATTCCTCTCTCACGCCGCGCTGGAAGCGGGTGAAGGGCAGGCGGACACCTGGCAGGACGCGGTTCAACTGATGACCCTGCACTCCGCCAAAGGTCTGGAGTTCCCGCAGGTGTTTATCGTCGGCATGGAAGAGGGCATGTTCCCAAGCCAGATGTCGCTGGATGAAGGCGGGCGTCTGGAAGAAGAACGTCGTCTGGCTTACGTGGGCGTGACGCGAGCGATGCAGAAGCTGACGCTAACCTACGCAGAAACCCGCCGCCTGTACGGTAAAGAGGTCTATCACCGTCCGTCGCGCTTTATCGGTGAACTGCCGGAAGAGTGCGTGGAAGAGGTGCGTCTGCGCGCCAGCATCAGCCGTCCGGTTAGCCATCCGCGCATGGGCTCGCCGATCTCTGAAACCGACACCGGCTACAAGCTGGGCCAGCGCGTGCGCCATTCGAAGTTTGGCGAAGGTACCATTGTGAATCTGGAAGGCAGCGGCGAGCACAGCCGCCTGCAGGTCGCGTTCCAGGGGCAGGGGATCAAATGGCTGGTGGCGGCCTACGCGAAGCTGGAAACAGTCTAACATTCAGAAAAATATCATTATTTTGTAATAATCTGCTAGCCTTATACGTTGAAGGTCAATTAATGCCCTTCAGCGTTCCGTTGCGTGTTGACGCCACAGTTATTGCTGGCGTAACATGCGCGCACGATTACGCTAAGAGGACATTCGCCTTGGACACACCCAGTAGATACTGGCTCAATTCCCTGTCATCCAGGAACAACTCCTAAGGCTATCTCCTCATGCTGATGGCCTTAGTGGTTGTCAGCGACTGCATTATTCCCGTCGCGCTGAGTCAGGCTGTTTAATGGTCTGAAACCCAATTTGTTTCTGTGTGCCCACCGAACTGTCCGATATTTTTTGCATTGGGAGTCCCGGTCATGTTGAGCGCATTTCAACTCGAAAATAACCGACTGACTCGGCTTGAAGCCGAAGAGTCACAGCCCCTCATTGATGCCGTATGGGTGGATCTGGTCGAGCCGGACGACGATGAACGCCTTCGCGTACAATCTGAGCTGGGGCAAAGCCTGGCAACCCGCCCGGAACTGGAAGACATCGAAGCCTCCGCGCGTTTTTTTGAAGACGAGGACGGTCTGCATATTCACTCCTTCTTCTTCTTTGAAGATGCGGAAGATCACGCGGGCAACTCCACCGTGGCGTTTACCATTCGCGACGGTCGTCTGTTTACTCTGCGTGAACGCGAACTGCCGGCGTTTCGTCTCTACCGCATGCGCGCCCGCAGCCAGGCGATGGTGGACGGCAACGCTTACGAGCTGCTGCTCGATCTGTTCGAGACTAAAATTGAACAGCTGGCGGACGAAATTGAAAATATCTACAGCGATCTGGAAAAGCTGAGCCGCGTGATCATGGAAGGCCATCAGGGGGATGAGTACGACGAAGCACTTTCGACGCTGGCAGAGCTGGAAGATATCGGCTGGAAGGTGCGCTTGTGTCTGATGGATACCCAGCGCGCGCTGAACTTCCTGGTGCGCAAGGCGCGTCTGCCGGGCGGTCAGCTGGAGCAGGCGCGTGAGATCTTACGCGATATCGAATCTCTGCTGCCGCACAACGAATCTCTGTTCCAGAAGGTGAACTTCCTGATGCAGGCGGCGATGGGCTTTATCAACATCGAGCAGAACCGCATCATCAAGATCTTCTCGGTAGTGTCCGTGGTGTTCCTGCCGCCGACGCTGGTGGCGTCCAGCTACGGGATGAACTTCGAGTTTATGCCGGAGCTGAAGTGGAGCTTTGGCTACCCGGGGGCGATTATCTTTATGATCCTCGCCGGGCTGGCACCGTATCTGTACTTTAAGCGTCGGAACTGGCTGTAAAATCTGGCGGGTGGCGCTGCGCTTACCCGCCCTACAAAACACCTACATTCCTCTGCGGGTTCTGCGCTGGGTATAAATCGCATCGGCGACGAAAATCGCCAGCGCCACCCAGATAAAGGCGAAGGTCACCATCTTATCCGCACCCGGCACTTCGCCGTAAAACACCACCGCCAGCAGGAACATCAGCGTCGGGCCAATGTACTGGAAGAAGCCCAGCGTGGAGAGGCGCAGGCGCGTTGCCGCACCGGTGAAGCACAGCAGCGGAATGGTGGTCACTACGCCCGCCGCCATCAGCATCAGGTTCAGCGACCACGGGTTGCTGCCCATATGGCTGGTGGCGCTGTCGGCGATACCGAACAGATAGATCGCCGCCACCGGCAGCAGCCACAGGGTTTCAAACAGCATCCCGGTTTGCGCTTCCACCGCAATTTTCTTACGTACCAGGCCGTAAAAAGCAAAGCTGAACGCCAGACCGAGGGCGATAACCGGCAGCGAGCCAAACGTCCACAGCTGCACCAGCACGCCGCAGAAGGCGAGAATCACCGCCACCCACTGCATCCGGCGGAAGCGTTCGCCGAGGAAAATCATCCCCAGCACGATATTCACCAGCGGGTTAATGAAGTACCCCAGGCTCGCTTCGAGCATGTGGTGGTTATTCACCGCCCAGATAAACAGCAGCCAGTTGCCGCCGATCAGCACCGCAGAAAGCGCCAGCAGGAAGACCTTTTTAGGGGTTTGCAGCAGCGTTTTAACGCCGGACCACTGACGGCTGAGGCTCATCAGCGCGATCATGAAGAAGAACGACCAGATGACGCGGTGAGTGAGGATCTCGTCGGCCGGAACATAGGCGATAAATTTGAAGTACGCCGGGGCGATACCCCAAATAAAATAAGCGGCAAGGGCGAGTAAAACGCCCTGCCGCGTCTGTTTAGCATCCATCGGGAAAATCCGTTACAAAAAAGTGAATCAATTTTACCCGAATTTGCCGCCTCAACCCACCATATAAGTGGCGGTTGCGCTGGCGATATAAACCTGCTCCTCGTTATGCAGCTCAACGCGGGCAACGGCAACTTTTTTCCCGGCACGCAGCAGGCTGCTGGTGCAGGTAAAGCGGTTTCCGCGCCCCGGGCGAAGATAGTCGACGCGTAAATCAATGGTGCCCATGCGCGCCAGACGCTGGCGGAGTTCATCTTCGTTGATGGTGTCATGGCGCGTCAGCGTACTGCCCACGCAGACCAGGCCTGCCGCCACGTCCAGCGCGGAGGCAATCACCCCGCCGTGCAGAATACTTTGCGCCCAGTTACCCACCATCATCGGCTGGTTGTTGAAACTCAGCTGGGCAAACTCTTTCTCATAACGCTCCAGCTCAAGACCCAGCGCACGGTTAAACGGCATATGGTAAACAAAAATCTCGCCCACGAGTTTTAACACTTCTTCGGCGGTAAGCATGGCTGACATGAGGCATTACATCCTTATTGTTAATGAAATGTTGATTTTATGCTTCAGCAATAAGGAATTCCACTTTCAGAAACGAGGATGCAGCAGTTATCGCAGAAGTCTGTAGAATGTTCGCCTCATAACTATTCAGGTAATTTTACTCTTTGCAGGAGAACACCACCGATGCGGACGTATCTGGCCTGGTTACTGGCGGCGGTTGCGCTGCCCCTCACAGCATATGCGCAGGAAGCGACGATTAAAGAAGTCCATGATAAACCTGCCGTTAAGGGCAGCATTATCGCCAATATGCTGCAGGAGCATGACAATCCGTTCACGCTCTACCCGTATGACACGAACTACGTGATTTATACCCAAACCAGCGATCTCAACAAAGAAGCGATAAGCTCCTATAACTGGTCTGATAATGCGCGTAAGGATGAGGTGAAGTTCCAGCTTAGCCTCGCGTTCCCGTTCTGGCGCGGTATTCTGGGGCCAAACTCGGTGCTCGGCGCGTCTTATACGCAGAAATCCTGGTGGCAGCTCTCCAACAGCGGCGAATCTTCACCGTTCCGTGAAACCAACTATGAGCCGCAGCTTTTCCTCGGCTTCGCAACGGACTATGAATTTGCTGGCTGGACGCTGCGCGACGTCGAAGTGGGCTTTAACCATGATTCTAACGGACGTTCCGATCCAACCTCCCGTAGCTGGAACCGCGCCTATACGCGCCTGATGGCGCAAAACGGTAAATGGATGGTGGAAGTGAAGCCGTGGTATGTGCTCGGCAGCACCGATGACAACCCGGATATCACCAAATATATGGGCTACTACCAGCTCAAGGTCGGCTACCAGCTTGGTGATGCCGTGCTGAGCGCGAAAGGCCAGTACAACTGGAACACCGGCTACGGCGGTGCGGAGCTCGGTCTGAGCTACCCGGTGACGAAGCACGTGCGTCTCTATACCCAGGTGTATAGCGGCTACGGCGAGTCGCTGATCGATTACAACTTCAATCAGACTCGCGTTGGCGTGGGCGTAATGCTGAACGATATTCTCTAAGCTGCTCGAATGTTTTTGCGTTAAACGTTGAAGTTTCTCTCTCAGGCGCTGAAAATAGCGCCTGTTTTATTTTTCGCAAATGGGGTTAACGTGGCGCAGGCGGAAGTATTGAATCAGGAGTCGCTGGCTAAACAGGTTTTGCATGAAACCTTTGGCTACCAGCAGTTCCGCCCGGGCCAGGAAACCATCATTGAAACGGTGCTGGAAGGCCGAGACTGCCTGGTGGTGATGCCGACCGGCGGCGGTAAATCCCTCTGTTATCAGGTGCCCGCGCTGGTGCTTAACGGCCTGACGGTCGTGGTATCGCCTCTCATTTCCCTGATGAAAGACCAGGTTGACCAGCTGCTCGCCAACGGCGTGGCGGCGGCCTGTCTTAACTCGACCCAAACCCGGGAGCAGCAGCAAGAGGTGATGGCCGGGTGCCGCACCGGGCAGATCCGCCTGCTGTATATCGCGCCGGAACGCCTGATGCTGGATAACTTCCTCGACCATCTCGCGCACTGGAACCCGGTCCTGCTGGCGGTGGATGAAGCGCACTGTATCTCCCAGTGGGGACACGATTTCCGCCCGGAATATGCCGCCCTCGGCCAGCTGCGTCAGCGCTTCCCTGAACTGCCGTTTATGGCGCTTACCGCCACGGCGGATGACACCACGCGCCTGGATATCGTTCGCCTGCTGGGGCTGAACGACCCGTATATTCAGGTCAGCAGCTTCGACCGCCCGAACATCCGCTACATGCTGATGGAAAAATTCAAGCCGCTGGACCAGCTCCTGCGCTACGTTCAGGAGCAGCGCGGCAAGTCCGGTATCATCTACTGCAACAGCCGTGCGAAGGTGGAAGACACCGCCGCGCGTCTGCAAAATCGCGGCTTTAGCGCCGCCGCATATCACGCCGGGCTGGAGAACCACATCCGCGCCGACGTGCAGGAGAAATTCCAGCGCGACGACCTGCAAATCGTGGTCGCGACGGTGGCGTTCGGGATGGGCATCAACAAGCCGAACGTGCGCTTTGTGGTGCATTTCGACATTCCGCGCAATATCGAATCCTACTATCAGGAGACCGGCCGCGCCGGGCGTGACGGCCTGCCTGCGGAAGCGATGCTGTTTTACGATCCGGCCGATATGGCGTGGCTGCGCCGTTGTCTGGAAGAGAAGCCGCAGGGACAACTCCAGGACATCGAGCGCCACAAGCTCAACGCGATGGGTGCCTTCGCTGAAGCGCAAACCTGCCGCCGTCTGGTGCTGCTCAACTACTTTGGTGAAGGGCGACAGGAGCCGTGCGGCAACTGCGATATCTGCCTGGATCCGCCAAAGCAGTACGATGGCCTGATGGACGCGCGCAAAGCGCTCTCGACCATTTACCGCGTGAATCAACGCTTCGGGATGGGCTACGTGGTGGAAGTACTGCGCGGTGCCAATAACCAGCGTATCCGCGACATGGGCCACGACAAGCTGCCGGTTTACGGCATCGGTAAAGACCAGAGCCACGAGCACTGGGTCAGCATTATTCGTCAGCTGATCCACCTCGGCTTTGCCACACAGAACATTGCCCAGCACTCCGCGCTACAGCTGACCGAAGCAGCGCGTCCGGTGCTGCGCGGTGATGTTGAGCTCAAGCTCGCCGTGCCGCGCGTGGTTGCCCTCAAGCCGCGCGTGATGCAGAAATCCTACGGCGGTAACTATGACCGCAAGCTGTTTGCCAAGCTTCGCAAGCTGCGTAAAGCTATCGCTGACGAAGAGAACATCCCGCCATACGTGGTGTTCAACGACGCGACGCTGATTGAGATGGCGGAACAGATGCCGCTCAGCGCCAGCGAGATGCTCAGCGTCAACGGCGTGGGGACGCGCAAGCTGGAGCGCTTTGGTAAAGAGTTTATGGCGCTTATCCGCTCTCACGCCGATGGTGATGATGAGGAGTAGTCAGACGGGCGAAAAAGTGCCAGGATGATGACTCACTGAATTATTTCCCCGCGAGCTAATTATGTTAATGCTATTTCTCACCGTGGCGTTAGTGCACATCGTTGCGCTGATGAGCCCTGGACCAGACTTTTTCTTCGTGTCGCAAACTGCCGTCAGCCGCTCCCGCAAAGAGGCGATGATGGGCGTGCTCGGTATTACCATGGGCGTTATGGTCTGGGCGGCGGTCGCGCTGCTCGGTCTGAACCTGATCCTGGCGAAGATGGCGTGGCTGCATAACATCATTATGGTTGGCGGCGGGCTGTACCTGTGCTGGATGGGCTACCAGATGCTGCGCGGGGCGCTGAAGAAAGAAGAGAAAAAACCGGAAGAGCCAAAGGTAGAGCTGGCAACGGGCGGCCGCAGCTTTGTAAAAGGGCTCCTGACTAACCTGGCAAACCCGAAAGCGATTATCTATTTCGGATCCGTGTTCTCGCTGTTTGTGGGTGACAGCGTCGGCGCAGGCGCGCGCTGGGGGATCTTCCTGCTGATCGTTGTTGAGACGTTCGCCTGGTTCACTATTGTTGCCAGCCTGTTCGCCTTACCGGCGATGCGCCGCGGCTATCAGCGCATCGCGAAGTGGATCGACGGCTTTGCCGGCGCGCTGTTCGCCGGCTTCGGCATTCATCTCATCATTTCTCGCTAAGCATGACGCGCTGACGCAAGCAGCGCGCCAACCAGCATAAACAGCGAACCAAAGACTTTATTCAGGGCCTTCATCTGCTTAGGCCCTTTGATCCACGCCGCTATCCGCTGCGCCAGCGTCGCGTAACCAATCATGACGATGATATCGACGATGATGGTTGTCGCGCCCAGCACCACATACTGCATCACCTGGGGCTGATGTGGCACGATAAACTGTGGGAACAGGGCGGCGAGGAACACGATGCTTTTCGGGTTCGTCAGGTTCACGAACACCGCGCGCTTAAACAGATGGCCGCGCGTTTGCGTCCTGGAGAGCGTATTCAGGTCAATCGAGCCTGCCGCGCGCCACTGCTGGATACCGAGCCAAATCAGATACGCCGCACCGGCCCACTTCAGCACTTCAAACGCCAGCACCGAACGAGAGAACAGCGTCCCCAGACCAATCCCCACCAGCACAATATGAATGCCGAGCCCGGTCTGTAAACCGGCAATGGACGCCGCCGCACCGCGATAGCCGTGGTTGATGGAGGTGGTCATAGTGTTAATGGCGCCAGAGCCGGGTGAAAGGCTAAGGATGATTGATGTCAGCAGGTAGGCGAACCACCACTCGAAGGTCATTTGAAGCTCCCGAACCGTCTATTTTTATGCCACAATACGCTATTGTTGAGTCATTTTGTGACCAGTGACGAAAAAAAACGATATTCCCTGGATTACGTGAGTGGAAACCCAATGTTTCAGCAGAAAAAGGACTGGGAAACACGAGAAAACGCGTTTGCTGCTTTCTCAATGGGGCCGCTGACCGATTTCTGGCGGCAGCGTGAGGAAGACGAGTTTACGGGCGTCGGTGGCATCCCGGTGCGCTTCGTTCGCTTCCGCAATGAAAAAAATGACCGGGTGATCGTGGTCTGCCCCGGGCGTATCGAAAGCTACGTTAAATATGCCGAACTGGCCTACGACCTGGTCAACATGGGGTTTGACGTGCTGATCATCGACCACCGTGGACAGGGGCTGTCAGGGCGCATGCTGCCGGATACGCACCGCGGGCATGTGGATCACTTCAGCGATTATGTCGACGATTTTGCCGCGTTCTGGCAGCAGGAAGTTCAGCCCGGCCCCTGGCGCAAGCGGTACATCCTTGCGCACTCCATGGGCGGCGCCATTTCGACGCTGTTTTTGCAGCGGTATGAGCACCAGTGCGACGCCATTGCGCTCACCGCGCCGATGTACGGTATTGTCATTCGTTTTCCCGACTGGATGGTGCGTCATCTTCTCGACTGGGCTGAGGGCCATCAGCGCATTCGTGAAGGCTATGCCATCGGAACCGGACGCTGGCGCGCATTGCCGTTCGCCATCAACGTCTTAACCCACAGTCGGCAGCGCTATCGCCGCAACCTGCGCTTTTATGCCGATGAACCGCGCTTGCGCGTCGGCGGCCCGACCTGGCACTGGGTGCGTGAGGGTATTCTGGCCGGTGAGCAGGTGCTGGCAGGCGTAGGCGATGATGACACGCCGACGCTTCTGATTCAGGCGGAAGAAGAGCGTGTGGTGGATAACCGCATGCATGACCGCTATTGTGAATTGCGCGCTGCCGCCGGTCACCCTTGTGAAGGGGGTAAACCGCTGGTCATCAACGGCGCGTACCATGAGATCCTTTTTGAAAAGGACGCTATGCGCTCAGTCGCGCTTAACGCCATCGTCGAGTTTTTCGACCGGCATAACTGATTTTCTATTGAGGTTAAATTTTCCTATGTACCAGGTTGTTGCATCTGATTTAGATGGCACGCTGCTTTCCCCCGACCACACCCTGTCGCCTTATGCGAAAGAGACCTTAAAGCTTCTGACCGCCCGTGGCGTGAACTTTGTGTTCGCTACCGGCCGCCACCACGTGGACGTGGGGCAGATCCGCGATAATCTGGAGATCAAGTCGTACATGATCACCTCCAACGGTGCGCGCGTGCATGATACCGACGGCAACCTGATCTTCACCCATAACCTGGATCGCGATATTGCCGCCGATCTCTTCGGCGTGGTGCATAACAATCCGGCTATCGTCACCAACGTATACCGTGACGACGAATGGTTCATGAACCGCCACCGCCCGGATGAAATGCGTTTCTTCAAGGAAGCGGTATTCAACTACTCCCTGTATGAGCCGGGCCTGCTGGATCCAGAGGGGATCAGCAAGGTGTTCTTTACCTGCGACAGCCACGAAGAGCTGCTGCCGCTTGAGCAGGCGATCAACGCCCGCTGGGGCGATCGCGTCAACGTGAGCTTCTCCACCCTGACCTGTCTGGAAGTGATGGCGGGCGGCGTTTCTAAAGGTCACGCGCTCGAAGCGGTTGCGAAACGTCTGGGCTTCGCGCTTAAAGACTGTATCGCCTTTGGCGACGGCATGAACGACGCCGAGATGCTCTCTATGGCGGGCAAAGGCTGCATCATGGAAAACGCGCACCAGCGCCTGAAGGATCTGCATCCGGAGCTGGAAGTCATCGGCACCAACGCAGACAACGCGGTACCGAAATACCTGCGCAAACTGTTCCTTGAATAATCTTCATTCGGTTGTTTATTGTTCAGTTGTCAACTAAAGAGTTCGCTACAATGCCTGTCCTTCTTTCTGAGAGACAAGCATTGTGGCGCTACTCATTATCACCACTATCCTGTGGGCCTTCTCCTTTAGCCTGATTGGCGAATACCTTGCCGGTTCGGTCGACAGTTACTTCTCGGTGCTGATGCGCGTGGGGCTGGCGGCGCTGGTGTTCCTGCCGTTCCTGCGCACGCGCGGGCAATCGCTGAAAACCATTCTGCTGTACATGCTGGTGGGGGCGATGCAGCTTGGCATCATGTATCTGTTCAGCTTCCGGGCTTACGTCTACCTGTCCGTCTCCGAATTCCTGCTTTTTACCGTGCTGACGCCGCTCTATATCACGCTGATTTACGATCTGCTCAGCAGGCGCCGCCTGCGCTGGGGATATCTGCTAAGCGCCGCGCTGGCGGTTATTGGCGCGGCGATCATTCGCTACGACAAAGTGAGCGATCACTTCTGGACAGGGCTGATGTTCGTCCAGCTTGCCAACATCAGCTTTGCCATTGGTATGGTGGGCTATAAGCGCCTGATGGAAACCCGCCCGATGCCGCAGCACAACGCGTTTGCGTGGTTCTATATGGGCGCGGCGATCGTCGCGGTGGCGGCGTGGTTTATGCTCGGCAACCCGCAAAAGCTGCCGACCACCACCGTGCAGTGGAGCGTTCTGGTCTGGCTGGGCGTGGTGGCGTCGGGGCTGGGGTACTTTATGTGGAACTACGGCGCTACGCAGGTAGACGCCGGTACGCTGGGGATCATGAACAACGTGCACGTCCCGGCGGGGCTGCTGGTGAACCTCGCCATCTGGCAGGAACAGCCGCACTGGCCGAGCTTCCTTATTGGGGGGGCGGTGATCCTGGCTTCACTGTGGGTCCATCGCCGCTGGGTCGCTCCGCGCTCCGCACAAACGGAAGATGGTCGCACGCGTGGTTCCGCGCTGAGCGAATAAACGCCTCCGTAACCGGCTGACGCTGCTCGCCATCGCGCACGGCGGCGTACAGCCGGCTCCACAGTCCTTCCCCCAGGGTTTTGGTGACCACCAGACCCTGGCGTTCAAAGCTCTCCACCACCCAGTGCGGCAGCGCCGCGATACCCATGCTGGCCGCCACCATTTGGATCAGCAGCAGGGTGTTATCCACGCTTTTCAGCTGCGGGCTGATGCCTGCCGGCTGCAGGAAATGACGCCAGATATCCAGGCGGCTGCGCTGAACCGGGTAAATCAGCAGCGTTTCTGTCGCCAGATCTTCCGGCGTAATGCGCGTTTTGGCCGCCAGCGGATGGTCCGGCGCCAGCACCAGACGCACCTCAAAATCAAACATCGGCGAATAGTGCAGGCCGCTCCGCGGCAGGATGTCGGACGTCATCACCAGATCCAGCTCGCCCTGCTGGAGCGAGGGCTGCGGGTCGAACGTCACGCCGGATTTAAAGTCCATCTCCACCTGCGGCCACTTCTGGCGAAAGTTCTCAAGCGCGGGGGTCAGCCACTGAATACAGCTGTGGCACTCAATGGCGATCCGCAGTTTGGTCTGCTGCGGCTCGTTACACGCCTGCAGCGCGCTGGCGATCTGCGGCAGTACCTGATTCGCCAGTTGAAGAAGAATTTCACCCTGCGGCGTAAAGCGCAAAGGCTGGCTCTTACGCACAAAAAGACGAAATCCGAGGCGTTGTTCCAGATCGCTGAACTGGTGAGAAAGGGCGGACTGGGTCTGGTGCAGCGTGGCCGCCGCCGCCGCGAGCGAACCGCAGTTCCGCAACGCTTGTAGCGTTTTCAGGTGTTTAATCTCGATCATGAAAGTCCTTCACTCCGCCATGAACATTTTGCGCTTGAGGAATATACAGTACCTGCCAATTATAGATGTGTAAACATCTGGACGTCTAAATAACAAATTTCACAAGGGGCATACCATGACAATCCGCACTCACACTCTCGGTTTTCCTCGCGTTGGCCTGCGTCGCGAGCTGAAAAAAGCGCAAGAAAGCTACTGGGCGGGCAACGCCACCCGTGAAGAACTCCTGGCGGTGGGGCGGGAGCTGCGCGCCCGTCACTGGGATCAGCAAAAACAGGCGGGTATTGACCTGCTGCCTGTGGGCGATTTCGCCTGGTACGACCATGTTCTGACGACCAGCCTGCTGCTGGGCAACGTGCCGGCTCGTCATCAGAACAAAGATGGATCGGTGGATATCGACACCCTGTTCCGCATCGGCCGTGGCCGCGCGCCAACGGGTGAGCCAGCGGCAGCGGCGGAAATGACCAAGTGGTTTAACACCAACTATCACTATATGGTGCCGGAATTCGTCAAAGGTCAGCAGTTTACGCTGACCTGGACGCAGCTTCTGGACGAAGTGGATGAAGCGCTGGCGCTGGGCCACCAGGTGAAGCCCGTATTGCTGGGGCCGGTAACATACCTGTGGCTGGGTAAAGTGAAGGGCGAACAATTTGACCGCCTCAGCCTGCTGAACGATATTCTGCCGGTCTATAAGCAGGTGCTGATTGAGCTGGGCAAGCGCGGCATTCAGTGGGTGCAAATCGACGAACCCGCGCTGGTGCTGGAGCTACCGCAGGAGTGGCTCGATGCCTTCAAAGCGGCGTATGACGCGCTCACCGGCCAGGTGAAGCTGCTGCTGACCACCTATTTCGAGGGCGTGACGCCGAACCTCGACACTATCACCGCGCTGCCGGTTCAGGGCCTGCACGTTGACCTGGTTCACGGTAAGGACGATGTCTCAGAGCTGCACAAGCGCCTGCCTGAGGAGTGGTTGCTCTCCGCCGGTCTGGTCAACGGCCGTAACGTCTGGCGCGCCGATCTGACCGAGAAATACACCCAAATTAAAGACATCGTCGGCAAACGCGAGCTATGGGTGGCATCATCCTGCTCGCTGCTGCACAGCCCGATCGATCTGAGCGTGGAGACCCGCCTGGACGCGGAGGTGAAAAGCTGGTTTGCCTTCGCCCTGCAAAAATGTGAAGAGCTGGCACTGCTGCGCGACGCGCTCAACAGCGGCGACACGGCGGCGATTACCGACTGGAGCGCACCGATTCAGGCGCGTCGTCACTCGGCTCGCGTGCACAACCCGGCGGTAGAAAAACGTCTGGCGGCCATCACCGCCCGGGACAGCCAGCGTCAGAGCCCGTATGAGGTACGTGCCGAAGCCCAGCGCGCCCGCTTCAATCTTCCCGCGTGGCCGACCACGACCATCGGTTCATTCCCGCAAACTACCGAGATCCGCGGCCTGCGTCTGGACTTCAAAAAGGGCAATCTGGACGCGAATCATTACCGCACCGGCATTGCGGAACACATCAAGCAGGCGATTATCGAGCAGGAACGCCTCGGGCTGGACGTGCTGGTGCACGGTGAAGCCGAGCGTAACGACATGGTGGAATATTTCGGTGAGCACCTGGACGGCTTCGTCTTTATCCAGAACGGCTGGGTGCAGAGCTACGGCTCCCGCTGCGTGAAGCCGCCGGTGGTCATTGGCGACGTCAGCCGCCCGGAACCGATCACGGTGGAGTGGGCGAAGTACGCCCAGTCCCTGACCGACAAGCCGGTAAAAGGCATGCTGACCGGCCCGGTGACCATTCTCTGCTGGTCGTTCCCGCGCGAAGACGTGACCCGTGAAACCATCGCCAAACAGATCGCCCTGGCGCTGCGTGATGAAGTGGCGGATCTGGAGGCGGCGGGGGTTGGCATCATCCAGATTGACGAACCGGCGCTGCGCGAAGGTTTGCCGCTGCGCCGCAGCGACTGGGATGCTTACCTGCAGTGGGGCGTGGAAGCGTTCCGCATCAACGCCGCAGTGGCGAAGGACGACACCCAGATCCACACCCATATGTGTTACTGCGAATTTAACGACATCATGGATTCGATTGCCGCGCTGGATGCAGACGTGATCACCATCGAGACCTCGCGTTCAGACATGGAGCTGCTGGAGTCGTTTGAAGAGTTCGACTACCCGAACGAAATTGGGCCGGGCGTATATGACATTCACTCCCCGAACGTGCCGAGCGTAGAGTGGATTGAAGCGCTGCTGAGGAAAGCTGCCCAGCGTATCCCGGCAGAACGCCTGTGGGTAAACCCGGACTGCGGCCTGAAAACCCGCGGCTGGCCGGAGACGCGTGCGGCGCTCGCCAACATGGTGAAGGCGGCGCAGAACTTACGTCAGGCTTGATGACGCGCAGGCCCGGTAAGGCGCAGCCGCCACCGGGCTTTTTTTATGCTTTCTTCCCGCCGTACTGGCTAAACCATGCCAGCATTCTCTGCCAGCCATCTTTAGCGGACTCCGCGTGATAGCTCGGACGATAATCGGCATTAAACGCGTGTCCGGCATCGGGATACACCACGATTTCGGCCTTCGCGTTCGCCGCCCGCAGCGCGTGGCGCATCGTCTCGACGGTATCAAGCGGAATGCCGGTATCCTGGCCGCCATACAGCCCTAACACCGGGGCATTGAGATCGGTAGCGATATCAACCGGATGCTTCGGTGAGTTCAGCGTCTTTTCGCCCACCAGTTTGCCGTACCAGGCAACGGCGGCTTTCAGCTGCGGGTTATGCGCGGCATACAGCCAGCTAATGCGTCCACCCCAGCAGAAACCGGTGACCATTAAGCGGTGCGGGTCGCCGCCGTTGCGCGCCGCCCAGCTGGCGACGTGGTCTAGGTCTGCCAGCACCTGCGCGTCCGGCACTTTGCTGACCAGGTTGCTGAAGAGCGTCGGGATATCACTGTAGTCATTCGGATCGCCCTGACGGAAGTAGAGCTCTGGCGCAACGGCCAGATAACCCTCCAGCGCCAGGCGGCGGCAGAGGTCGCGAATATGTTCGTGAACGCCGAAAATCTCCTGAACCACAATCACGATGGGCAGCGGGCCGTCTGCTGACTTTGGCCGCGCGTGATATGCAGGCATATTTTCCCCCTGAGAGGGGATGGAGGTCTCGCCTGCCGTAATGGCCTCTTCTGAGGTTGAGACGATGGTTGAAGCATGCGGAGCCGCAGCAGGTGCAAATCCGGTTTTTTCAGTCATGGCATTCTCCGTACCAATGAGTTAGCGCAAAGGTAAATATAGACACCAGGTTAACAACTCACAGTGCCTTAAACGGTCTATCTTTTGTGCAGCACCCGACGATATAACTTGTTAATGTGATGTGAATCACTTTTTGATGGAAATTCAATGCAATCATTTTCATTCATGGTGAGATGCGTCACGAAATTATGCTTACCGCTTCTGTAAAGTACCGTTTTACTTCTTCTGACTAACCGACCCACAGAGGAGTCACCTATGTCTAAGTCTGATGTTTTTCATCTCGGCCTCACTAAAAACGATTTACAAGGGGCTACGCTCGCTATCGTCCCTGGCGACCCAGAGCGTGTGGAAAAGATCGCCGCGCTGATGGATAAGCCGGTCAAGCTGGCTGCCCATCGTGAATTCACCACCTGGCGCGCAGAGCTGGATGGCAAAGCGGTGATTGTGTGCTCTACCGGTATCGGTGGCCCGTCTACCTCTATTGCCGTGGAAGAGCTGGCGCAGCTGGGCATTCGTACTTTCCTGCGTATCGGCACCACCGGCGCGATTCAGCCGCACATTAACGTCGGCGACGTGCTGGTGACGACCGCATCCGTGCGTCTGGACGGCGCAAGCCTGCACTTTGCACCGATGGAATTCCCGGCAGTGGCTGACTTCGAGTGCACCACCGCGCTGGTTGAAGCGGCGAAATCCGTGGGCGCAACCACTCATGTGGGCGTAACTGCCTCTTCTGATACCTTCTATCCGGGCCAGGAGCGTTACGACACCTTCTCAGGCCGCGTAGTGAGCCGCTTCAAAGGCTCAATGGAAGAGTGGCAATCCATGGGCGTGATGAACTACGAGATGGAATCCGCAACGCTGCTGACCATGTGCGCAAGCCAGGGTCTGCGTGCCGGTATGGTGGCGGGTGTTATCGTCAACCGTACCCAGCAGGAGATCCCGAACGCCGAAACCATGAAGCAGACCGAAAGTCACGCGGTGAAAATCGTGGTTGAAGCGGCTCGCCGCCTGATCTAGTCCTCCTCTCTGAGATAAAAGGCCGACGCGTTCGGCCTTTATTTTTTGCGTAGCGCCTCGCAGGAAAACCCTTTCAAACTGGACGTTTATACAGCACAATCTTATTTTGTGCGGGTAATACGTTGATGCAGGGGGCATTGTGGATATCTCAATCCTTATTTATGCGGTAATTGCGCTGGCGGGCGTGGCGATAGGCTGGCTGATATCCAGCTATCAGCATGCACAGCAGAAGGCCGAGCAACTGGCTGAACGCGAAGAGATCGTCGCCGATTTAAGCGCCGCAAAACAGCAGCTTGCCCTAAGCGACCACTGGCGCGACGAGTGTGAACTGCTCAATAACGAACTGCGTAACCTGCGTGATATCAACACCTCGCTGGAGGCCGATCTCCGCGAAGTGACTACCCGCCTTGAATCCACCCAGCTGCATGCCGAAGACAAAATCCGCCAGATGATCAACAGCGAGCAGCGCCTCAGCGAGCAGTTCGAGAACCTCGCCAACCGTATTTTCGAGCACAGCAACCGCCGCGTTGATGAGCAAAATCGCCAGAGCCTGAACAGCCTGCTGACGCCGCTGCGCGAACAGCTGGACGGCTTTCGCCGTCAGGTACAGGACAGCTTTGGTCAGGAAGCCCGCGAACGCCACACGCTGGCGCATGAGATCCGCAATCTTCAACAGCTGAATGCCCAGATGGCGCAGGAGGCGGTCAACCTGACGCGGGCGCTGAAAGGCGATAACAAAACCCAGGGTAACTGGGGGGAAGTGGTGCTCACCCGCGTGCTGGAGGCCTCTGGCCTGCGGGAAGGGTATGAATACGAAACGCAGGTGAGTATCGAAAACGATGCCCGCTCGCGAATGCAGCCGGATGTGATTGTGCGTCTGCCGCAGGGCAAAGATGTGGTCATTGACGCCAAAATGACGCTGGTGGCCTATGAGCGCTACTTCAACGCTGAAGATGACTGTACGCGCGAATCGGCGCTGCAGGAGCACATTGCCTCCGTGCGTAACCATATTCGCCTGCTGGGCAGAAAAGATTATCAGCAGCTGCCGGGGCTGCGCTCGCTGGACTACGTGCTGATGTTTATCCCGGTCGAACCCGCGTTTTTGCTGGCGCTCGACAGACAGCCCGAACTGATCACCGAAGCGCTGAAAAATAACATTATGCTGGTCAGCCCCACCACGCTGCTGGTGGCCTTACGCACCATTGCGAACCTGTGGCGCTACGAACACCAGAGCCGTAACGCCCAGCAGATTGCCGACCGCGCCAGCAAGCTGTACGACAAAATGCGCCTCTTCGTGGACGATATGTCCTCCGTCGGGCAAAGCCTGGATCGTGCGCAGGATAACTACCGCCAGGCGATGAAAAAGCTCTCCTCCGGGCGTGGCAACCTGCTGGCGCAGGCTGAAGCATTCCGCAGCCTGGGAGTGGAGGTTAAACGCGAGATTAATCCGGAATTGGTCGAACAGGCGACAGCCCAGGACGAAGAGTTCCGGCTGCGTGAGGGCGGGGATGAACAAAATACCCCCAACCAGGACAACGATTTAGCGGCGGATTTATCGCCAGACGAGCAGCCTGCGCGTTTCTTTCGCGGTGGTTGAATCGTAGGGCAATTGCGCCCAATCTGTTACACTTCACGAACATTTGACTGATTAGCAGGCTCTGAAATGGTTGACGATTCACAAGACACGACGCACTTTGGCTTTCAGACTGTAGCCAAAGCGCAGAAAGCTGACATGGTGGCCCACGTATTTCATTCCGTGGCGGCGAAGTACGATGTGATGAATGACTTGATGTCGTTCGGCATTCATCGCTTGTGGAAGCGTTTCACCATCGACTGCAGCGGTGTGCGTCGTGGACAAACGGTTCTCGATCTGGCTGGCGGTACGGGCGATCTGACGGCGAAATTCTCCCGTCTGGTGGGCGAAACCGGTCGCGTTGTACTGGCTGATATTAATGACTCCATGCTTAAAATGGGACGCGAAAAGCTGCGTAACATCGGCGTGGTGGGTAATGTGGAATACGTGCAGGCCAACGCCGAAGCGCTGCCGTTCCCGGACAATACTTTTGACTGCATCACGATTTCCTTCGGTCTGCGTAACGTCACCGATAAAGAAAAAGCACTGCGTTCCATGTACCGCGTGCTGAAGCCGGGTGGACGCCTGCTGGTGCTCGAGTTCTCTAAACCGATTATCGACCCGCTGAGCAAAGCCTACGACGCATATTCCTTCCACGTGCTGCCGCGTATTGGCGAACTGGTGGCAAACGACGCGGAAAGCTATCGCTATCTTGCGGAATCAATTCGCATGCATCCGGATCAGGACACCTTAAAAGCCATGATGCAGGATGCGGAATTTGAGAACGTTGAGTACTTCAACATGACGGCGGGTGTCGTCGCGCTGCATCGCGGTTACAAATTCTGAGTGGAGGTGTCCCGTGCCCTTTAAACCCTTAGTCACTGCAGGCATCGAGAATGTGCTGAATGCCTTCCTGTATCGCGCTCCGGCGCTGAAAGCCGCACGTCAGCGGCTAAACGGGAAGGTACTGCGCATTGTGTTAAAAGAGTTCTCGACGCCGCTCGTGCTGGTTTTCAGCGAACGTCAGCTTGACGTTCTGGGTGAGTGGGAAGGTGAAGCTGATTGCTCGGTCATTACCCATATGAGCGTGCTGCCAAAACTGCGCGATCGCCAGCAATTAACGGCGCTTATCCGCAGCGGTGAGCTGGAAGTGGAAGGCGATATCCAGGTCGTGCAGAACTTCGTTGCGCTCAGCGATCTGGCTGAGTTTGACCTGGCAGAGCTGCTGGCGCCTTTTATTGGCGACATCGCCGCTGAAGGGATCGGGAAAGTTATTCATGGCGGCACGGCGTTCCTGCGCAAAAATCTGCAACGCCAACAGCGTTATGCCGCAGAAGTGCTGACCGAAGAGTGGCGCATGGCGCCCGGGCCGCTGGAAGTTGCGTGGTTCGCAGAAGAGACGGCCGCGGTTGAACGTGCGGTTGATGCCCTAAGCAAACGGCTGGAAAAACTGGAGGGCAAATGACGCCTGGTGAAATTCGGCGCCTCTATTTTATCATCCACACCTTTTTGAGTTACGGGCTCGACGAGCTCATCCCCAAAATGCGTATCACGCTGCCGCTCAGGATCTGGCGGCGGACGCTGTTCTGGATGCCAAATCGCCATAAAGGTCAGCCGCTGGGTGAACGCCTGCGTCTGGCGCTGCAGGAGCTCGGCCCGGTATGGATTAAGTTCGGACAGATGCTCTCAACTCGCCGCGATCTCTTCCCGCCGCACATTGCCGATGAACTGGCGATGCTGCAGGACCGTGTCGCCCCGTTTGACGGGGTGAGAGCGAAGAAACAGATCGAGGAGGCGATGGGTAACCTTCCCGTTGAAACCTGGTTTGACGATTTCGAAATAGAACCGCTGGCGTCGGCTTCTATCGCTCAGGTGCACACTGCGCGTCTGAAAGAGAACGGCAAAGAGGTGGTGATCAAGGTGATCCGCCCGGATATCCTGCCGATTATCAAAGCCGACATGAAGCTAATTTATCGTCTGGCGCGCTGGGTTCCGCGTCTGCTGCCGGACGGCCGTCGACTGCGCCCGATGGAAGTGGTGCGGGAATATGAAAAAACGCTGATTGATGAGCTTAATCTGCTGCGTGAATCGGCAAACGCCATTCAGCTGCGCCGCAATTTTGAAAACAGCCCGATGCTCTACGTGCCTGAAGTCTATTCTGACTATTGCAGCCAGAACATGATGGTCATGGAGCGCATCTACGGTATTCCGGTTTCGGATGTGGTGGCCCTGGAGAAGCAGGGAACGAACATGAAGCTGCTGGCCGAACGTGGCGTGCAGGTCTTCTTTACCCAGGTATTCCGCGACAGTTTTTTCCATGCGGACATGCATCCGGGCAATATCTTCGTGAGCTATGAGCATCCTGAGGATCCGAAATACATCGGTATCGACTGCGGAATTGTGGGCTCGCTGAATAAAGAAGATAAACGTTATCTGGCTGAGAACTTCATCGCCTTCTTCAACCGCGACTACCGTAAGGTGGCCGAGCTGCATGTGGATTCCGGCTGGGTTCCGCCAGATACCAACGTCGAAGAGTTCGAGTTTGCTATCCGTACCGTTTGCGAACCGATTTTTGAAAAACCGCTGGCAGAGATCTCTTTTGGACACGTGCTGTTAAACCTGTTCAATACGGCCCGCCGCTTTAATATGGAAGTTCAGCCTCAGTTAGTTTTACTTCAGAAAACATTACTTTACGTTGAGGGTGTAGGTCGACAACTCTATCCTCAGTTAGACTTGTGGAAGACGGCTAAACCTTTCCTGGAATCCTGGATTAAGGATCAGGTTGGCCTTCCAGCGCTGGTGCGTTCGCTGAAAGAGAAAGGACCGTTCTGGATCGAAAAAATGCCTGAAATTCCTGAACTGGTTTACGACAGTTTGCGTCAGAGCAAGAACCTTCAGCACAGCATGGATAAAATCGCCCGCGAGCTTCAGTCCAGCCGTGTGCGCCAGGGACAGTCACGCTACCTCTTTGGCATTGGCGCAACGCTGCTGCTGAGCGGTACGCTGCTGCTGATCAACCGTCCTGACTGGCAGATGATGCCCGCCTGGCTGATGGCTGGCGGGATTGTTGTCTGGCTTGCAGGATGGAGAAAAACGCGCTGAGTTTGCATCGCCATCGACAGGTCGCATACGTATAATGCGACCTGACCAATTAATCATCTATCCCTGAGGAATATGTATGGGTGGTATCAGTATCTGGCAATTAGTCATTATTGCCGTCATCGTTGTGCTGCTGTTTGGCACCAAAAAGCTCGGTTCTATTGGTTCCGATCTGGGCGCGTCTATCAAAGGCTTCAAGAAAGCAATGAGCGATGATGAGAGCAAGCAGGATAAAACCAGCCAGGACGCTGACTTTACTGCTAAATCCATCTCCGATAAGCAGGAAGATGCCAAAAAGGAAGACGCTAAACGCCACGATAAAGAGCAGGTGTAAGTCGTGTTCGACATTGGTTTTAGTGAGCTGCTGCTGGTCTTTGTGATTGGTCTGATCGTGCTGGGACCGCAGCGTCTGCCGGTAGCGGTGAAAACCGTCGTGGGCTGGGTTCGAGCGCTAAGATCGCTGGCTTCGACCGTTCAGAACGAGCTGGCGCAGGAACTTAAGCTGCAGGAATTTCAGGAAAGCCTGAAAAAGGTTGAGAAGGCGAGCATGGATAACCTGACGCCGGAACTGAAAGCCTCAATGGATGAGCTGCGCGAAGCGGCGGAATCCATGAAGCGCTCTTACAGCGTTAACGATCCTGAAAAAGCGAGCGATGAAGCGAACACTATTCATAACCCGGTGGTGAAGGACAGCGAAGCGCAGCGTGAGGGCGTGACGCCAGCGAGTGCGGAGCACCAGGCCGCAGCGCCTGAACAAACGCCGCAGGAAACTGAACTGAAAAAACAGGCGCAGCCGGAAGAGCCGGTGGTAAAAGCGGCTGAAGCGAAACCCGCCGCGCCCGTTTCCGAATCATCCCCCTCGTCGAGTGATAAAGCGTAACTATGGCAGTAGATGATACTCAACCGCTTATTGCGCACCTTATTGAGCTGCGTAAGCGCCTGTTAAACTGCATTATTGCGGTATTCCTCATATTCCTGTGCCTGGTCTATTTCGCCAACGATATTTATCAGGTGGTTTCTGCGCCGCTGATCAAGCAGATGCCGCTGGGGGCAACGATGATTGCAACAGACGTTGCATCACCGTTTTTCACCCCGATTAAGCTAACCTTCTGGGTGTCGTTGATTGCGTCTGCACCCGTCATCCTTTATCAGGTATGGGCATTTGTGGCGCCAGCACTGTACAGGCACGAACGTAAACTGGTGATCCCGCTGCTGGTCTCCAGTTCGCTGCTGTTCTATATCGGCATGGCGTTTGCCTACTTCGTTGTCTTCCCGCTGGCCTTTGGCTTCCTGACGCATACCGCGCCGGAAGGGGTTCAGGTATCGACGGATATCGCCAGCTACCTCAGCTTTGTGATGGCGCTGTTTATGGCGTTCGGTGTGGCATTTGAAGTGCCGGTGGCCATTGTGCTGCTCTGCTGGGTTGGGGTAACCACCCCTGATGACCTGCGTAAGAAGCGTCCCTATATTCTGGTGGGCGCCTTCGTAGTCGGCATGCTGCTGACGCCGCCGGACGTCTTCTCACAAACGCTGCTGGCAATACCGATGTACTGCCTGTTTGAGGTTGGCGTATTCTTCTCGCGTTTCTACGTGGGAAAAGGACGCCGGTCGGACGATGAAGACGATGCGTCCGAAAAGACCACTGAAGAGTAAAACCAGCCGCCCGTCAGGGCGGTTGTTCTATGGGGAATCGCATGTTTGATATCGGACTCAACCTGACCAGCTCGCAGTTTGCGAAAGATCGTGACGAGGTGGTTGCGCGTGCTTTTGAGGCTGGCGTAAAAGGGCTGCTCCTGACCGGGACCAACCTGCATGAGAGCGAGCAGGCGCTGCTGTTGGCGCAACGCTATCAACACTGCTGGTCAACCGCCGGCGTCCACCCTCATGACAGCAGTCAGTGGACGGCGGAGAGCGTAGAAACCCTGCGCACGCTGGCAAAAACGGCAGAGGTGGTGGCTATTGGCGAGTGCGGGCTCGATTTTAACCGCAACTTCTCCACGCCTGAAGAACAGGAAAAGGCGTTCACTGCCCAGCTTGCGCTGGCGGCAGAGCTTGAAATGCCCGTCTTTATGCACTGTCGCGACGCGCATGAACGTTTTCTCGCACTGCTGGACCCGTGGCTGGATAAACTGCCCGGCGCAGTGCTCCACTGCTTCACCGGGTCTCGCCAGGAAGCGCTGGATTGCCTGAACCGCGGTTTGTATCTGGGGATCACCGGTTGGGTGTGTGATGAGCGCCGCGGGCTTGAGCTTCGCGAGCTGCTGCCGATAATCCCGGCAGACCGTTTGCTTCTTGAAACCGATGCGCCATACCTGCTGCCGCGAGATATGAAGCCCAAACCGGCATCGCGGCGAAACGAGCCCGCCTTGCTGGGGCACATTGTTGAGCGCGTAGCGCACTGGCGCGGAGAGGATCCGCACTGGCTTTCCGCGCAGACGGATGACAACGTGCGTCGCCTGTTCGGGATAAACGTTTAAACTTTGCGGAAGTCGGTGTTTTTCACGCTCTGCAGCACCTGCTTGTTCAGCAGATTGAGCAACAGCATGGAGCGCGCTTCACCGTCCGGCTCGGCGAAAATCGCCTGCAGGCCTTCGAATGCGCCTTCGGTAATGACGACGCTATCACCCGCGTAAGGGGTTTCCGGGTCGGTGATCCCTTCAGGCTGTTGATAAACAGACAGCTGATGAATGACGGTCGACGGAACGATTGCCGGGTGGGCACCAAAACGAACGAAGTGGCTGACGCCGCGCGTTGCGCTGATGGTAGTGGTGTGGATCACCTCAGGGTCGAACTCCACGAACAGATAGTTCGGGAATAAAGGCTCACTGACGGTTGTGCGCTTCCCGCGCTGCATTTTTTCAAGCGTGATCACGGGTGTCAGACAATTTACAGACTGACGTTCAAGATGTTCCTGCGCGCGCTGAAGTTGCCCGCGTTTGCAATACAGTAAATACCAGGCCTGCATAATCACTCTTTCCCTTAGTTCGGGGCGCAAGCATATCAAAACCCTGGAGGGATCGCTAAGTTGATTATAATGGGGGAAATTCGAACACAGCGGATAAGTTCACGCTAATTTAACAAAATTACAGCATCAAGCAGGCTTACGCCGTATAATGAAGCGCTTACAGAGAGGCCATGACTAACTGCATGAAATACCACGATCTCCGCGACTTCCTGACGCTGCTGGAAAAGCAGGGTGAACTGAAACGCATTACACTTCCTGTTGATCCTTATCTGGAAATGACAGAAATTGCTGACCGCACCCTGCGTGCCGGTGGCCCTGCATTACTGTTTGAAAATCCAAAAGGTTACTCAATGCCGGTGCTGTGCAACCTGTTTGGCACCCCGCGTCGTGTCGCGCTGGGAATGGGGCAGGAAGACGTTACCGCCCTGCGTGAAGTGGGGAAACTGCTGGCATTTCTGAAAGAGCCTGAGCCACCGAAAGGTTTCCGCGATCTGTTCGATAAGCTGCCGCAGTTTAAGCATGTGCTGAACATGCCCACCAAACGCCTGCGCGGCGCGCCGTGTCAGCAGAAAGTGCTGGAAGGCGATGCGGTGGATCTCACCAAAATCCCTATCATGCAGTGCTGGCCTGAAGATGCTGCGCCGCTGATCACCTGGGGCCTCACCGTGACGCGCGGACCGCATAAAGAGCGGCAAAACCTCGGTATTTATCGCCAGCAGCTGATTGGCAAGAATAAGCTCATCATGCGCTGGCTGTCGCACCGCGGCGGCGCGCTGGATTTCCAGGAGTGGTGTGCTGCACATCCGGGTGAACGGTTCCCGGTGTCTGTCGCGTTAGGTGCCGATCCGGCCACCATTCTGGGGGCGGTCACGCCCGTACCGGATACGCTCTCTGAATATGCGTTTGCTGGCCTGCTGCGCGGGACTAAAACCGAGGTCGTGAAGTGTATCTCCAACGATCTCGAAGTGCCGGCCAGCGCCGAAATTGTGCTGGAAGGTTACATTGAGCAGGGTGAAATGGCGCCAGAAGGCCCATACGGCGACCACACCGGCTATTACAACGAAGTGGATAACTTCCCGGTGTTTACCGTCACGCATGTTACTCAGCGTGAAGATGCGATTTATCACTCCACCTATACTGGCCGCCCACCGGATGAACCGGCGGTGCTCGGCGTGGCGCTGAACGAAGTATTTGTGCCGATCCTGCAAAAGCAGTTTCCGGAAATCGTTGATTTTTATCTGCCGCCTGAAGGATGCTCGTATCGCATGGCGGTGGTCACGATGAAGAAGCAGTATCCCGGACATGCTAAACGCGTGATGATGGGCGTATGGTCTTTCCTGCGCCAGTTTATGTATACCAAATTTGTTATTGTCTGCGATGATGACGTTAACGCCCGTGACTGGAACGACGTTATCTGGGCGATAACCACGCGAATGGATCCTGCGCGTGATACGGTGTTAGTCGAAAATACGCCGATAGATTATCTGGATTTTGCCTCGCCGGTTTCCGGTCTTGGCTCAAAGATGGGACTGGATGCCACAAATAAATGGCCTGGCGAAACCGACCGTGAATGGGGTCGCCCGATCAAAAAAGATCCTGCTGTGACCGCGCGAATTGACGCGATCTGGGACGAACTGGCCATAATGAATAACGGTAAACCCTGAGCTGACCGTTAAGCCCTATAGACTTCCCGACAGAGAGAGCGAATGACAACCTTAAGCTGTAAAGTGACGTCGGTAGATGCTATTACCGACACCGTATATCGCGTCCGTTTGGTTCCTGAAGCGGCATTCTCATTCCGTGCCGGCCAGTACCTGATGGTGGTGATGGATGAGCGTGATAAGCGTCCTTTCTCTATGGCCTCTACGCCAGCAGAGCAGGAATTTATTGAGCTGCATATTGGTGCGTCTGAGCTTAACCTGTACGCGATGGCCGTGATGGACCGCATCCTGAAAGAGCGTGAGATTGTGGTCGACATTCCTCACGGCGACGCGTGGTTGCGTGATGACGAAGACCGTCCGCTGATTCTGATCGCGGGCGGTACGGGCTTCTCCTATGTGCGCTCTATTCTGTTGACCGCGCTGGCGCGTAATCCAGACCGTGACATCACCATCTACTGGGGCGGCCGTGAAGAGAAGCACCTGTACGACCTGTCTGAACTGGAAGCGCTGAGCGTTAACCATCCTAACCTGCGCATTGAGCCAGTGGTCGAGCAGCCGGAAGAGGGCTGGCGTGGACGTAGCGGGACGGTGCTGACGGCGGTACTGCAGGATCACGGCACGCTGGCGGGACATGATATCTACATTGCAGGCCGTTTCGAGATGGCGAAAATTGCGCGCGACCTGTTCTGTAACGAACGCGATGCGCGTGAAGATCGCCTGTTTGGCGATGCGTTTGCCTTCATTTAAATAAAAAACCCGCCCCTGACAGGCGGGAAGAACGGCAACTAAACTGTCTCTCTTCGCCAATGACGCCATAACTGCGTTGGCTGCGCTCGGTCACCCGAATCACTTACTAATGTAAGCTCATCGGGATTCGCTCGCTTGCCGCCTTGTTCTGACGTCATTGGCTTTGAGATACTTTTCCTTACTTACACTCTCTCAAACACCGTCGCGATACCCTGACCCAGGCCGATACACATCGTTGCCAGACCAAACTGGGCATCTTTGCGTTCCATCAGGTTAATCAGCGTCGTGCTGATACGCGCCCCGGAACAGCCCAGCGGGTGGCCGAGGGCGATCGCGCCGCCGTTGAGGTTAATCTTCTCGTCGATCTGCTCCATCAGCCCCAGATCTTTAATGCACGGCAGGATCTGCGCGGCAAACGCTTCGTTCATCTCGAACAGATCGATATCGCTGGCAGTTAAGCCCGCTTTTTTCAGCGCCAGCTTCGAGGCCGGAACCGGGCCGTAACCCATGATTGAAGGATCGCAGCCCACCACCGCCATCGAACGCACGCGAGCGCGTGGCGTCAGGCCCAATTCGCGGGCGCGGCTTTCGCTCATCACCAGCATCGCGGCGGCACCGTCGGACAGCGCCGACGACGTCCCTGCTGTTACCGTACCGGTGACCGGATCAAATGCCGGACGTAGGGTAGAAAGCGCTTCGACCGTCGTTTCCGGGCGAATGACTTCGTCGTAGCTGAACTGCTTCAGTACGCCGTCTGCATCGTGGCCCCCGGTCGGGATGATCTCATTCTTGAAGGCTCCGGACTGCGTGGCGGCCCAGGCGCGGGCGTGAGAGCGCGCGGCAAAAGCATCCTGCATTTCACGACTGATACCGTGCAGGCGGGAGAGCATCTCGGCGGTAAGGCCCATCATGCCTGCGGCTTTCGCCACGTTGCGGCTCATGCCCGGATGGAAATCGACCCCGTGGCTCATCGGCACATGGCCCATGTGTTCAACGCCGCCGACCAGACAGGCCTGCGCATCGCCGGTCATGATCATGCGCGCCGCGTCGTGCAGGGCCTGCATCGACGAACCACACAGGCGGTTGACGGTAACGGCCGGAACCGAATGCGGGATCTCCGCCAGCAGCGACGCGTTGCGGGCGATGTTGAAGCCCTGCTCCAGCGTTTGCTGCACGCAGCCCCAGTAGATATCGTCGAGCGCTGCTGGGTCCAGCGCCGGGTTACGTGCCAGCAGGCTACGCATCAGGTGCGCGGAGAGGTCTTCCGCGCGCACGTTACGGAACGCACCGCCTTTTGAACGGCCCATCGGGGTGCGAATCGCATCAACAATGACAACCTTTTCCATTGTGACTCCTTAAGCCGTTTTCAGCGCGCCAACCGGACGGGCTGGCTCAACTGCTGGATAGTAGGGTTCGTTATGGCGCGCTTTGTTACGCAGCCCTTCCGGCACTTCATAAAGCGGGCCGAGGTGCTGATACTGCTGCGCCATATCGAGATAGCGGGCGCTGCCGAGCGTATCCAGCCAGCGGAACGCGCCGCCGTGGAACGGAGGGAAGCCCAGGCCATATACCAACGCCATATCCGCTTCTGCCGGGCTGGCGATAATGCCTTCTTCCAGGCAACGGACCACTTCGTTGATCATCGGAATCATCATGCGGGCAATAATTTCGTCGTCGGTGAAGTCGCGTTTCGGCTGGCATACGTCGGCCAGCAGGCCATCCACCGCCGCATCTTCTTCTTTCTTCGGTTTGCCTTTGCTGTCTTCTTTATAACGCCAGAAGCCCAGGCCGTTTTTCTGTCCGAAGCGGTTGGCGTCAAAGAGGGCGTCAATGGCATCGCGATAATCTTTCTGCATGCGCTGCGGGAAGCCCGCCGCCATGACGGCCTGCGCGTGGTGGGCGGTATCAATGCCGACGACGTCCAGCAGATACGCCGGGCCCATCGGCCAGCCGAACTGTTTTTCCATTACTTTGTCGATTTTGCGGAAGTCCGCGCCGTCGCGCAGCAGCTGGCTGAAGCCGGCGAAGTACGGGAACAGCACGCGGTTCACAAAGAAACCTGGGCAGTCATTAACGACGATCGGCGTTTTACCCATCTTGCTTGCCCACGCCACGACTTTAGCGATGGTTTCGTCAGAGGTTTTTTCTCCACGGATCACTTCGACCAGTGGCATACGGTGTACCGGGTTGAAGAAGTGCATTCCGCAGAAGTTTTCCGGACGCTTCAGCACGCTCGCCAGTTCGCTGATGGGGATGGTGGAGGTGTTTGAGGCCAGGACGGCGTCCGGGCGAACCTTGTCTTCCGTTTCCGCCAGCACCGCTTTTTTGACTTTCGGGTTCTCAACGACCGCTTCAACCACCACGTCCACACGGTCGAAACCGCTGTATTCCAGCACAGGCTGGATGGTTGAGATCACGCCTGCGAGCTTCAGCCCGTCAATTTTTCCGCGCTCAAGCTGTTTATTCAGCAGCTTGGCGGCTTCGGTCATGCCCAGCGTCAGAGATTTCTCGTTGATGTCTTTCATCACTACCGGCACGCCTTTCCAGGCCGACTGGTAAGCGATGCCGCCGCCCATAATACCGGCGCCGAGTACCGCCGCGTGTTTTGGCGTCTCAACGTTTTTGGTCAGCTGTTTGGCTTTGCCTTTCACGAACTGATCGTTGAGGAAGATGCCAACCAGCGCGCGGGCTTCATTGGTGTGCGCCAGCGGAACAAAGCTCTGGTTTTCCAGTTTCAGGGCTTCGTCGCGGCCAAAGCGGGCTGCCGCTTCAATGGTTTTCACCGCCGTGATTGGCGCCGGGTAGTGTTTACCCGCCGTCTGCATCACCACGCCTTTGGCGATGGTGAAGCTCATGGTGGCTTCAATCTTGCTGAGCTTTAACGGCTCCAGCTTCGGCTGACGTTTGGCTTTCCAGTTCAAATCGCCGTTAATCGCCTGGCGCAGAATGGCGAGTGCACCTTCAACCAGCTTCTCTGGTTTCACGACGCCGTCGACCAGGCCGATTTTCTGCGCCTGTTCTGCACCCACGTCTTTACCAGCGGCAATGATTTCCAGGGCGCTGTCGGCGCCCAGCATGCGCGGCATACGCACGGAACCGCCAAAGCCCGGCATGATGCCCAGCTTGGTTTCCGGCAGGCCGATACGCAGGTCCGGCGTCGCCAGACGGTAGTCGGTCGCCAGCACGCACTCGCAGCCGCCACCCAGTGCGTAGCCGTTCACGGCAGAGATCGTTGGAACAGGCAGATCTTCCAGACGATTAAAGACGCTGTTGGCAAAGTGCAGCCACTGGCTCAGCTGTTCTTCCGGAACCTGGAACAGCGAAAGAAATTCGGTGATATCGGCACCGACAATAAAGGCCGCTTTGTTCGAACGCAGCAGCAGCCCTTTTAATTCAGATTGCTTTTCAAGTACTTCCAGCGCCTGGCCAAGACTGGCCACCGTCGCGGTATCAAGCTTATTCACTGAGCCGGGGGCATCGAACACCAGTTCGGCAATGCCATCTTCCAGCCAGTTGAGGTACAGGGTGTCGCCTTTGTAAAGCATGTCAGTCTCCTGAATCCAGCAAGTGGATCTGGTCATACCAGATGAGACGGAGTGTGGAATTTATGTTAATAAAATGCAAATTACTCATTAAGAAATTGCTGCGTTGATCACGGTCGGTGGAAATCACGCAGCCGGAGTGAGGTGTGCTAAGATGCGATGACTTGAGGTCAAAAAAACGAAAGGAAGAATGATGGACTCACTGGCTTCGCTTTATAAAAATCATATCGTTACCCTACAGGAACGTACCCGCGATGTACTGGCCCGCTTCAAGCTGGATGCTCTTCTGATCCACTCCGGCGAGCTGATGAATACTTTTCTTGATGACCACGCCTATCCGTTTAAGGTTAACCCGCAGTTTAAAGCCTGGGTGCCGGTGACACAGGTTCCGAATTGCTGGCTGCTGGTGGACGGCGTGAACAAGCCGAAACTGTGGTTCTACCTGCCGGTTGATTACTGGCACAACGTCGAACCGCTGCCGACCTCTTTCTGGACCGAAGAAATTGAGGTGATCGCCCTGCCAAAAGCGGACGGCATTGGCAGCCAGCTGCCAGCGGCGCGCGGCAACATCGGCTACATTGGCCCTGTACCTGAACGTGCGCTCGGTCTGGATATTCCGGCAGACAAACTCAATCCGAAAGGCGTGCTGGATTACCTGCACTATTACCGCGCGTATAAAACCGACTATGAACTCTACTGCATGCGTGAAGCGCAAAAAACGGCGGTGAATGGCCACCGCGCCGCGCACGAAGCGTTCCAGTCAGGCATGAGCGAGTTCGACATCAACCTGGCCTACCTGACCGCAACCGGTCATCGTGACACCGACGTACCGTACAGCAACATCGTCGCGCTGAATGAGCATGCGTCTGTTCTCCACTACACCAAACTGGATCATCAGGTTCCGTCTGAGATGCGCAGCTTCCTGCTGGACGCAGGCGCAGAGTACAACGGCTATGCGGCCGATCTGACCCGCACCTGGGCGGCGAATGCGGATACCGATTTTGCGCAGCTTATTAAGGACGTCAACGACGAACAGCTGGCGCTGATTGGCACCATGAAGGCCGGAACCAGCTACGTGGATTACCACATCCAGTTCCATCAGCGCATTGCTAAACTGCTGCGTAAGCATCAGATTGTGAAAGACATGAGCGAAGAGGCGATGGTCGAAAACGACCTGACTGGACCATTCATGCCGCACGGCATCGGCCACCCGCTGGGCCTGCAGGTTCACGACGTTGCGGGCTTCATGCAGGATGATACCGGCACGCACCTGGCGGCACCGTCTAAATATCCTTACCTGCGCTGCACCCGTATTCTTGAGCCGCGCATGGTATTGACCATCGAGCCGGGGATCTACTTTATTGAATCCCTGCTGGCGCCGTGGCGTGAAGGGCAGTTCAGCAAGCACTTCAACTGGGAAAAAATCGACGCGCTGAAACCGTTTGGCGGCATTCGTATCGAAGATAACGTGGTGGTTCACGAGAACGGTATCGAGAATATGACGCGAGACCTGAAGCTGGCCTGATGGAAAGCTGGCTGATACCGGCTGAACCGGTCACCTTTGTTGAGGAAATCAAGAAAAGCCGCTTTATTACGCTGCTGGCGCACACCGACGGCGTAGAGGCGGCGAAAGCGTTTGTCGAGTCCGTTCGCGCGGAGCACCCTGACGCACGTCACCACTGCGTGGCGTGGGTGGCAGGGCCACCGGACGATTCGCAACAGCTCGGTTTTTCAGACGACGGTGAACCGGCGGGCACAGCCGGTAAACCCATGCTCTCCCAGCTGATGGGCAGCGGCGTGGGTGAAATTACCGCCGTGGTGGTGCGCTACTACGGCGGCATCCTGTTAGGTACGGGTGGGCTGGTAAAAGCGTATGGCGGCGGCGTTCAGCAGGCACTGAATATCCTGACGACCACCCGCAAAACGCCGCTCACCGAATATACTTTATTGTGCGATTACGCTCAGCTATCGGGCATTGAAACACTGCTCAAACAATTTAACGGCGTGATTGCGCACAGTGATTACCAGGCAATGGTGCAATTACGCGTGGCGCTTCCTCAGGCAGAACTGGCTGCTTTTTCAGCAAAACTGGCTGATTTCAGTCGCGGTTCGTTGCAATTGCTGCCGATTGAAGAATAATCCCCACCTCACTTTTTGAATACCAAAGGAAGCGGCAGAGATGCATTTTCGTGCCATAACCCGAATCGTTGGACTGCTGGTCATACTCTTTTCGGGGACGATGATTCTCCCTGGACTGGTGGCGCTTATCTACCGGGACGGCGCGGGGCGGGCTTTTACCCAGACCTTCTTTGTCGCGCTGGCGATCGGCTCGCTGCTGTGGTGGCCGAACCGTCGTCAGAAAGGTGAACTGAAATCTCGTGAAGGCTTTCTGATTGTGGTCCTGTTCTGGACGGTGCTGGGAAGCGTCGGTTCGCTGCCCTTTATCTTCTCTGAGCAGCCTAACCTCAGCATCACGGATGCCTTTTTTGAATCGTTTTCCGGTTTAACGACCACTGGTGCGACGACGCTGGTGGGGCTGGATTCGTTACCCCACGCTATTCTCTTTTATCGCCAGATGCTGCAGTGGTTCGGGGGGATGGGGATCATCGTCCTGGCGGTGGCCATCCTGCCGATTCTGGGCGTCGGGGGGATGCAGCTGTACAGGGCTGAAATGCCGGGGCCGTTGAAAGACAACAAGATGCGTCCGCGTATTGCCGAGACGGCGAAAACCCTGTGGTTGATTTATGTTTTGCTGACGGTAGCCTGCGCGCTGGCGCTGTGGTTTGCCGGGATGCCTGCCTTCGATGCTATCGGGCACAGCTTTGCGACAATTGCCATTGGCGGGTTCTCCACTCACGATGCCAGCGTGGGGTACTTCGACAGCCCAACGATTAACACCATCATTGCGATTTTCCTGCTGATCTCTGGCTGTAACTACGGCCTGCACTTCTCTTTACTGAGCGGACGTAGCCTGAAGGTGTACTGGCGCGATCCTGAGTTCCGCATGTTCATTGGCGTCCAGCTTACCCTGGTCGTCATCTGCACCCTGGTGCTGTGGTTCCATGATGTTTACAACTCGGCGCTGACCACGCTCAATCAGGCGTTTTTCCAGGTGGTGTCGATGGCGACGACCGCCGGGTTTACCACGGACAGCATCGCGCGCTGGCCGCTGTTCCTGCCGGTACTTCTGTTGTGCTCCGCGTTTATCGGCGGCTGCGCCGGGTCGACGGGCGGTGGTCTGAAGGTGATTCGTATTCTGCTGCTGTTCAAGCAGGGGAACCGTGAGCTGAAGCGTCTGGTCCACCCGAATGCGGTTTACAGCATTAAGCTGGGGAACCGCGCGCTGCCGGAACGTATCCTCGAAGCGGTGTGGGGGTTCTTCTCGGCGTATGCGCTGGTCTTTATCGTCAGCATGCTGGCGATCATCGCGACGGGAGTGGATGATTTCTCCGCTTTTGCGTCCGTCGTCGCAACACTAAACAACCTCGGGCCTGGCCTGGGGGTTGTGGCGGATAACTTTGCCAGCATGAACCCGGTTGCGAAATGGATCCTTATTGCCAATATGCTGTTTGGTCGTCTTGAGGTCTTTACGCTGCTGGTGCTGTTCACCCCAACATTCTGGCGCGAATAAGGAGCCGTTGATGAAAACACTGATTCTTTTCTCTACGCGAGACGGACAAACGCGTGAGATTGCCGCGTATCTGGCGTCGGAATTAAAAGAGCTGGGCATTTACTCGGATGTGGTGAACCTGAATCGCGCGGAGGAGATTGCCTGGCAGGAGTACGATCGCGTGGTGATTGGCGCCTCCATTCGTTACGGACACTTCCATCCGGCGCTGGATCGCTTTGTGAAAAAGCATACGGCGGTACTCAACACATTGCCGGGCGCGTTTTACTCGGTCAATCTGGTTGCCCGTAAAGCTGAGAAGCGTACGCCGCAGACCAACAGCTACACGCGCAAGTTTTTGCTCGGCTCGCCGTGGCAGCCAGACCTGTGCGCCGTCTTTGCCGGTGCGCTGCGCTATCCTCGCTACCGCTGGTATGACCGCTTCATGATCCGCCTGATAATGAAGATGACGGGTGGCGAAACCGATACGCGTAAAGAAGTGGTTTATACCGACTGGTCGCAGGTGGCCAGTTTTGCGCGGGAAATTGCCCATTTAGCGGGCGATTCGCGACTTAAATAAGCGTTAAGTTTGAAAAGTGAGCGAACGAAAAGTTTTTTGTATTTTGTGCTTGTCACTTCAGAATAACTCCCTATAATGCGCCTCCACTGACACGGAACAACGGCACACACGCCGCCGGGTCAGCAGAGAAAAGCGAAAATAAACGCTTGACTCTGAAGCGGGAAAGCGTAATATGCACACCCCGCGCCGCAGCGAAAACGAAGCGG
>NZ_JADBRJ010000015.1:0-74488 GCF_014930585.1 Enterobacter cloacae complex sp. P43RS
GGTTCTTATGCCTCAGTTGTAAGTGTCTACCATGTCCCCGAACAAGTGTTCACTATGTCCCCGGACCGTACACCCACGGGGAGAGGGAGAAAACATTAAAAAAGGCAACTTTCGTTGCCTTTTTGCTTTTACCTACAGCTTCGGTCCCGCACTCACCAGCGCAGCACCCGCCGGGGTATCGGTGTACTTCTCGAAGTTCTCGATAAACAGCTTCGCCAGCGATTCCGCCTTCTCGCGCCACTGTTCCGGCGATCCGTAGGTATTGCGCGGGTCGAGGATACGCGTGTCCACACCCGGCAGTTCCGTCGGAATGGCCAGATCGAACATCGGCAGCGTGAAGGTTTCGGCATTATCCAGAGAACCATCCAGAATGGCGTCGATAATGGCGCGGGTATCTTTGATGGAAATACGCTTGCCGGTACCGTTCCAGCCGGTATTCACCAGGTAGGCCTGCGCGCCGGATGCCTGCATGCGTTTCACCAGCACCTCAGCGTACTGCGTCGGGTGAAGCGACAGGAAGGCTGCACCGAAGCAGGCGGAGAAGGTTGGGGTTGGCTCCGTGACGCCACGCTCGGTACCCGCCAGCTTGGCGGTAAAGCCAGAGAGGAAGTGGTACTGCGTCTGGCTGGCGGTCAGGCGGGAAACCGGTGGCAGCACGCCGAACGCATCCGCCGTCAGGAAAATCACCTTCGTGGCATGGCCCGCTTTTGACACTGGCTTCACGATGTTGTCGATGTGGTAGATCGGGTAAGAGACGCGGGTGTTTTCGGTTTTTGACGCATCGTCGAAGTCGATAGAGCCGTCGGCACGCACGGTGACGTTTTCCAGCAGCGCGTCGCGGCGGATCGCGTGGAAGATATCCGGCTCGGCCTCTTCAGACAGGCGAATGGTCTTCGCGTAGCAACCGCCTTCGAAGTTAAACACCCCATCATCGTCCCAGCCGTGTTCGTCATCGCCAATCAGACGGCGTTTTGGATCGGTGGAGAGCGTGGTTTTCCCGGTGCCGGAAAGACCGAAGAACACCGCTACGTCGCCTTTCTCGCCGACGTTCGCCGAGCAGTGCATAGAGGCAATACCGCGCAGCGGCAGCAGGTAGTTCATGACCGAGAACATCCCTTTCTTCATTTCGCCGCCATACCAGGTACCGCCGATCAGCTGAATACGTTCGGTCAGGTTGAAGGCAATGAAGTTTTCGGAGTTCAGACCCTGCTCTTTCCACTGTGGGTTAGTGCATTTCGCACCGTTCATCACGATGAAGTCAGGTGTGAAGTCCTGCAGCTCTTCGTCGGTCGGACGGATAAACATATTCTTAACGAAATGCGCCTGCCAGGCCACTTCGGTAATGAAACGCACGGAAAGGCGGGTGTCGGCATTAGCGCCGCAGAAAGCGTCGACAATGAACAGACGCTTACCGGAAAGTTGATGGGTGACGAGCCCTTTCAGATGCTGCCAGGTTTCCGGGGAGAGCGGTTTGTTGTCGTTCTTCCCTTTGCCCTTGTCAGCCCACCACAGCGTATCGCGGGTAGTTTCGTCTCGGACGATATACTTATCTTTCGGCGAACGACCGGTAAAGATACCGGTATCGACGGCGATAGCACCAAGGTTCGTCAACACACCGCGCTCGTATCCTTCCAGTGCTGGATTGAGCTCTTCCTGATACAGCGTATCGTAATCGGGGTTGTAGACCACTTCCTGGACGTCGTGAATACCATAAGCCTTGAGATCTTGCGGGGTTAAACCAGTAACACGCATATCACTGCTCCTTAGCCAATATGTACTGCCTGAAATTGTAGGGTTTTTCTGGGGATGTTAACCGCGACGGGGCTCATAGATTTGTGCATCTGGATAAAACCCTTACTAACGGAAAACGCTGCGACTCCAGTCACAGTGCAGGCGGATTATCGCAGGAATCGCTTTTTGGTTGGGGAAAATGTTCCGAAAAGGTTAAGAGGTGGTGATTTTATCGGAGAGAATGTGAATGTAATCGCATACATGTAAGAAAATTACGTAAGAGTTACACAGGGAAAACGATTCAGCTTTTGGGGGATTTTTGCCCCTCACCCTAACCCTCTCCGCAAAGGGGAAAGGGCAGGGTGAGGGGTAGCGTATTAATGAACCTGCGGATCCGCCGGAGAGGCGTTATTGCGGATTTCAGCGATATCCATTGAATTGAACACGTAGTGCGTACCGCAGTAGTCACAGTGCATATCAATTTCGCCGTCTTCAGCCATGATGCTGTCGATCTCTTCATCCGGCAGAGTTTTCAGTGCGCCAGCGCAGCGCTCGCGCGAGCAGGTGCACTTAAACTCCACGGACTGCGGATCGTACACGGTCACTTCTTCTTCGTGGTACAGACGCCACAGCACGTCGGTCGCCGACAGGTTGAACAGTTCTTCCGCCTTGATGGTTTCGGTCAGCGTCGCCAGATGCTCAAAGTCATTGGTCTGTGCGTCCTGCGCTGGCAGAACCTGCAGCAGCATGCCGCCCGCAGCAGGCTGGCCGTCCACTTCACCGGTACGGATGAACAGACGCGTCGGCAGTTGTTCGGAGCGCATGAAGTAATCTTCCAGGCAGGCTGCCAGGGTATCGCCTTCCAGACCGACCACGCCCTGATAGCGTTCACCTTCCTCCGGGGAGATGGTGATCACCAGGTAGCCATTGCCCACCAGCGTTTTGAGATCAGCATTTTCAGGAACGTCGCCCTGAACGCGCGCTACGCCGCGCATCTGCTGCTGGTTATTGCCGTTGATCACCGCCAGCGTCATCGGGCCGTCACCCTGCAGCTGCACGGTGATATCACCGGCAAACTTCAGCGTTGCGGTCAGCAGGCTGGTGGCAACCAGCAGTTCGCCCAACAGGGTCTTCACCGGCAGCGGGTAGTTGTGGTTTTCCAGAATCTGTTTCCAGGTTTCGGATACGGTGACCAGCTCGCCGCGCACGGCGAATTGTTCAAACAGATAGCGGTGTAATTGGTCGTGTTGGGCCATTTTCATCTCTCGTGCGGGTGAGGGTTACTCGCTCTCACCGTGTTTAAATTTCATCAGATCGCGGCGCTCTTTTTTATCCGGTCGCCGGTCCGGGTGGGGCATGGTCAGCGCATTCATTTTGCGCGCCAGCGCGGTCTTCTCGCGCTTTTCAACGCTTTCAGCCGTCTCTTCGTAAAGCAGTACGGCTTCCGATGCGGGCCGCCGCTGTTCGGTAATGGCTTTAATCACTACCGTACGTTCGTCGTTGCCCTGGCGCAGCGTTAAGGTGGCGTTCAGCTCAACCAGCTTGCTCGGCTTGCTGCGCTGGCCGTTGTAATGCACTTTACCGCCGTCAACCATTTCACGGGCAAGGGCGCGCGTTTTATAAAAACGGGCTGCCCACAGCCATTTATCCAGTCTTACCCCATCTGAGGGCTTTTCTTTCATGGCGTCTCCTTCACGGTCAGTGAGGGGATCATCTGGCGGTAGTCGTTCAGTCCCGGATGGCGCAGATAGCTTTTTTCAGCCAGGCCAGAGTCAGGATTAGTGACGCCCAGACAGTAGCGAATGCCAAACGTTGCCGCAGAATCCAGAATAGGCTCGCTGTCGTCAATGAACAGCGTGCGCTCCGGCTGCAGGCCGGTCTCTTCCTTCACCGCATGCCACAACCGCTGATCCTCTTTCGGATAACCAAATGTGTGGGTGGAAAGTAATAAATCAAGGTGCGACGCCAGTCCCGTATGCTCCAGCTTCACGGCCAGGTTATGTGGATGCGCGTTAGTCAGCAAAATACGGCGCTTGCCGCTTGCTTTCAGCGCGTCCAGGAAGGGAACCGTATCTTCGCGCAGCACGGCGCGTGGCCCCTGGGCAGTGGTCATGGCACAAATATCCAAACCGAGGCGCTCGCTCCAGTAGTCCAGACAGTACCAGTTTAGCGTATGTTGCACCGCGCTATATTGCGAACGAATGAACGCTTGCGCTTCTGCCGGGGAGATACCCTGCTGCTCACCATAGGTTTCCGGCACCAGCTTTTGCCAGAAATAGTTATCAAAGGCGAGATCGAGCAGCGTGCCGTCCATATCCAGCAGAACGGTGTCGACCTGCTGCCAGTCGATATCAAGATGCATAGGGGGGAACTCCAGCCAGAAGAAACGTGCGCGACAGGGTAGCACATCTTGTCGCGCAACGACGTTATCAGATCAGGCTCTCAGAGGAGGGGATCAGCTTAGGATTGAGGCAATTCTCATAATATTGCTGGATCTCAGCCAGACGCGTGCGGGAGCGCTGGTAGCGGCGCAGGGCCATAAAACCGTTCCAGAAAATGGCGATCAGCATGGCGATCATCAGCAGAGAGGTGCCAATGTAACGCCACAATCCTGCGCTGTCCGGCATCCGGTGCAGGCCGATATGGCGCGTGCCGTTGGCGTCGGTGTAGATGCTTGTGACAATCCCTTCGGCACTGAACGGCGTTTGCATCAGCATCTGCGCCAGACGCTGGAACTGGCTCCACTGCTCCTGGGCCGGGTAGTCATAAAGCGCTACCTGCGGGTAAGGCTGATCGACCAGGTCGCTGCCTTCATCGCTGGCAATCACAAAGCCGCCCGGTGCAGGACTGTTGAGCGCCTGAGCCGCCCGGGTGGTTTCGCGCATCATAAACGGCGATGTCGAGGTGGCGACCAGGTTATCAAGCGATTCCGCGCTGACCGGACGCAGCAGCACGTTGACGCCATCCAGTCGTCCCGCCTCGGCGCGTTTCACCAGCGAGTCCCAGTCTTTACTGTTCCCGAGGTTAACCAGCGCGTTCTTGAGGCGTATGCACTCATCCTGCGATGAGCATAAGTCCTGGGTTTTCAGGACAATGTCGCCAAAATCATCCAGCAGAATCATGCCTGATTTCTGGATGGCGGAACGCAGCGCGGGGCTGACGCGTGAATCATCGTCCGGTTTCGGGTGCAGCTGGCGGTTGACCGTCTGGGTCAGCGCCGTGGCTTTATTCACCACTTCGGATTCCGGCAGCGGCAGCGGCGGGGCGTCGTTCCAGATAATTTGCGAACAGTCGAACGGCGTGAACGGTGAATTCTGGCGCGTGTTCCACGCCCCCGGAGTATGGATATTACACATTCCGGTGCCTTTCAGGCGCAGCGTATCGCCCACCCGTACACCCGCTTCATCGAGCTGGTTGACGCTGGTCGCCTCGATGGTCTGCGCGCCTTTGAACCACGACAGGGTAAATTTGATGGGCATATCCAGCGGCACGAAAAGCAGCAGCATGATAAACACCAGCCCGGCGCCGGCGGCGATGACCGTGCTGCGGAGCCAGTGCTGAAGCGGGAAATTTTTCACTTCATCATGCAGAGACAGGAAGCGCCCCTGTCGCACAACGTGGCGGTCAAGATAGATATCAATATCGGTTTTCTGCCCTAAATCCTGCGCAATCCACGGTTGCCAGTGGTGCGGGTAGATCAGGTCGATAATCCCGAGTGAGATATTGTTGAGATGCTCCTGATCGTTCTCACCAAACAGGCCCCAGCGCTTTGGCGTGCCGCGCAGGCAGTGGATCTCCCGCAGCGAGGTTTTGGCCGGTGGGGCAAAGAGCCCCCACAGCCCGGCCGCAAGAAGCAACACCGCGCCACCCGCCAGCCATGGGACAAAGACGTCCGGCGTCAGCAGGCAGACAAAAAAGAGCAGGAAAGCGGCAACGATCAGGATGGCTTCACGAATACCGTCCGGACGGCTCAGGGCGTACTCTTCATGCGTCTCCTGACGAATATTCAGCAGCTCAATCTGCTCGGTCTCTTCACCACGAATAGAGGCCTGCGTTGAACTCGCGCGTTCCAGCGCAAAGCGCGGGGCTTCATGAAGATAGTCATTCAGGGTATGGCCGTTGAGCGAGATTACCAGCGGCAGCGAATCGGTATGAATCAGCTCAACGCTGTTTTCGTCGTTAATGTACTGCTCCCAGGACGGAGGCAGATGCACCTCAACCGAATCCAGGTAGTAGCGCCACTTGTTGGGGTCGTCAGTCGTAATGCCGTAGCGAGTGATGGAGCGCGTCACGCAGAGCACGGTGTCACTTTGCGCGTTAAGCTTAAGCGCCACAGGTGCAGTCGTGGCTCCCGTCGGCCCAGGCGTTAACTGAGAACGGTTCAGCGTTTCGAGATAGTTTTCAACTGCATCGCGCTCGTCTTGCGTGAGTTTACGCGTTGTCGCACCCGCGAAGGCATTTAAAAAGGGCAGCCGGTAACGGCGCTGTATGCGTCGCCTGTACAGCCACCCTGCAATCAATGCGCTGACCAGCATAGCAGCGAGAACAATCAAAATGGTGCTCATGCTTTCCCCATCTTACTTATCTTACAGGTGTAGTCAGTAGCACCTTTACATTGAATGAGAGTCTGTGGCTGGCTATCGGCAAGTATGGAGTCGAACTTGAGCATTCTAAAGCGCATCCCAGTGACCGATGATGATAGCAAAGCCTGTCATGGCGCGATATCAGCAAATTCCTGGAAACATTTCAACCTCTTGACATTTGTTTTGAATTGAGGATTGATCCCTGCTGCGTTGCATAAATGTAAATAAAGAACAATTGACATTGCCGAAACCGTGCGGCATATCGCACAATAACGCCAGTTCACACTGCTAAGACCCCATCAAGATGAGCAAACCACTACAAAAACCCACCATTCTGCACGTTGAAACTGTCGCCAAATCGCGCCTGTTTAACGTCGAGAGTGTGGATCTGGAGTTCAGCAACGGTGTGCGTCGTGTTTATGAGCGTATGCGCCCCTCTTCGCGCGAAGCGGTGATGATTGTCCCTATCGTCGACGATCATCTGATTTTGATCCGCGAATACGCCGTGGGGACGGAATCTTACGAGCTTGGGTTCTCGAAAGGGCTCATCGATCCGGGTGAAACGGTCTTTGAAGCAGCAAACCGCGAGCTGAAAGAAGAGGTGGGTTTTGGCGCGAACGAACTGTCGTTCCTGAAAAAGCTGAGCATGGCGCCGTCCTATTTTTCCAGCAAAATGAACATTGTGGTGGCTGAAGATCTCTATCCTGAATCGCTGGAGGGAGATGAACCAGAGCCGCTGCCGCAGGTTCGCTGGCCGCTGGCGCATCTGATGGATCTGCTTGAAGACCCTGACTTTAACGAGGCTCGCAACGTGAGCGCACTGTTCCTGGTTCGCGAGTGGCTGAAAGGGCAAGGGCGGCTGTAGGCCATAAAAAAGCCGGGTGGCGGCTTCGCCTTACCCGGCCTGCAATTCTTTGCCCGGTTTTTACCGGGCATTTTTATGCTTAAAACAGCTCGTGTGTTTCGCCGTTATCAATAATCTCTGTACCCACCTCATGCACCGCCTGTGTGGTTGGCTGCGTACCTTCGATAAAATACTCGGCACGGCTATTACCGCCGTTAGCGAGCTGGCCGGTGCTGCGGTCAATATTGACCGTCACCACGCCCGGTGGCGGCGTCAGCGGCTGCTCCGGCACGCCTTCAAGAACGGATTTCATGTAGGCATCCCAGGCCGGCTGCGCGCTTTTGGCGCCGCCTTCGTAGCCGGAAATCTGATCTTTAATCGCGCCGGATGCCGTGGTACGGCCTAAATCACGGCGATGATCGTCGAAACCGATCCAGACTGACGTCACCACACCCGGCCCATAGCCGGAGAACCACGCATCCTTCGAGCTGTTAGTTGTCCCGGTTTTACCGCCGATATCATGGCGCTGCAGATCGCGCCCTGCTCGCCAGCCGGTACCCTGCCAGCCGGGTTCACCGAAGATGTTGGTGTTCAGCGCGCTCTTGATCAGGAACGCCAGCGGCGTGTTGATCACGTGCGGGGCATACTCCTGCGCGCCGGTTTGCGCCACCAGCGACTGGTTAGCCTGCTCCAGCTGCGGCTGCGGCAAGACGATATTTGGCTGCTCCTGAGAAACGGCAGGGTCTTCCATGTCCTTGTTTTCGAGCACCTCGGATTTCGGCGTATTGCCGTAAATGACCGGAATATCACACTCAGGGCAGGCAATTTTCGGCTTCGCTTCAAACAGCACGCCGCCCTGGTCGTTCTCGATTTTGCTGATGAAGTACGGGTCAACCAGGAAGCCGCCGTTGGCCATCACCGAGTATCCGCGGGCGACCTGAAGCGGCGTAAAGGAGGCTGAGCCCAGCGCCAGCGACTCGGTGCGAACGATGTTCTGCGCCGGGAAGCCGAAGCGCTGCAGGTACTCTGCCGCATAGTCGACGCCCATCGCGCGCATGGCACGCACCATCACCACGTTTTTCGACTGCCCCAGACCCTGGCGAAGACGAATAGGACCGGCATACTCCGCAGGAGAGTTCTTCGGCTGCCAGTCGGAACCGGCACCGGCATCCCAGCGGGAGATCGGCACGTCGTTTAGGATGCTGGCAAGGGTCAGTCCCTTATCCATCGCTGCCGTGTAGAGGAACGGCTTGATGTTGGAACCCACCTGACGCAGCGCCTGCGTGGCGCGGTTAAATTTGCTCTGGTTGAAATCGAACCCGCCGACCAGCGCCATTACCGCCCCGTTCTGTGGGTTGATGGAGACCAGAGCCGAGTTCACATCCGGTACCTGCGCCAGCCACCAGGCATCGCCTGACTTGCGCACCCAAATCTGCTGCCCGGCCTGTACCACGTCGGTCACCTTGCGCGGCGTTGGCCCCTGCAGGGTGTCCGAACGGTATGGACGCGCCCAGCGAATACCGTCCATGCGCAGGGAGACGGACGTGCCGTCCGCCAGCGTCGCAACGGCTTCCTGAGGATCGGCCTGCGTCACTACGGCTGGAAGGAGCGGACCATAGGTTGGCAGCGCTTTCAGCGTGCTGGTGATTTTTTTGCTGTCCCATGCGCTTTCGCCCACTTTCCAGAGCACGTTCGACGGTCCGCGATAGCCGTGACGCATATCGTAGTCCATCACGTTATTGCGCACCGCGTCCTGAGCCGCCTGCTGCACTTTACGGGTAACGGTGGTGTACACGCGATAGCCATCTTCATAGGCCTTGTCGCCATAACGACTCACCATCTCCTGGCGCACCATTTCGGTCAAATAAGGGGCAGAGAAGGCGATCTCAGGCGCGTGATAATTGGCGTCAATGACGTCGTTACGCGCCTGGTCGTACTCGCTCTGGCTGATATAGCCTTCGCTCAGCATACGTGACAGGACGACATTACGGCGTGAGGTAGCGCGATCGAGCGAGTAAAGCGGGTTAAACGTGGACGGCGCTTTTGGCAGACCGGCAATGGTTGCCATTTCGCTTAGGGTGAGCTGTTCAACAGGCTTACCGAAGTACACCTGCGCGGCTGCCCCCACGCCATAGGCACGGTAGCCCAGGTAGATTTTATTGAGGTACAGCTCAAGGATCTCGTCCTTGTTCAGCAGTTGCTCAATACGGATCGCCAGGAACACCTCTTTGATCTTACGCGTCAGCGTCTTTTCAGGGCTGAGGAAGAAGTTTCGCGCCAGCTGTTGCGTAATGGTGCTCGCCCCCTGGGAGGCGTGACCGGAGAACAACGCAATGCTTGCGGCACGGAAAATCCCGACCGGATCGACACCGTGGTGCTCGTAGAAACGGCTGTCCTCCGTGGCGATAAAAGCTTTCACCATCACGGGGGGAATTTGGTTTAAGGTCAGCGGGATACGACGCTTCTCGCCATACTGCGCCATCAGCTCGCCATCGGCGCTATAGACCTGCATTGGGATCTGGAGACGCACATCGCGGAGCGTGGCGACATCAGGTAGCTGTGGCTCAATATATTTGTACAAACCGTAAATCGAGCCTGCTCCCAGCAGAATGCAACAGACTGCAAGGATGAATAAATACTTTACGAACTTCACCGGAGATTTCCCATTTGGTTTCACTTGGGCAGTTTCTAAACAATCGCGCGGTAGTATAAAGGCAAGCCTGATTCATTGATATAGCCGTCAAGGCGACGGGCGATAAGGAGATCGTGAAGCATGGCTTTCAAAACATGGCAAACGGGCGTTCATATTCAACAGGATAAGGTGCTGATTACGGCACTGGTCCGGGAGAGAGGCGGCTGGTGCTTACGCCACTGGTGGGCCATTTCTCTGGCCGAAGGCATCATTCGTGACAGCAAAATTTGTCAGCCAGAAGCGCTGGCCGATGCCTTACGCGACTGGCGAAAAGCGCTCCCGCACTACCACCGGGTATTTCTCTCCTTTCCTGCTGCACGGACTCTGCAAAAAACGTTGCCCCGACCGGCTCTTGCATTGCGCGACAGCGAGCAGCTCTCGTGGATGGGGGCGGCGCTTTCGCGCGAACTGGAGATGTCGACAGAGTCCCTCTGTTTCGACTACACCCAGGACACCTTCAGCAATACGTTTCACGTGACTGCCGCACAAAACAAAGAGGTTGAAACGCTTCTTGACCTGGCGAAAACGCTACGTTTGCGGCTGGCGACCATCACCCCGGATGCCAGCGCGCTGGCGAACCTGCTGCCTGCGTTAGCGCCGACGCAGTGCGTCGCCTGGCGGGATGCGCATCACTGGCTGTGGGCTATGCGCCATCAGTGGGGGCGTCGTTATACCACTGAAGCAGAAAACGTTACTGAGCTGGCGGCGCTGCTGGCCCTCAACCAGAATGACATCGCGCTCTTTGATGCCGAACGAACCCCATGGGAAACGCTGCAGCGCTGGCATGCGCCTCTTCCCGAATGCGGGGCTGACTATACCGTCGCGCTGGCGCTGGCCATGAGCGAGGTGCCTGAATGAACGTGACCAACTTCCTGCCCTGGCGCCAGCAGCGGCGCGCGCGATGCCTGCGTTTCTGGGGAACCGTGTTTTTCGGCGCATTGCTGCTCATGCTGGTGACCGTTTTTAGCGTAAGGATGAATTATCTGGTAACGCTGCGCGCGCTGCAGGCTCAACTGGCGGGTACGCAGTCCGTGCAGCGTGGTCTTGTGTCTCGCCAGCGACCCACCCCAGAGGTGCAGAACCCTGCGGGCACGCCGCAGCACCGCGCATGGCAACCGGTGCTGGAGTCACTTTCTGAGGCCATGCCTGCGCAGGTATGGCTGACAGAGCTGCGTTATCAGCCTCCTGCTCTGATGTTGATCGGATATGCCACTACCCTGCAGGCACTTTCTGCCTTGCGTAATGGGCTGGAGCACATAGACGGCTTTACGCCCGGTTCTGAGGGGGAACTCCGGCAGGATAGCCAGGGGCGCTGGATGTTCACTCTGCACCTGAAAAGCGAGGGGTAATGCATGGAGACCTTGCTAGAACGCTGGTGTGAAAGTCGTCCCTGGTGTCGGCTGGTCTGCGGGGGGCTGGGTATCCTCCTGATGGGCCTGACAGCATGGGGTGTATTGCTCCGGCCAGCAGAGAGGCAGTGTGCGGATCAGCGGCAGCAGTTGAGCCAGGCGGCGCGGACTAACGCGTCGCTGTGGCCCACCGCCAGTCAGGCGCCGTTTAGCCCGCAAAACCGGACGGCACTGGAGATAAAGCCCTTTTCACCGCTCGATTTTCAGGGAGAGGGCACAAAGCTTCTTCACTGGAAGCCGTTGCAAAACGGCGGTGAACTGGCGCTGGAGGCGGAGTGGCAGGCGATCCCGCCTCTTTTTTCCCGGCTGGCGCAGCGGGATGTGCGGGTCGCTGCTTTTACGCTTGAGCCACAAAGTACGGCGTTACGCCTGAGGCTGGAGCTGGAATATGCGAAATAGCGCGAGATACCTGCTGGTTTGCTCGGCGCTGCTGTTGACCGGCATGCGCGATCCGTTTCGCCCACCGGACGACCCCTGCGCCACAGCCGAACTGGCACAGTGGCACTACCGCGGAATGGTGGGAGGGCAGCAGCGCGTTGGTATTTTGCTGGATGGGCAACGGCGCTGGCATCGTCTGAAAGAGCACGATCGTTTCCCGGCGGGCTGGCGGATAACGGCCATCAATGAAACGGAACTGGTTGTTGATGTGGGTGACACATGCGATCCCGAAGAATGGGCGTGGCAACGAGAAGGAAAGGATAAAAATGAAGTTAAGGATAGTGCTGTTGCTGCTGGCGTTCAGCCGCCCGCTGTGGGCAGTCGCGCCAAAGCCGGTCACGCTGGTGGTGGATGACGTGCCGGTGGTTCAGGTGCTACAGGCGCTGGTTGCGCAGGAGAACCGTAATCTGGTGGTATCGCCGGATGTCGGCGGCACGCTCTCGCTTAACCTGACGCGCGTTCCCTGGCGGCAGGCGTTACAGACGGTAGTCACCAGCGCCGGACTCGTTTTACGAGAGGAGAGCGGTATTTATTATGTCCATACCGCAGCCTGGCAGCGTGAACAGCGGGAACGTTTAGAGCAGGAGCGAGCGCGTCGACAGCTTGATGCTCCGCTGGTCTCGCACAGCATCCCATTTTCTTATGCGGATGCCGGAGAACTGCAAAAAGCGGCTGAAAAGCTCCTGAGCCCAAAGGGGAGTTTATCTGTCGACAAACGCACCAACCGTCTACTGGTCAGGGATAGCCAGGTGGTACTGGAGGCGCTGCAGCAGTGGGCGGCTCAGATGGATATTCCCGTCGAGCAGGTCGAACTGGCAGCGCACATTGTCACCATTAATGAAAAAAGCCTGCGGGAGTTGGGGGTGAAGTGGAATCTTGCCGAGGCCACTGAGGCGGGCAAGGTTGGACAGCTCACGACGCTTGGCAGCGATCTTTCCGTGGCCAGTGCTACCACGCATGCGGGGTTTAATATCGGGCGAATTAACGGCAGGCTGCTGGATCTGGAGCTCTCTGCGCTGGAGCAAAAACAGCAGGTCGATATCATTGCCAGCCCGCGGCTGCTGGCCTCGCACATGCAACCGGCCAGCATTAAGCAGGGGAGTGAGATCCCGTATCAGGTTTCAAGCGGTGAAAGCGGGGCGACCTCGGTGGAGTTCAAAGAGGCGGTACTCGGAATGGAGGTCACGCCGGTAGTATTGCCCGGTGGGCGCGTGCGCCTGAAGCTACACATCAGTGAAAACATGCCGGGACAGGTGCTGCAGCAGGCCGATGGCGAAACGCTTGCCATCGATAAACAGGAGATAGAAACCCAGGTGGAGGTAAAAAGTGGAGAAACGCTGGCGCTGGGGGGAATTTTCTCGCAAAAGAACAAAACCGGCAGTGACAGCGTGCCCGGGCTTGGGAGCATCCCCTGGCTGGGACAGCTTTTTCGCCATGATGGAAAAGATAATGAGCGGCGTGAGTTAGTGGTGTTTATTACGCCACGTCTGGTCGGTATTCACTAACGGGTAACGATCCCCGCAATGATTTTGCATTCAGTTTGTTGCAGATGTTTGACGTGGGGCATGAATTAGCATACAAGGAGTACCGATTTGAGTTGGACTTACGTCTTATTACCTTATGCGTCCGGCGCGGTGATTTAATCAGTTGCCAAACAAGCCGGAGTATTGAGATAATTTTTAGTCTGACTCTCGCTCTATTGCATATGAGGTTTCAGTTCATGTCCTGCTACGCCGGGTGTCTGCGAAGCGGGGATTACCATTAACGAATAGTCTTAGTAGTACCGATAAAATGGCAGAGAAACGCAATATCTTTCTGGTTGGGCCTATGGGTGCCGGCAAAAGCACTATTGGGCGTCAGTTAGCTCAACAACTCAATATGGAATTTTACGATTCTGATCAAGAGATTGAGAAACGAACCGGAGCTGATGTGGGCTGGGTTTTCGATGTAGAAGGCGAAGAAGGTTTCCGTGACCGAGAAGAAAAAGTGATCAACGAACTCACGGAAAAACAGGGCATCGTACTGGCAACAGGCGGCGGCTCTGTGAAATCTCGCGAAACCCGCAACCGTCTCTCCGCCCGTGGCGTAGTGGTCTATCTTGAGACGACCATTGAGAAACAGCTGGCACGTACGCAGCGCGATAAAAAGCGCCCGCTGCTGCAGGTTGAAACGCCACCACGCGAAGTTCTGGAAGCGTTGGCCGACGAACGCAATCCGCTGTATGAAGAGATTGCCGATGTGACCATTCGTACTGACGATCAGAGCGCTAAAGTGGTTGCAAACCAGATTATTCATATGCTGGAAAGCAACTGATTCTGGCTTTATATACACTCGCCTGCGGGTAAAAGCATTAAAGGTGGATGTCGCGTCATGGAGAGGATTACAGTTACTCTCGGGGAACGTAGTTACCCTATCACCATCGCGGCTGGTTTGTTTAACGACCCAGCTTCCTTTTTACCACTAAAAGCGGGTGATCAGGCGATGCTGGTCACCAATGAGACGCTGGCTCCGCTTTATCTCGACCGAGTGCGCCACCTGCTTGAGCAGGCAGGCGTAAAAGTCGACAGTGTGATTCTGCCCGATGGCGAGCAGTATAAAAGCCTGACGGTACTCGATACCGTCTTTACCGCATTGCTGCAAAAACCGCACGGTCGCGATACAACACTGCTTGCCCTGGGCGGCGGTGTTGTGGGCGATCTGACCGGCTTTGCGGCCGCAAGCTATCAGCGTGGCGTCCGTTTTATTCAAATCCCGACCACGTTGCTGTCTCAGGTCGACTCCTCTGTCGGTGGCAAAACGGCAGTCAACCATCCCCTCGGCAAAAACATGATTGGCGCGTTCTACCAGCCTGCGTCGGTGGTGGTGGATCTCGACTGCCTGAAAACCCTGCCGAAACGCGAGCTGGCCTCTGGCCTGGCTGAAGTGATCAAATACGGCATTATTCTGGATGGCGAGTTCTTTAACTGGCTTGAAGAGAATATGGATGCGCTGCTGCGCCTGGATGAGGCGAAACTGGCATACTGCATTCGTCGTTGTTGTGAGCTAAAAGCAGAAGTTGTCGCGGCAGACGAGCGTGAAACCGGCTTACGTGCTTTACTGAATCTTGGGCATACGTTTGGCCACGCCATTGAAGCCGAAATGGGTTATGGCAACTGGCTGCACGGTGAAGCCGTCGCGGCTGGCATGGTCATGGCAGCCCGCACCTCTGAACGTCTTGGGCAGTTTAAACCGGAAGAGACGGCACGTATCATTGCGCTACTTGAACGTGCAGGTTTGCCGGTAACCGGGCCGCAGGAGATGTCGGCGCAGGCGTATTTACCCCACATGATGCGCGATAAAAAAGTATTGGCAGGTGAGATGCGTCTTGTACTCCCGCTTGCAATAGGGAAGAGTGAAGTGCGCGGCGGAGTGTCGCACGATGTCGTTCTTGGCGCCATTGCTGATTGCCAGCAGGCGTAACAACTAGAAAGGTCAGGCCACTGTTATCGGTGGTCGTTTAGCTTCAGGCGAAATGCAAAGACGTAGGCATAAGCCTTTGAGTGGGGTGTTAAATGGATGAATTCAAACCAGAAGACGAGCTGAAACCCGATCCCAGCGATCGTCGTACTGGTCGTTCTCGTCAATCTTCAGAACGTGATAACGAGCCGCAGATCAACTTTGACGATGTTGATCTGGATGCAGACGATCGTCGCCCTTCGCGCAGCCGCAACGCGCGTGATGAGCGAGAAGAAGAGGATTATGAGTCCGAAGAAGATTCAATGGACGAACAGCCTGTAGAGCGTCGCCCGCGTAAACGTAAAAAAGCCGCTGCGCAGAAACCGGCCTCCCGTCAGTACATCATGATGGGACTTGGCGTTCTGGTGCTTGTGCTGCTGATTGTTGGCATTGGCTCCGCGCTGAAAGCACCGTCCACCAACTCAACCGAACAAACCGCCTCCGCAGAGAAGAGCATCAACCTCTCCGGTAATGATGCGACGGATCAGGCGAATGGTGCACAGCCAGCGCCGGGCACCACTTCCGCTGAGCAGACTGCCAGCAACACAACGACGCCGCAGGATGTTTCTCTGCCGCCCGTTTCATCAACGCCTGCTCAGGGCCAGGCACCTGTCACGCCCGAAGGCCAGCAGCGTGTTGAAGTTCAGGGAGACCTGAACAATGCGCTGATGCAGCCGCAAAACCAGCAGCAGGTTGATAACGTTGTGGTTAACTCTACGCTGCCAACTGAACCTGCAACCGTCGCGCCGATCCACGGTGCTACCGCGCAGCCGCAGACGGCAGCAACGGAAACTAAACCGCGCCAGACGCAAACTGCGACGCGTCCTGAACGTAAGCAGGCGGTCATTGAGCCGAAGCGTGAAACCAAGCCTCAGGCCGTGGTAAAAGCGCCTGAAGTGAAAGCCGCACCGGCACAGCCGAAACGCACTGAAACGGCTGCCGTGAGCGAGCCGGCCAAAGCGCCAGTCACGCAGACTGCGCCGAAAGCGACGGCAACCACAACAGCACCTGCTGCCACCGCTGCGCCTGCCGCAACGGCGACGGCTTCCAGTGCTGCAGCAGGTAAAACAGCTGGCAACGTCGGTTCGCTGAAATCTGCACCGTCCAGCAACTACACGCTGCAGTTGAGCAGTTCGTCTAACTATGACAACCTCAACGGCTGGGCGAAGAAATCGAATCTGAAAAACTACGTGGTTTATCAGACAACCCGTAACGGACAGCCGTGGTACGTGCTGGTGAGCGGTGTGTATGCTTCTAAAGATGAAGCGAAGCGCGCCGTGGCGACACTGCCAGCAGACGTTCAGGCGAAAAACCCGTGGGCGAAGCCGATTCATCAGGTGCAGGCCGATCTGAAGTAATGTTTAAAGCGCAGGATGCTGTCGGAGCTTTCTCCACAGCCGGAGAAGGTGTAATCAGTTAGTCAGCATGAAAAAAAATCGCGCTTTTCTGAAATGGGCAGGGGGGAAATACCCCCTGCTTGATGATATTAAAAAGCACCTGCCAAAAGGCGAGTGTCTTATCGAGCCCTTCGTGGGTGCGGGATCGGTGTTCCTGAACACCGATTTTTCTCGTTATATCCTGGCGGATATCAACAGCGACCTTATCAGCCTCTATAACATCGTTAAGCTGCGTACCGATGAGTATGTGGAAGAGGCGCGCAAGCTGTTTACGCCAGAGAACAACAGCCCTGATGTCTACTATCAGTTCCGCACGGAATTTAATCAGAGCCAGGATCCGTTCCGCCGTGCGCTGCTGTTCCTTTACCTCAACCGTCATGGTTACAACGGCCTGTGCCGGTATAATCTGCGCGGCGAATTTAACGTGCCGTTTGGTCGTTATAAGCGCCCGTACTTCCCGCAGGACGAGCTGTATCATTTTGCGAAGAAAGCGCAGAATGCAGAGTTCCACTGCCTCTCCTATGAAGAGTGCATGGAACTGGCAGGCGTAAACTCGGTGGTCTACTGCGATCCGCCTTATGCGCCGCTGTCTGCGACGGCGAACTTCACCGCCTACCACACCAATAGCTTCAGCCCGGCCGAACAGGCCCGCCTGGCGGAGATGGCGGAAAAACTGGTCAGCAAAAGAATTCCGGTGTTAATTTCAAATCACGATACCCCTGATACGCGCGAATGGTACAAAGCCGCGAAGCATTTTCAGGTTAAGGTGCGGCGTAGCATTAGCAGCAACGGCGGCACACGTAAAAAGGTGGACGAACTCCTGGCTCTTTATCGCCCCTGAGCCGTTTTGCCCGCCGGTAAACACATTTCAAGGAGATGCGGATGAAACAGTTTTTGATTGCCCCCTCAATTCTGTCGGCCGATTTTGCCCGCCTGGGTGAAGACACGGCGGAAGCTCTCGCAGCTGGCGCAGATGTCGTCCATTTCGACGTTATGGATAACCACTACGTTCCCAATCTGACCATCGGTCCGATGGTGCTCAAGGCCCTGCGTAACTACGGCATTACCGCACCGATCGACGTTCACCTGATGGTGAAGCCTGTCGACCGCATCGTGCCTGACTTTGCCGCAGCGGGCGCCAGCATTATCACTTTCCATCCGGAAGCCTCCGAGCACGTTGACCGCACGCTGCAGCTGATCAAAGAGAACGGCTGTAAGGCGGGGCTGGTGTTTAACCCGGCAACACCGTTGAGCTATCTCGATTACTTGATGGACAAGCTGGACGTGATTTTGCTGATGTCCGTCAACCCGGGCTTTGGCGGCCAGTCGTTCATCCCTCACACGCTGGATAAGCTGCGCGAAGTGCGCCGTCGCATTGACGAGTCTGGCTATGATATTCGTCTGGAAGTGGACGGCGGTGTGAAAGTGAATAATATTGGCGAAATTGCGGCAGCGGGCGCGGATATGTTCGTTGCAGGTTCGGCAATTTTCGACCAACCGGATTACAAAAAAGTCATTGATGAAATGCGCCGCGAGCTGGCGAAGGTAAGTCATGGATAAATTGCAGGCAATTCGGGGTGTGGCATTCGACCTCGACGGCACGCTGGTGGACAGCGCGCCGGGCTTAACGAGCGCCGTCGATCAGGCGCTTTATGCACTGGAACTGCCCGTTGCGGGCGAAGATCGTGTGATTACGTGGATTGGCAACGGTGCCGATGTCCTGATGGAGCGCGCGTTGACGTGGGCTCGTCAGGAACGCGCGTCGCAGCGTTCCGCGCAGGGGAAACCAAGCGTCGATCACGCCGATATCCCTCAGGATGAGCAGCTGCGTATTCTGCGCAAGCTGTTCGATCGCTTCTACGAAGAGACCGTCGAGGAGGGGAGCTTCCTTTTCCCGGACGTCCAGGAAACCCTGAGCGCGCTGCACGCGAAAGGCATCCCGCTGGGACTGGTGACCAACAAGCCGACGCCGTTTGTTGCGCCGCTGCTGGAAGCGCTCAATATCGCGAAATATTTCTCCGTGATTGTAGGCGGGGATGACGTGCAGAACAAAAAGCCGCATCCGGAGCCGCTGTTGCTGGTGGCAGGAAAATTATCCTTAACGCCTGCGGAGCTGCTCTTTGTCGGGGATTCGCGTAATGATATTCTGGCTGCCCGAGCGGCGGGGTGTCCTTCCGTCGGTTTAACCTATGGCTACAACTACGGTGAGGCCATTACGCTGAGTGAGCCGGATGTTGTGTTCGACCACTTCAAAGATTTGTTGCCCGCACTCGGGCTTTCGCACAGTGAACATCAGGAATTGAATAATGACTAAGCCCATCGTTTTTAGTGGCGCACAGCCTTCAGGTGAATTGACCATTGGTAACTACATGGGTGCGTTGCGTCAGTGGGTCAGCATGCAGGATGACTACCATTGCATTTACTGCATCGTAGATTTGCATGCTATCACCGCGCGTCAGGATCCTGAGAAGCTGCGCAAAGCCACCCTGGACACCCTGGCCCTCTATCTGGCCTGCGGTATCGATCCTGAAAAGAGCACCATTTTCGTTCAGTCTCACGTGCCGGAGCATGCGCAGCTGGGCTGGGCGCTGAACTGCTATACCTATTTCGGCGAGCTGAGCCGCATGACCCAGTTCAAGGATAAGTCTGCCCGCTACTCTGAAAACATCAACGCTGGCCTGTTCGACTATCCGGTGTTGATGGCGGCCGACATCCTGCTGTACCAGACCAACCAGGTGCCGGTGGGTGAAGACCAGAAGCAGCATCTGGAGCTGAGCCGTGATATCGCCCAGCGCTTTAACGCGCTTTACGGCGACGTATTCAAAGTGCCAGAGCCGTTTATTCCTAAATCCGGCGCGCGCGTGATGTCGCTGCTGGAGCCAACCAAGAAGATGTCCAAGTCTGACGATAACCGCAACAACGTTATCGGCCTGCTGGAAGATCCGAAATCGGTGGTGAAAAAGCTCAAGCGCGCGGTCACCGACTCCGACGAGCCGCCTGTGGTGCGCTACGACGTGCAGAACAAAGCGGGCGTCTCCAACCTGCTGGACATTCTCTCCGGCGTGACCGGCCAGAGCATTCCCGAGCTGGAAAAACACTTCGAAGGCAAGATGTACGGCCACCTGAAGGGTGAAGTGGCAGAGGCCGTTTCCGGCATGCTGACCGAGCTGCAGGAGCGCTACAACCGCTACCGTAACGACGAAGCCTTCCTGCAAAAAGTGATGAAAGACGGTGCGGAAAAAGCCAGCGCGCGCGCGTCCGAAACCCTGAAAGCGGTGTACGAGGCGATTGGGTTTGTGGCGAAACCTTAAGCCGCTACCCGACAAATACGGACTCAATAAAAAAACCGGGAAATCCCCGGTTTTTTTACGCCTGAAAAACGCTTACTGCTGTGCCGCCGGGCCGCAACCGCCGATGATCTTCGAAATGGAGATCGCCGGGTGCAGCAGGTAATCGTAGCTGCAGTTATTTTTAGTATTTTGAACGTGACCGGTGCAGGCGGTCAGAGTCGATAACAGGCCAACCAGAACGGCGGCTTTTGCCAGCTTGAACATACGCATTCCTTGTCTAAAAATCTTAAATTGGATGTAACACGAGGGAATAAATGGAAAAGTTCCACTATGCGAGCGGTATGTTATCGACTGAGGTATGAAGGGAGTAGTCCGCTTAAGGACTACTCGAAGGAGGGAGAATATGCGTTAGTGATTCGAGAACCAGTTCAGCTTATCGCGCAGTTCAACCACGCGACCCACCACAATCAGCGCCGGGCTTTCGACCTGCTGCGCCAGCTCACCGAGCTGCGTCAGCGTGCCATTCACCACGCGCTGCTTGATTGACGTCCCGTTTTCCACCAGCGCAACGGGCATATCAGCCTCCATGCCGTGTTCCAGCAGTTTCGCCTGGATGGTGGCGGCCTGGTTCAGCCCCATGTAGAACACCAGCGTCTGCTTTTCAGCGGCCAGGTTATGCCAGTCCAGTTCGCTGCCGGTTTTCAGGTGGCCCGTGACCAGACGCACGCTCTGGGCGTAGTCGCGATGGGTCAACGGAATGCCAGAGTAGGCTGAACAGCCGGATGCCGCCGTTATGCCCGGCACCACGGAGAACGGAATGCCTGCATTGCACAGGGTTTCCAGCTCCTCGCCGCCGCGGCCAAAGATAAACGGATCGCCGCCCTTAAGGCGCACCACGCGTTTTCCCTTTTGCGCTTCACGCAGCAGGATCTGATTAATCTCCTCCTGCGGCACGCAGTGGTAGCCTGCCCGTTTACCGACGAAGACGCGGTCGGCGTCGCGGCGCACCAGGTTCATGATGTCATCGGAGACCAGGCGGTCATACACCACGATATCCGCCTGCTGGATCTGCTGGAGCCCTTTCAGGGTCAGTAAACCCGCATCTCCCGGACCAGCCCCGACCAGCACCACTTCACCACGGTGATCCAGCGGCTCGCTCAGCAGCTGCTCGGTCGTCTCTTCAATCGCTTTCGCGTCCTGATTCGCCAGCGACTGCGCCAGCCTGTCGTTAATGAAAAATTTCTCCCAGAAGCGACGACGCTCACCCACGGTTGAGAAGGTTTGCTTCACGCGGGAGCGAAGCTGCCCGGCGTAGTGGGCTATCTGGCCGAGATGCTGCGGCAAAATAGCTTCCAGTTTTTCCCGCAGCAGGCGGGCAAGTACGGGCGAGCGGCCGCCGGAAGACACCGCGATCATCAGCGGTGAACGGTCGATAATCGACGGCATGATAAAGCTGGCCTCTTTCGGCGCATCCACCACGTTGCAGAAGATCCGGCGCGCTTCGCAGGCGTCGCTGACGCGCTGGTTCACTTCATCGTCATCCGTCGCGGCAATGGTCAGCCAGCAGGTATCCAGCAGGGACTCATCAAACTCCCCCTGCACCAGCGTGAGCATCCCTTCCTGCGCCCAGACGTCAAACTGCGGAGCGAAGGTGAGGGCATTGACGGTCAGTCGGGCTCCAGCATCCAGCAGCAGGCGCGCTTTGCGTTCAGCCACATCGCCGCCGCCCACAAGCAGGCAGTCGCGATGGCGTAATTGACAGAAAATCGGCAGGTGGTCCACGACGTTACCTCACAGCATTCAAGGAGGGGGTAAGAATTGACGTCAGGATAACAGCAGGAATCGTACAGAACATACGGTTTTTCCTGCCGTTACCCATAAGGGGTCATAAGCCTTTCCTATTGGAAAGGCGGAGGGTTACGCTTTGAGCTGCACCTTGCCGTCCTTCACGCGGGCGTCGTAGTGCTTCACCGAGAAGCTTTCATCTTCCATGCAGTGCCCGTCGGTTAAGCGGAAACGCTGCTTTTTCAGCGGGCTGGCGACCCACAGCTCACCCTGGTGTTCAGCAATCAGACCGCGGGAGAGCACGCTGGCCTCAAAGAACGGATCGATATTGCTGATGGCAAAGACCTGTTCATCGTGGCGAGGGCGGAAAATAGCTACCTGCTCGTTACCCAGCAAAGCACAGACGCCGGTTGCTGGCAGAATGTCGTTAATGTTGCAGATGTTTACCCACTGGCTCATGCGTTTTCCTCCACCAGCATCACCGGAATGCGTTCATACGGGGTTGCAGGACGATGCTGTTCGCGCTCCGGCACTACCTGCACGTTCGGGTCGCGCTGGGTGCTGTTGATAAAGTGTTTGAAGCGCGTCTGCGCCGCCGGGGTGTTGACGGTTTCGGTCCACTCGCAGATCACCGCCTCGCGCAGGCGAGCCATCTCGGATTCCAGCTGTTCGTTCAGACCCAGCTTGTCATCAATGATGACCGACTTCAGGTAGTCGATACCGCCTTCCAGGTTATCGAGCCAGGAAGCGGTACGGGTCAGCTTATCGGCGGTACGGATGTAGAACATCATGAAGCGGTCGAGATACTGGATCAGCGTGTCGCGATCGAGATCCGCCGCCAGCAGGTCCGCGTGGCGTGGTTTCATCCCGCCATTGCCGCACACGTACAGGTTCCAGCCTTTCTCGGTGGCGATGATCCCTACGTCTTTACCCTGCGCTTCCGCACATTCACGGGTACAGCCGGAGACGCCGAACTTCATTTTGTGCGGGGTACGGATGCCTTTGTAGCGGTTTTCCAGCTCGACGCCGAATCCCACGCTGTCGCCCACGCCGTAGCGGCACCAGGTGCTGCCCACGCAGGTTTTCGCCATACGCAGCGCTTTGGCATACGCGTGACCGGTTTCGAAGCCCGCTTCAATCAGCTGACGCCAGATTTCCGGCAGATCATCCTTCTGCGCGCCAAACAGGCCGATACGCTGGGAACCGGTGATTTTGGTGTACAGATTAAACTCACGGGCGATACGGCCCACGGCGACGAGCCCTTCCGGGGTGATTTCGCCACCGGCGGAACGCGGAATGACGGAGTAAGTACCGTCTTTCTGGATGTTCGCCAGGAAGTTATCGTTGGTGTCCTGCAGCGGCGTGTGTTCTGGTTTGAGCACGTACTCATTCCAGCAGGACGCCAGCAGGGAGCCGACGGTCGGTTTACACACTTCACAGCCGTAACCCTGGCCGTGTTTCTCCAGCAGTTCGTCGAAGGACTTGATGCCTTCCACGCGGATCAGGTGGTACAGCTCCTGGCGAGAGTAGGCGAAGTGCTCGCACAGGTTGTTGTTCACTTCGATGCCCTGTTTCGCCAGTTCAGCGTTCAGCACCTGAGTCACCAGTGGAATACAGCCGCCGCAGCCGGTACCGGCTTTGGTTTCGGCCTTCAGCGCCGCAACGGTGTGGCAGCCTTTGTTGATGGCGGAGATCAGCATGCCTTTGGTGACGTCGAAGCAGGAGCAAATCTGCGCGCTGTCCGGCAGTTTATCTACGCCGATAGATGGTTTACCGCTGGAGGCGTGCGCCGGCAGGATCAGCGCGTCCGGGTTTTCCGGCAGCTCAATGGCGTTCAGCACCAGCTGGAGCAGGTTACCGAAGTCGCTGGTATCGCCCACCAGCACCGCACCGAGCAGGGTTTTGTTGTCCTGGCTGACGATAAGGCGTTTGTAGACCTCTTTGCTTTCGTCCAGATAGACGTAGCTGCGGGAGTTCGGGGTGCGGCCATGCGCATCGCCGATACCGCCTACGTCCACGCCCAGCAGCTTCAGCTTGGCGCTCATGTCTGCGCCGGTGAAGGCGTTTTCGCTGCCGAGGATATGGTCCACGGCGACCTGCGCCATTTTGTATCCTGGTGCCACCAGACCGTATACCCGGTTATTCCAGCTGGCGCACTCGCCAATGGCGTAGATATCCGGATCGGAGGTCTGGCAGGTATCGTTAATCATGATCCCGCCGCGCTGGGCTACGGCCAGGCCGCACTGCGTGGCGAGCTTGTCGCGCGGACGAATACCGGTGGAGAAGACGATGAAGTCCACTTCCAGCTCGCTGCCGTCGGCAAAGCGCATGGTTTTACGCGCCTCTGTGCCTTCCTGCACGATCTCTTTGGTGTTCTTGCTGGTGTGAACCTTCACACCCATGCTTTCGATTTTACGACGCAGCTGGTCGCCGCCCATGTGGTCCAGCTGTTCCGCCATCAGCATCGGGGCAAATTCGATAACGTGGGTTTCAACGCCGAGGTTTTTCAGCGCGCCTGCCGCTTCCAGGCCCAGCAGGCCACCGCCAACAACCGCACCGCGTTTGCTTCGACGAGCGCAGGATTCAATGGCGTTGAGGTCTTCAATGGTACGGTAAACGAAGCAATCCTGGGTTTCCGACCCTTTAATCGGCGGGATCCACGGATACGAGCCAGTCGCCATGATCAGCTTATCGTAAAAAACCGTACGCCCGGCGCTGGAGTGGATCACTTTCTCCTGACGGTTGATGGTGATAGCGCGTTCGCCCACCAGCACTTTTACGCCATGCTTCTCGTAGAAACCTTCGCGCACCAGAGAGAGCTCTTCGGCGGTATGGTGAGAGAAGTAGGAAGACAAGTGCACACGGTCGTACGCCTTGCGGGGTTCTTCACAGAACACGGTAATATCGAACTGGTCAGCATCGGCTTTATCGAGAAGATCCTCAATAAAGCGGTGGCCGACCATGCCGTTACCGATGATAGCGAGTCTGACTTTGCTCATTTTTGCCTCGATTTCTTTTCTATTACTGCCTACCTTAACGATTCAGCAGGGGCACTTATTGATGCAAATCAAATACGCCTTCACCTACCCCTTAGTGGGTATATCTATGATTTGTCAGGTTTTTTATAAGTAACGGATATTGTTTGATTTTTGTGCTTGCTTGTTTTTCGCACAAATTTGAGGGGTTTTTTACGAATCGGCAGTCAGAGCGGGTAAGCAGGGTAAAACCCCTTTGCAGAACGCAAAGGGGTTTTGACGATTAGTGGGTAGCCGTTGCCGTATTGTGCTGGCGGTGACGGGTCACGAAGCCCAGAATGAAACACATGATAAACACCACGGCATACAGACCGTTAGCGGTGTGCAGCGCGGCCAGCGGGCCGCTGTGCGCCACAATCGGGCCCGTGACCACGAAGGTCAGCATGGTGCCGATGGTGCCGCAGGTCAGCACGAAGTTCACCAGCTTTGGCGAAGCCACTTTGGTCTGCAGGGAGCCCAGGGTGATGATTGAGGTGTAAATCGCGCTGGAGAAGAAGCCCAGGGTCAGGATGAACCATGGCATATGCTCCGGGGCACCGTTGATGAACAGATACATCAGCACGGTCGCCAGACCCGCCAGGACGGTCAGAATACGTTGCAGGTCGAAGAAGCGCAGGATGAAGCTAAAGGCCCACATGCCGAACATGTAAGACATCCAGAAATCGCTCACCAGTTTGCCCGCGTCGTTCAGGCTCATGCCCAGACCTTTGGCGTATTCAGGTACCCACGAGATAAAGCCCAACTGACCGAGGATGTAGCACAGGGCGGCAATGGAGAGGAACAGCACGCCGATACCCCATTTTTCTTTCGCCACCGGCTCTGAGGTGGTCTGCGCTTTTTTGCCCAGCACCGGGAAGTCACAGCCGAAGGTCAGAATGAAGATCGCGACATAGACCAGACCGATACAGGCGTATACCCAGTACCATTCAATGCTGCGCGCGAGCAGATACGCGGCGACCATCGGGAAAATCATCCCGGCCATGCTGAAGAAGGAGTCGGTAAACAGCAGGCGCGCGCCGCGCTGGCGGCCTTCATACATGTGCGTAATAAGGAACGTACCGATCGACATCGTGATCCCGCTGACCAGGCCCAGCACGAACATGGCGGCAGAGAACAGGGCGATGCTGTGGCTCAACATCAGGCCCGCCACGGCGGCAACCATCAGCACGAAGCCGAAGCGCAGCTGGGTTTTCAGCGGGACGATTTCCATCAGCCAGGCATTCAGGAAAATTGAGATCAGGATCCCCGCGTTGAGGAAGGTGAAGGTGTTACTCATGCTGGAAACGGGCAGCTGGAAGTAGTCTGCGATATTTCCCATCACCATCCCGGTGACGATCACCAACGCGCCGGTCAGGGCGTAGGAGAAGAAGCTTATCCATGTGAGCTTGATGCGATTGCTGTTAGTCATGTCTGGCCTGTTCAGAAAAAGAAAAGCGCCGGGAGGGCGCTGAGAGCGGGCAGATTTTAGTCGCTAAAGTGATCTATTCCTATCTTTTAAGGGAAATGAATATGACATTGCAGGTTTTAGTGTGATCTAAGTCACACTAAATGGCGGTATAACCAATCGTTTGCGCAGTAATAATTGTTTCAATTTCGTAAAATTAGGTAAAAGGCTGGTCTCGGTTCATACTGCTCTTTAGAATCAAGCCATTCGCTTTTTATACTGCGCTTTGTTAAGGAATTCTCATGCTCAAATCAACACTGGCGGCTGTCGCAGCTGTGTTTGCTCTTTCTGCCGTTTCCCCTGCTGCGCTGGCAGCCAAAGGGGACCCTCACGTTCTGCTGACCACCTCTGCCGGGAACATTGAGCTGGAACTAAATAGCCAGAAAGCTCCGGTTTCTGTGAAAAACTTCCTCGACTATGTGAACAGTGGTTTCTATAACAACACCACCTTCCACCGCGTGATCCCTGGCTTCATGATTCAGGGCGGCGGCTTCAACGAGCAGATGCAGCAGAAACAGCCTAACCCACCCATCAAAAACGAAGCGGACAACGGCCTGCTGAACAAGCGCGGCACCATCTCCATGGCGCGCACGGCGGATAAAGACAGCGCCACCAGCCAGTTCTTCCTCAACGTGGCGGATAACGCTTTCCTCGACCACGGCCAGCGCGACTTCGGCTATGCGGTCTTCGGTAAAATTGTGAAAGGGATGGACGTGGCGGACAAAATCTCTCAGGTTCAGACCCACGATGTCGGCCCATACCAGAATGTGCCGTCTAAGCCAGTGGTGATTCTCTCCGCGAAAGTGCTGCCGTAATCGTTCTTCCACACGGGCATATCCTGCCCGTGTCTTTCAGCCCTCCCTGCGAAAGCGCGTTTTGCTGCTTATACTTGTGGCAAACGGACTATTCAGGGAGGCGTTAAGTGAAAAAACTCACCGATAAGCAAAAATCCCGTCTCTGGGAGCAACAGCGTAACGTCAATTTTCAGGCCAGTTGTCTCCTTGAAAAAGGTAATGGTCCTTCAGAGCCCGGCATTGAGACGCTGGAGCTTGGGCCCTCAGCGCCCGGGCTACCGCATCTGTGCCTCATTCATCGCCATCTGTATCACAGAGAGATGAAGCAGGCAGGCGAATTCCGTACCGACGATATTTTTAAGGGTGACATTCCCTTCTGCCATTTTGAGTACATCGAGACGATGGGTAACGAACTGATGGCGGCGCTGGAAAGTGATAAGTATCTTGTGGGTCTTGAAAAAGCGGCGTTTGTTGAAAAAGTGAGCCATTACTACTGTGAAATCAATATGCTGCATCCCTTTATGCGCGGTAATGGCATAGCTCAGCGCGTCTTCTTTGAGCAGCTGGCCATCCACGCGAATTACGCGCTGGACTGGCGGGATATTGATCCCGAGCAGTGGGTGGCGGCGAACCGAAGCGGTGCCACGGGCGATTTGACCGCGCTGAGCGCTATCTTTGCCAAAGTAGTGAGCGAAGCGCGGGAATCTGAGTAGAATAGGGCGGCATTTTTTTTCGGGAGCCGCCATGATTCTGCTGATTGATAACTACGATTCCTTCACCTGGAACCTTTACCAGTATTTTTGTGAACTGGGTGCAGAGGTGGTTGTCCGCCGCAACGACGAACTCAGCCTGTCTGATATTGAGACGCTGGCTCCGCAGAAAATCGTCATTTCGCCGGGACCGTGTACGCCGTCGGAATCGGGCATTTCTCTGGAGGTTATTCACCACTATGCCGGCAGGCTGCCGATCCTGGGCGTCTGTCTCGGTCATCAGGCGATTGCCCAGGCATTTGGGGCTACCATCGTGCGTGCCGCGAAAGTGATGCACGGCAAAACCTCGCCGGTCACCCACACCGGCACGGGCGTATTCACAGGGCTCAATAACCCGCTAACCGTGACGCGCTACCATTCGCTGGTGATTGACCCACCGACGCTGCCCGACTGCTTCGACGTGACCGCCTGGAGCGATACGCAGGAGATCATGGGGATTCGCCACCGCGAGTGGGATCTCGAAGGCGTCCAGTTCCACCCTGAAAGTATCCTCAGCGAGCAGGGGCACGCACTGCTGGCAAATTTCCTCAATCGCTGAATATCTGTTGCCTTGTTGTGAGTTTTTATGCATATTTTGTGATTATATTTTCACAATGAATGTGACATAAAATGGATGGGCATGACATGGCAACTGAACAACCAGCAATTACCCGCGCGACATTCGATGAAGTGATTCTGCCGATTTATGCACCGGCTGAGTTTATCCCGGTGAAGGGGAAAGGCAGCCGCGTCTGGGATCAGCAGGGCAAAGAGTATGTGGATTTCGCGGGCGGTATTGCGGTCACGGCGCTGGGCCACTGCCATCCTGCGCTGGTGGACGCGCTGAAAACCCAGGGCGAAACCCTGTGGCACACCAGCAACGTGTTCACCAACGAACCTGCGCTGCGCCTGGGTCGCAAGATCATTGATGCCACGTTTGCCGAGCGCGTGCTGTTTATGAACTCCGGCACCGAAGCCAACGAAACCGCCTTTAAGCTGGCGCGCTACTACGCCACCACGCGCCATAGCCCGTACAAAACTAAAATCATCGCCTTCCATAACGCCTTCCACGGACGCTCTTTCTTTACCGTCTCCGTTGGCGGCCAGCCGAAGTATTCCGACGGCTTCGGTCCGAAACCAGCCGACATTATCCACGTGCCGTTTAACGATCTGCACGCGGTGAAAGCGGTGATGGACGACCACACCTGCGCGGTGGTGGTGGAGCCGATTCAGGGCGAAGGCGGCGTGACCGCGGCAACCCCGGAATTCCTGAAAGGGCTGCGCGAACTGTGCGACGAACATCAGGCGCTGCTGGTGTTTGATGAAGTGCAGTGCGGGATGGGGCGTACCGGAGAGCTGTTTGCCTACATGCACTACGGCGTGACGCCGGATATTCTGACCAGCGCGAAAGCGCTCGGCGGCGGTTTTCCGGTGAGTGCGGTACTGACGACGCAGGAGATCGCCTCGGCGTTCCACGTCGGTTCTCACGGTTCAACCTACGGCGGTAACCCGCTGGCGAGCGCCGTGGCGGGTGCCGCGTTCGACATCATCAACACCCCTGAGGTGCTGAACGGCGTTAGCGCGAAACGCGAGCTGTTTGTGCAGCATCTTCAGCAGATTAACAATAAGTACGACGTCTTCAGCGAGATCCGCGGCATGGGGCTGCTGATTGGTGCGGAGCTTAAGCCGCAGTACAAAGGCCGCGCGCGCGATTTCCTGCACGCAGCCGCCCACGAAGGCGTCATGGTGCTAAACGCTGGGCCTGACGTGATGCGCTTTGCGCCGTCGCTGGTGGTGGAAGAGAAAGATATTGAAGACGGGTTAACCCGCTTTGCCGCGGCGGTCGAGAAGATCGTAAAAGGCTAATACTCGGTTCGCTTTAACCGCCGGGTTAACCAAATGCCGTGATGCGGGCGCTGACGCCATGCCACCGACGAAATGGTGTGCATGGTGTTCAGATGTCCCAGCACGCGCTGCAAATGCTGCTCCAGGGTGCTCATCGGGCCGTGGGTCAGCGTCTCCGGTGCCTCCAGAATGTTCGAATCCCCCGACTCGCCCGGCGCGTCATACTCCAGACGCTGCTGACACCGCTGCAACGCAATTTCACACGACTGCAAATAGCGCTGCGCCAGATCCGGCGTCAGCATTGTGTGTTCGCGCGCCAGCGTGGTCATGGCGTTAATGTGCTCGACGATAAACTGGCTGTGCGTGACCCACAGCTTCATATCGGCAAGATAGTGTGAGTTAAAGCCCGGCTCCTGCATCGCCTGGTTGAGCGAGTTAAACAGGGCGTTGTGCGCCTGGTTGACCTTCATCCGCTGATACGCCAGCGGGGAAGGCTGCGGATCGTCGCTCAGGATCAGACGAATGGCCTGCTGATCGGCCTCCAGCGCGTCGTGGGCGTTCTGCCTCAGCAGCCCGCTCTGCCACTGCGGCCACAGCCAGACCATGCCCCCAAAGGCGATCAGGCAGCCGATCAGCGTGTCGATCAGGCGGGCAACGATGAACTGTTCGCCGTTAAGCGTCAGCAGCTGCAGGGTATATACCGCCGTCACCGTAAAGCCCACCATTGCCCAGCCGTAGTTTTTGCGAATGATTAGATAGCTTACCAGGGTGACCACCAGCATCCCTGCCAGGGTATAGCCCTCGGGCACGTGAAAATGCAGCGTCACGCCCGCAATAATCAGCCCCGCCATCGTGCCGCCTGCCCGGTGCAGAATGCGCACCCGCGTGGCGCCATAGCCGTTCTGGGTAACAAACAGCACGGTCATTAAGATCCAGTAGGGTTTCGGCAGGTGGAGCGCCATGCCCATCAGGCTGGCGATACTGAGCATGACGCTAATCCTTGCAGCGTTGCGCAGAGCGGAAGATTTGAGAGACAGGTAGCTTCTCAGCGCCGGCAGCAGCGGCAGACGTTTCTGTTTATCCGCCATCAGGTCACGGGAATAAAGCGGGCGCTGGGTGCGCAGCACGCGGGCGATGCGGCTGAAGTGCCAGGCGGCAAACTGGCCGACCGGGTTATCCGGGTGCTGACGGGCGATTTTCTCCAGCGCGCCGAGCTGTTTGTCCATGTTAAAGCGCGTGGGGTAGCGGTGGTAGAGAATATCATCGGCCAGCACCCGCAGGCGCGCGGAGACGGTTTGTGCGTTCCAGCGGATCACCGCTTCGGCATGGCTGCGCTCAACCAGCTTTTGCACCTCCTGCGGGTGGTGAAGGCTAACGGAGATATGCTCCTGAAGATCCAGCCCCACCTGAAAGGTGCGCAACAGCCGTTTATATTCGTGGTTCTTGTTGGCAGCGAGCATATGCAGCTGCTGATAGCACTGGCTTATCAGGTCTACCACCTTTTGCTGGCGCGTCAGCAACGGCGGTAAGGATTTCTCCGGATCCGTATGCTGGGTGAGCAGGGTGTATTTGGCTTCACAGTAATCCGCAAGCTGCACGTAGAGCAGGCTTAGAGATTCGCGCAGCGGCTGCTCCCGCCACAGCCAGAACCAGAACCAGTTAAACAGCCCGTACCACAGCGTGCCGAGGGCGTAGATCAGCAGCGGCTCCCACACGGGCATATTACCGGCGAGGCTCAGGGTGAAGATGGCCGCAATGAGTGACGCGGGAAGCAGACGGGCATGGAGCGAGCTGATTTCGGCGGTGACGCCGAGGGTCATCGCCAGCACGGTCAGGATCAGCGGCAGGGGAATATCACGAGCCAGCAGAAGCTGCACCGCGAGGCTACAGCCAGCAAACAGCGAGCCGCCAATTATCAGACGTTTGAAAAAGCGTTTATGGGGCGTGTCCAGACCGGCAATGTTGCAGCAGGCGGGGACGAGAGAAAACAGCAGGCCCTGCTGAAGATGTCCCAGGATCAGGCCCACGGCCACGGGAAGACACAGCACCAGCGTTTGTCGTAGTGCGTAGTTAACTTCCGGGTGATAGATCAGCCTGCGCCACATGGGGAAAAGAGACAAAAACGGCGTGACACCTCGCGATGGCACGCCGTTTAGGCAGGATTAACGGGTTCCGTAAACCACGATGGTTTTACCGTGGGCGGAGATCAGGTTTTGATCTTCCAGCATTTTCAGAATACGGCCCACCGTTTCGCGGGAGCAACCGACGATCTGACCGATTTCCTGACGGGTAATTTTAATTTGCATGCCGTCCGGGTGGGTCATCGCGTCTGGCTGTTTCGCCAGGTTCAGCAGAGTCTGCGCAATACGGCCAGTCACGTCCAGGAAGGCGAGGTTACCCACTTTCTCTGACGTCACCTGCAGACGGCGCGCCATCTGGGAAGAAAGACGCATCAGGATGTCAGGGTTTACCTGAATCAGCTGACGGAATTTCTTATAAGAAATTTCAGCCACTTCACATGCTGTCTTTGCACGAACCCAGGCGCTACGTTCCTGGCCTTCTTCAAACAGGCCCAGTTCACCGATAAAATCGCCCTGGTTCAGATAGGAAAGGATCATCTCTTTGCCTTCCTCATCTTTGATCAGCACTGCCACCGAGCCTTTGACGATGTAATACAACGTTTCCGCTTTTTCACCCTGGTGAATCAGCGTGCTCTTCGATGGGTACTTATGAATGTGGCAATGAGACAAGAACCATTCGAGAGTCGGGTCTGTTTGCGGTTTGCCAAGCACCATGCGCTGTTATCCTCTGTTATAAGCTGTCACCAGAGTCTTCAGATGCATCCGGACTCTGGGGTTGCAATCGAATTCTTACCCATACCCTGGGAAGTCGGCTGTCGTAACGTTTCGCAGCCAGTAAAGTTTGATGTCCTCTGCATACATGTGTAACGTCAATGTATTACTGTAGCATCCTGAGTGTTTTAGCATAGCTTTTGCCGCGTGTCTCCTGGTGTCTCGCTTCAGCATGATGCAGGTCGCCTTCCATTGCGAGAAATGTAACGCACGCGTAATCTGTCACCAAAAATGCAACGTTGGAGTTAATGAATATGCAAGCGCGCGTGAAGTGGGTTGAAGGTTTAACGTTCCTGGGCGAGTCCGCATCAGGACACCAGATTTTGATGGATGGTAACTCCGGCGATAAAGCTCCAAGCCCAATGGAAATGGTGCTGATGGCGGCAGGCGGATGCAGCGCGATTGACGTGGTGTCGATTCTGCAAAAAGGCCGTCATGACGTGACGGATTGCGAGGTTAAACTCACCTCAGAGCGTCGCGAAGAGGCGCCACGCCTGTTCACCCACATTAATCTGCACTTTGTTGTCACCGGGAAAGAACTGAAAGACGCGGCGGTCTCACGCGCGGTGGATCTCTCTGCGGAGAAATACTGCTCTGTGGCGTTAATGCTGGAGAAAGCGGTAAAAATCACCCATTCGTATGAAGTGATCGAGGCTTAATTATTGGGGCATCGTGCGTGTTGATGCCCTCACCCTAACCCTCTCCCTGTGGGAGAGGGAACATGTTCACGCGATCTGCTTCCCTTCCATCAGTCGCTCCACCAGCGGCGTCATGATCAGCTCCATTGCCAGCCCCATTTTTCCACCGGGAACCACTAACGTATTCATGTGGGAAATAAACGAGCCCTGCAGCATCGCCAGCAGCCAGGGGTAATCAATGCCTTCAAGATTGCGGAAGTGGATCACCACAAAGCTCTCATCCAGCGACGGGATGCTTTTCGCCGCGAACGGATTGGAAGTGTCCACGGTCGGCACGCGCTGGAAGTTAATGTGCGTGCGGGAGAACTGCGGCGTGAGATAGTTGATGTAATCTTCCATGGAGCGCACCACCGAGTCCATTACCGCCTCGCGCGAATGGCCGCGCTCGCTCATGTCGCGCGTCAGCTTCTGGATCCACTCCAGGTTAACGATCGGCACCACCCCGACCAGCAGATCCACATGGCGCGCCACGTCGTGCTGAGGTGTGACAACGCCGCCGTGCAATCCTTCATAAAACAGCACGTCGGTGGGTTCCGGCAGCGGTTGCCAGGGGGTAAAGGTGCCCGGCACCTGATTCCAGGGTACGGCTTCGTCGTAGGTGTGCAGATACTTACGGGACTGGCCGGTACCGCTCTGACCGTATTCGCGGAAGGTTTGCTCCAGCAGGCCGAAATCATTGGCTTCCGGGCCAAAGTAGCTGATGTGTTTACCCAGATCGCGCGCCTTGCGGATCGCCATGTCCATCTCAGGCCGCGTATAGCGGTGAAAGCTGTCGCCTTCGACCTCCGCAGAACGGAGATTCAGCTGGGCGAAAATCTTGCGAAAAGCGAGGCTGGTGGTGGTGGTTCCCGCACCACTCGACCCCGTAACGGCAATAATGGGATGTCTGGCAGACATAGCAACTCCCTGACGGAAAAGGTTGGAAGATCAGCCGTGAAACGCGTTGCGGGGCATGATATTGACCGTCTCATGCAGTTCTGACCACACCAGCACCACGTCGCCGCTTTTCAGCTGGCGTTTTACATCGTTGACCTTTTGCTCAAGCGAACGCTCATGTTCACCATAATCGGTGCCTTCGCGTAATACAAAGCTTTCAATCAGATTATCGAGCGTTTCGGGAGCCAGATCCTGCCAGGGAATGATCATTTTGCACCATCCAGATAAGGAGTCAGCCAGTCAGGAATGCGCGCTTCCAGCCACATTTTCGGCCTGCGCAGCGTGCCGCCGATGAACCCCACGTGGCCACCATGTTCGGTCAGCTGGTAGTGAACGTTGTCAGGCAGGAATTCCTGCGCGGGAATAGAGTGATGATCCATGAACGGGTCATCTTTGGCGTGAATAATCAGCGTCGGCTGCGTGATTTTGCTGAGCAGCGGCATGGCGCTGCACTGTCGGTAATAGTCGATAGCATCGGCGAAGCCGTGAATTTTGGCGGTGATTAGATCGTCGAATTCGCGGATGCAGCGTACCTTTTTCAGCTGGCGCAGGCTTACCGGCAGGGTATCCGGATAGGCCTTTAGCTTTCGCGCCGCGTTGGCTTTCAGCAGGTTGAGCAGATAGCGCTGATAGACGCGAGAAAAGCCTTTTTCCATGTGGTAGCTGCACTGCTCCAGCATAAACGGTGCGGAGACAATCACTGCAGCATTCAGCGGTACGCTGTCGCCCTCTTTGGCCAGCAGACAGGCGAGCATATTACCGCCCAGCGAGTAGCCCACGGCGGCCGTTGGCGCGGCGCCATAATTTTCCCGCAGCCAGTGCAGAAACCACGTGCCATCTTCGGTTTCACCCGAGTGATAAATGCGTTTCTGACGATTCGGCTCGCCGCTACAGCCGCGAAAATGCATCACCACGCCGAGCCAGCCGCGCGCTTTGGCGGCCTCAATTAACCCATGCGCATACGGACTGTGCAGGCTGCCTTCTAAACCGTGAAAAACCACCAGACGCGGCTTATGAAGAGCCTGTTCCGGCGCTTCGCTCCAGGCGAGATCCAGAAAATCACCGTCCGGCAGATCGAGCCGTTGCCAGTGCGGAGTGAACTGGACCTTGCGGCGGATCAGCCGCGGCAGCATGGTCTGCAAATGGCAGTTGGTCACGCCGCGCATGGGCACGAACTCGGTGCTGTCTTCGGCTGTAATGTCGAAGTCTGATGGAATGATTTGGGTCATAAGGACGATGCTGATTCTTGTCAGAAATTCACTATACTTTCCGAATTGTACCCCGTTTAGCCTGGATTTCCGAACCAGAGATAGATTCCGTCCGCACAACGGGGTAAAAATTCAGTCTGCCTGCAGCATCGCTTCCAGCTGTTCCTGGGCATCCAGCCATGCCATTTCGCACTCTTCGAGGCTGGATTTGGCTTTCGCCTGCGTTTGCAGACAATCCGTTAGCTCCGCTTTACGGCTCTGATCGTACAGGTCGCTGTCGCCCAGCTTCTCTTCGACGGCGGCAAGCGTGGCGTTGAGCTTTTCCATCTCTTTTTCAAGACGGGCAATCTCTTTACGCAGCGGCTGGGTCTGGGTGCGCAGTTCCGCTTCGCGGCGCTTCTGGTCTTTACGCGACTGTGCGCTGTTGACGTTGTCTTTCGTTGACTCTTCCGGCTGGTTTTCCTGCTTTTGTACGTCCGTCAGCCACTGCTGGTAGTCTTCCAGATCGCCGTCGAACGGTTCGACTTTGCCGCCGTGTACCAGGTAGAGATCGTCGGTGGTGGAGCGGATCAGGTGGCGATCGTGCGACACGACAACCAGTGCGCCTTCGAACTCAATCAGCGCTTCGGTCAGCGCCTGACGCATGTCGAGATCCAGGTGGTTGGTCGGTTCATCGAGCAGCAGCAGGTTGGGTCTCTGCCAGACGATCAGCGCCAGCACCAGACGGGCTTTTTCGCCGCCGGAGAAACGCTCGGTGTTTTCGGTCACCTTATCGCCCTGGAAGCCGAAGCCGCCGAGGTAGTCGCGCAGCTTCTGCTCCATTTCCTGCGGGGCAAGACGCGACAGATGCTGAATCGGCGATTCATCCGCGCGTAAAAATTCCAGCTGATGCTGGGCGAAATAGCCAAGCTTAATGCCCTTCGCCAGGCCGATTTCACCGCTGGTTGGGTTAAGCTCGCCCGCGAGCAGCTTAATTAACGTCGATTTACCGGCGCCGTTGCGCCCCAGCAGGCCAATGCGCGAACCCGGCACCAGGTTAAGCTTGATAGAGTCGAGGATGATGCGATCGCCATAGCCTGCGCTCACTTTTTCCATTTTCAGCAGCGGGTTCGGCAGGCTTTCCGGCGCGCGGAAGCTGAAGTGGAACGGGTTATCCACGTGTGCCGGGGCGATCATCTCCATGCGTTCCAGCATCTTGATGCGGCTCTGGGCCTGCTTGGCTTTTGACGCTTTAGCTTTGAAGCGATCCACGAAGCTCTGCAGGTGCGCCACGCGCTGCTGTTGGCTTTCATACATCGACTGCTGCTGAGCAAGGCGCGTCGCGCGCTGGCGCTCGAAGGAGCTGTAGTTGCCGGTGTACTCGAACATGGTTTGCTGTTCGATATGAATGATTTTATCCACCACCGGATCGAGGAAGTCGCGGTCGTGGGAGATGAGAATCAGAGTGCCCTGATAGCTCTTGAGCCACTTCTCGAGCCAAATAACCGCATCGAGATCGAGGTGGTTGGTCGGTTCATCGAGCAGGAGCAGGTCTGAGCGGCAGATCAGCGCCTGCGCCAGGTTGAGGCGCATGCGCCAGCCGCCGGAGAAGTCGCTGACCGGGCGTTCAAGCTGTTCATTGCTGAAGCCCAGGCCGTGCAGCAGGCTGGAGGCGCGGGAGCGAATGGTCCACGCGTCGATGGCGTCCAGCTTGCCGTGAACGGTAGCGATGGCGTGACCGTCGTTGCGCTCGTTGGCCGCGTTGAGTTCCGCTTCGAGCTTACGGTATTCGCGATCGCCGTCGATAACATAGTCGAGCGCCGGTTCGCTCAGGGCTGGCGTCTCCTGGTTTACCCACGCGAGCTGCCAGTTCCCCGGGAAGGTAAAGTTACCGCCATCCGCGCTAATCTCGTTTTTCAGCAGCGCCAGCAGGGTGGATTTACCGCAGCCGTTTTTGCCGACCAGCCCCACCTTCTGGCCCGGGTTGATGGTAGCAGTCGCGTTATCCAGCAGGACGCGCACGCCGCGACGAATTTGTAACGAGGAGAAAACAATCATAGAAGCGCCGTATGTTCCGACTATGTTAATTTGTCATTATGATAATGTAAGGTGTGGGCCATTTTCCCCACCGGGCCGCCATGGTAGCCCAAAACGACAACAATACACAAAAACAGAACCGGGAGGGGAGTGATGTCTCAGACAGCGAAAGTGCTGCTGCTGTATGCCCATCCGGAATCTCAGGACTCGGTGGCGAACCGGGTGCTGCTTAAGCCGGCCACACAGCTCAGTAACGTCACGGTGCACGATCTCTACGCGCACTATCCTGATTTCTTTATCGATATTCCTTACGAACAGGAACTGCTGCGTCAGCATGACGTGATTGTATTTCAGCATCCGCTCTATACCTACAGCTGTCCGGCACTGCTGAAAGAGTGGCTGGACCGCGTGCTGAGCCGGGGCTTCTCCAGCGGGGTGGGGGGCAACCAGCTGGCGGGAAAGTACTGGCGGAGCGTCATTACCACCGGTGAGCCGGAAAGCGCTTACCGTCACGACGGGCTGAACCGCTATCCCATGAGCGACATCCTGAGGCCGTTCGAGCTGACGGCGGCCATGTGCCGCATGCACTGGATGAGCCCGATTATTGTTTACTGGGCGCGGCGTCAGGATCCGAAAGCGCTGGCAAGCCACGCCAGAGCCTACGGCGAATGGCTGGCATCACCGATTGCGGCAGGAGGTCGTTAATGGAAGGATCGAATTTACTCCTCGCCGGGGTGTTGTTTTTATTTGCCGCCGTCGTCGCGGTGCCGCTTGCCGCCCGTATCGGCATCGGGGCGGTGCTGGGGTATTTGCTCGCAGGGATCGCCATTGGCCCATGGGGACTGGGTTTCATCAGCGACGTGGATGAAATTCTCCACTTCTCGGAGCTCGGCGTGGTGTTTCTGATGTTCATCATCGGCCTCGAACTGAACCCGTCGAAGCTGTGGCAGCTTCGACGCTCTATCTTTGGCGTGGGCGCCGCGCAGGTGCTGTTTAGCGCCGCGATTCTGGCTGGCCTGTTAATGCTGACCAACTTTTCCTGGCAGGCGGCGGTGATTGGCGGGATTGGTCTCGCAATGTCGTCGACGGCGATGGCGCTGCAGCTGATGCGCGACAAGGGGATGAACCGCAATGAGGCCGGACAGCTGGGCTTTTCGGTGCTGCTGTTCCAGGATTTAGCGGTGATCCCGGCGCTGGCGCTGGTGCCGCTGCTGGCGGGCTCGGGCGACGATCACTTCGACTGGGCAAAAATTTCCATGAAGGTGCTGGCCTTCGCGGGCATGCTGATTGGCGGACGTTTCCTGTTACGTCCGGTGTTCCGCTTTATTGCCGCCTCGGGCGTGCGCGAGGTGTTTACCGCCGCGACGCTGCTGCTGGTGCTCGGCTCGGCGCTGTTTATGGACGCGCTGGGGCTGTCGATGGCGCTGGGCACCTTTATTGCCGGCGTGCTGCTGGCGGAGAGTGAATATCGGCACGAACTGGAAATTGCCATCGATCCCTTCAAAGGGCTGCTGTTAGGCCTGTTCTTTATTTCGGTGGGAATGGCGCTCAATCTTGGCGTGCTTTATACCCATCTGCTCTGGGTTGCGGTGAGTGTTGCGATCCTGGTGGCGGTGAAAATGCTGGTGCTTTACGTCATGGCGCGTATCTACGGGTTGCGCAGTTCGGAACGCATGCAGTTTGCCAGCGTGTTGAGCCAGGGTGGCGAGTTTGCGTTTGTGCTGTTCTCCACCGCCTCCTCCCAGAAGCTGTTTAAAGATGACCAGATGGCGCTGCTGCTGGTGACGGTAACGCTGTCGATGATGACCACGCCTCTGCTGATGAAGATGGTGGATAAACTGCTGTCGCGCCGCCTGAATCCGGCAGACGATGAAGATGAAGCGCCGTGGGTAGAAGACGATAAGCCGCAGGTGATCGTCGTGGGCTTCGGCCGCTTCGGGCAGGTGATTGGCCGCCTGTTGATGGCGAACAAAATGCGCATTACGGTGCTGGAGCGCGATATCAGCGCGGTCAACCTGATGCGCAAATATGGCTACAAGGTCTATTACGGCGATGCCACTCAGCTTGAGCTTCTGCGCTCGGCCGGGGCGGAAGCCGCGGAGTCTATCGTCATCACCTGCAACGATCCGGAAGATACGATGAAGCTGGTGGAGCTATGTCAGCAGCATTTCCCGCACCTGAATATTCTGGCGCGTGCCCGGGGGCGTGTTGAAGCTCACGAATTGTTGCAGGCAGGTGTGAAACACTTCTCCCGTGAGACGTTCTCCAGTGCGCTGGAACTGGGGCGCAAGGCGTTAATCTCCCTGGGGATGCATCCTCACCAGGCGCAGCGCGCCCAGATGCACTTCCGCCGGCTGGATATGCGCATGCTGCGCGAATTAATGCCTGTACATAGCGATACGGCGCAGATCTCCCGCGTGCGGGAAGCGCGGCGCGAGCTGGAGGAGATCTTTCAGCGAGAGATGCAACAGGAACGACGCCAGCTCGACGGCTGGGATGAATTTGAATAAAAGGTAACGAAAGATGGCTGTACGTAAACGCTTTATCGCGGGTGCAAAGTGCCCGTCTTGCCAGGCTCAAGATACGCTGGCCATGTGGCGCGAAAATAATATTGATATAGTTGAGTGCGTTAAGTGCGGTCACCAGATGCGTGAGGCCGACAAAGAAGCACGCGATCACGTTCGCAAAGAAGAGCAAGTGATCGGCATTTTTCATCCAGACTAGCGATATGCTCTGAGTTTTTTTAAGCTTAAGGGTACACGGGTGCAGATTTCCGCTACAATCTGCGCCAGCAATTTTCCCACGCTCAGGAGATATCATGAAAGTAGCAAAAGACCTGGTGGTCAGCCTGGCCTATCAGGTACGTACAGAAGACGGTGTGTTGGTTGATGAGTCTCCGGTGAGTGCGCCGCTGGACTACCTGCATGGTCACGGTTCCCTGATTTCCGGCCTGGAAACTGCGCTGGAAGGTCATGAAGTTGGCGATAAATTCGACGTTGCTGTAGGCGCGAACGACGCTTACGGTCAGTATGACGACAACCTGGTTCAGCGCGTTCCTAAAGACGTGTTCATGGGCGTTGACGAGCTGCAGGTTGGCATGCGCTTCCTGGCTGAAACTGACCAGGGTCCGGTTCCTGTTGAAATCACTGAAGTTGAAGACGACCACGTCGTGGTTGACGGCAACCACATGCTGGCTGGCCAGAACCTGAAGTTCAACGTAGAAGTTGTTGCGATCCGTGAAGCGACCGAAGAAGAGCTGGCTCATGGCCACGTTCACGGTGCGCATGGTCACGACCATGATCACGATCACGGCCACGACGGCTGCTGCGGTGGTCACGGCCACGACCATGGTCATGACCACGGCCACGGTAAAGGTGGTTGCGGCAACGGCGGCTGCGGTTGCCACTAATTCCGTCATGCGGAAAATAAAAAAGCGGGATAATCCCGCTTTTTTTACGCCTCAATAATGAGGTGGTGGCGTCTCTTCCGACTGAGAGGCAATATTTGACGGCTGCGTCGCCTTCAGCTTTTCCGTCAGCAGGCGCATATGATCCCGCAGTTTCGCCATTTCGAGTTCGTGCGCGGTCACGGTCTGGTTAAGCTCTTCGATGGTGATGTCCTGAAAAGCCAGGCGGCTTTCCAGCTCAGCCATTCTCGCTTCTATCATTGTGTCCTTCATCATTCACCTCGTTTATATCTGTTACGCCATATTGGCCCAGCGGCGGCGCAGTTTAACTGAGTTTATCCTTAAGTGCAGTCTCTATCCCGTTGGCAAGAAACTTATTTAAACAAAAATAGTCTGAAAAGTGGCGAGAATTGGAAGTGTCTGTCTGTAGATTTCTTCCGCAACGTTTTATAGTACGTCACTCATTTACGTTTAACGCTGGGGTGAGAGTCCCCAGGCCCTGGAGATATGGATGAAATCACTGTTTAAAGTAACGCTGCTGGCGACGACGATGGCTGTTGCACTGAACGCGCCGCTGTCATTCGCTGCTGATACTGCTGCGAAGCCTGCTGCCACTGCAGACAGCAAAGCGGCGTTCAAAAATGACGACCAGAAATCCGCCTACGCACTGGGCGCATCTCTGGGCCGCTACATGGAAAACTCTCTGAAAGAACAAGAGAAACTGGGCATCAAACTGGACAAAGCCCAGCTGATCGCGGGTGTTCAGGACGCCTTTGCTGATAAGAGCAAACTGTCTGACCAGGAAATCGAACAGACTCTGCAGGCGTTCGAAGCGCGCGTGAAGGGTGCCGCTCAGACCAAGATGGAAGCGGACGCTAAAGACAACGAAGCGAAAGGCAAAGCCTACCGCGACACCTTTGCTAAAGAGAAGGGTGTGAAAACCTCTTCTACTGGTCTGGTGTACAAAGTTGAGAAAGAAGGTACCGGTGATGCGCCTAAAGACAGCGACACCGTTGTGGTGAACTACAAAGGTACGCTGATCGACGGTAAAGAGTTCGACAACTCTTACACCCGTGGTGAACCTCTTTCCTTCCGTCTTGACGGTGTGATCCCAGGCTGGACTGAAGGCCTGAAAAACATCAAAAAAGGCGGCAAAATCAAGCTGGTTATCCCACCGGATCTGGCCTATGGCAAAACTGGCGTTCCGGGTATCCCGGCTAACTCTACGCTGGTCTTCGACGTAGAGCTGCTGGACATCAAACCAGCGCCGAAAGCGGATGCGAAACCGGAAGCGCAGGCAGATCAGAAAGCTGCGACAGACGCTAAGAAGTAATGTGATGCAAACCGCCGCCTTTTAAGGCGGCGGTTTTTTATTGTGGGGCAGATATAATTAACACTGGAAAGCGTTAGGCACGCTGTATTAATTTAGTTGTCCGTGTAGATAATGAGCCTGCCCTGAAAACCTAACGACAGGCTCCTGAAAAGGAGTGTTTTTTTCATGTCCAGGTCGCTTTTAACCAACGAAACCAGTGAACTTGATTTGCTGGATCAACGTCCTTTTGACCAGACCGACTTCGATATTCTGAAATCCTATGAAGCGGTAGTGGACGGGTTAGCGATGCTCATTGGTTCCCACTGCGAAATCGTATTGCACTCCCTGCAAGATCTTAAGTGTTCCGCCATCCGCATTGCTAATGGTGAGCATACCGGCCGTAAAATTGGTTCGCCAATTACCGACCTTGCATTGCGTATGTTGCATGACATGACCGGCGCGGACAGCAGCGTCTCAAAATGTTATTTCACCCGCGCCAAAAGCGGCGTGCTGATGAAATCAGAAACCATCGCGATTCGAAATCGCGAGCATCGTGTGATTGGGCTGCTGTGCATCAACATGAACCTTGATGTGCCATTCTCGCAGATCATGAGCACCTTTATTCCGCCAGAAACGCCAGACGTTGGCTCTTCTGTTAACTTTGCCTCCTCCGTTGAAGATCTCGTCACGCAGACGCTTGAGTTCACCATTGAAGAGGTCAATGCTGACCGCAACGTATCGAACAACGCCAAGAATCGCCAGATCGTACTCAATCTCTACGAGAAAGGGATTTTCGACATTAAAGATGCCATCAACCAGGTGGCCGATCGTCTGAACATCTCCAAGCATACGGTTTACCTCTACATCCGTCAGTTCAAAAGCGGCGATTTCGTGGGGCAAGATAAGTAATGCGTTTTGCATTAATGGTGACGGGCCCGGCGTATGGGACTCAACAGGCCAGCAGCGCGCTGCAGTTTGCGCATGCGCTGCTGGCGGCCGGACACGAACTGGCGAGCGTCTTCTTCTATCGGGAAGGGGTGTATAACGCGAACCAGTTTACGTCGCCGGCGAGCGACGAGTTTGATCTGGTCCGCGCCTGGCAGGCGTTAAATGAAAAGCAGGGCGTTGAGCTGCATATCTGCGTGGCGGCGGCGTTGCGTCGCGGCGTGACGGATGCAGCCGAAGCCGAGCGCCTGGGGTTTTCAGGCGCTAACCTGCAGCCTGGTTTTTCGTTGAGTGGTCTGGGCGCATTGGCTCAGGCGGCGTTAACCTGCGACAGAGTGGTGCAATTCTGATGAAGCGTGTGGCATTTGTTTTTACTTCTGCGCCGCACGGCAGCACCTCTGGCCGCGAAGGCCTGGATGCGCTGCTTGCGACATCGGCGTTAACAGAAGATATCGGTGTCTTCTTTCTGGGGGACGGCGTGCTTCAGCTTCTGGCGGGCCAACAGCCGCAGGCCATTCTGGCGCGCGACTACATCGCCACCTTCAAAGTGCTGCCGCTTTACGATATCGAAACCTGCTATGTCTGTGCCGACTCTTTAACGGCGCGCGGTTTAAGCGACAAGACGCCTTTTGTGCTGGATGTGACGACCTTACCTGCCGCAGCACTGCGTGAACAACTATCCCACTACGACACCATTCTGACTTTCTGAGGCTTCCATGCTCCATATTCTCAGCCATTCACCATGGCAATGTGATATCGACACGCTGTTGAGCATGCTGCGCGAAGGTGACGATCTGCTGCTGATTCAGGATGGCGTGCTCGCTGCACTTGAAGGTGGACGTTTCGTTGAAATTCTCACGAATGCCCCCATAACGGTCTCTGCGCTGAAGGACGATCTGGATGCGCGGGGTCTTTCTGGTCAAATTTCAGCCAAAATTGACGTGGTTGGCTATACTGATTTCGTCAATCTTACTGTGACGCACGCCAGTCAAATGAACTGGTGATTTGAGATCGCTGTATATTTCTTGACACCTTTTCGACGTAGCCCTAAAATTTCGCGTCCTCATATTGTATGAGGTCGTTTTATTACGTGTTTACGAAGCAAAAGCTAAAACCAGGAGCTATTTAATGGCAACAGTTAACCAGCTGGTACGCAAACCACGTGCACGCAAAGTTGCAAAAAGCAACGTGCCTGCGCTGGAAGCCTGCCCGCAGAAACGTGGCGTATGTACTCGTGTATATACCACCACTCCTAAAAAACCAAACTCCGCACTGCGTAAAGTATGCCGTGTGCGTTTGACTAACGGTTTCGAAGTGACTTCCTACATCGGTGGTGAAGGTCACAACCTGCAGGAGCACTCCGTGATCCTGATCCGTGGCGGTCGTGTTAAAGACCTTCCGGGTGTTCGTTACCACACCGTTCGTGGTGCGCTGGACTGCTCAGGTGTTAAAGACCGTAAGCAGGCTCGCTCCAAGTACGGCGTGAAGCGTCCTAAGGCTTAATGGTTCTCCGTTAAGTAAGGCCAAACTGATTTATCTTAATGTCAAACTAAACTCGTAGAGTTTTGGACAATCCTGAATTAACAACGGAGTATTCCCATGCCACGTCGTCGCGTCATTGGTCAGCGTAAAATTCTTCCAGATCCGAAGTTCGGATCAGAACTGCTGGCAAAATTTGTAAATATCCTGATGGTAGATGGTAAAAAATCTACTGCAGAAGCAATCGTATACAGCGCGCTGGAGACCCTGGCTCAGCGTTCTGGTAAAAATGAACTGGAAGCTTTCGAAGTCGCTCTCGACAACGTTCGCCCAACTGTAGAAGTTAAGTCCCGCCGCGTTGGTGGTTCTACTTATCAGGTTCCAGTTGAAGTTCGTCCGGTTCGTCGTAATGCCCTGGCAATGCGTTGGATCGTTGAAGCTGCTCGTAAACGCGGTGATAAATCCATGGCTCTGCGTCTGGCGAACGAACTTTCTGATGCTGCAGAAAACAAAGGTACTGCAGTTAAGAAACGTGAAGACGTTCACCGTATGGCAGAAGCCAACAAGGCGTTCGCACACTACCGTTGGTAATCCCTTCGGAGTATTAGTCACCAGGCGGGCGCTTCAGAGAAGCTGCCCGCTCTGGGTAACTTAACTGAACGCCTAAAGAAACAAACGAGGAATCAAATGGCTCGTACAACACCCATCGCACGCTACCGTAACATCGGTATCAGTGCGCACATCGACGCCGGTAAGACCACTACTACCGAACGTATTCTGTTCTACACCGGTGTAAACCATAAAATCGGTGAAGTTCATGACGGCGCAGCCACCATGGACTGGATGGAACAGGAGCAGGAGCGTGGTATTACCATCACCTCCGCAGCGACTACTGCATTCTGGTCAGGTATGGCTAAGCAGTACGAACCGCATCGCGTAAACATCATCGACACCCCGGGCCACGTTGACTTCACCATCGAAGTAGAACGTTCCATGCGTGTTCTTGACGGCGCGGTAATGGTTTATTGCGCAGTTGGTGGTGTTCAGCCACAGTCTGAAACCGTATGGCGTCAGGCGAACAAATATAAAGTTCCACGCATCGCGTTCGTTAACAAAATGGACCGTATGGGTGCTAACTTCCTGAAAGTTGTTGGCCAGATCAAAACCCGTCTGGGCGCGAACCCTGTTCCGCTGCAGCTGGCAATTGGTGCTGAAGAAGGCTTCACCGGCGTTATCGACCTGGTGAAAATGAAAGCCATCAACTGGAACGATGCAGACCAGGGCGTTACCTTCGAATACGAAGATATCCCGGCTGAGATGCAGGACCTGGCTGACGAATGGCACCAGAACCTGATCGAATCCGCTGCTGAAGCTTCTGAAGAGCTGATGGAGAAATACCTGGGTGGTGAAGAACTGTCTGAAGAAGAGATCAAAAAAGCTCTGCGTCAGCGCGTTCTGAACAACGAAATCATCCTGGTAACCTGTGGTTCTGCGTTCAAGAACAAAGGTGTTCAGGCGATGCTGGATGCGGTAGTTGACTACCTGCCATCCCCGGTTGACGTTCCTGCGATCAACGGCATCCTGGACGACGGTAAAGATACTCCGGCTGAGCGTCACGCAAGTGATGACGAGCCGTTCTCTGCACTGGCGTTCAAAATTGCTACCGACCCATTCGTGGGTAACCTGACCTTCTTCCGCGTTTACTCTGGTGTGGTTAACTCTGGTGATACCATCCTGAACTCCGTGAAAGCGGCGCGTGAACGTTTTGGCCGTATCGTACAGATGCACGCTAACAAACGTGAAGAGATCAAAGAAGTTCGTGCGGGCGACATCGCTGCAGCTATCGGTCTGAAAGACGTGACCACTGGTGACACCCTGTGTGACCCGGATCACCCGATCATTCTGGAGCGTATGGAATTCCCTGAGCCGGTAATCTCCATCGCGGTTGAACCAAAAACCAAAGCTGACCAGGAAAAAATGGGTCTGGCTCTGGGCCGTCTGGCGAAAGAAGACCCATCATTCCGCGTATGGACTGATGAAGAATCTAACCAGACCATCATCGCTGGTATGGGTGAACTGCACCTGGACATCATCGTTGACCGTATGAAGCGTGAATTCAACGTTGAAGCGAACGTGGGTAAACCTCAGGTTGCTTACCGCGAAGCGATTCGCGCGAAAGTTACCGATGTTGAAGGTAAACACGCTAAGCAGTCTGGTGGTCGCGGTCAGTACGGTCACGTTGTGATCGACATGTACCCACTGGAGCCGGGCTCTAACCCGAAAGGTTACGAGTTCATCAACGACATCAAAGGTGGTGTAATTCCTGGCGAATACATCCCAGCCGTTGATAAAGGCATCCAGGAACAGCTGAAAGCGGGCCCTCTGGCTGGCTATCCGGTTGTTGACATGGGTATCCGTCTGCACTTCGGTTCTTACCACGACGTTGACTCCTCTGAACTGGCGTTTAAACTGGCTGCGTCTATTGCCTTTAAAGAAGGCTTTAAGAAAGCAAAACCAGTTCTGCTTGAGCCAATCATGAAGGTTGAAGTAGAAACTCCTGAAGAGAACACCGGTGACGTTATCGGTGACTTGAGCCGTCGTCGCGGTATGCTGCGTGGTCAGGAATCCGAAGTAACTGGCGTTAAGATCCACGCTGAAGTTCCGCTGTCTGAAATGTTCGGATATGCAACTCAGCTGCGTTCTCTGACCAAAGGTCGTGCATCATACACCATGGAATTCCTGAAGTATGATGATGCGCCTAACAACGTTGCTCAGGCCGTTATTGAAGCCCGTGGTAAGTAATCCACAGGATTAAAACCTAAGTCCCGTGCTCTCTCCAGAGGGGAGAGCACTATAGTAAGGAATATAGCCGTGTCTAAAGAAAAATTTGAACGTACAAAACCGCACGTCAACGTTGGTACTATCGGCCACGTTGACCATGGTAAAACTACCCTGACCGCTGCAATCACTACCGTTCTGGCTAAAACCTACGGTGGTTCTGCTCGTGCATTCGACCAGATCGATAACGCGCCAGAAGAAAAAGCTCGTGGTATCACCATCAACACCTCTCACGTTGAGTACGACACCCCGACTCGCCACTACGCACACGTAGACTGCCCAGGCCACGCCGACTATGTTAAAAACATGATCACCGGTGCTGCGCAGATGGACGGCGCGATCCTGGTTGTTGCTGCGACTGACGGCCCAATGCCTCAGACTCGTGAGCACATCCTGCTGGGTCGTCAGGTAGGCGTTCCTTTCATCATCGTGTTCCTGAACAAATGCGACATGGTTGATGACGAAGAGCTGCTGGAACTGGTAGAGATGGAAGTTCGTGAACTGCTGTCTCAGTACGATTTCCCGGGCGACGACACTCCAATCGTTCGCGGTTCCGCGCTGAAAGCGCTGGAAGGCGAAGCAGAGTGGGAAGCGAAAATCATCGAACTGGCTGGCTTCCTGGATTCTTACATCCCAGAACCAGAGCGTGCGATTGACAAGCCATTCCTGCTGCCAATCGAAGACGTATTCTCCATCTCCGGTCGTGGTACCGTTGTTACCGGTCGTGTAGAGCGCGGTATCATCAAAGTTGGTGAAGAAGTTGAAATCGTTGGTATCAAAGAGACTGCGAAGTCTACCTGTACTGGCGTTGAAATGTTCCGCAAACTGTTGGACGAAGGCCGTGCTGGTGAGAACGTTGGTGTTCTGCTGCGTGGTATCAAACGTGAAGAAATCGAACGTGGTCAGGTTCTGGCGAAGCCAGGCTCAATCAAGCCACACACCAAGTTCGAATCTGAAGTGTACATTCTGTCCAAAGACGAAGGCGGCCGTCATACTCCGTTCTTCAAAGGCTACCGTCCACAGTTCTACTTCCGTACAACTGACGTGACCGGTACCATCGAACTGCCAGAAGGCGTAGAGATGGTAATGCCAGGCGACAACATCAAGATGGTTGTGACTCTGATCCACCCAATCGCGATGGACGACGGTCTGCGTTTCGCAATCCGTGAAGGCGGCCGTACCGTTGGCGCGGGCGTTGTTGCTAAAGTTCTGGGCTAATTAATTATCCCTGAATAAAAAAGGACGCTTCGGCGTCCTTTTTTGTTTTCTGTACCTTTCCTTGTCACAAAATTTCGCATTTTTTAACCGCTCCCGGCCCGTATCCTGGCGTATGTGCTATTGTAATCATAACCATTCTCACTTACACTTTGCGCATATTTTGAACGGGAGTCTCTATGTACGTTTGTTTATGTAATGGTGTAAGCGACAAGAAAATTCGTCAGGCCGTTCGCCAGTTTCAGCCACAATCTTTCCAGCAGCTTCGCAAATTTGTTCCGGTGGGAAATCAATGCGGTAAATGCGTTCGCGCAGCGCGTGAGATCATGCAGGACGAACTGATGCAGATCCCGGAATTCAAAGAGATCGCGTAAGCCTCTATCTTTTTTTTGACATCCCCGTAGCCCGTTCTACGCTTCAATGAGTGGAAGCGGAGGGACTATATAATGAAAGGTGATGTTAAAATCATAAGTTATCTCAATAAATTATTGGGAAATGAGCTTGTCGCAATCAACCAGTACTTTCTTCACGCGAGAATGTTTAAAAACTGGGGTCTGACACGTCTGAATGACGTTGAGTACCATGAATCTATAGATGAGATGAAACACGCCGATAAATACATCGAGCGTATCTTATTCCTTGAAGGCATCCCAAACCTGCAGGATCTCGGCAAGCTGGGCATCGGTGAGGATGTCGAAGAGATGCTGCGTTCTGACCTCCGGCTGGAGCTGGAAGGTGCGAAAGATCTGCGTGAAGCCATTGCTTATGCTGACAGCGTCCATGACTATGTGAGCCGCGATATGATGATCCAGATCCTTGCCGATGAAGAAGGCCACATTGACTGGCTGGAAACCGAGCTGGATCTCATTAGCAAAATTGGCCTTCAGAACTACCTACAGTCTCAGATCAAAGTGGAAAATTAATCAGATTTTCCCATCCAACGCATAAACCCGCTGCTGCCAGAAATGGTCCAAAAGGCAGTGGGTTTTTTAATGCTCCTTTATCTGAGGTGAGAAATGAAAAAACAAGAATGCAAAGCAGCGCCATAAGCGCGGCGAGTAACGCCAGCGTAGGCAGTATGCACCAGCCATGCCACGCACCAAGTCCTGCCAGATACTTCACATCGCCATATCCCATTCCTTCCCGCCGGCAGATAAGCCGATAGCCCCAGTAAATCAAGGCAAAACCAAGATATCCAGCCACCGCCCCCATTACGGCACTCGGCAGAAAATCAGGATGGATAAAGACCTGGTAGAGCAGGCCCGTCCAGAGCAGCGGGCAGAGAAATTTATGGGGCAGCAAACCGTCGCGAATATCAGCGCGTACGAGTAAGGCCGTCAGAGAAAAATAGATCATCAGGAAGGGGAGGGTGGTTAGCATGGAAAAGGCCTCAAAAGGTTTTGAGCGCATACTCGTTACAATCTGCCTGTTCGGCAACGCACAAAAACAGCAATTGCGTAGCGGCGTCAAATAAAAAAATTCAGAAAGGATATACGGCGTAAAAAGTTGCGCAGTCCTACGCATACTGAGCCTTTGACGCTTAATTTCTAAACGGCACTTGCGTCTTTCTCTGATTTACGTATAATGCGCGGGCTTGTCGTAATTGACGGCGGGTTCAATCAGAACCAGAGTAGCTCATTTTGTTACTCAACAATGCTCCCAATTGGGGGGCTACGTAAGAACGGTTACACTCTCCCATCAATCGTAATGGGTTTGAGGAGTAATCATTTTCGTTTATAAAATAATTGGAGCTCTGGTCTCATGCAGAACCAAAGAATCCGTATCCGCCTTAAAGCGTTTGATCATCGTCTGATCGATCAATCAACCGCGGAAATCGTCGAGACTGCTAAGCGCACTGGTGCGCAAGTCCGTGGTCCGATCCCGCTGCCGACCCGCAAAGAGCGCTTCACCGTTCTGATCTCCCCGCACGTCAACAAAGACGCGCGCGATCAGTACGAAATCCGCACTCACAAGCGTCTGGTTGACATCGTTGAGCCAACTGAGAAAACCGTTGATGCTCTGATGCGTCTGGATCTGGCTGCCGGTGTAGACGTGCAGATCAGCCTGGGTTAATCAGGTCATCGAGCGATTGAGAGGTTGAAACAATGATTGGTTTAGTCGGTAAAAAAGTGGGTATGACCCGCATCTTCACTGAAGATGGCGTTTCTATCCCAGTAACCGTAATCGAAGTTGAAGCAAACCGCGTTACTCAGGTTAAAGATCTGGCTAACGATGGCTACCGCGCTATTCAGGTTACCACTGGTGCTAAAAAAGCTAACCGTGTAACCAAACCAGAAGCGGGTCACTTCGCTAAAGCTGGCGTAGAAGCTGGCCGTGGTCTGTGGGAATTCCGTCTTGCTGAAGGCGAAGAGTTCACCGTAGGTCAGGACATTAGCGTTGAGCTGTTTGCTGACGTTAAAAAAGTTGACGTAACCGGTACCTCTAAAGGTAAAGGTTTTGCTGGTACCGTTAAGCGCTGGAACTTCCGTACCCAGGACGCTACTCACGGTAACTCCTTGTCTCACCGCGTTCCGGGTTCTATCGGTCAGAACCAGACTCCGGGCAAAGTGTTCAAAGGCAAGAAAATGGCAGGTCAGCTGGGTAACGAACGTGTAACCGTTCAGAGCCTGGACGTAGTACGTGTTGACGCTGAGCGCAACCTGCTGCTGGTTAAAGGTGCGGTCCCGGGTGCAACCGGTAGCGACCTGATCGTTAAACCAGCTGTGAAGGCGTAAGGGGATAGCAATGGAATTAGTATTGAAAGACGCGCAGAGCGCGCTGACTGTTTCCGAAACTACCTTCGGTCGTGATTTCAACGAAGCGCTGGTTCACCAGGTTGTTGTTGCTTATGCAGCTGGTGCTCGTCAGGGTACTCGTGCTCAGAAGACTCGTGCTGAAGTAACTGGTTCTGGCAAAAAGCCATGGCGCCAGAAAGGTACCGGCCGTGCGCGTTCAGGTTCTATCAAGAGCCCGATCTGGCGTTCAGGTGGCGTGACCTTCGCTGCGCGTCCACAGGACCACAGTCAAAAAGTTAACAAAAAGATGTACCGCGGCGCGCTGAAAAGCATCCTGTCCGAACTGGTACGTCAGGATCGTCTGATCGTTGTCGAGAAGTTCTCTGTTGAAGCGCCTAAAACTAAGCTGCTGGCACAGAAACTGAAAGACATGGCTCTGGAAGATGTGCTGATCATCACCGGTGAGCTGGACGAGAACCTGTTCCTGGCCGCACGTAACCTGCACAAGGTTGACGTACGCGATGCGACTGGTATCGACCCGGTTAGCCTGATCGCCTTCGACAAAGTCGTAATGACTGCTGATGCTGTTAAGCAAGTTGAGGAGATGCTGGCATGATTCGTGAAGAACGTCTGCTGAAGGTGCTTCGCGCACCGCACGTTTCTGAAAAAGCGTCTACTGCGATGGAAAAAACAAACACCATCGTTCTCAAAGTTGCTAAAGACGCGACCAAAGCAGAGATCAAAGCTGCTGTGCAGAAACTGTTTGAAGTCGAAGTCGAAGTCGTTAACACCCTGGTAGTTAAAGGGAAAGTTAAACGTCACGGACAGCGTATCGGTCGTCGTAGCGACTGGAAAAAAGCTTACGTCACCCTGAAAGAAGGCCAGAACCTGGACTTCGTTGGCGGCGCTGAGTAAGTCGGAGGAGTAATACAATGGCAGTTGTTAAATGTAAACCGACATCTCCGGGTCGTCGCCACGTAGTTAAAGTGGTTAACCCTGAGCTGCACAAGGGCAAACCTTTTGCTCCGTTGCTGGAAAAAAACAGCAAATCCGGTGGTCGTAACAACAATGGCCGTATCACCACTCGTCACATCGGTGGTGGCCACAAGCAGGCTTATCGTATTGTTGACTTCAAACGCAACAAAGACGGTATCCCAGCAGTTGTTGAACGTCTTGAGTACGATCCGAACCGTTCCGCGAATATCGCGCTGGTTCTGTACAAAGACGGCGAACGCCGTTACATCCTGGCCCCTAAAGGCCTGAAAGCTGGCGACCAGATTCAGTCTGGCGTTGATGCTGCAATCAAAGCAGGCAACACCCTGCCGATGCGCAATATCCCGGTTGGTTCTACCGTTCATAACGTAGAAATGAAACCAGGTAAAGGCGGTCAGCTGGCACGTTCCGCTGGTACTTACGTTCAGATCGTTGCGCGTGACGGTGCTTATGTCACCCTGCGTCTGCGTTCTGGTGAAATGCGTAAAGTCGAAGCAGACTGCCGCGCTACTCTGGGCGAAGTTGGCAATGCTGAGCATATGCTGCGCGTTCTGGGTAAAGCTGGTGCTGCACGCTGGCGTGGTGTTCGTCCTACCGTTCGCGGTACTGCGATGAACCCAGTCGACCACCCACATGGTGGTGGTGAAGGTCGTAACTTTGGTAAGCACCCGGTAACTCCGTGGGGCGTTCAGACCAAAGGTAAGAAGACCCGCAGCAACAAGCGTACTGATAAATTTATCGTACGTCGCCGTAGCAAATAATTTTAGAGGATAAGCCATGCCACGTTCTCTCAAGAAAGGTCCTTTTATTGACCTGCACTTGCTGAAGAAGGTAGAGAAAGCGGTGGAAAGCGGAGACAAGAAGCCCCTGCGCACTTGGTCCCGTCGTTCAACGATCTTTCCTAACATGATCGGTTTGACCATCGCTGTCCATAATGGTCGTCAGCACGTTCCAGTCTTTGTTACCGACGAAATGGTTGGTCACAAACTGGGTGAATTCGCACCGACTCGTACTTATCGCGGCCACGCTGCTGATAAAAAAGCGAAGAAGAAATAAGGTAGGAGGAAGAGATGGAAACTTTAGCTCAACATCGCCATGCTCGTTCTTCTGCACAGAAGGTTCGCCTTGTTGCTGACCTGATTCGCGGTAAGAAAGTGTCGCAGGCCCTGGACATCCTGACCTATACCAACAAGAAAGCTGCGGTATTGGTCAAGAAAGTACTGGAATCTGCCATTGCTAACGCTGAACACAACGATGGCGCTGACATCGACGATCTGAAAGTCGCGAAAATTTTCGTAGATGAAGGCCCAAGCATGAAGCGCATTATGCCGCGTGCGAAAGGTCGTGCAGATCGCATCCTGAAGCGCACCAGCCACATTACTGTGGTTGTGTCCGATCGCTGAGACTCTGGAGACTAGCAATGGGTCAGAAAGTACATCCTAATGGTATTCGCCTGGGTATTGTAAAACCATGGAACTCTACCTGGTTTGCGAACACCAAAGAATTCGCTGACAACCTGGACAGCGATTTTAAAGTACGTCAGTACCTGACTAAGGAACTGGCTAAAGCGTCTGTATCTCGTATCGTTATCGAGCGTCCAGCGAAGAGCATCCGTGTGACTATTCACACTGCTCGTCCTGGCATCGTTATCGGTAAGAAAGGCGAAGACGTAGAAAAACTGCGCAAGGTCGTAGCGGATATCGCTGGCGTTCCTGCACAGATCAATATCGCTGAAGTTCGTAAGCCTGAACTGGACGCTAAATTGGTTGCTGACAGCATCACTTCTCAGCTGGAACGTCGTGTTATGTTCCGTCGTGCTATGAAGCGTGCTGTACAGAACGCAATGCGTCTGGGCGCTAAAGGTATCAAAGTTGAAGTTAGCGGCCGTCTGGGCGGCGCGGAAATCGCACGTACCGAATGGTACCGTGAAGGTCGCGTACCGCTGCACACTCTGCGTGCTGACATCGACTACAACACCTCTGAAGCGCACACCACTTACGGTGTAATCGGCGTTAAGGTATGGATCTTCAAAGGTGAGATCCTGGGTGGTATGGCTGCTGTTGAACAACCGGAAAAACCGGCTGCTCAACCTAAAAAGCAGCAGCGTAAAGGCCGTAAATAAGGAGCGTCGCTGATGTTACAACCAAAGCGTACAAAATTCCGTAAAGTGCACAAAGGCCGCAACCGTGGTCTGGCGCAGGGTACGGATGTTAGCTTCGGCACTTTCGGTCTGAAAGCTGTTGGCCGTGGTCGTCTGACTGCACGTCAGATCGAAGCAGCACGTCGTGCAATGACCCGTGCAGTTAAGCGTCAAGGTAAGATCTGGATCCGTGTATTCCCGGACAAACCGATCACCGAGAAGCCACTGGAAGTTCGTATGGGTAAAGGTAAAGGTAACGTGGAGTACTGGGTTGCCTTGATCCAACCGGGCAAAGTCCTTTATGAAATGGACGGTGTTCCGGAAGAGCTGGCCCGTGAAGCCTTCGGCCTGGCAGCAGCGAAACTGCCTATCAAAACCACCTTTGTAACTAAGACGGTGATGTAATGAAAGCAAAAGAGCTGCGTGAAAAAAGCGTTGAAGAGCTGAACGCTGAGCTGCTGAACCTGCTGCGTGAGCAGTTCAACCTGCGCATGCAGGCTGCAAGTGGCCAGCTGCAACAGACTCACCTGCTGAAGCAAGTGCGTCGCAATGTTGCACGCGTTAAGACTTTACTGACTCAGAAGGCGGGTGCGTAATGACCGATAAAATCCGTACTCTGCAAGGTCGTGTTGTTAGCGACAAAATGGAGAAATCCATTGTTGTAGCTATCGAACGTATTGTGAAACACCCGATCTACGGTAAATTCATCAAGCGTACGACCAAACTGCACGTACATGACGAGAACAACGAATGTGGTATCGGCGACAAGGTTGAAATCCGTGAATGCCGTCCACTGTCCAAGACTAAGTCCTGGACGCTGGTTCGCGTTGTAGAGAAAGCGGTTCTGTAATACAGTACGCCTTCTCAATACGAATAAACGGCTCAGCGATGAGCCGTTTATTTTTTCTACCCATATTGCAGAAGCGGTGTTATAATGCCGCGCCCTCGATATGGGGCTTTTTAACGGCTCTGATTTTAGAGTCTCAGGTAGTAGTTGACATTAGCGGAGCACTAAAATGATCCAAGAACAGACTATGCTGAACGTCGCCGACAACTCCGGTGCACGTCGCGTAATGTGTATCAAGGTTCTGGGTGGCTCGCACCGTCGCTACGCAGGCGTAGGCGACATCATCAAGATCACCATCAAGGAAGCAATTCCACGTGGTAAGGTCAAAAAAGGTGATGTGCTGAAGGCGGTAGTGGTGCGCACCAAGAAGGGTGTTCGTCGCCCTGACGGTTCTGTCATTCGCTTCGATGGTAATGCATGCGTTATTTTAAACAATAACAGCGAGCAGCCTATCGGCACGCGTATCTTTGGGCCGGTAACTCGTGAACTTCGTACTGAGAAGTTCATGAAAATTATCTCTCTGGCACCAGAAGTACTCTAAGGAGCGAATCATGGCAGCGAAAATCCGTCGTGATGACGAAGTTATCGTGTTAACCGGTAAAGATAAAGGTAAACGCGGTAAAGTAAAAAATGTTCTGTCTTCCGGCAAACTTGTCGTTGAAGGTATCAACCTGGTTAAGAAACATCAGAAGCCGGTTCCGGCCCTGAACCAACCAGGCGGCATCGTTGAAAAAGAAGCTGCTATTCAGGTTTCTAACGTTGCAATCTTCAATGCGGCTACCGGTAAGGCTGACCGTGTAGGCTTTAGATTCGAAGACGGCAAAAAAGTCCGTTTCTTCAAGTCTAACAGCGAAACTATCAAGTAATTTGGAGTAGTACGATGGCGAAACTGCATGATTACTACAAAGACGAAGTAGTTAAGAAACTCATGACCGAGTTTAACTACAATTCTGTCATGCAAGTCCCTCGGGTCGAGAAGATCACCCTGAACATGGGTGTTGGTGAAGCGATCGCTGACAAGAAACTGCTGGATAACGCAGCAGCTGATCTGACAGCAATCTCCGGTCAAAAACCGCTGATCACCAAAGCACGCAAATCTGTTGCAGGCTTCAAAATCCGTCAGGGCTATCCGATCGGCTGTAAAGTAACTCTGCGTGGCGAACGCATGTGGGAGTTCTTTGAGCGCCTGATCACTATTGCTGTTCCACGTATCCGTGACTTCCGTGGCCTGTCCGCTAAGTCTTTCGACGGTCGTGGTAACTACAGCATGGGTGTCCGTGAGCAGATCATCTTCCCAGAAATCGACTACGATAAAGTCGACCGCGTGCGTGGTTTGGATATTACCATTACCACTACTGCGAAATCTGACGAAGAAGGCCGTGCTCTGCTGGCTGCCTTTGACTTCCCGTTCCGCAAGTAAGGTAGGGTTACTGAATGGCTAAGCAATCAATGAAAGCACGCGAAGTAAAGCGCGTAGCTTTAGCTGATAAATTCTTCGCTAAACGCGCTGAACTGAAAGCGATCATTTCTGATGTGAACGCTTCCGACGAAGATCGTTGGAATGCGGTTCTCAAGCTGCAGTCTCTGCCGCGTGATTCCAGCCCGTCTCGTCAGCGTAACCGCTGTCGTCAAACAGGTCGTCCACATGGTTATGTGGGCAAGTTTGGGTTGAGCCGTATCAAACTGCGTGAAGCCGCCATGCGCGGTGAAGTGCCAGGCTTGAAAAAGGCTAGCTGGTAATTACCAATTGAATCACGGGAGTAAAGACAGATGAGCATGCAAGATCCGATCGCGGATATGCTGACCCGTATCCGTAACGGTCAGGCCGCGAACAAAGTTGCGGTCACCATGCCTTCCGCCAAGCTGAAAGTGGCAATTGCCAACGTGCTGAAGGAAGAAGGTTTTATCGAAGATTTTAAAGTTGAAGGCGACACCAAGCCGGAACTGGAACTTACTCTCAAGTATTTCCAGGGTAAAGCTGTTGTAGAAAGCATTCAGCGTGTCAGCCGCCCAGGTCTGCGCATCTATAAGAAAAAAGATGAGCTGCCAAAAGTTATGGCTGGCCTTGGTATCGCAGTTGTTTCTACCTCTAAAGGTGTTATGACTGATCGTGCAGCGCGCCAGGCTGGTCTTGGTGGCGAAATTATCTGCTACGTAGCCTAATCGGAGGAAAGAATGTCTCGTGTTGCTAAAGCACCGGTCGTTATTCCTGCCGGCGTTGATGTAAAAATCGACGGTCAGGTTATTACGATCAAAGGTAAAAACGGCGAGCTGACTCGTACCCTCAACAAAGCTGTTGAAGTTAAACATGCAGATAACGCTCTGACCTTCGGTCCACGTGATGGTTTCGTGGATGGATGGGCTCAGGCTGGTACCGCGCGTGCCCTGCTGAACTCAATGGTTGTTGGTGTTACCGAAGGCTTCACTAAAAAGCTTCAGCTGGTTGGTGTAGGTTATCGTGCAGCTATCAAAGGGAATGCAGTAGGCCTGTCTCTGGGCTTCTCACACCCTGTTGAGCATCCGCTGCCGGCCGGTATCACTGCAGAATGTCCGACTCAAACTGAAATCGTGCTGAAAGGCGCTGATAAACAGCTGATCGGTCAGGTTGCAGCAGATCTGCGCGCCTACCGTCGTCCTGAGCCTTACAAAGGCAAGGGTGTTCGTTACGCCGACGAAGTCGTGCGTACCAAAGAGGCTAAGAAGAAGTAAGGTAACACTATGGATAAGAAATCTGCTCGTATCCGTCGTGCGACCCGCGCACGCCGCAAGCTCAAAGAGCTGGGTGCAACTCGCCTGGTGGTACATCGTACCCCGCGTCATATTTACGCACAGGTAATTGCACCGAACGGTTCTGAAGTTCTGGTAGCTGCTTCTACTGTAGAAAAAGCTATCTCAGAACAATTGAAGTACACCGGTAACAAAGACGCCGCTGCAGCTGTAGGTAAAGCTGTTGCAGAACGCGCTCTGGAAAAAGGCATCAGCAATGTTTCCTTTGACCGTTCCGGGTTCCAATATCATGGTCGTGTCCAGGCACTGGCAGATGCTGCCCGTGAAGCTGGCCTTCAGTTCTAAGGTAGAGGTGTAAGATGGCTCACATCGAAAAACAGGCTGGCGAACTGCAGGAAAAGCTGATCGCGGTAAACCGCGTATCTAAAACCGTTAAAGGTGGTCGTATTTTCTCCTTCACAGCTCTGACTGTAGTAGGCGATGGTAACGGTCGCGTTGGTTTTGGTTACGGTAAAGCGCGTGAAGTTCCAGCAGCGATCCAGAAAGCGATGGAAAAAGCCCGTCGCAATATGATTAACGTCGCGCTGAACAACGGCACCCTGCAGCACCCAGTTAAAGGTGTTCACACGGGTTCTCGTGTATTCATGCAGCCAGCTTCAGAAGGTACCGGTATCATCGCCGGTGGTGCAATGCGCGCCGTTCTGGAAGTTGCTGGGGTTCATAACGTTCTGGCTAAAGCATATGGTTCCACCAACCCGATCAACGTGGTTCGTGCAACTATTGATGGCCTGGAAAATATGAATTCTCCAGAAATGGTCGCTGCCAAGCGTGGTAAATCCGTTGAAGAAATTCTGGGGTAATTGACCATGGCAAAGACTATTAAAATCACTCAAACCCGCAGTGCAATCGGTCGTCTGCCGAAACACAAGGCAACGCTGCTTGGCCTGGGTCTGCGTCGTATTGGTCATACCGTTGAGCGCGAGGATACTCCTGCTGTTCGTGGTATGGTCAACGCGGTTTACTTCATGGTTAAAGTTGAGGAGTAAGAGATGCGTTTAAATACTCTGTCTCCGGCCGAAGGCTCTAAAAAGGCGGGTAAACGCCTGGGTCGTGGTATCGGTTCTGGCCTCGGCAAAACCGGTGGTCGTGGTCACAAAGGTCAGAACTCTCGTTCTGGCGGTGGCGTACGTCGCGGTTTCGAGGGTGGCCAGATGCCACTGTACCGTCGTCTGCCGAAGTTCGGCTTCACCTCTCGCAAAGCAGCGATCACAGCGGAAATCCGTCTGTCTGACCTGGCGAAAGTTGAAGGCGGCGTTGTAGACCTGAACACGCTGAAAGCGGCTAACATTATCGGTATTCAGATCGAGTTCGCGAAAGTGATCCTGTCTGGTGAAGTTTCTACTCCGGTAACTGTTCGTGGCCTGCGTGTTACTAAAGGTGCTCGTGCTGCTATCGAAGCTGCTGGCGGTAAAATTGAGGAATAAGTAGCAGATGGCTAAGCAACCGGGATTAGATTTTCAAAGTGCCAAAGGTGGATTTGGCGAGCTGAAACGCAGACTGCTGTTTGTTATCGGCGCGCTGATTGTGTTCCGTATTGGCTCTTTTATTCCGATCCCTGGTATCGATGCCGCTGTACTTGCCAAACTGCTTGAGCAACAGCGAGGCACCATCATTGAAATGTTCAACATGTTCTCTGGTGGTGCTCTCAGCCGTGCTTCTATCTTTGCTCTGGGTATTATGCCGTACATTTCGGCATCGATTATTATCCAGCTGCTGACGGTCGTTCATCCGGCCCTGGCAGAGCTGAAGAAAGAAGGGGAGTCTGGACGTCGTAAGATTAGTCAGTACACCCGTTACGGTACTCTGGTGCTGGCAATATTCCAGTCGATCGGTATTGCTACCGGTCTGCCGAATATGCCTGGTATGCAGGGCCTGGTGTTAAACCCAGGCTTTGCATTCTATTTCACCGCTGTTGTTAGTCTGGTCACAGGGACGATGTTCCTGATGTGGCTCGGCGAACAGATTACTGAGCGTGGTATCGGTAACGGTATCTCAATCATTATCTTCGCCGGTATCGTTGCGGGACTCCCGCCGGCCATCGCCCATACTATCGAGCAAGCGCGTCAAGGCGACCTGCACTTCCTCCTGTTGCTGTTGGTTGCAGTATTAGTATTTGCAGTGACGTTCTTTGTTGTCTTCGTTGAACGTGGTCAACGCCGCATTGTGGTGAACTACGCTAAGCGTCAGCAGGGTCGTCGTGTCTATGCTGCACAGAGCACACATTTACCGCTGAAAGTGAATATGGCGGGGGTTATCCCGGCTATCTTCGCTTCCAGTATTATTCTGTTCCCGGCAACCATCGCGTCATGGTTCGGGGGCGGTACTGGTTGGAACTGGCTGACAACAATTTCGCTGTATTTGCAGCCTGGGCAACCACTTTATGTGTTACTCTATGCGTCTGCGATCATCTTCTTCTGTTTCTTCTACACGGCGTTGGTCTTCAACCCGCGTGAAACAGCAGATAACCTGAAGAAGTCCGGTGCATTTGTACCAGGAATTCGTCCGGGAGAGCAAACGGCGAAGTATATCGATAAAGTAATGACCCGCCTGACTTTGGTTGGTGCGCTTTATATTACTTTTATCTGCCTGATCCCGGAGTTCATGCGTGATGCAATGAAAGTACCGTTCTACTTCGGTGGGACCTCACTGCTTATCGTTGTTGTCGTGATTATGGACTTTATGGCTCAAGTGCAAACTCTGATGATGTCCAGTCAGTATGAGTCTGCATTGAAGAAGGCGAACCTGAAAGGCTACGGCCGCTAATTGGTCGCCTGAGAAGTTACGGAGAGTAAAAATGAAAGTTCGTGCTTCCGTCAAGAAATTATGCCGTAACTGCAAAATCGTTAAGCGTGATGGTGTCATCCGTGTGATTTGCAGTGCCGAGCCGAAGCATAAACAGCGCCAAGGCTGATTATTTCGCATATTTTTCTTGCAAAGTTGGGTTGAGCTGGCTAGATTAGCCAGCCAATCTTTTGTATGTCTGTACGTTTCCATTTGAGTATCCTGAAAACGGGCTTTTCAGCATGGTGCGTACATATTAAATAGTAGGAGTGCATAGTGGCCCGTATAGCAGGCATTAACATTCCTGATCAGAAACATGCTGTGATCGCATTAACTTCGATCTACGGCATCGGCAAGACCCGTTCTAAAGCCATCCTGGCTGCAGCGGGTATCGCTGAAGATGTTAAGATCAGTGAGCTGTCTGAAGGACAAATCGACACGCTGCGTGACGAAGTTGCCAAATTTGTCGTTGAAGGTGATCTGCGCCGTGAAATCAGCATGAGCATCAAGCGCCTGATGGATCTTGGTTGCTATCGCGGTTTGCGTCATCGTCGTGGTCTGCCAGTGCGCGGTCAGCGTACTAAGACCAACGCACGTACCCGTAAGGGTCCGCGCAAACCGATCAAGAAATAATCGGGGTGATTGAATAATGGCAAAGGCACCAGTTCGTGCACGTAAACGTGTAAGAAAACAAGTCTCTGACGGCGTGGCTCATATCCATGCTTCTTTCAACAACACCATCGTTACTATTACTGATCGTCAGGGTAACGCATTGGGTTGGGCAACAGCCGGTGGTTCCGGTTTCCGTGGTTCTCGCAAATCCACTCCGTTCGCAGCTCAGGTTGCAGCAGAGCGTTGCGCTGAAGCCGTAAAAGAATACGGCATCAAGAATCTGGAAGTTATGGTTAAAGGTCCGGGTCCGGGTCGTGAATCTACTGTTCGCGCTCTGAACGCCGCTGGTTTCCGCATCACGAATATTACTGATGTGACTCCGATCCCTCATAACGGTTGTCGTCCGCCGAAAAAACGTCGCGTATAACGCTCGTTTTTTAGGTTAGTTGGAGATAGAAAATGGCAAGATATTTGGGTCCTAAGCTCAAGCTGAGCCGTCGTGAGGGCACCGACTTATTCCTTAAGTCTGGCGTTCGCGCGATCGATACCAAGTGTAAAATTGAACAAGCTCCTGGCCAGCACGGTGCGCGTAAACCGCGTCTGTCTGACTATGGTGTGCAGTTGCGTGAAAAGCAAAAAGTTCGCCGTATGTACGGTGTGCTGGAGCGTCAGTTCCGTAACTACTATAAAGAAGCAGCACGTCTGAAAGGCAACACAGGTGAAAACCTGCTGGCTCTGCTGGAAGGTCGTCTGGACAACGTTGTATACCGTATGGGCTTCGGCGCTACTCGTGCTGAATCACGTCAGCTGGTTAGCCACAAAGCAATCATGGTAAACGGTCGTGTTGTTAACATCGCTTCTTATCAGGTTAAAGCGAATGACGTTGTTAGCATTCGTGAGAAAGCGAAAAAGCAATCTCGCGTGAAGGCCGCTCTGGAGCTGGCTGAGCAGCGTGAAAAGCCAACCTGGCTGGAAGTTGATGCTGGCAAGATGGAAGGTACGTTCAAGCGTCAGCCTGAGCGTTCTGATCTGTCTGCGGACATTAACGAACACCTGATCGTCGAGCTTTACTCCAAGTAAAGCTTAGTACCAAAGAGAGGACACAATGCAGGGTTCTGTGACAGAGTTTCTAAAACCGCGCCTGGTAGATATCGAGCAAGTGAGTTCGACGCACGCCAAGGTGACCCTTGAGCCTTTAGAGCGTGGCTTTGGCCATACTCTGGGTAACGCACTGCGCCGTATTCTGCTCTCATCGATGCCGGGTTGCGCGGTGACCGAGGTTGAGATTGATGGTGTACTTCATGAGTACAGCACCAAAGAAGGCGTTCAGGAAGATATCCTTGAAATCCTGCTCAACCTGAAAGGGCTGGCGGTGAGAGTTCAGGGTAAAGATGAAGTTATTCTTACTCTGAATAAATCTGGCATTGGCCCTGTGACTGCAGCCGACATCACCCACGACGGTGATGTTGAAATCGTCAAGCCGCAGCACGTGATCTGCCACCTGACCGATGAGAACGCAGCTATTAGCATGCGTATCAAAGTTCAGCGCGGTCGTGGTTATGTGCCGGCTTCTGCCCGAATTCATTCGGAAGAAGATGAGCGCCCAATCGGCCGTCTGCTGGTCGACGCATGCTACAGCCCTGTAGAGCGTATTGCCTACAATGTTGAAGCAGCGCGTGTAGAACAGCGTACCGACCTGGACAAGCTGGTCATCGAAATGGAAACCAACGGCACAATCGATCCTGAAGAGGCGATTCGTCGTGCGGCAACCATCCTGGCAGAACAACTGGAAGCTTTCGTTGACTTACGTGATGTACGTCAGCCAGAAGTGAAAGAAGAGAAACCAGAATTCGATCCGATCCTGCTGCGCCCTGTTGACGATCTCGAATTGACTGTCCGCTCTGCTAACTGCCTCAAGGCAGAAGCTATCCACTATATCGGTGATCTGGTACAGCGTACCGAGGTTGAGTTGCTGAAAACGCCGAACCTGGGTAAAAAATCTCTTACCGAGATTAAAGACGTGCTGGCTTCACGTGGTCTGTCTCTGGGCATGCGCCTGGAAAACTGGCCACCGGCAAGCATTGCTGACGAGTAACCGGATCACAGGTTAAGGTTTTACTGAGAAGGATAAGGTCATGCGCCATCGTAAGAGTGGTCGTCAACTGAACCGCAACAGCAGCCATCGCCAGGCTATGTTCCGCAACATGGCAGGTTCACTGGTTCGTCATGAAATCATCAAGACGACCCTGCCTAAAGCGAAAGAGCTGCGTCGCGTAGTTGAGCCGCTGATTACTCTTGCCAAGACTGACAGCGTTGCTAATCGTCGTCTGGCATTCGCCCGTACTCGTGATAACGAGATCGTGGCAAAACTGTTTAACGAACTGGGCCCGCGTTTCGCGAGCCGTGCCGGTGGTTACACTCGCATTCTGAAGTGTGGTTTCCGTGCAGGCGACAACGCGCCGATGGCTTACATCGAGCTGGTTGATCGTTCAGAGAAAGCAGAAGCTGCTGCAGAGTAATCTGCAGTAACGTAAAAAAACCCGCCTCGGCGGGTTTTTTTATATCCGCATTATCCACACTTCTCTACAATACCTGTATCAATTTTGTTCATCCCCTGGAGCTGATGATGTGGTTGCTTGACCAGTGGGCAGAACGCCATATTCGCGATGCCCAAAATAAAGGCGATTTCGACAATCTTCCCGGGAGCGGCGAACCTCTTGAACTGGAAGATGATTTGCATGTTGCGCCTGAACTCCGGGCTGGATACCGTTTGCTAAAAAATGCTGGCTGCCTCCCGCCCGAGCTTGAGCAGCGCAGAGAGGCTGTTGAACTTGTCGATCTGCTAAAAGGGATCCGTCAGGACGATCCTCGACATAAAGAACTTAGCCGCAGGCTTGCCCTGATCGAGCTCAAGCTGCGCCAGGCAGGAATGAGCACGGAATTCCTGCATGGGGAATACGGTGAAATATTGATGAAGAAGATAAACGAGGAGTAGCGATGTACCGTATCGGTGAACTTGCAAAGCTCGCGAACGTAACGCCGGACACTATCCGATATTACGAAAAGCAGCAGATGATCGATCATGAGTTACGCACGGAAGGCGGCTTTCGGCTTTATACCGATAACGATCTGCAGCGTCTGAGATTCATTCGCTACGCCCGACAGCTTGGCTTCACGCTTGATTCGATCCGCGAGTTATTATCGATCCGCATCGATCCTGAGCATCACACTTGTCAGGAATCCAAAAGCATCGTACAAGCCCGGCTTGATGAAGTTGAAGCCCGTATTCTGGAACTGCAAACCATGCAGCGCTCTTTGCAAAGGTTGAATGATGCCTGCTGCGGAACGGCTCATAGCAGTATTTATTGTTCAATTCTGGAAGCCCTTGAACAGGGAGCCAGTGGAGAAACTCGGGGATGTTGATTTTTAATCTACTCGGGTCTAGACTTCCGTCGTCATAAACCATGCTCAGGAGAAATTATGAGCCGCTATCAGCACACGAAGGGACAAATTAAAGATAATGCCATCGAGGCTTTACTCCACGACCCGCTTTTTCGACAGCGCGTTGAAAAGAATAAAAAAGGGAAGGGGAGTTATCTGCGTAAAGACAAACATGCAAAACGGGGTAACTGGGAGGCCAGTGGCAAGCAAGCGAATCGCTTATTTACCACTGGCCTTCCTGTTTTTAACTGCTGATTAAACGCGGTTATTTTGCTCTTTTAACAGATCGCGAATTTCACTCAGTAACACTTCTTCTTTCGTTGGTGCAGGCGCTGCTGCTGGCTCTTCTTTTTTACGGTTGAGCCGGTTAATCAGCTTGATAGCCATAAAGATAGCAAACGCCACAATCACGAAATCAAATACGTTCTGGATAAACACGCCGTAGTGCATTACAACTGCTGGGATATCACCCTGGGCTTCACGCAGCGTGAACGCGAACTGTTTGAAATCAATGCCCCCGATTAGCAGCCCTAAAGGTGGCATGATGATGTCCGCTACTAATGATGAAACAATCTTGCCGAATGCCGCACCAATAATGACACCCACTGCCAAATCAACCACGTTCCCGCGCATCGCAAATTCGCGAAATTCTTTAATAAAACTCATTATGTTCTCCTTGTGCCAGCTGACGACTATAAGTTTAACAAATGATTAGCCAATTGCCATGCGGGATAATTAAACGTTATGAAAATAAAAGGCACAGAAATAAAGAGGGTAAAGTGCGGGGCTCTATTGAGAGCCCCGACGTATTAAAGGAAGAATGGACTAGGCTGGAATAAACGTTCGACGTCGGTAATAAATTTTTTATCGGTAAGGAACATAATTACGTGGTCGCCTTGCTCAATACGCAAATTATCATTGGCGATCATAACGTCATTCCCGCGCACTACGGCGCCGATAATAGTGCCCGGCGGCAGCTTAATTTCGTCGATGGCGCGGCCCACAACGCGTGACGTGGTTTCATCTCCATGAGCTACTGCTTCAATGGCTTCTGCCACCCCGCGACGCAGAGATGAAACGCCGACAATGTCCGCTTTACGTACATGGCTCAGCAGAGCGGAAATGGTCGCCTGCTGCGGTGAAATGGCAATATCAATAACGCTGCCCTGAACCAGGTCGACATACGCCTTGCGCTGGATAAGCACCATGACCTTCTTTGCTCCCATACGTTTGGCGAGCATGGCGGACATAATATTCGCTTCGTCATCGTTGGTGACGGCAATAAAGAGATCAACTTGATCAATATGCTCTTCAGCCAATAATTCCTGATCCGACGCGTCGCCATAAAATACGATCGTATTTTGCAGTTTTTCCGCCAGCTCAGAAGCACGCTGTTGATCGCGCTCGATCAATTTCACGCTGTAGTCTTTTTCCAGCCTTCGCGCCAGGCCCGCGCCGATATTGCCACCGCCGACCAGCATAATGCGTTTATAAGGCTTTTCGAGACGCTGTAACTCACTCATCACCGCACGAATATGCTGAGAGGCCGCAATGAAGAAGACCTCATCCCCCGCTTCGACAATCGTGGAGCCTTGAGGGCGAATAGGTCTGTCGTGGCGGAAAATGGCGGCGACGCGCGTATCGATATGCGGCATGTGCTCACGCATTGTGGAAAGCGCATTGCCGATCAACGGGCCGCCGTAATAGGCCTTAACGACGGCAAGACTGACCTTACCTTCGGCAAAGTTCACCACCTGCAGTGCGCCTGGATATTCGATCAGACGATAGATATTGTCGATTACCAGCTGTTCTGGCGCGATGAGATGGTCAATAGGAACCGCTTCTGAATTAAAGAGCTTCTCAGCATCGCGGACATAGTCCGGAGAACGGATGCGCGCGATTCGGTTAGGGGTGTTGAAAAGCGAGTAGGCCACCTGACAGGCCACCATATTGGTTTCGTCAGAACTGGTCACCGCAACGAGCATGTCTGCATCGTCGGCGCCCGCCTCGCGTAGCACACGCGGGTGTGAGCCATGGCCCTGCACAACGCGAAGGTCAAATTTGTCCTGTAAAACGCGCAGACGATCCCCGTTGGTATCAACGATTGTGATGTCGTTGTTTTCGCCAACCAGGTTTTCCGCCAGCGTTCCGCCCACTTGTCCTGCGCCCAGAATGATAATTTTCATATCTCGTGACCTGTTCTCAACATCACTCTTTGATTAGCTTAGCGTAAAAGAAGCCATCGCCTTCTTCCGCGCCCGGCAGGTTTTGCTGACCCGGGCATTCATGCGTTCCCGTATCGCGCAGCGTTGCGTCCGGGGTACGTTTAAGGAAGGCCGCGATTTGCTGGCTGTTTTCTTCTGGCAGTACGGAGCAGGTTGCATAAACCAGCGTGCCGCCGGGTTTAAGATGTGGCCAGATTGCGTCAAGTATGTCCGATTGCAGTTGGGCAAGTTCCTTGATATCGCGATCGCGGCGCAGCCACTTGATATCCGGATGGCGACGAATCACGCCTGTTGCAGAGCAGGGCGCATCCAGCAAAATGCGGTCAAACTGGGTTTCACCACACCATTCTGCGGGCTTGCGTCCGTCGCCCTGCTTAACCTGAGCCTTCATGCCCAGACGCTTGAGGTTGTCGTAGACGCGTGACAGGCGCTGCTCATTGACATCCACGGCCATTACGCTGGCCTGCGGAGCCACTTCAAGAATGTGCGTTGTTTTTCCGCCAGGCGCGGCACAAAGATCGAGGATCTGTTCCCCGTTTGCTGGTTCAAGCCAGGTCATGCAACCCTGAGCCGAGGCATCCTGTACGGTCACCCAGCCTTCATCAAAACCAGGTAAAGCATGTACCGGTGCAGGGGAGGCTAAACGCACGGCATCCGGATAGGCTGCATGCGTGAATCCACTCATTCCGGTTTCTTCCAGTAATGCCAGCCATGCGTCACGGGTGTGGTGATTACGGTTGACGCGTAACCACATCGGTGGGCGTTGATTATTCGCTTCGGCAATGTTTTGCCATTGCTGCGGATACGCTTTTTTAAGACGATTCAGCAGCCAGTCCGGGTGCAGAAAACGTGTTTCGCTTTGTGCAAATTCAGCCAGTAGCTCATCCTGCTGACGCTGGAACTGACGCAGTACGCCGTTGATCAGCCCTTTCAACTGAGGGCGTTTAATCGCAACGGCACCTTCCACCGTTTCAGCCAGCGCGGCGTGAGGTGGAATGCGGGTATGAAGAAGCTGATAAAACCCCACCATAATCAAATAATGTACGGTGCGCTGTTTGCCTGTCATTGGGCGCGACATCAGCTTATTAATGAGCCACTCAAGCTGAGAAAGGGTGCGCAGGACACCAAAGCAGAGTTCCTGGAGCAGAGCTTTGTCTTTATCAGATACCTTTTGTTGCAGGGGAGGCAGGATGTTACTCAATGACTGGCCCTGCTCAATAACCTGCTCAACGGCTTTGGCCGCCATACTGCGTAGATTTTGTTTTTTCATAACTATAAAAATAAAAATGCCCGGAAACACCGGGCTTTAAGCATATATTGGATTAGGCAAGACGATTACCCGGTATAAACCATTCACGACGGGAATTTAATAAATCCTGAGCGCTCATGGCTTTCTTACCGGCCGGTTGCAGCGATTCAAGATTCAGGATCCCTTCTGCTGTCGCAACCTGGATACCGTTCTTGCTGGCGTCGATAATCGTGCCGGGTTCAGCAGCTGTATTGCCATTAATGACTGACGCTTTCCAGACTTTCACTGGCTGCTCATCAATCTCCATCCAGCTCATCGGCCACGGATTAAAAGCGCGGATGCAGCGTTCAAGTTGAGCGGCAGACAAGGACCAGTCGAGCCGGGCTTCTTCTTTACTCAGTTTTTCAGCATACGTCACCAGCGTCTCATCCTGAACTTCCGGCTTCGCCGTATTATCAGCAAGCTGCTGCAGCGTCTCGATAAGCCCTTGTGGACCGAGGCCTGCCAGTTTGTCATACAGCGTAGCGCTGGTATCGTCTGCAGTAATAGGGCACGCCAGTTTATGCAGCATGTCGCCAGTGTCTAAACCTACGTCCATCTTCATGATTGTGACGCCGGTTTCAGCATCCCCCGCCCACAGGGAGCGCTGGATAGGTGCCGCACCACGCCAGCGCGGGAGCAAGGAGCCGTGCACGTTGATACAACCCAGACGAGGCATATCAAGCACCGCTTTTGGCAGAATTAAACCGTAAGCCACCACGACCATTACGTCGGCGGTCAGGTCAGCAACCAGCTGCTGATTTTCCTGAGGGCGTAAGGATGCGGGCTGGAAAACAGGAAGCCCATGCTCTTCTGCCAGCACCTTTACCGGGCTCGGCATCAGTTTTTTACCGCGACCAGCCGGACGGTCCGGCTGGGTAAAGACGCCGACAACCTGGTGACCAGAAGATAACAGCGCGTCAAGATGACGCGCTGCAAAATCAGGGGTTCCCGCGAAGATAATACGTAGTGTTTTAGACACGATGATCCTTGTATCCGGGGGGACGTTATGCGCGAGAGCGCAAACGATCCAGTTTCTCTACTTTTTGACGAATACGCTGCTGTTTCAACGGCGAGAGGTAATCGATAAACAGCTTACCGACCAGGTGATCCATCTCATGCTGAATGCAAATTGCCAGCAGGTCATCTGCTTCCAGTTCGAACGGATTACCGTCACGATCCAAAGCGCGAATTTTCACTTTTTCGGCACGTGGCACCAAAGCGCGCTGTTCCGGAATAGAAAGACAACCTTCTTCAATGCCCGTTTCACCGCTCTTCTCAAGCAATTCAGGGTTGATCAGCACCAGACGCTCATCGCGATTTTCAGAAACGTCGATCACGATAATACGTTTGTGAATGTCTACCTGCGTCGCCGCCAGGCCAATGCCTTCTTCGGCGTACATGGTATCGAACATATCATCAACGATACGCTGGATTTCTGCATTCACTTCTTTAACCGGTTCAGCGACGATGCGAAGGCGCTCGTCCGGAATATGTAACACTTGCAAAACTGCCATAAATTTCCAGAGTCGTGTTCAGGAGTTGATAAGAATATTACTTCTATTCTAGACAAATCCCGGGTCGATTGACAGCATCAGTGACCAATCGCAATGATTGCGCAGGCCGCTTATGGCAGGGGGAAAGGATGACGTCTATCGAGATATGGCTACGGCTAATACACACAGGTTCATTATGTGGCGATGGAATGCTGGAAGCGGCTGCACGGCTGCACAAGCAAAAAAATATCGATGCTTCCGCTGTCAGAGACGCCGGGCTGTCAGCAAAACAGGCTGAACGGTTCTTTGCCCCTGATGAGGGCGAGCTGGAGCGTAGTCTGGTGTGGCTTGAGCAGCCGGGAAATCATTTATTGACGGCAACCCATCCACTTTATCCTCCTTTACTTCGAGCAATTCCTGATTATCCCGGTGCATTATTCGTAAAAGGTAACCCTGAAACGCTTAATGCTGCCCAGCTGGCGGTCGTGGGTAGCCGTGCGCCGTCATGGTATGGAGAACGATGGGGGAAAATTTTGTGCGAACAACTTTCGCAAAGTGGTTTCACAATCACCAGCGGACTGGCCTGCGGTATAGACGGTGTTGCTCACAACGCCGCGCTGTCTGTAAAAGGGCGTAGCGTGGCCGTACTGGGGAACGGCCTGTTTAGTATTTATCCCCGTCGGCATCAGGCGCTGGCGATGCGGCTTATCGAAGCTGACGGGGCGATAGTGTCTGAGTTCCCTCTTTCGGCGCAGCCCCGGCCGGCAAACTTTCCGCGTCGTAATCGAATCATCAGCGGGCTTAGCCAGGGTGTATTGGTCGTTGAAGCTGCAGTGCGAAGCGGCTCGCTGGTCACTGCACGATGCGCGCTCGATCAGGGGAGGGAGGTTTTCGCCTTACCCGGCCCGATTGGTAACCCGGGGTGTGAAGGACCACACTGGCTGATAAAGCAGGGTGCGACGCCGGTAACAGAAGCGCGGGACATTCTTGAAAATTTGCAATATGGCTTGCAATGTCTGCAGGAAGATCCCGAAAAGCGACATTATTCATCAGATCAGGGAAAGGTGGCATTGCCATTTCCCAAGCTCCTGGCTAACGTAGGAGATGAGGTAACACCTGTTGACGTTGTCGCTGAACGTGCCGGCCAACCTGTGCCAGTAACGGTAGCACAGCTACTCGAACTGGAGTTAGCAGGGTGGATCGCAGCTGTACCCGGCGGCTATGTCCGATTAAGGAGGGCATGCCATGTTCGACGTACTGATGTATTTGTTTGAGACTTACATCCATAACGAAGCAGAAATGCGAGTGGATCAGGACAAATTGACACAGGATCTTACCGATGCGGGGTTTGAGCGGGAAGATATCTATAATGCGTTGATGTGGCTGGAAAAACTGGCTGATTATCAGGAAGGCCTCGCCGAACCGATGCAGCTTGCTTCTGACCCGTTGTCAGTACGCATTTATACCGCAGAAGAGTGTGAAAGGCTGGACGCCAGCTGCCGGGGATTCATCTTATTCCTTGAGCAGATTCAGGTGCTGAACCTCGAAACGAGAGAAATGGTGATAGAGCGTGTCATGGCGCTGGATACGGCAGAATTTGAACTGGAAGATCTGAAATGGGTGATTCTGATGGTTCTGTTTAATATCCCGGGCTGTGAAAATGCCTATCAGCAAATGGAAGAATTACTCTTTGAAGTGAATGAAGGTATGCTGCATTAATTCTATGTGTAGCACCAAGAGTTGTTATGGCCAAATCAGCACTATTCACGGTGCATAAAAATGAGCCCTGCCCGCAGTGCGGGGCTGAACTTGTTATTCGGTCCGGGAAACACGGCCCGTTTCTCGGTTGTTCACACTATCCGGAATGTGATTATGTCCGTCCTCTGAAAAGCCAGGCGGATGGACATATCGTCAAAATTCTGGAAGGACAGCTATGTCCTCTTTGTGGTGGTGAACTAGCGCTACGTCAGGGCCGTTTCGGTATGTTTATTGGCTGTAGCCGTTATCCGGAATGTGAGCATACGGAACAAATTGATAAGCCTGATGAAACGGCGATTGCGTGTCCTCAGTGTCAGCGCGGTCAGTTGGTACAGCGCCGTTCCCGCTATGGTAAGACCTTCCATTCCTGCGATCGCTACCCTGAATGCCAGTTCGTTATCAATTTCAAACCGGTAGCGGGCGTCTGCACTCATTGCAACTATCCGCTACTTATCGAGAAGAAAACGGCGCAAGGTATGAAACGCTTCTGCGCCAGCAAACAATGTGGAAAGCCGGTAACGGCGGATCAAAATAGTGAATAATAACCTGCCATCAGGCTCCATTGCGCATGCTGTGGACGTGCTGAAAAATGAAAAAGTCATCGCCTATCCAACTGAAGCTGTTTTTGGGGTCGGTTGCGATCCTGACAGCGAGACGGCTGTGAGCCGCCTGCTTGCCTTAAAACAAAGACCCGTAGAGAAAGGATTGATTTTGATTGCTGCGAATTACGAGCAGCTTAAGCCCTACATTGATGACTCTATGCTGACACCGGCGCAGCGCGAGACTATTTTCTCCGCATGGCCAGGACCGGTGACCTTTGTTTTCCCGGCGCAGCCGACAACACCACGCTGGTTGACCGGACGCTTTGATTCCCTCGCCGTTCGCGTCACCGATCATCCTCTGGTGGTTGAGCTTTGCCTGGCATTTGGTAAACCGCTGGTCTCAACCAGCGCCAACCTGACCGGATTGCCACCTTGTCGTACAACTGAAGAAGTGCTGGCACAGTTCGGAAATGACTTCCCGGTTGCTGTTGGAGAGACGGGAGGGCGCCTGAATCCGTCTGAAATTCGCGACGCTTTGACCGGCGAACGTTTTCGCCAGGGGTAATCTCATGGAAACCTATGCTGTTTTTGGTAATCCGATCGCACACAGCAAGTCACCGCTGATCCATCAGCAATTTGCGGAGCAGCTGCAGATAAATCATCCCTATGGCCGCGTACTGGCACCGGTAGATGCATTTATTCCAACGCTTGAGGCTTTTTTCGCCGCAGGTGGCAAAGGTGCGAATGTGACGGTTCCTTTTAAAGAGGAAGCTTTCGAACGTGCTGATGAACTGACCGAGCGCGCTTCTCTTGCTGGTGCAGTAAATACCCTAAAACGGCTTGAGGACGGACGTCTTCTGGGCGACAACACTGACGGAATAGGTTTGCTGAGCGATCTGGAACGACTGTCGTTTATTAAACCTGGGTTCCGGGTCCTGCTGATTGGTGCGGGTGGCGCATCGCGGGGAGTACTGTTACCTCTGCTTTCCCTGGACTGTGCGGTGACCATTACCAACCGAACTTTTTCCCGGGCAGAAGCGCTGGCGGCGTTGTTTGCGCATACCGGCAGCGTAAGTGCGGTAGCGCTTGACGATCTTGCCGAACGTGAGTTCGATCTTGTCATTAATGCCACGTCCAGCGGCATCAGTGGCGAGATCCCGGCGATCCCCGCTTCGCTGGTCAGCGCGCACATGTACTTCTATGACATGTTTTATCAGAAAGGGAATACGCCCTTCCTGAACTGGTGCGAACAACACGGTGCGAAACAGTTAGCCGATGGGCTGGGAATGCTGGTGGGGCAGGCTGCGCATGCGGTACTGCTCTGGCACGGGGTGTTGCCTGCAGTCGAGCCGGTCATTGAAAAGCTAAAGCAGGAGCTTTCGGCGTGAATCAGGCTATTCATTTCCCGGACAGAGAGAGCTGGGATGAGCATAAGCAGGCGGTCTGTTTTCCGGTGCTGGTGCAGGGTATGCAGCTTACCTGTGCCATCCATGGAGAAGCGCTGTTACATCGTTTTGGCGGCACAGACCCGATAGCCGTTTTTTGCGAAAATCGCTGGGATCTGGAAGAGGAAGCCAGCGATTTAATCCGCGAGCAGCAGGAAGACGATCAGGGGTGGGTTTGGTTATCCTGATCCAAATAATCATTCTTCCATTTTACGTAGTTGTTCGCCGAGTATTTTAATCCTTCGATCTCTGCCTCCTTCAGGGGGCGGATCTGTTTTACCGGGCTTCCCAGATAGAGATAACCACTTTCCAGACGTTTGTTCTGCGGAACCAGGCTACCGGCCCCAATCATTACGTCTTCTTCTACTATCACGCCATCCAGCAAAATCGATCCCATGCCAACAAGCACCCGATTACCGATAGTGCAGCCGTGAAGCATCACTTTATGTCCGACGGTAACATCTTCTCCAATGATGAGGGGATTGCCCTCCGGGTTATAAGAGGATTTGTGCGTAACATGCAGAACGCTACCGTCCTGAATATTGGTACGGGCACCGATCGACACATAATTTACATCTCCCCTGATGGCGACGAGCGGCCAGATACTGACGTCATCGGCCATTCGGACATCACCAATGACCACGCTGGTGGCATCGATCATCACGCGATCGCCTTTTTGGGGGAACAGATCTTTATAAGGGCGTAACACTGCAGACATAACTACCTCTAAGGATGAGCGCTATATGGAAGACTTGATCATATTATTGGATCGAGGCAAGGCAAAATGCGTCAATATTTAAGCAGATCGGGCGGGATTTCAGCGAAAAGCGCGGAAAATCAGCAGTCGAAAAAAAAGATCTAAAAAACACTTGTGCTAAAAATTGGGATCCCTATAATGCGCCTCCATCGACACGGCGGATGTGAATCACTTCACAGTTAACCCGGTCGGTTGAAGAGAAAAA
>NZ_JADBRJ010000016.1:0-53723 GCF_014930585.1 Enterobacter cloacae complex sp. P43RS
GGTAGTGTGGGGTCTCCCCATGTGAGAGTAGGGAACTGCCAGGCATCAATTAAGAAGAACCCCGTACCGTAAGGTGCGGGGTTTTTTGCTTTTGTTTTTCTCCCTCTCCCTGAAACTTTCTCACCTTCGACTTGCAGGCTCGACATTCATACCATTTCTGGGTATCGTTAGCTGTCTGGATGTCTAAACGTTTATACGTATATTGTGAGGAAGTAAGGTTATGCCGATTCGGGTGCAGGACGAGCTACCAGCCGTCAATTTCTTACGTGAAGAGAACGTCTTCGTGATGACGGCTTCACGCGCGACAGGTCAGGAAATTCGCCCGCTGAAGGTTCTCATCCTCAACCTGATGCCGAAAAAGATTGAGACGGAGAATCAGTTTCTGCGTCTGCTGTCGAACTCCCCGCTGCAGGTCGATATTCAACTGCTACGTATTGATGCCCGCGAGTCACGTAACACGCCCTCTGAGCATCTAAATAACTTCTACTGTAACTTCGAAGATATTCGGGGGGAAAACTTCGACGGACTGATTGTGACAGGCGCGCCGCTCGGTCTGGTTGAATTTAACGATGTTGCTTACTGGCCGCAGATCAAACAGGTGCTGGAGTGGGCAAAAGATCACGTCACGTCAACGCTGTTTGTCTGCTGGGCGGTACAGGCTGCACTCAACATTCTCTACGGTATTCCCAAGCAAACCCGCACTCAAAAGCTCTCCGGCGTATACGAACACCACATTCTTCATCCACACGCGCTGCTGACGCGTGGTTTTGATGACACCTTCCTGGCCCCGCATTCTCGCTACGCCGATTTTCCGGCCCAGCTGATTCGTGATTACACCGATCTGGAGATCCTGGCCGAAACGGAAGACGGGGATGCCTACCTGTTTGCCAGTAAAGACAAACGTATCGCGTTCGTTACCGGCCATCCTGAGTATGATCCCGATACTCTCGCATCAGAGTATTTCCGTGATGTCGAAGCGGGTCTTAATCCGGATATCCCGTACAACTATTTCCCGAAAAACGATCCGCAGAACAAGCCGAGGGCAACCTGGCGCAGCCACGGAAACCTGTTGTTCACTAACTGGCTCAACTATTACGTCTACCAGATTACGCCGTACGATCTTCGCCACATGAATCCGACGCTGGAGTAATCGTCTGCATTAAACGATCCTAAAGCGTTTCAGCTATTCAGATCAGGCACCTTCGGGTGCCTTTTTTATTTCCGAAATCCTGTTCAACATACCAGGAAACTTTAACTCCATATTAATCATTATGTTGCGTTGTAATTAAAATTAAAATGGAAATTGTTTTTGATTTTGGAAAAATTATAGATAGTCTTAATTCTGCTGAGCGAAAACTACACAACGATCTTTCGTTCGCATTGGGGGCGTGATTTTGGATCTTTGATGAGGAGCAGAACGATGACTCAACAGGCAACCACGGTCGATGAATTGACCTTTACCCAGCCGAATGGTGAGCAAGAACAGCAGGTTTTGACGGCCGAAGCGGTAGAGTTTCTGACTGAGCTGGTGACCCGCTTTACGCCGCAGCGCAATAAGCTGCTGGCGGCACGCATTCACCAACAGCAGGAAATCGATAACGGCAAGTTGCCAGGATTTATTTCGGAAACTGCTTCCATTCGTCGTGGTGAGTGGAAAATCCGCGGCATTCCTGAAGATTTACAGGATCGTCGCGTTGAGATCACTGGTCCGGTAGAGCGCAAAATGGTGATCAACGCCATGAACGCCAACGTTAAAGTCTTTATGGCCGATTTTGAAGATTCGCTGGCCCCGGACTGGAACAAAGTTATCGACGGGCAGATCAACCTGCGCGATGCCGTCAACGGCACCATCAGCTACACCAACGAAGCCGGGAAAATCTACCAGCTCAAACCGAATCCGGCGGTGCTGATCTGTCGCGTACGAGGTCTGCACCTCCCTGAAAAACATGTCACATGGCGTGGAGAAGCCATTCCGGGCAGCCTGTTTGATTTCGCACTTTATTTCTTCCATAACTACAAAAACCTGCTGGCAAAAGGTAGCGGTCCCTATTTCTATCTGCCAAAAACGCAGGCCTGGCAGGAAGCCGCCTGGTGGAGCGAAGTATTTAGCTACGCGGAAGATCGATTCAACCTGCCGCGCGGCACGATCAAGGCCACGCTGCTGATTGAAACGCTGCCCGCCGTGTTCCAGATGAATGAAATTCTGCATGCCCTGCGCGACCACATTGTCGGCCTGAACTGCGGACGCTGGGACTATATTTTCAGCTACATCAAGACGCTGAAAAACTATCCCGATCGCGTACTGCCGGACCGCCAGGTCGTGACCATGGATAAACCCTTCCTGAGCGCCTATTCGCGTCTGCTGATTAAAACCTGCCACAAGCGCGGTGCCTTTGCGATGGGCGGCATGGCGGCCTTTATTCCGAGCAAAGACGCGGAGCGCAATAATCAGGTGCTCAACAAGGTGAAAGCCGATAAAGAGCTGGAAGCCCGTAACGGTCACGACGGCACGTGGATTGCCCATCCGGGCCTGGCCGATACGGCGATGGAGGTCTTCAATCGCGTACTCGGCGATAACAAAAATCAGCTGTTTGTCACGCGCGAAGAAGATGCCCCAACGGCTGAAGAACAGCTGCTGGCACCGTGCGCGGGCGAGCGAACGGAAGAGGGGATGCGTGCCAATATTCGCGTCGCGGTCCAGTACATCGAAGCGTGGATCTCCGGCAACGGCTGCGTGCCTATCTACGGCCTGATGGAAGATGCTGCCACGGCGGAAATTTCGCGCACCTCTATCTGGCAGTGGATCCACCATCAAAAAACGCTCAGCAACGGCAAGCCGGTCACCAAAGCCCTGTTCCGTCAGATGCTGGCCGAAGAGATGCGGGTCATCCAGGACGAGCTGGGCGAACACCGCTTCAGCAGCGGACGCTTTGACGACGCAGCGCGGCTGATGGAGCAAATCACCACATCAGATGACTTAATCGACTTCCTGACCCTGCCAGGCTACCGCTTCCTGGCGTAACTCACCACATAACAATATGGAGCATCTGCACATGAAAACCCGTACCCAACAAATCGAAGAATTAAAGAAAGAGTGGACTCAACCGCGCTGGGAAGGCATCCGCCGTCCTTACAGCGCGGAGGACGTGGTGAAATTACGCGGCTCGGTCAACCCGGAATGCACGCTGGCACAGAACGGTGCGGCGAAAATGTGGAAGCTGCTGCACGGTGGCTCCAAAAAGGGTTATATCAACAGCCTCGGTGCGCTGACCGGCGGTCAGGCTTTGCAGCAGGCGAAGGCCGGCATAGAAGCCATTTACCTTTCCGGCTGGCAGGTCGCGGCGGACGCTAACCTGGCCTCCAGCATGTATCCGGATCAATCTCTTTATCCAGCCAACTCGGTACCGTCGGTGGTGGATCGGATCAACAATACCTTCCGCCGCGCGGATCAGATCCAGTGGGCCGCAGGCATTGAGCCCAACGATCCGCGTTTTATTGATTACTTCCTGCCGATCGTGGCGGATGCGGAAGCGGGCTTCGGCGGCGTGCTGAACGCCTTCGAACTGATGAAATCGATGATTGAGGCCGGTGCAGCGGCCGTTCACTTCGAAGACCAGCTGGCGTCGGTGAAGAAGTGCGGGCATATGGGCGGAAAAGTTCTCGTCCCGACCCAGGAAGCGATTCAGAAGCTGGTTGCCGCGCGTCTCGCTGCTGACGTGCTCGGCGTGCCGACGCTGGTGATTGCCCGTACCGATGCGGATGCTGCGGACCTGATTACCTCTGACTGCGATCCGTACGATAGCGAATTTATTACCGGCGAGCGCACCAGCGAGGGGTTCTATCGCACGCATGCCGGTATCGAACAGGCCATCAGCCGCGGCCTGGCCTATGCCCCTTACGCCGACCTGGTCTGGTGTGAAACGTCCACGCCGGATCTGACGCTGGCGAAGCGCTTTGCCGATGCGATTCATGCGAAATACCCGGGCAAACTGCTGGCCTACAACTGTTCGCCGTCCTTCAACTGGCAGAAAAAGCTGGATGACAAAACCATCGCCAGCTTCCAGCAGCAGCTGTCGGATATGGGCTACAAGTACCAGTTCATCACCCTGGCAGGCATCCACAGCATGTGGTTCAACATGTTCGACCTGGCGCACGCTTACGCGCAGGGGGAGGGCATGAAGCACTACGTTGAGAAGGTGCAGCAGCCGGAGTTTGCCGCTGGTAAAGACGGCTATACCTTTGTTTCTCACCAGCAGGAAGTGGGTACGGGCTACTTTGATAACGTGACGACCATCATCCAGGGAGGCACCTCATCCGTTACCGCCTTAACGGGGTCAACCGAAGAAGCACAGTTCTAAACTTTTCCCCCTCTCCCCTCCGGGGAGAGGGACGGGGTGAGGGGGAATATATGTCGCGTGGCCTGGAATTGCTGATTGCCCAAACCATTCTGCAGGGCTTTGATGCCCAGTATGGCCGTTTTCTGGAAGTGACCTCCGGCGCGCAGCAGCGCTTCGAACATGCAGACTGGCATGCGGTTCAGCAGGCCATGAAGCAGCGTATTCATCTCTATGACCATCATGTGGGTCTGGTGGTGGAGCAGCTGCGCTGTATTACCGACGGTAAAAGCCCGGACGCGGCATTTTTACTGCGCGTGAAAGAGCATTACACCCATCTGTTACCCGACTACCCTCGCTTCGAGATTGCGGAGAGCTTTTTCAACTCCGTCTATTGCCGGTTATTTGACCACCGCTCATTATCTCCTGAGCGGTTATTTATCTTCAGCTCCCAGCCTGAGCGCCGCTTCCGTACCATTCCGCGTCCGCTGGCGAAAGATTTTTTCCCCGATCGCGGGTGGGAAAAGCTCCTGCATCGCATCTTAACGGATTTGCCGCTGCGCCTGCCGTGGGAGAACAAGCTCCGGGATATCGGCTATATCCATGCGCATCTTCGTGAAACCTACGGCGAGGAGGTGCTCAGCCGCAGCCATTTGCAGGTGGCCAACGAGCTGTTCTACCGGAATAAGGCCGCCTGGCTGGTGGGCAAACTGGTTACGCCGACGGCCATTGTGCCGTTTCTGTTGCCCATTCACCGTACCGACGACGGCGAACTGTTTGTCGATACCTGCCTGACCACCAGCGCCGAGGCCAGCATCGTGTTTGGCTTTGCCCGCTCCTATTTCATGGTGTACGCCCCGCTGCCTGCCGCCCTGGTGGAGTGGCTGCGCGAGATCCTGCCGGGCAAAACCACCGCCGAGTTGTATATGGCGATTGGCTGTCAGAAGCATGCCAAAACGGAAAGTTATCGGGAGTATCTGCGCTATGTCACCGCGGCGGATGAGCAGTTTATCGAAGCGCCAGGTATCCGCGGCATGGTGATGCTGGTTTTCACGCTGCCGGGATTCGACCGGGTCTTTAAGGTGATAAAAGACAGATTCGCCCCGCAGAAAGAGATGACCGCAGCCCACGTCCGCGCCTGCTATCAGCTGGTAAAAGAGCACGATCGCGTCGGGCGAATGGCCGATACCCAGGAGTTTGAAAACTTTGTGCTGGATAAGCAGCAGATCGATCCGGCGCTCATGTCGCTGTTAATGCAGGAAGCGCCGACGAAAATCACCGATCTGGGCGATAAAATAGCGATTAGCCATCTCTACATTGAGCGCCGTATGGTGCCGCTCAATATCTGGCTGGAACAGTCAGAGGGCCAGGCATTACGTGATGCCATTGAAGAGTACGGCAACGCCATCCGCCAGCTCGCCGCCGCCAATATCTTCCCTGGCGATATGCTGTTTAAAAACTTCGGCGTCACCCGTCACGGGCGAGTGGTGTTCTACGATTACGATGAAATTTGCTACATGACCGAGGTGAACTTTCGCGATATCCCGCCGCCCCGTTACCCGGAGGATGAGCTCTCCAGCGAGCCGTGGTACAGCGTTTCGCCGGGCGATGTGTTTCCCGAGGAGTTTCGCCACTGGCTGTGTGCGGACCCACGCATCGGGCCGTTATTTGAAGAAATGCATGAAGATCTGTTCCACGCCAGCTACTGGCGCGGGCTACAAACGCGGATCAAAAAGGGGCATGTGGAAGATGTGTACGCTTACCGCCGCAAGCAGCGGTTTTGTGTGCGGTTTAACGAATCCCACCGTACGCCAGCGTCACCTCTTTCGCGGCCTTAATCACCAGCGCGCCCAGCTCGGTCACCCGGTCGTCGGTCATACGTGAGATGGGGCCAGAGATGGAGATCGCAGCAAACGGCTCGCGATGTTCGTCGAAAATACAGGCCGCGAGGCAGCGCAGCCCAAGGGCATGTTCTTCGTCATCAAACGAATAGCCGCGCTTGCGGGTCAACGCCAGATCTTCTTTCAGATGCACCGGCGACACCAGCGTGGCGTGGGTATAGGCGTGCAGCCCTTTTCGGTGCAGCAGCCCGGTCACCTGCTCTTCGCTCAGCTGCGAGAGAAACGCTTTCCCCGCCCCGGATGCGTGCATCGGCAGCTTGCCGCCAATCGGCGCGGACATGCGCATCAACTGCGTGCACTGCACCTGGTCGATGATAATCGCCTGGTGGTCGCTCTGGTCGAGCACCGCAAGGTTCACCGTCTCGCCGGACTCCTCCATCAGCTTGCGCAGGATCGGGTGCACAATCGCCAGCAGGTTACGGCTCTGCAGGAAGCTGCTGCCCACGATAAACGCATGCGCGCCCACCGCCCAGTGCCCCAGCTCGCCGACCTGGCGGACAAAGCCCAGCTGCTGCATGGTGGTCAGCAGGCGGTGCGTGGTGGAGTTCGGCAGACCAGCCTGCTGGGCCAGCTCCGTCAGGGCCACGCTGCCGTGCGATTCGGCTATCCACTCCAGCAGCTTCAGACCGCGCGTCAGGGATTGAACCTGTCCGCCGGGTTGTGCAGCGGCGGTGGCGGCAGGTTTTCTGCCGCGTTTGGCGGGAACGGTCGCGACCATGACGATCTCCTTTTTCTGTATCGTGGAAATCATTTTCGTTTTATTTGGTGAATTTGCAACCGCTTTCCTGACTGATCGGAGGAGTGATGGTGAACATGTCTCATGTTACCGCGGCGTGACTTTTCCACCCTGCGAGATTGTGCCAGTATGGAACGCAGCCTTTTGGCCTTGTTGAGCGTTGTCGGGAGCAAGTGTGAGCAGCAAAGTAGAGCAACTGCGTGCGCAGTTAAATGAACGAATTCTGGTGCTGGACGGCGGCATGGGCACCATGATCCAGAGCTATCGTCTGAGCGAAGACGATTTCCGCGGCGAGCGCTTCGCCGACTGGCCCTGCGACCTGAAAGGAAACAACGACCTGCTGGTGCTCAGCAAGCCGTCCGTGATTAAGGATATCCACAATGCCTACTTTGAAGCGGGTGCGGATATCGTTGAAACTAACACCTTCAACTCGACAACCATCGCCATGGCGGATTACCAGATGGAATCCCTGTCGGCGGAGATCAACTATGAGGCGGCCAGGCTCGCCCGCGCCTGTGCCGACGAGTGGACGGCCCGCACGCCGGACAAGCCGCGCTACGTTGCCGGGGTGCTTGGCCCGACCAACCGCACCGCGTCGATTTCACCGGACGTCAACGACCCGGCGTTTCGTAATATCACCTTTGACCAGCTGGTTACGGCGTATCGTGAATCGACCAAAGCGCTGGTGGAAGGTGGCTCCGACCTGATCCTGATTGAAACGGTGTTCGATACCCTCAACGCCAAAGCCGCGATATACGCGGTGAAAGAGGAGTTTGAGGCGCTGGGCGTTGACCTGCCGATCATGATCTCCGGCACCATCACCGACGCCTCCGGCCGCACCCTGTCCGGCCAGACAACCGAAGCGTTTTATAACTCCCTGCGCCACGCCGACGCGCTCTCCTTCGGCCTGAACTGCGCGCTGGGACCAGACGAACTGCGTCAGTACGTGCAGGAGCTTTCGCGCATCGCCGAATGCTACGTTACCGCGCATCCGAACGCCGGTCTGCCGAACGCGTTTGGCGAGTACGATCTGGATGCTGACACCATGGCGGCGCAAATCCGCGAGTGGGCCGAGTCAGGCTTCCTGAACATCGTCGGCGGCTGCTGCGGCACCACGCCGGAGCACATCGCCGCCATGAGCCGCGCCGTGGACGGGCTGCCGCCGCGCAAGCTGCCCGAGCTGCCGGTTGCCTGTCGCCTTTCCGGCCTGGAGCCGTTGACCATCGGCGACGACAGCCTGTTTGTGAACGTGGGTGAACGTACCAACGTTACCGGTTCCGCTAAATTCAAGCGCCTGATCAAAGAAGAGAAGTACAGCGAAGCGCTGGACGTCGCCCGCCAGCAGGTGGAAAGCGGGGCGCAGATTATCGATATCAACATGGACGAGGGGATGCTTGACGCCGAAGCGGCGATGGTGCGTTTCCTCAACCTGATTGCCGGTGAGCCGGATATCGCCCGCGTGCCGATCATGATTGACTCCTCCAAGTGGGAGGTCATCGAAAAAGGGCTGAAGTGCATTCAGGGCAAAGGCATCGTTAACTCCATCTCGATGAAAGAGGGCGTGGATATCTTTATCCACCACGCGAAGATGGTGCGCCGCTACGGTGCGGCCGTGGTGGTGATGGCCTTCGATGAGGTGGGCCAGGCCGACACCCGCGAGCGCAAAATTGAGATATGCCGCCGCGCGTACAAAATTCTGACCGAAGAGGTGGGCTTCCCGCCGGAAGACATTATTTTCGACCCGAACATCTTTGCCGTCGCGACCGGCATCGAAGAGCACAACAACTACGCCCAGGACTTTATCGGCGCGTGTGAAGACATCAAGCGCGAGCTGCCGCATGCGCTGATCTCCGGCGGCGTGTCGAACGTCTCGTTCTCGTTCCGCGGCAACGACCCGGTGCGTGAGGCGATCCACGCCGTGTTCCTCTACTACGCCATCCGCAATGGGATGGACATGGGTATCGTCAACGCCGGACAGCTGGCGATTTACGACGATCTGCCTGCTGAACTGCGCGATGCCGTAGAGGACGTGATCCTCAACCGTCGCGACGACGCCACCGAGCGCATGCTCGACCTGGCGGAAAAATACCGCGGCAGTAAATCGGATGAATCGTCCAATGTTCAGCAGGCCGAGTGGCGTTCCTGGGACGTGAAAAAGCGTCTGGAATACTCGCTGGTGAAAGGGATTACCGAGTTCATCGAGCAGGACACCGAGGAAGCGCGTCAGCAGGCAGCCCGCCCGATTGAGGTGATCGAAGGGCCGCTGATGGACGGCATGAACGTGGTCGGCGATCTGTTCGGCGAGGGCAAGATGTTCCTGCCGCAGGTGGTGAAATCCGCTCGCGTCATGAAGCAGGCAGTGGCTTATCTTGAACCCTTCATCGAAGCCAGCAAAGAGAAGGGCTCCAGCAACGGTAAAATGGTTATCGCCACCGTGAAGGGCGACGTGCACGACATCGGCAAAAACATTGTTGGCGTGGTGTTGCAGTGTAATAACTACGAAATTATCGACCTTGGCGTGATGGTTCCGGCGGATAAAATCCTCAAGACTGCGCGCGAAGTGAACGCCGATCTGATTGGCCTCTCCGGCCTGATTACGCCGTCGCTCGACGAAATGGTCAACGTGGCAAAAGAGATGGAGCGTCAGGGCTTCACCATTCCGCTGCTGATTGGCGGGGCGACCACCTCGAAAGCGCACACGGCAGTGAAGATCGAGCAGAACTACAGCGGACCGACGGTTTACGTGCAGAACGCCTCGCGCACGGTGGGCGTGGTTTCCGCACTGCTCTCCGAGACTCAGCGCGACGATTTTGTGGCGCGCACCCGCCAGGAGTACGAAACCGTTCGCGTGCAGCACGGGCGCAAAAAACCGCGCACGCCGCCGGTGACGCTCGCTGCCGCACGCGATAACGACCTGGCCTTTGACTGGGCAAGCTATACGCCGCCGGTCGCGCATCGTCTGGGCGTGCAGGACGTGACGGCCAGCATCGAGACGCTGCGCAACTACATTGACTGGACGCCGTTCTTTATGACCTGGTCGCTGGCGGGCAAATATCCGCGCATCCTCGAAGATGAAGTCGTAGGCGAAGAGGCGAAGCGTCTGTTTAAAGACGCCAACGATATGCTGGACACGCTGAGCGCAGAGAAAACCCTCAACCCGCGCGGCGTAGTGGGGCTGTTCCCGGCGAACCGCGTGGGTGACGACGTAGAAATCTATCGCGATGAAACCCGCACCCACGTGCTGGCCGTGAGCCATCACCTGCGGCAGCAAACCGAAAAAGTGGGCTTTGCCAACTACTGCCTGGCGGATTTCGTTGCGCCGAAGCTGAGCGGGAAAGCTGACTATATCGGCGCCTTTGCGGTAACCGGCGGTCTGGAAGAAGACGCCCTGGCGGACGCGTTTGAAGCGCAACACGATGATTACAATAAGATCATGGTGAAAGCGATTGCTGACCGCCTGGCGGAAGCCTTTGCTGAATACCTGCACGAACGCGTACGTAAGGTGTACTGGGGTTACGCGGCGAATGAGAATCTCAGCAACGAGGAGTTGATCCGCGAAAACTACCAGGGGATTCGTCCGGCGCCGGGCTATCCGGCCTGTCCGGAACACACCGAAAAAGGCACTATCTGGAAACTGCTGGACGTGGAAGCGCATACCGGCATGAAGCTCACCGAGTCGTTCGCCATGTGGCCGGGCGCGTCCGTGTCGGGCTGGTACTTCAGTCATCCGGACAGCAAGTACTTCGCCGTGGCGCAGCTGCAGCGCGATCAGATCGAAGATTACGCCCTGCGCAAAGGCATGAGCGTGTCTGAGGTAGAGCGCTGGCTGGCGCCGAATTTAGGCTACGACGCGGACTAACGTCACTTTTCCTTACAACAAACAGGGCACCTCAACGGTGCCCTGTCTCTTTCTTACGTTTAAACCCTTATACTTAATCATAAAATCTATAACGATAAGGAGAACCCACTTCCGTGCTGACGTTGTTACATCTGCTTTCGGCAGTCGCACTGCTCATATGGGGCACCCATATTGTCCGCACCGGCGTGATGCGCGTGTTCGGCGCGCGCTTACGTACCGTCCTCAGCGGCAGCGTTGAGAAGAAGCCGCTCGCCTTCTGCGCGGGGATTGGCGTCACGGCGCTGGTGCAAAGCAGCAATGCCACCACCATGCTCGTCACCTCCTTCGTGGCGCAGGATCTGGTCGCGCTCGCCCCGGCGCTGGTGATCGTGCTGGGTGCTGACGTCGGTACCGCGCTGATGGCGCGTATCCTGACGTTCGATCTCTCCTGGCTGTCGCCGCTGCTGATTTTCATCGGTGTGATCTTTTTCCTTGGCCGCAAGCAGACCCGGGCCGGGCAGCTTGGCCGCGTGGGTATTGGCCTCGGGCTGATTCTGCTGGCGCTGGAGCTGATTGTGCAGGCGGTGACGCCTATCACCCAGGCGAACGGCGTGCAGGTCATCTTCGCCTCGCTGACCGGTGACATCATGCTGGATGCGCTGATCGGGGCAGTGTTTGCCATCATCAGCTACTCCAGCCTGGCCGCCGTGCTGCTGACGGCCACGCTCACCGCCGCGGGCGCGATCTCCTTCCCGGTGGCGCTGTGTCTGGTGATCGGCGCTAACCTCGGCTCTGGCCTGCTGGCGATGCTTAACAACAGCGCGGCCAATGCTGCCGCCCGCCGCGTGGCGCTGGGGAGTTTGCTGTTTAAGCTGGTGGGCAGCCTGATTATTCTGCCGTTTGTCCATCCGCTGGCAAACCTGATGGACAACCTCCCGCTGCCGAAAGCGGAGCTGGTGATCTACTTCCACGTCTTCTATAACCTGGTGCGCTGCCTGGCGATGGTGCCGTTTGCCGCGCCGATGGCCCGCTTCTGCGAGCGTCTTATCCGTGATGAACCGGAGCTGGACGCGCGCCTTAAGCCGAAGCATCTGGATACCTCCGTGCTGGACACCCCCGCGCTGGCCATCGCCAACGCCGCCCGCGAAACGCTGCGCATGGGCGACGCGATGGAAACCATGCTCGAAGGGCTGAAAAAGGTGATGCACGGCGAGCCGCGCGAGGAAAAAGAGCTGCGCAGGCTGGCGGACGACATCAACGTGCTGTATACCGCCATCAAGCTCTATCTGGCGCGTATCCCGCAGGACGAGCTGGCGGAAGAGGAGTCGCGCCGCTGGGCTGAAATCATTGAGATGTCGCTTAACCTTGAGCAGGCCTCGGACATCGTTGAGCGTATGGGCAGCGAAATCGCGGACAAATCCCTGGCCGCGCGTCGGGCGTTCTCCGTGGAAGGGCTGAAGGAGCTCGAAGCGCTGCACGAAAAGCTGGTGAGCAACCTGAAGCTGGCGATGTCGGTGTTCTTCTCCAGCGACGTACCGAGCGCACGCCGCCTGCGCCGCAACAAGCATCGTTTCCGCATCCTCAACCGCCGCTACTCGCACGCCCACGTTGAACGTCTGCACCAGCAGAACGTGCAGAGCATCGAGACCAGCTCCCTGCACCTGGGGCTGCTGGGGGATATGAAGCGTCTTAACTCGCTGTTCTGCGCGGTGGCCTACAGCGTGATGGAACAGCCGGATGAAGATGACGAGCGGGATGAGTATTAATCTCTGAAAGCGCCTCGCAGATCCTCTCCATGAGGCGTGACCAAACTCCACTGAAAACGTAACGTCACTCCTCAGGTCATAAGCAGACCTGTGGAGTGAGACAATGTAATCTTTTATGTATAAAATTTTATACAGGGATGTGGTATGCTTTCAGAAAAACCAGCAATGAGACCCATTGCATGGATGGGGAGTGCCTTCGATGATTTGCTCGGCTTCCCGGAGGAAATCCGGCGGGATGCAGGGTATCAGCTACATCGATTACAGGCTGGATTAGAGGCGGCAGACTGGAAGCCGATCTCAGAGATTGGCAAAGGCGTTGCAGAGATACGGCTACGCGGTGACACGGGCGCATACCGAATCATCTATTTGGCTCGTTATGAGGATGCTGTTTACGTACTGCATTGCTTTAAGAAGAAAACGCAGCGGACATCAGGCCATGATAAATACATAGCAAAGGCACGTTTTCAGGCGGTGCTTGATGCTCGGAGAGGATGAAAATGGGAAGACGCGTTGATACAAAAATTCGGCATGTGACAGCTTCAGAAACGAACATTTTTGCTGAGCTGGGTTTTGAAAAAAGTGAAGCTAAACAGTTGCACGAAAGTGCCGAAAAAGAGGTTGAGCAGTTGCTTGCCATCAAGCGGCAACTGATGCAGGAAATTTCCTCGTGGATTGCGGAGAATAAACTGCGTCAGACTGACGCTGCCGTCAGGCTAAACGTCTCTCGTCCCCGCGTGTCTGATGTCGTGAACCTCAAAACCAGTAAGTTCACCCTTGATACGCTGATCATGATGTTATGTAAACTTGGAAAACCCGTCTCAGTTACCGTCGGCTAATCTTTTTTTCCAGTCCATACCTAAGGTATATTTCGCCCTTCACAGGAGAAACTATGCTGCCAACTCAATCAACCCGATTAAACAAGTACATTAGCGAGAGCGGGATCTGCTCACGTCGCGAGGCGGACCGTTACATTGAACAAGGTAACGTGTTCCTCAACGGCAAACGCGCCACTATCGGTGACCAGGTGGTCCCTGGCGATGTGGTTAAAGTAAATGGTCAGGTCATCGAACCGCGTGATGCAGAAGACCTGGTGTTTATCGCGTTGAACAAACCGGTTGGGATTGTCAGCACCACGGAAGACGGCGAGCGGGACAACATTGTTGATTTCGTGAACCACAGTAGCCGTATTTTCCCGATTGGCCGTCTGGATAAAGACTCTCAGGGGCTGATTTTCCTCACCAACCACGGCGACCTGGTGAACAAAATTCTGCGTGCCGGTAACGACCACGAGAAAGAGTACATCGTGACGGTGAACAAGCCGGTGACGGACGAATTTATCCGCGGCATGGGCGCAGGCGTGCCGATTCTGGGCACCGTGACGAAGAAGTGCAAGGTCAAAAAAGAAGCGCCCTTTGCGTTCCGTATCACGCTGGTGCAGGGCCTGAATCGCCAGATCCGTCGCATGTGCGAGTATTTTGGTTATGAAGTGACGAAGCTGGAACGTACGCGCATCATGAACGTCAGCCTGTCCGGGATCCCGCTGGGCGAGTGGCGTGACTTAACGGACGACGAGCTGATCGAGCTGTTCAAGCTTATCGAAAACTCCTCGTCCGAAGCGAAGCCGAAAGCCAAAGCCAAACCGAAAACGCAGGCGATTAAACGTCCGGTGGTGAAGGCACCGCAGGCGGAAGAGAAAGGGCGGGGCAAGCCGGGTAACGGAAAACGCTTTACCCAGCCGGGTCGCAAAAAGAAAGGGCGCTGATTAGCGCCTTCCACGGGTTGATGTATTGGCGGACCAGGAAAAGGTCGCCTCTGCATCCGGCTTATAAGCCTGCTCTTTTTTCAGCTTGCGGGCTTTTTTCGCCGCAGCCTCACGTTGCGCCATCAGCTTATCGATATACTCTTTTTTCACCTGATTGGTTTCGGCGTTCGTCAGCGTGCGGCCATGGGCGATGCGGGCGCGGTCGAGAAGCGTTTTCAGTTCGCGCTGCTCGGCTTCCGTCATGTCTTTCTGGGTCAATCGTGGTGTAGCCATTGCTGAAGCCTCCTGATGGGGAGGCTCCAGTGTAAAGCAAGCCGCGTCAATTAACCCTGCTTCAGCGCATCTTTTTTCGGTTGCTCATCAATCGGCTTACCGGACCAGTAGCCCGCCAGCAGCGAGCCGGACAGGTTATGCCAGACGGAGAACAGCGCGCCCGGCAGGGCCGCCAGCGGTGAGAAGTAAATTTTACCCAGCGCCGCCGCCAGGCCGGAGTTCTGCATGCCTACCTCGATTGCCAGCGTGCGGCAGGTGGACTCGTCAAAGCCAAACAGCTTCCCGCCCCAGTAGCCGCCCAGCAGGCCGATGGTGTTGTGCAGCACCACCGCGACGATCACCACAAAGCCCACCGAGGCAATGTGCGACGCGGAACCAGCCACCACGGCGCTGATGATCGCCAGAATGCAGACCATCGAAAACGCGGGCAGGTACGGCTCAACCGCTTTCACCACGCGCGGGAACAGATGGTGAATGACCAGCCCCAGCGCAATCGGGATCACCACAATCTGCAGAATGCTGAGCAGCATGCCCATCACGTCCACCTGAATATGCGCGTCCACGTACAGGCGGGTTAACAGCGGTGTGGCAATCACGCCCACCAGCGTGGATACCGAAGAGATGGTCACGGAGAGCGCCACGTCACCTTTCGCGAGATAGATCATCACGTTAGATGCCGTACCGCTGGCGACGCTGCCCACCAGCACCATCCCGGCGGAGAGATCGGGCGGCATCTTAAAGGCCATCGCCAGCAGCCAGGCCGCGAGCGGCATCACCAGGTAGTGCAGGAAGATCCCTGCAGCCACCGGCGCCGGGCGCGACAGCACGCGTTTAAAATCGTCGATTTTCAGGTGCACGCCCATGCCGAACATAATCAGCATCAGCAGCGTGGTGACCCACGGACCAATGCCCGTGAACGTGTTAGGGGTGTAATACGCGAGTACGGAGAGCAGCAGCGCCCATAGCGGGAACAGCCGGGTGATAGCGGATAACATAGTGAATTCCTTGCAGTATTGTCGTGTTGTTTAGTTATGAAAAAGCCGGGTCTGTGCCCGGCTTATAGGTATTGTTTATCGTGCTAACGAATTTTATTCAAACAAATTCTGATGAAGTTTCTGCACCACCTGCTCGGCCTGATCGGCAGGGACCAGGAAGCAAAGGTTATAGCTGGAGGCACCGTAGCAGATCATGCGGATGTTGAACGGGTCAAGCACGCCGAACACCTCTTTGCCCACGCCGCAGGCGCGAGACAGCTTGTTACCGATGATGGCCACCAGCGCCAGGTCTTCTTCGACCTCCACGCGGCACAGCTCAGACAGCTCAATCAGCAGCGACTGCGTCAGCAGGGTGTCGCCGGTGGAGGTAGAGCCGGTGGTGTCCAACGTCAGCGCAATGCTCACCTCGGAGGTGGTAATCAAATCTACAGAGATGTTATGGCGCGCGAGGATGCCAAACACTTCCGCCAGGAAGCCGCGGGAGTGGAGCATATTGTGGCTGTGCAGCGTGACCAGCGTCTGGCGGCGGCGCAGGGCCAGCGCGCGGAACAGTGGCGGGTTCTCGGTTTTCTTGCAGACCAGCGTCCCGCCCGCTTTTGGATCTTTACTGGAGCCAACGAAGACCGGAATATCGCTGCGCACGGCAGGCAGCAGCGTTGCCGGATGCAGCACTTTTGCACCGAAGGTGGCCATTTCAGCCGCTTCTTCAAAGGCAATCACATCAATACGTTTTGCCGCGGAAACGACGCGCGGATCGGTGGTGTAAATACCCGGCACGTCAGTCCAGATATCCACGCGCGTTGCGTGCAGGGCTTCGCCCAGCAGCGCGGCGGTGTAATCGCTGCCGCCACGGCCAAGCGTGGTCGTGCGTCCTTTCGCTTCGCTGCCGATAAAGCCCTGGGTGATCACCATGCCTTCTGCCAGGCGCGGCGCCAGCTGCTGGTTGGTGAGCTCGGCCAGCATCTCAACGTCCGGTTCGGCGCGCCCAAAACGATCGCTGGTGCGCATCACTTTACGCACGTCAAACCACTGCGCCTGAACGTTACGCTCGCGCATAATTTCAACGAACAGCAGGGTAGACATCAATTCACCGTGGCTGACCAGTTCATCGGTCAGGGCGGTAGAGGTGGCCAGTGATGCCGCTTCTGCCAGGGTGGTGATATTTTCCAGCAGGCGCTCCACTTCTTCGCGGATCACGTTCGGGTTTTGCAGACGTTCAAGAATGTCGAACTGAATTTTGCGCAGTGCATCCAGCTTCACGAAACGTTCTGTCGCTTCCAGTCCTTCAGACAGAGAAACCAGCAGGTTCGTCACGCCGGCGGATGCAGAGAGCACCACCAGGCGGGTATTCGGATCGGCCAGCACCACATCGGCGCTGCGGTTCATGGCATCGTAATCGGCCACACTGGTGCCGCCAAACTTGGCGACCACAAAACTCGTCATAACAACCTCGTGTCAGGGAATTAATAAGCGACCTTGGCACAAGAATGAAACGAAAACAGGTGCAGGCGCAAAATACGGCCCTATAAATAAAATGCGGGGGAGGTCCTGTCAATGCTGGGATTATGCGGATTTTTTATGGGGGGGTACCCCTGAGAAACAGGACTTATAACAGGCCCATATTTTATGCTCCTTTTTACCCCCTTTTGACCGACATTTCGCCACGCCGGAAGGGCTCGACAGCAGCTATACTTTTCGGGTCTTTTCACCTGCGTTTGATGCAGACCAGGGCAATGGCATAAAAACCATCACAATTTTTATTTGCAGGCGCTACAATCGACCGCAGTCACAATTCTCAAATCAGAAGAGTATTGCTAATGAAAAACATCAACCCAACGCAGACCGCTGCCTGGCAGGCACTCCAGAAACATTATGATGAAATGAAAGACGTCACCATCGCGGATCTGTTCGCGAAAGATGCCGATCGTTTCACTAAGTTCTCCGCGACCTTCGATGACCTCATGCTGGTGGATTTCTCCAAGAACCGCATTACCGAAGAGACGCTGGCAAAACTGCAGGATCTGGCGAAAGAGACCGAGCTGGCCGACGCCATCAAATCCATGTTCTCCGGCGAGAAGATCAACCGCACCGAAGACCGTGCCGTGCTGCACGTGGCGCTGCGCAACCGTAGCAATACGCCAATCATCGTTGACGGCAAAGATGTGATGCCGGAAGTAAACGCGGTGCTGGAAAAGATGAAAACGTTCTCCGAAGCGATCATCTCCGGCAACTGGAAAGGCTACACCGGCAAAGCGATCACCGACGTGGTTAACATCGGTATCGGCGGCTCTGACCTCGGCCCGTTCATGGTGACCGAAGCGCTGCGCCCGTACAAAAACCACCTCAACATGCACTTTGTCTCTAACGTCGATGGTACCCACATCGCCGAAGTGCTGAAAAACGTGAACCCGGAAACTACCCTGTTCCTGGTGGCGTCTAAAACCTTTACCACCCAGGAAACCATGACCAACGCCCACAGCGCGCGTGACTGGTTCCTGAAAACCGCGGGCGACGAAAAGCACGTGGCGAAACACTTTGCGGCGCTCTCCACCAACGGTAAAGCGGTAGGCGAGTTTGGCATCGATACGGCGAACATGTTCGAGTTCTGGGACTGGGTTGGCGGCCGCTACTCCCTGTGGTCTGCAATCGGTCTGTCCATCATCCTGTCCGTAGGCTTTGACAACTTCGTTGAGCTGCTCTCCGGCGCGCATGCGATGGACAAACACTTCTCCACCACCGCGCCTGAGAAAAACCTGCCGGTGCTGCTGGCGCTGATCGGTATCTGGTACAACAACTTCTTCGGCGCTGAAACCGAAGCGATCCTGCCGTACGACCAGTACATGCACCGTTTTGCGGCCTACTTCCAGCAGGGCAACATGGAATCCAACGGTAAGTACGTTGACCGTAACGGCAACGCGGTGGATTACCAGACTGGCCCGATCATCTGGGGCGAGCCGGGCACCAACGGCCAGCATGCGTTCTATCAGCTGATTCACCAGGGTACCAAAATGGTACCGTGCGATTTCATCGCCCCGGCGATCACGCACAACCCGCTGTCCGACCACCATCCGAAGCTGTTGTCTAACTTCTTCGCACAGACCGAAGCGCTGGCGTTCGGTAAATCCCGCGAAGTGGTTGAGCAGGAATACCGTGACCAGGGTAAAGATCCGGCCACGCTGGACCACGTTGTGCCGTTCAAAGTGTTCGAAGGCAACCGTCCAACCAACTCCATCCTGCTGCGCGAAATCACCCCGTTCAGCCTGGGCGCGCTGATTGCGCTGTACGAGCACAAGATCTTCACCCAGGGCGCGATCCTGAACATCTTCACCTTTGACCAGTGGGGCGTTGAGCTGGGCAAACAGCTGGCAAACCGCATTCTGCCAGAGCTGGGTGACGATAAAGCCATCGACAGCCACGACAGCTCCACCAATGGTTTGATTAACCGTTATAAAGCATGGCGTGCGTAATTAATATGTCATGAAAAATGCCGGCGATATGCCGGCATTTTTTTATCGGATAATTCCTGATGTCTGTTAGTTAACTCAAATTCTGACTCTGAGTTTAATCTGAAAAAGGCGGTTAACCTGCTAATTGCTGCGGTTTATTTTAAGAAAATACGCAGAGCTAAGATAATAAGGATATATTATAATTTATTGATTTTTATCGATTATTTATTTCAAATATTTGTTTTTCGTTTCTGTTTTATCCATTAGTCCGAAAACCGTCCCCCTATTTCCCCCCACGGTAAACCCTCTGCTGTAGTTGTGTATACTCGATTCCGCCTGAATTTCTTTTCGGGCAAATCTCCATTCATTCATTGAAGGGAAATTGTTATGAAGAAAGTACTGTATGGCATTTTTGCCATATCTGCACTTGCGGCGACGTCTGTCTATGCAGCTCCGGTCCAGGTCGGGGAAGCAGCAGGGTCGGCAGCGACGTCTGCGTCTGCGGGAAGTTCTACCGCAGCCAGCACCAGCACCGTAAGTTCAGCCGTGGGTGTCGCGCTGGCGGCAACCGGTGGCGGTGATGGCTCCAATACCGGAACCACGACCACTACGACAACCAGCACCCAGTAATACCGGGTGTTTTAATCATAACCACACTTCGGTGTGGTTATTTCGCCCCTTCGGAGAAGAGTCGTGAAGCGACCTGCAATCATTCTGATTTGCCTGCTGTTGCAGGCGTGCTCAGCCACCACCAAAGGGCTGGGACATTCACTGTGGGAAAGCCTGTTCGGCACGCCGGGCGTTCATCTGACCGATGACGAACTTCAGAACATGCCGTACGCCAGCCAGTACATGCAGCTAAACGATGGCCCGCAGCTGTTTGTGGTGCTCGCTTTCGATGAAAACGGGCAGCAGAAATGGGTGACGCAGGATCAGGCCACCATCGTCACGCAGCATGCCCGAATCGTGAAAACGCTGCTCGGCGGCGACAACTTGCTCGAGGTGAATAATCTCGCCGAAGACCCGCTCATCAAGCCAAATCAGATCGTCGACGGCGCAAGCTGGACGCGCACGATGGGCTGGACCGAGCACAAGCAGGTGCGCTACGCCACGGCCCGCTCCACCTTCCGCTGGGACGGTACGGACAGCGTGAAAGTCGGCAGCGACGAAACTCAGGTGCGCGTATTGGATGAGAAGGTGACAACCGACCAGGCCACCTGGCATAACCGCTTCTGGATCGACGAGGATGGGCAGATCCGTCAGTCCTTGCAGTATCTCGGTGCCGGTTTCTTCCCGGTGAAAACCACCCTGATCAAGGCGGCGAAATCATGAAAACGCTCATCCACGCTGCGCTTCTCGTCAGCCTTGCCGCGCCGCTGGCGTGGTCCGCAGGAACGGTAAAGGTCTACACGCCGGACAGTGAAAAACCCAAAACCTTAACCAACGCCGAGCATCTGCACGATCTCGTCGGGCAGCCAAGGCTTGCCAACAGCTGGTGGCCGGGAGCGGTGATCGGCGAGCGTCAGGCGACGGTTAAGGCGGAGCAGGAACACCGTGCCCTGCTGGCCCGCCTGACGAGCCTAGCGGAGCAGGAAGACGGCGACGATGCCGCGGCCATTAACAGCGTTCGCCAGCAGCTTCAGGCGCTGAAAGTGACAGGCCGCCAGAAAGTCAATCTTGATCCAGATGAAGTGCGCGTCACGGAAAAGGGCAACCCCACGCTTGAAGGGGAATACACCCTCTGGCTTCCGGTGAAGCCGACGACGGTGACCGTGATGGGGCTTATCAGCAGCCCCGGTAAAAAGCTCTTTACGCCCGGTCGCGACGTGGCGAGCTATCTCGACGAACAAAGCCTGCTGAGCGGCGCGGATAACAGCTACGCATGGATTATTTTTCCAGACGGGCATACGCAAAAAGCGCCGGTGGCGTACTGGAATAAACGCCATATCGAACCCATGCCGGGCAGCATCATTTTTGTCGGTTTTGCCGACCATTTCTGGACGAAGGCATATGACGGGCTTAACGCCGATATCCTTCACTCCCTGACACAGCGGATACCGGAAGAATGAAAAGAACCTATCTCTACAGCATGCTGGCGCTCTGCGTAAGCGCCGCCTGCCATGCAGAAACGTATCCGGCACCTGTTGGCCCGTCTCAGTCAGACTTCGGCGGCGTCGGTTTACTGCAAACGCCTACCGCGCGCATGGCGCGTGAAGGGGAAATTAGCCTTAACTACCGCGATAACGACCAGTATCGCTACTATTCTGCCTCCGTACAGCTTTTCCCGTGGCTTGAAACCACGCTGCGCTACACCGACGTGCGTACGAAACAGTACAGCAGCGTCGACGCCTTCTCCGGCGATCAGACCTACAAAGATAAAGCCTTCGACGTCAAGCTGCGCCTGTGGGAAGAGAGCTACTGGATGCCGCAGGTCTCCGTGGGTGCAAAAGATATCGGCGGTACCGGCCTGTTCGACGCGGAATACATCGTGGCCAGCAAGGCCTGGGGACCGTTTGATTTTTCTCTCGGTCTTGGCTGGGGCTATCTCGGCACCAGCGGCAACGTTAAAAACCCGTTCTGTACCTACAGCGATAAATACTGCTACCGCGATAACAGCTACAAGAAAGCCGGTTCCATCAACGGCGACCAGATGTTCCACGGCCCGGCCTCGCTGTTCGGTGGCGTGGAATACCAGACGCCGTGGCAGCCGCTGCGCCTGAAGCTGGAGTACGAAGGGAACGACTACTCGCAGGACTTCGCCGGGAAGATTGAGCAGAAGAGCAAGTTTAACGTCGGCGCCATTTATCGCGTCACCGACTGGGCCGACGTTAACCTCAGCTACGAGCGTGGCAACACGGTGATGTTTGGCTTCACGCTGCGCACCAACTTCAACGACATGCGGCCGCACTACAACGATAACGCGCGGCCTGCCTACCGGCCGGAGCCGCAGGATGCGATTCTGCAGCACTCCGTGGTGGCAAACCAGCTGACGCTGCTGAAATACAACGCCGGTCTGGCCGATCCGAAAATTCAGGTGAAAGGTGATACGCTGTACGTCACCGGCGAGCAAGTGAAATACCGCGACTCGCGTGAAGGGATCGAACGCGCCAACCGGATCGTGATGAACGATCTCCCGGACGGGATCCGCACGATCCGCGTGACGGAGAACCGCCTGAATCTGCCGCAGGTCACCACCGAAACCGATGTCGCCAGCCTCAAGCGCCATCTTGAAGGCGAACCGCTCGGGCATGAAACCGAGCTGGTGCAAAAACGCGTAGAGCCGATCGTGCCGGAAACCACCGAGCAGGGCTGGTATATCGATAAATCGCGCTTTGATTTCCATATCGATCCGGTACTGAACCAGTCCGTCGGCGGGCCGGAAAACTTCTACATGTATCAGCTGGGTGCGATGGCGACGGCGGATCTGTGGGTCACCGACCACCTGCTGACCACCGGCAGCCTGTTCGGCAACATTGCGAACAACTACGACAAGTTTAACTACACGAACCCGCCGAACGACTCGAAGCTGCCGCGCGTGCGTACCCGCGTGCGTGAATACGTGCAGAACGATGTCTACGTGAATAACCTGCAGGCCAACTACTTCCAGTACTTCGGCAACGGCTTCTACGGCCAGGTTTACGGAGGCTACCTGGAGACTATGTTCGGCGGCGCGGGGGCGGAGGTGCTGTATCGTCCCGTCGACAGCAACTGGGCGTTCGGGATTGATGCCAACTACGTTAAGCAGCGTGACTGGCGCAGCGCGCAGGACATGATGAAGTTCACCGACTACAGCGTCAAAACCGGCCACCTGACCGCCTACTGGACGCCTTCGTTCGCGCAGGACGTGCTGGTGAAAGCCAGCGTCGGCCAGTATCTGGCGGGCGACAAGGGCGGCACGCTGGATATCTCCAAACACTTCGACAGCGGCGTCGTGGTGGGCGGCTACGCCACCATCACCAACGTCTCGCCGGACGAGTACGGGGAAGGGGACTTCACCAAAGGGGTTTACGTGTCGATTCCGCTGGATCTGTTCTCATCCGGTCCGACCCGCAGCCGTGCGGCAGTGGGCTGGACACCGCTGACGCGTGACGGTGGTCAGCAGCTTGGGCGTAAGTTCCAGCTGTACGACATGACCAGCGATAAGAACATTAACTTCCGCTGATGCTTCACGCCGGGCGGCAATGCGTTTGCCCGGCCTACGGTTTTTGTAGGCCCGGTAAGCGCAGCGCCAGCGGGCGAATGCGCCAAACATAAACAAAAAATATAGATCCCCGTCACATTTTTGCGTTATACAGGAATCTCGTCCTGGAGAATGAGGTGCTGTATGACATCCCTGACTCGCCCGCGCGTTGAGTTTATCTCAACGATACTCCAGACCGTGCTGAACCTCGGTCTGCTGAGCCTTGGCCTGATCCTGGTCGTCTTTCTCGGCAAAGAGACGGTGCATCTGGCGGATGTGCTGTTCGCCCCTGAGCAAACCAGCAAATATGCACTGGTGGAAGGTCTGGTGGTCTACTTTCTCTACTTTGAATTTATCGCCCTGATTGTGAAGTACTTCCAGTCCGGCTTTCACTTCCCGCTGCGCTATTTTGTCTACATTGGCATCACCGCCATTGTGCGACTGATCATTGTCGATCATAAATCCCCGCTCGACGTGCTGATCTACTCGGCGGCGATCCTGCTGCTGGTGATCACCCTCTGGCTGTGTAATTCGAAGCGGCTGAAACGCGAATAAAAAAATGGCGGCCCGGAGGCCGCCTAACAACAGTCACAAGTTGGGTCAATACAATACGTCTAAAGTTGAGGGTTGCAGTGGCATAACAGATGAAACTTAACCTTTCACGCCGCCCGCCGTCAGGCCATTCACCAGCCAGCGCTGGGCCAGCAGGAACACCACGGTAATCGGGATGGCAGACAGTACGGCCGCCGCGGCAAAGTCGCCCCACAGGTAGTTTTGCGGGTTGAGGTATTGCTGCATACCTACGGCCAGGGTGTAGCTGTTCACATCGCGCAGTAACAGTGAGGCGACCGGTACTTCGGTGATCGCCGCGATAAACGACAGGATAAACACCACCGCCAGAATCGGCACTGACAGCGGCAACAGCACCAGACGGAACGCCTGCCACGGGGTAGCGCCATCCAGCGACGCCGCCTCTTCCAGCGAGCCGTCGATGGTTTCGAAATAGCCTTTGATGGTCCACACATGCAGGGCAATACCGCCGAGATAGGCAAAGATCACGCCGCCGTGGGTATTCAGGCCAATAAACGGCACGTACTGGCCCAGACGGTCAAACAGGGCATACAGCGCCACCAGCGACAGCACCGCCGGGAACATCTGGAAAATCAGCATGCCTTTCAGCAGCGTTGCTTTGCCCGGGAAACGCATGCGGGCGAAGGCATAAGCACAGGTGGTGGAGAGCGTCACGATGCCGATCGCGGTGATGGTTGCTACCTTCACCGAGTTCCACAGCCACAGCAGCACCGGGAACGGCGGCGGGGTGACGCGGCCATCGGCGTGCTCCACGCTGAAGCCCAGCGCGAGCTTCCAGTGCTCCCCTGAGATTTCATCCGGGATCAGGCTCCCGGTCGCAAAGTTACCCGAACGCAGGGAGATGGCGATAACCATCAGCAGCGGGAACATGATGGCCGCGATGAAAATCAGCAGGCCTAAGTGCGTCGCGAGGAGGCGCAGCTTCTGAGATTTGGGTTGTACCATTGCCATGTTCAGTGCCCTCCTTAATCAAATTTCATACGTGTGGCTTTCAGGTTCACAATCGCCAGAGCGCCAACCAGCAGGAAGATCAGGGTGGCAATCGCCGCCGCCAGACCAAAGTCCTGGCCGCCGCCGCCTTCAAAGGCGATACGGTAGGTGTAGCTCACGAGCAGGTCGGTATAGCCTGCCGGCGTGGTGGTGCCGAGACGGTCCGGGCCGCCGTTGGTCAACAGCTGAATCAGCACGAAGTTGTTAAAGTTAAAGGCGAAGCTGGCAATCATCAGCGGCGTCAGCGGCTTAATAAGCAGCGGCAGCGTAATTTTAAAGAAGTTCTGGAACGGACCCGCGCCGTCCATCGCCGAGGCTTCATACAGATCGTCCGGAATCGCCTTCAGCAGCCCCATGCACAGGATCATCATGTACGGATAGCCCAGCCAGGTGTTGACGATGATAATCATCGAGCGGGCGGTGGTCGGGTCGCTGAACCAGGCCGGTTTGATACCGAACAGCGCGCTCAGCATCATGTTGATTTCACCGAAGCTCTGGTTAAACAGCCCTTTGAAAATCAGAATCGAGATAAACGACGGTACGGCGTAAGGCAGAATCAGCAGCACGCGGTAAATCGCTTTGCCTTTCAGGGACTCCCACTGCACGAGGCAGGCCAGCACCATGCCTACGGCAACGGTCAGGATCACCGTCAGCACCGAGAAGACCACCGTCCAGACGAAGATGGCGAAGAACGGTTTCTGGATACCTTCGTCGGTAAACACGCGGGTAAAGTTGTCCCAGCCGATGGTGACGGTATAGCCAGGGCTGAGCTTGTCATCACCCCATTTGCCATCGGCATTTACAGATTGATAAAAACCAATGTCGTTATTCGGACGGTACTTCACGCCGCTCTGGTTGTTGGTCAGCGTGCCGTCGTCCGCCAGGGTATATAGCGGCTGCGTGCCGGAAAACTGGCGCAGCGAGCTCATGGTCACTTTGCTTTCATCGGGCAGCACGGCGGTGAGCTGGGTCAGCGCCTGGCGATTCTGGGTAATGATACGCAGGTTCGCACGTTCACCCTCCGGCAGGGCCGCGGCCTCTTTTAAGATCAGCTTTTGCTCGCCGCCAAATTTGAACGCGTCGGAAAGATAGTTTTTGCCGCTCTCACCGTCAGTGAGTGCTAACTTCCACTCGTCACCTGCAGGATACAGGCCGAAGTTAAAGGTTTTACCCGCCTGATAAGAGCGATCCAGAAGCACCTGTGTGGCGCGCTCCTGCGCGAGCTGGTTGGTGCTGCTGTAGTTGGTGAACGCAATGGCGATGGTGCAGATCAGCGGGAACAGGACAAACAGCCCCATCCCGGCCACGCCCGGGTAGACATAGCGCCAGGCATAGGCTTTACGGTTGGCGAAAATATACAGGCCAGCAGAGCTTAAGATCAGCGTCATGATGGCGAACAGATATTCCCCTTGTACGTACATTAAAACAACAAGGTAACCCACCAGCAGACACAGCAGACCGATCGCTGACCACTTCAGCGCGTCGCTTTGCCACCAGTGCTTCTTTTTAATGACATCCATGGGGTTCTTCCTCTACAACGGTGGAAACTTTTCGTCAGGTGGCGCTGCGCTTACCTGACCTACGGATCGTGCCGTAGTCGTAGGGCGGGTAAGCGCACGCGCCACCCGCCGTTTTCTTCTTACTTAGTAATACGACCCTGAGCATCCTTCAGCGCGGCATCGACAGTCTGGCGACCGCTTGCAGCGTTGATGACGGCGGTACGGGTGGCGTACCAGAACGCGGCCATCTGTGGGATGTTTGGCATGATTTCGCCTTTCTGAGCGTTATCCATGGTTGCCGCGATGCGTGGATCTTTTGCCAGCTGATCCTGGAAGGATTTCAGCGCCACGGCGCCCAGCGGTTTGTCCTTGTTCACTTCACCCAGACCCTGATCGGTCAGCAGGTAGTTTTCCAGGAACTCTTTCGCCAGCTCTTTGTTCGGGCTGGCGGCGTTGATGCCCGCGCTCAGCACGCCCACGAACGGTTTAGACGGCTTGCCGTTGAAGGTTGGCAGCAGGGTCACGCCGTAGTTGATTTTGCTCTTGTCGATATTGGTCCAGGCCCACGGACCGTTGATGGTCATCGCGGTTTCGCCTTTGTTGAACGCCGCTTCCGCGATGGAGTAGTCGGTATCCGCGTTCATGTGTTTGTTCTTAATCAGGTCAACCAGGAAGGTCAGGCCTTTTTTCGCGCCCGCGTTGTCCACGCCCACGTCTTTCACGTCATATTTGCCGTTTTCAAACTTGAACGCGTAGCCGCCGTCGGCAGCAATCAGCGGCCAGGTGAAGTACGGCTCTTGCAGGTTGAACATCAGGGCGGATTTACCTTTCGCCTTCAGCTCTTTATCCAGTTTCGGGATCTCTTCCCAGGTTTTCGGTGGGTTTGGCACCAGGTCTTTGTTGTAAATCAGTGACAGGGCTTCAACCGCGATTGGGTAGGCGATCAGCTTGCCGTTATAGCGAACGGCGTCCCAGGTGAACGGGAACAGTTTGTCCTGGAAAGCTTTGTCTGGCGTGACTTCAGCCAGCAGGCCAGACTGCGCGTAACCGCCGAAACGGTCGTGTGCCCAGAAGATGATGTCCGGGCCGTCGCCGGTTGCTGCAACCTGTGGGAATTTCTCTTCCAGTTTGTCCGGGTGCTCTACGGTGACTTTGATACCGGTGTCTTTCTCGAATTTTTTGCCCACTTCGGCCAGGCCGTTATAGCCCTTGTCGCCGTTAATCCAGATAACCAGCTTGCCTTCTTCAATTTTGGCGAGCGCTGGGGCGGAAACCATCATTGCTGCAAGGGCGGACAATGCGAAAACGCGTGCGCCAGTCTTGATATTCATATCTGCCATCCTTTTTGGTGATGTGCTCGTGGATACATAAGGTGGTTCAACGTGACTCAGTCTCCTTATTTGACATCCTCTTTCCATCCTCCCAACCCCTACGCCCCACCCCCCGTTTGTGTGATCTCCGTCGCATAAATTTAAGTTATGAGTGCTGGCGCACATAAAAACCCACCGAATTTTGCAGGCGGCTTCACGAATTTCGCCTCAGCCCCCCGGCTGCGGTCGCAGAGCCTGCTCTCTCATCCTCCCGCCTCCTCCCCCATAAAAAAGGCGGGGGGTGGAGGATTCACGAAAGTAATGGATACCCCATAGTGAACTTATCTTGAATGTTTCTGTCGGTGACAGGTTGTAACGAAGGGAGAAGGGCATGGCGAGCGTACAGCTGCGTAATGTAACGAAAGCCTGGGGCGACGTAGTGGTGTCGAAAGACATCAATCTGGACATCACTGAAGGCGAGTTTGTGGTGTTTGTCGGCCCATCAGGCTGTGGTAAATCAACTCTGCTGCGTATGATTGCCGGTCTTGAAACTATCACCAGTGGCGACCTGCTAATCGGTGATACCCGAATGAACGACATCCCGCCAGCCGAACGCGGCGTAGGCATGGTGTTCCAGTCTTATGCGCTTTATCCCCATCTTTCCGTTGCCGAGAACATGTCCTTTGGCCTGAAGCTGGCCGGGGCGAAAAAAGAGGTCATTAACCAGCGCGTCACGCAGGTGGCTGAAGTGTTGCAGCTGGCGCACCTGCTGGAGCGTAAACCGAAAGCGCTTTCCGGCGGTCAGCGTCAGCGCGTGGCGATTGGCCGTACGCTGGTGGCCGAGCCGCGCGTGTTCCTGCTTGATGAACCTCTCTCTAACCTGGATGCCGCCCTGCGCGTCCAGATGCGTATTGAAATCTCCCGTCTGCACAAGCGTCTTGGCCGCACGATGATTTACGTCACCCACGATCAGGTCGAAGCGATGACCCTCGCCGACAAAATCGTGGTGCTGGACGCCGGTCGCGTGGCGCAGGTGGGCAAACCGCTGGAGCTGTATCACTACCCGGCAGACCGCTTTGTTGCGGGCTTCATTGGCTCGCCAAAGATGAACTTCCTGCCCGTTAAAGTGACGGCGACAGCCATTGAACAGGTACAGGTGGAGCTGCCAAACCGCCAGCAGGTCTGGCTGCCGGTCGACAGCGCCAACGTACAGGTTGGGGCAAATATGTCCCTCGGTATCCGTCCTGAGCATCTACTGCCAAGCCACATTGCGGATGTGACGCTGGAAGGTGAAGTTCAGGTCGTCGAACAGCTTGGTCACGAAACACAGATTCATATCCAGATCCCCGCCATCCGTCAGAACCTGGTCTACCGCCAGAATGACGTGGTGTTGGTAGAAGAGGGTGCCACATTCGCTATCGGCTTGCCGCCAGAGCGTTGCCATCTGTTCCGTGAGGATGGCACCGCATGTCGTCGGCTGCACAAAGAGCCAGGCGTTTAAGCAATCCCAAAAGAAGACACGAAACCGACAGGTGAAGTGTTCAAAGAAAAGCAATGATCTCAGGAGATAGAATGATGATTACTCTGCGCAAACAAGTCCCTCTGGCGGTCGCCATTGCGGCAGGCATCCTGTCTGCCCAGGCTGGCGCCGTGGACTTTAAAGGTTATGCTCGTTCCGGCATTGGCTGGACCGGGAGTGGCGGTGCCCAGCAGTGCTTCCAGGCAACGGGTGCTCAAAGTAAATACCGTCTGGGTAACGAATGTGAAACCTATGCGGAATTGAAGCTGGGCCAGGAAGTGTGGAAAGAGGGCGATAAGAGCTTCTATTTCGACACTAACGTCGCGTATTCCGTTGCGCAGCAGAATGACTGGGAAGCCACTGATCCGGCCTTCCGTGAAGCCAACGTGCAGGGTAAAAACCTGATCGAGTGGCTGCCTGGCTCCACCATCTGGGCCGGTAAGCGCTTCTATCAGCGTCATGACGTCCACATGATCGACTTCTACTACTGGGACATTTCCGGTCCAGGTGCGGGTATTGAAAACATCGACCTGGGCTTCGGTAAACTCTCTCTGGCAGCCAGCCGCTCCACTGAAGCAGGCGGTTCTTCTACCTTCGCCAGCAACAACATCCGTGACTACACCACCGACACCGCGAACGACGTGTTTGACGTGCGTTTAGCGCAGATGGAAGTCAACCCGGGCGGTACGCTGGAGCTGGGCGTTGACTACGGTCACACCAACGTTAACGATGATTACTACCTGCAGCCAAAAGCTTCGAAAGATGGCTGGATGTTCACCGCAGAACATACCCAGAGCATGCTGAAGGGCTTCAACAAGTTCGTTGTTCAGTACGCAACGGACTCTATGACCTCCCAGGGTAAAGGTCTGAACCAGGGCGCGGGCATTGGTCTTGGCAATGACGATTCCGATGGCAAACTGTACGGATACGGCATCAACAACAACGGTAGCCTGCTGCGTATCCTTGACCACGGTGCAATCTCCCTGGGCGACAGCTGGGACCTGATGTACGTCGGTATGTATCAGGATATCGACTGGGATAACAACAACGGCACCAAGTGGTGGACCGTCGGCGTGCGTCCTATGTACAAATGGACGCCAATCATGAGCACCCTGCTGGAAGTAGGCTACGACAACGTCAAATCTCAGAAAACTGACGAAACCAACAACCAGTACAAAATCACCCTGGCACAACAGTGGCAGGCTGGCGACAGCATCTGGTCTCGTCCTGCAATCCGTGTCTTCGCAACCTACGCCAAGTGGGATGAGAAGTGGGGTTATGACACTTCCGGTAGCCCGATCTCTACGAGTTCCAACTATAACTCCAACTTCGGTATGCAGACTGCAGGCCTTGGCCGCGGCGACACTGACGAGTGGAGCTTCGGTGCCCAGATGGAAATCTGGTGGTAATTCGCAAGACCTGACGTAATGACCTGAAAGAGGGGCGTAAGCCCCTCTCTCCTTAGGGCCCTGCGCGCTATTGCCTGGCCACCGCAGAGCTGATGCTATCAGAGGTAATAACAATGAAAATGAAGAAAAGTCTCGTCGCGCTGTACCTCTCTGCGGGGCTGCTGGCCAGCGTGCCGGCGCTAACGTTCGCAGAAGTGAATTTTGTTCCTCAGAATACGTCCACGGCGCCTTCTGTTCCTACGGCAGCGCTGCAGCAGCTGACCTGGACACCGGTTGATCAATCCAAAACGCAGTCCACACAGCTTTCCACGGGCGGGCAACAGCTGAATGTGCCCGGCATTTCCGGCCCGGTTGCTGCCTACAGCGTTCCGGCCAATATTGGCGAGCTGACCCTGACGCTGACCAGTGAAGTGAATAAACAGACCAGCGTATTTGCGCCGAACGTGCTGATCCTCGACCAGAACATGACGCCATCTGCCTTCTTCCCGAGCGAGTATTTTACCTATCAGGAGCCCGGCGTGATGAGCGCGGACCGGCTTCAGGGCGTGATGCGTCTGACGCCAGCGCTGGGTCAGCAAAAAATCTACGTGCTGGTATTCACCACCGATAAAGATTTGCAGCAAACCACCAGGTTAGTGGATCCGGCAAAAGCGTATGCAAAAGGTACCGGCAATGCGGTGCCGGATATTCCCGACCCGATTGCCCGCCACGCAACGGACGGTCTGGTGAAGTTAAAAGTCTCCACCAATAGCGCTTCCAGCGTGCTGGTTGGCCCGCTGTTTGGTTCGTCTGGTCCGGGGCCGGTCACCGTCGGTAATACCGCCGCTCCAGCCTATGCCGCGCCAGTTGCCGCAGCGCCAGCCGCAGCGCCAGCCCCGGCGAAGAAAGCCGAGCCCGTACTGAACGACACCGAAGAGTACTTCAACAACGCCATTAAGCAGGCGGTGAAGCGCGGCGATGTCGATAAAGCGCTGAAACTGCTTGATGAAGCCGAACGTTTAGGTTCAACCACTGCCCGTTCCACCTTTATCAGCAGTGTAAAAGGCAAGGGGTAACTGTTCCCCACAGTGCTGATTTGTTAGTAGTTTAGTGCGCCTGAGTGGGCGCACTTTTTTTCGTATTCGCCAGGCTGTTGCGCCCATGTTGCGATAGTGATCGTTAAATAACGTTTGGCCCCCCCTCATTGCCCGTTTCTGCGATACAATGCCATTACGTTATGTATCGGAGAGTCTGGCATGTCACACCCCGCGCTAACGCAACTGCGTGCGCTGCGCTATTTCGACCAAATACCTGCGCTTGATCCGCAGCAGCTGGACTGGTTGCTGCTGGAAGATTCTATGACAAAACGTTTTGAGCAACAGGGTAAAACGGTCACGGTAACCCTGATACAGGAAGGGTTTGTCTCCGGCGATGAGATCGCCAGCGAGCTGCCGCTGTTGCCGCAAGAGGAACGCTACTGGCTGCGTGAAATTTTGCTCTGTGCCGATGGCGAACCCTGGCTTGCCGGGCGGACGGTGGTGCCCGAATCTACCCTATCCGGGCCTGAGCTGGCGCTGCAGCGGCTGGGGAAAACGCCGCTGGGACGTTATCTTTTCACCTCATCTGAGCTGACCAGGGATTTCATTGAAATTGGGCGTGATGCCGAACTGTGGGGGCGCCGTTCCCGCCTTCGCCTGAGCGGTAAGCCGTTAATCCTGACGGAGCTATTTTTACCGGCATCACCGTTGTACTAAGAGGAAGAAAAAATGGAGTGGACCCTGACGCAGAATAAGCTGTTGGCGTATCACCGCTTAATGCGTACCGATAAACCCATTGGCGCGTTGCTGCTGCTGTGGCCGACCTTATGGGCGCTGTGGGTGGCCACGCCGGGCATGCCGCCGCTGTGGATCCTGGGCGTATTCGTTGCCGGCGTCTGGCTGATGCGCGCGGCAGGCTGCGTGGTGAATGACTATGCCGATCGTAAATTTGACGGCCACGTAAAGCGCACTGCCAACCGCCCGCTACCCAGCGGCCAGGTGACCGGGAAAGAAGCGCGCGTACTGTTCATCGTTCTGGTGCTGCTCTCTTTCCTGCTGGTATTAACCCTGAACACCATGACGATTCTGCTGTCCGTCGCGGCGCTCGCACTGGCCTGGGTTTATCCCTTTATGAAGCGCTACACCCATCTGCCTCAGGTGGTGCTGGGGGCGGCGTTTGGCTGGTCGATTCCGATGGCGTTTGCGGCGGTTAGTGAGTCCTTACCGCTTAGCTGCTGGCTGATGTTCCTGGCGAACATCCTCTGGGCCGTAGCGTATGACACGCAATATGCGATGGTTGACCGCGACGATGACCTGAAAATTGGCATTAAATCCACCGCCATTCTCTTTGGACGCCAGGACAAACTTATCATTGGCATTCTGCAGGTTGCGGTACTGGCGCTGATGGTCGCGATTGCGCGCCTGAACGGACTGAACTGGGAATTTTACTGGTCGATACTGGTAGCAGGGCTGCTGTTTGCCTACCAGCAAAAGCTGATTGCAAAACGCGAACGCGAAGCCTGCTTTAAAGCGTTTATGAACAATAACTATGTCGGTCTGGTGCTGTTTTTAGGCCTGGTCATGAGCTATTTTTCCTGATTGACGCGCGGTCATGCCCCGCCGGGTATGGCCGCATCGTTACCCTGCATTACCGCCCTCACAAATTTAAACCATCGTTTCATAAATTCGCGCTTTTGTGAGGCGCTTCACCTACGCTTCTCCCGGGCTAGTCTATTTTCTAAGCGTAAAAAAATAAAACACTGTTTTAACGCTGACATCGCTACCCTGGAGCTGACTCAATGAATACGACCCTCAAGCCGTTACTGGCCGCGCTGTGCCTGTCTGCTTTTGCCTGCACCGTTTCTGCCCAAACCATCAAAGCCGCCGATGTGCATCCTGAAGGCTACCCGAACGTGGTCGCGGTACAGCACATGGGTGAAAAACTCAAACAACAAACCGACGGCAAGCTGGAGATTAAGGTCTTTCCCGGCGGCGTGCTGGGGGATGAAAAGCAGATGATTGAGCAGGCGCAGATGGGGGCGATTGACATGATCCGCGTCTCCATGGCGCCGGTTGCCGCCATCCTGCCGGATATCGAAGTCTTCACCCTGCCGTACGTTTTCCGGGATGAGGATCATATGCATAAAGTGATCGACGGGGATATCGGCAAGCAGATCGGCGACAAGCTGACCGCGAACCCAAAATCCCGCCTGGTGTTCCTCGGCTGGATGGATTCCGGCACCCGCAACCTGATCACCAAAGAGCCGATCGTCAAACCTGAAGATCTGAAAGGGAAGAAAATCCGCGTGCAGGGCAGCCCGGTGGCACTCGCCACGCTGAAGGACATGGGGGCGAACTCGGTGGCGATGGGCGTTAGCGAGGTTTACAGCGGCATGCAGACCGGCGTGATCGACGGCGCGGAGAATAACCCACCCACCTTTATCGCCCACAACTACATGCCGGTTGCTAAAAACTACACCCTCAGCGGCCACTTTATCACCCCGGAAATGCTGCTCTACTCAAAAGTGAAATGGGACAAGCTGAGCGCTGATGAACAGCAAAAAATCCTGACCCTGGCCCGTGAAGCGCAGTTCGAACAGCGCAAGCTGTGGAATGCGTATAACGACCAGGCGCTGGCGAAAATGAAGGCGGGCGGCGTGCAGTTCCACGATATCGATAAGACGGTATTCATCAAGGCCACAGAGCCGGTGCGCGCCCAGTATGGCGACAAGCATCAGGATCTGATGAAAGCCATCGCTGACGTCCAGTAATACGGAGCACGTATGTCCGAACTCTACCTGAAGTGGATGGACCGTCTGTACCTGCTCGCCATGGCGGTGGCGGGTGTCTCGCTGCTGGTGATGACGATTGTCATCCCCATCGGCATCTTTTCACGCTACGTGCTCAACCGCGGCGAATCCTGGCCGGAGCCCGTCGCCATTATCTGCATGGTGACGTTCACCTTCATCGGCGCGGCGGTGAGCTACCGCGCCGGATCGCATATTGCGGTCAATATGCTCACCGACCGTCTGCCCGCGTCGCTGCAAAAGCTGTGTTCACGTGTGGTTGATCTGCTGATGCTGCTGATTTCCGGTCTGATGTTCTGGTACAGCTACTGGCTGTGCGTCGAGCTGTGGGAGCAGCCGGTGGCGGAGTTCCCGATCCTGACTTCCGGCGAAAGCTACCTGCCGCTGCCGATCGGGTCGGCGATTTTGATTCTGTTCGTGCTTGAACGCCTGCTGTTTGGCGCGCAGGAAAACCGTCCGGTCGTGCTGATCGGCAATCACAGTTAAGGGGTGAACAATGGATGCTTTTGTTTTGTTATTCACCCTCGCCATTTTGCTGGCGCTGGGGATGCCTGTGGCCTTCGCCGTGGGGCTGAGCGCCGTGGCAGGTGCGCTGTGGATTGATTTACCGCTGGAGGCGCTGATGATCCAGATCACCAGTGGGGTGAACAAATTTACTCTGCTGGCGATCCCGTTCTTCATCCTTGCCGGAGCGATCATGGCGGAAGGGGGCATTGCCCGACGGCTGGTTAACTTCGCCTATGTGTTTGTCGGCTTTATCCGCGGTGGGCTGTCGCTGGTGAACATCGTCGCCTCGACGTTCTTCGGCGCGATTTCTGGCTCGTCGGTGGCGGATACAGCGTCCATCGGCAGCGTGATGATCCCGGAGATGGAGAAGAAGGGCTACCCGCGTGAATACGCGGCGGCGGTCACGGCGAGCGGGTCGGTGCAGGCGATTCTGATCCCGCCCAGCCACAACTCGGTGATTTATTCCCTGGCGGCGGGGGGAACGGTCTCTATCGCCACGCTGTTTATCGCGGGCGTATTGCCGGGCCTGCTGCTGGGCGTGAGCCTGATGGTGCTCTGCCTGTGCTTCGCCCGCAAACGCGGCTACCCGAAGGGGGATAAAATCCCGTTCAGACAGGCGCTGAAAATCATGCTCGATGCCCTGTGGGGGCTGATGACGGTGGTGATTATCCTCGGCGGGATCTTGTCCGGGATTTTTACCGCCACCGAATCTGCCGCCGTGGCCTGCCTGTGGGCGTTTTTCGTCACCATGTTTATCTACCGCGACTACAAATGGAGCGAACTGCCGAAGCTGATGTGCCGCACGGTGAAAACCGTCACCATCGTGATGATTTTAATCGGCTTTGCCGCGGCGTTTGGCGCGGTGATGACCTACATGCAGCTGCCGATGCGCATCACCGAGTTCTTCACGTCGCTCTCTGATAATAAGTACGTGATCCTGATGTATCTCAACATCATGCTGCTGCTGATCGGCACGCTGATGGACATGGCGCCGATCATCCTGATCCTGACGCCGGTGCTGCTGCCGGTGACCAACGCGCTGGGGATCGACCCGGTGCACTTCGGGATGATCATGATGGTTAACCTGGGGATCGGGCTGATCACCCCGCCGGTCGGATCGGTGCTGTTTGTGGCGAGCGCGGTGAGTAAGCAGAAGATTGAAACCGTGGTGCGGGCGATGCTGCCATTTTACGGCATCCTGCTGGTAGTGCTGGGGATGGTGACGTATATCCCGGCGATATCATTGTGGCTGCCGAGGATGTTAGGGATGCAGTAACGCCGTTTTTTGCCGGGTGGCGGCTGCGCCTTACCCGGCCTACGGTTCAGAGTTGTTATTGGCCCGGTAAGGCGCAGCCGCTACCGGGCGTTTTTATTTCCGCCGTAATAATCTCAACGCGTTAGCCGTGACCAGCACCGTCGCCCCGGTATCCGCCAGCACCGCCAGCCACAGGCCAGTCATGCCGAGCAGCGTGGTGACGAGAAATATCCCCTTCAGACCCAGCGCAATGCCGATGTTCTGGCGAATATTGGCGCGCGTCGCCCGCGCCAGGCTAATCATCTGCGCCAGCCCGGTCAGACGGTTATGCGTCAGCGCCGCATCCGCCGTCTCCAGCGCCACGTCGGTGCCGCTGCCCATGGCAATGCCAATGGTTGAGGCCTTCATCGCCGGGGCATCGTTAATTCCGTCACCGACCATCGCCAGCGGCGCGCGGCTGTTCAGTTCGGTTACCGCGCTGACCTTGTCCGCAGGCAGTAATCCGGCCTTAAACGCCAGCCCCAGCTCGTCGGCAATCGCGGCCGCCGCGCGCGGGTTATCGCCGGTGAGGATCACGCCCTGTACGCCCAACTGATGCAGCGCCGCCACGGCGTCTTTGGCGTCATCGCGCAGAGTGTCGCGTAGTGCCAGCATGCCCTTCGACACGCCGTCCTGCATCACGGCAACGACCGTCTGCCCGGCCTGCTCTAACGCCTCAACCTGTGGATGAGAGAACGCGCCCGCCGCAACAATCAGCACTTTTTTGCCGTCGACGACGGCCTCAATCCCTGACCCGACCAGCGCCCGTTGGGCGGTTGCCGAAGGGATAGCCAGCCCGCGTCTCTGCGCTTCACGCACTATCGCCTGCGCCAGCGGGTGAGTGGAGCCCTGCTCAACGGCGGCGGCCATGATCAGCAGTTCGTCTTCGCTGATGTCCTGCGGATAGATGCCGGTGACCTGCGGCTTACCAACCGTCAGCGTGCCGGTTTTATCGAAGGCGATGTGCTGAACCTGGCTCAGCTGTTCCAGCGCCGCGCCGCCCTTAATCAGCGCCCCGCGACGTGCCGCCGCCGCCAGCCCCGAGGTAATCGCCGCGGGCGTAGAGATCACCAGCGCGCACGGGCAGCCAATCAGCAGCAGGGTCAGCCCTTTATAAATCCAGCCCTCCCACGGCGCGCCGAAGAACAGCGGTGGAATCACGGTAACCATCAGGGCGACCAGCATGATGGCGGGGGTGTAAATCCGGCTGAAGCGGTCAATAAAGCGTTCGACCGGCGCGCGGCGCTCCTCGGCTTCTTCAATCAGCTTCAGGATACGGTCGATGGCGCTGTCGCCCGGCTCGGACAGGACTTTGAGCTGCACCAGGCGGTCGACGCTGGTGGCACCGGCAGGGACTTTTTCGCCTGCCGCACGCTCCACCGGAATGGATTCACCGGTCAGGGCGCTTTCGTCAAAGCTCGCGGTGGCGGTAACGAGAGCCCCATCGGCAGGCAGACGCCCACCCGCGGCGACTTCAATCACGTCGCCCGGTCGCAGCGTGTTGATGGCGACCGTTTCACGTTTGCCTTCATTAACCCGCGTGGCGGTTTCTGGCTTCAGCGCCATCAGCGCGCTCACCCCTTTGCGCGCCCGGCTCGCTGCCCAGCCCTCAAGCCGTTCGCCGATCAGGAACAGCAGCAGCACCATCGCCGCTTCCGCCGTCGCGCCAATGAACAGCGCGCCAATGGCCGCCACGCTCATCAACGTTTCAATGGCAAACCAGCTGCCGCTTCTCATCAGGCGCAGTGCCTGACGGGCAATCGGGAACAGCCCGACCAGGGTAGTGGCAATAAACGCCAGGTTACCGAACGGGTGGTTAATCTGCTCCAGACCCCAGCTCAGGGCCATCATGATGATGAGCGTGATAAGGGGCAGGTTTTCTTTCAGGGGAGAGGTTTTTTCGGCAGGCGCCGTTTCGCTGCGCAGGGTATAGCCCGCCTTGCTGACGGCGGCTTCAACCTGTTTGCTGACGTCGTTATCGGCACTAACCAGCAGCTTTTCGGTGGCGAACAGGACCTGAGCGTGGTTCACGCCCGGTACCTGCCTCACCGCGTTTTCCACTTTGCGGGCGCAGGCCGCGCAGTCCATGCCGTTGACGACCCAGCTGTAGCGGTTGCCGTTTTCAGGCAGCGCGTCGACCTGTGTTTCGCACGCGCCCTCGCAGCAGCAGTCGTCTTTCGGCGGAACCGGGCTGAGCTTAAGCGCCGAGAATTGTGGGACTTTTTTTGGAATTTCTGGAGTCGACATGGCAGTCTCCGGTAATGATAATTTTCTCATTAACCGCAGCATACACTCTGGAGTCGACTCCAGAGTCAAGCGTTATTTAGATATACAATGAACGCACGATCAGGAAGTGCCCGGCAAAGTAGCAGGCGGACGAAATCGCATTATCCGCGCGGAAGCGGCGGCGATAGTGGCTGCCCAGCCAGACGATATTGCCGATTAACAGCAGCGCCGCGCCGAAGAATGCAGACATCGCCTGAGATGTCGGGCGGAAGAACCACAGTTCACCGGCCAGCCACACCATCACCAGCGTCATGGCGATAAACGTGCATACCGGCAGACGCATCTCTTCCAGACGCGACCAGATCACCGCAATCAGCAGCGCGCCAATCACCAGCAGCACCAGCGGTAGCGGCCAGAAGAAGGAGAGCGTCATCTGGCTGGCAAAGTAGATGGTATACAGCAGATGGGAGAGGAAAAATGCCCCCACGGCATACAGCAGGCGCTGACGCGGCAGCAGGGTTAAGGCATCACCAATCAGGGAGGCACACAGCCCGGCGAGCACCAGATAGCTGATGGCGTTAAACATCGGAGCCTGCCAGGCGAGCAGCAGAAGCAACAGCAGCGTGACGGGTTTAAACAACCAGCGCTGCCAGGCTGGACCGCGATAGGACGCATCGACATAAAGCCATGCGGAAAAACAGACAGCGATAAATGACCAAAGCATATTAACTCCCTGTAACTGTTGAGGCTGAATAATCAGTTTCTGATCCAGTGTAGTGACGCGAGCGGGCGTTTGGCAATGCCGGGGCAGGCGAGGTATCCTGAATTCCGCATAATCTGATGGGATTTTTCAATGAGCAAGATGCCGCTGTTTTTCATTATCGTGGTGGCGATTATCGTCATTGCCGCCTCGTTTCGCTTCGTGCAGCAGCGCCGCGAAAAGGCGGACAACGACGCCGCGCCGCTGATGCAAAAGCGCGTAGTGGTGGCGAACAAACGCGAAAAACCGCTTAACGACCGCCGCTCTCGCCAGCAGCAGGTGACGCCTGCGGGCACCGGCATGCGCTATGAAGCCAGCTTTAAGCCGGAAACCGGCGGTCTGGAGATGACCTTCCGCCTGGAGGCGCAGCAGTACCATCAGCTGACGGTGGGAGAGAAAGGCACGCTGAGCTATAAAGGGTCGCGTTTTGTAGATTTTAGGGCTGAATAATGCGCGATCGGTCCCCTCTCCCAGTGGGAGAGGGTTAGGGTGAGGGCATCGCACCTTACTTCTTCACCTGCGCCTTAAACTTCTTCATCCACACCAGCAGTTCAAACACGCCGAAAATAAACACCCGCAGCTGCTGCCAGCCGGTCATCGGCGGGCCATCTTTCGGCAGGCCGTTTTTCAGCATCACCATCTGCAGGGCGTGCATGAACGAGGTGAAAATCAGCGCCACGTTAACAAAGATGTTCAACGGGCGCGGGAACGGGTGCACCAGATTCAAAATCAAAAATGCCCAGACGCCCAGCATCAGCAAGCGTCCCAGGTTAATCAGTACCGGCATCGGATCCTCCTTGTGCCTGACGGTGATACAGACGATAAGCCACCTGGCCTGCGACCTTTTCGCGGTGCAGATCCCAGTGAACGGGAACGGGTGGCAGGCCGTTTTCCACTTCGCTTTCTACATAAATCAGCGCGTCATCCGCCAGCCAGCCATTGTGCTCCAGCAGGGATAACGTCTCTTCCAGCAACCCCTTGCGGAACGGCGGGTCGACAAAGACCACGTTATGCGGCGTACCCTGCTGCGCGAGGAAACTCAGCGTATTGGTGTTGACCACTTTCGCATTCGTCGCCTTCAGCGTCGCCAGATTTTGCTGCAGCGTCTGCGCAACGCCGCGCTCCATCTCCAGCAGCGTGGCGCTGGCGGCGTAGCGCGACAGCGCTTCCAGCCCTAAGGCACCGCTTCCGGCGAAGCAGTCCAGGCAGTGGGCGTCTACCATTGATGGGGCAAGCCAGTTAAACAGCGTCTCGCGAACGCGGTCGGTTGTAGGGCGTAAACCGGGGCTGTCCGGCACCGGTAATTTCCGGCCTCGCCACTGGCCGCCGATAATGCGAATTTGACCGGCCGGGGCGCGGGTGGGTTTCTTCATCTCTGGAAAGCTCTGTTAACCATAGCCCTGCGATTGCGGGCGGTGATGTCAATTAAGTAAAGTGTTAGACTATTTCATCATTTTTTTAGCTTCCCTGTATATAGCGCCGCGAGGAGTGTAGTCGCAGATGGCAAAACAAAAAAAACGTGGCTTCTTTTCCTGGTTGGGTTTCGGTGAAAAAGAGCAAGAAACAGAACAGAAAACCGAAGAGCAACAGGTTGTAGAAGAGCAGTCACAGCCTGAAACGCCTGTCGAAACCGCTGCGATTGTCGAAGCGGAAGAACCAGCGCACAGCAAAGAAGAGATTGAATCCTTTGCTGAAGAGGTGGTTGAGGTCACTGAGCAGGTTCAGGAGAGCGAGAAGCCAGAGCCGGTTATCGTAGAAACCCTTACCGAAGTGCCGCAGGCCGCTATCGAACACGAAACGCTGCCGCTGCCCGAAGAGGTTAAAGCTGAAGAGGTTTCTGCCGAAGAGTGGCAGGCCGAAGCGGAAACCGTTGAAATCGTTGAGGCGGTGGAAGAAGAGGCGGCACTTGAGCCAGAGCTGACCGACGAAGAGCTGGAAGCTCAGGCGCTGGCGGCGGAAGCGGCTGAAGAAGCGGTAATCGTCGTGCCGGTGGAAGAGCAGGCCGAAGAAGAGATCGTTCAGGAGCAGGAAAAACCGACCAAAGAAGGTTTCTTCGCGCGCCTGAAGCGCAGCCTGCTCAAAACCAAAGAAAACTTAGGTTCCGGATTTATCAGTCTTTTCCGCGGCAAGAAGATCGACGACGATCTGTTTGAAGAGCTGGAAGAGCAGCTGCTGATTGCGGACGTGGGCGTGGAAACTACCCGTAAGATCATCGCCAACCTGACCGAAGGGGCGAGCCGCAAACAGCTGCGCGACGCGGAGGCGCTGTACGGCCTGCTGAAAGACGAGATGGGTGAAATTCTCGCAAAAGTTGACGAACCGCTTAATATTGAAGGCAAAACGCCATTTGTTATTCTGATGGTTGGCGTTAACGGCGTGGGTAAAACCACCACCATCGGCAAGCTGGCGCGCCAGTTTGAGCAGCAGGGCAAATCGGTGATGCTGGCGGCGGGCGATACCTTCCGTGCGGCAGCGGTTGAGCAGCTCCAGGTGTGGGGCCAGCGCAACAACATTCCGGTGATTGCCCAGCACACCGGCGCAGATTCCGCATCCGTGATTTTCGATGCCATCCAGGCGGCGAAGTCGCGCAACGTGGACGTGCTGATTGCCGACACCGCAGGGCGTTTGCAAAACAAATCGCACCTGATGGAAGAGCTGAAGAAAATCGTTCGCGTCATGAAGAAGCTGGACGAAGATGCACCGCATGAAATTATGCTGACTATCGACGCCAGCACCGGGCAGAACGCCATTAGCCAGGCGAAGCTGTTCCATGAAGCGGTAGGGCTGACGGGGATCACGCTGACCAAACTGGACGGCACCGCGAAAGGCGGGGTGATCTTCTCCGTGGCCGACCAGTTCGGCATTCCTATCCGCTACATCGGTGTGGGCGAGCGTATTGAGGATTTGCGTCCGTTTAAGGCGGACGACTTTATTGAGGCATTATTTGCCCGAGAGGACTAACAATGATTCGCTTTGAACACGTCAGCAAGGCCTATCTCGGTGGGAGACAAGCGCTGCAGGGGGTGACGTTCCACCTGCAGCCAGGCGAGATGGCATTCCTGACCGGCCATTCCGGCGCGGGGAAAAGTACCCTGCTCAAGCTTATCTGTGGGATCGAACGGCCAAGCGCCGGGAAAATCTGGTTCAGCGGCCACGAAATTAGCCGTCTGAAAAACCGTGAAGTGCCGTTTCTGCGTCGTCAGATCGGCATGATTTTCCAGGATCACCACCTGCTGATGGATCGCACCGTTTTCGATAACGTGGCGATCCCGCTGATTATTGCCGGCGCCAGCTATGACGATATCCGCCGTCGCGTCTCTGCGGCGCTGGACAAGGTCGGGCTGCTGGACAAAGCGAAGAACTTCCCGATCCAGCTTTCCGGCGGTGAACAGCAGCGCGTGGGCATCGCCCGCGCGGTGGTGAACAAGCCTGCCGTACTGCTGGCGGATGAACCGACCGGTAACCTGGACGATGCCCTGTCCGAAGGGATTTTGCGTCTGTTTGAGGAATTCAACCGCGTAGGGGTAACGGTACTGATGGCGACGCACGATATGGGGCTGATTTCCCGTCGTTCGTACCGCATGCTGACCCTGAGCGACGGGCATTTGCACGGAGGCCACGGTGAACAAGCGTGATGCAATAAACCAGATTCGGCAGTTCGGGAACCGGTTCGACCGTTTCCGTAAGCCGCAGGGCGGCGGTGACGGCAATCGTAATGCGCCTAAGCGCCAGAAAGCGGCGCCGAAACCGGCCTCCCGCAAGACCAACGTGTTTAACGAACAGGTGCGCTACGCCTTCCACGGCGCGCTGCAGGACCTGAAAAGCAAACCGCTGGCGACGTTCCTGACGGTGATGGTGATCGCCATCTCCCTGACGCTGCCAAGCGTTTGCTACATGGTCTATAAGAACGTCAACCAGGCGGCGTCGCAGTATTACCCGTCACCGCAGATCACCGTTTATCTGGATAAAGCGCTCGACGATAACGCGGCGGCGCAGGTGGTCGGGCAAATCCAGGCCGAGCAGGGCGTGGAGAAGGTGAATTATCTCTCCCGTGAAGAAGCGTTGGGCGAGTTCCGTAACTGGTCAGGCTTTGGCGGCGCGCTGGACATGCTGGAAGAGAACCCGCTGCCCGCCGTGGCGGTGGTGATCCCGAAGCTGGATTTCCAGGGTACCGATTCGCTCAACACCCTGCGCGACCGCATCACACGCATCAACGGGATTGATGAAGTGCGCATGGACGACAGCTGGTTTGCCCGTCTTGCGGCGCTGACCGGGCTGGTGGGGCGCGTGTCGGCGATGATCGGCGTGCTGATGGTGGCGGCGGTGTTCCTCGTCATCGGTAACAGCGTGCGTCTGAGCATCTTTGCGCGTCGCGATACCATCAACGTGCAAAAACTGATTGGCGCAACAGATGGTTTCATCCTGCGTCCGTTCCTCTACGGTGGCGCACTGCTCGGTTTCTCCGGCGCATTTCTTTCACTGATATTGTCAGAAATATTGGTGATGCGGCTTTCGTCTGCCGTCACCGAAGTGGCGCAGGTTTTCGGAACTAAGTTTGAGATCAGTGGCTTAGGCTTCGATGAATGTCTGCTGTTGCTGCTGGTGTGCTCCATGATCGGCTGGATTGCCGCATGGCTGGCAACGGTTCAACATTTACGCCACTTTACTCCCGACTAATAAAAGCGTGATATAATCTTTCCCTGCACCGAGATGTTCGCTCTGCAGGGAAAGCGTCCCTGTTGTCTCTTCCCCTGTTATCATCTCCATGTCACATTTTGTGCGTAATTTATTCACCGTTGCACCTGGAACTTGTGGATAAAATCACTGTCTGATAAAAGAGTGAATGCTAATCTCGTTGCTCAAACGCTTTGGCATGGTTGTTGCCTGACGGGGACAGCCTGGACCAGAAGAAACATTGAGAGGAATGAATGACCAAAGAAATGCAAACTTTAGCTTTAGCCCCTGTTGGTAACCTGGAATCTTACATCCGGGCTGCGAACACCTGGCCGATGTTAACGGCCGAGGAAGAAAAGGAGCTTGCTGAAAAGCTGCATTACCAGGGCGATCTGGAAGCAGCGAAAAAGCTGATCCTGTCTCACCTGCGCTTTGTTGTTCACATTGCTCGTAACTATGCGGGCTATGGCCTGCCGCAGGCGGACTTGATTCAGGAAGGTAACATCGGCCTGATGAAGGCTGTACGTCGCTTTAACCCGGAAGTGGGCGTGCGACTGGTCTCCTTCGCCGTACACTGGATCAAAGCAGAAATTCATGAATACGTGCTGCGCAACTGGCGTATCGTGAAAGTCGCCACGACAAAAGCGCAACGTAAGCTGTTCTTCAACCTGCGTAAAACCAAGCAGCGTCTGGGCTGGTTCAATCAGGATGAAGTGGAAATGGTGGCGCGCGAGCTGGGTGTATCCAGCAAAGACGTCCGTGAGATGGAATCCCGTATGGCCGCGCAGGACATGACCTTTGATATGTCCTCCGACGACGACGCATCTGACAGCCAGCCGATGGCACCGGTTCTGTATCTGCAGGATAAAACCTCTAACTTTGCCGACGGCATTGAAGAGGACAACTGGGAAGATCAGGCCGCGAACAAGCTGACCCATGCGATGGAAGGCCTCGACGAGCGTAGCCAGGACATTATCCGCGCCCGCTGGCTGGACGAAGACAACAAGTCCACGCTGCAGGAGCTGGCTGACCGCTACGGCGTTTCTGCGGAACGTGTCCGTCAGCTTGAAAAGAACGCCATGAAAAAACTTCGCGCTGCTATCGAAGCGTAATTACCGCGAAGTACACCTTTAGCCGAAATAGTTCAGGCTGCGGGAAGGCGGCAAACGAGTGAATCCCGATGAGCTTACATCAGTAAGTGATTCGGGTGAACGAGAGCAGCCAACGCACCTGCGGCTTGAAATATGAAGGATAAAAACCCTCGAATGCAAATTCGGGGGTTCTGTTTTTTTAGCGCCCGCTCTGGCGAATTTCTCCCCCCTGGCAAACACTTACTGATGCGCTAAGCAGGCGATTTTCTCAGGGGGTCAGGGTGAAAAATAACGAACTGAATGACCGGCGTTTACAGGCGACGCCGCGCGGCATCGGCGTGATGTGTAACTTCTATGCGGATAAAGCCGAAAACGCCACGGTGTGGGACGTGGAAGGCAATGAGTACATCGATTTCGCCGCCGGGATCGCGGTGCTGAATACCGGCCATCGCCATCCCAAAGTTATCTCCGCTATCGAAAAACAACTCCACGCTTTTACCCACACGGCCTACCAGATTGTGCCGTATGAGGGCTATGTGGCGCTTGCCGAGCGCATCAACCAGCGCGTGCCGATTGACGGCCCGGCCAAAACCGCCTTCTTCTCGACGGGTGCTGAAGCGGTCGAAAACGCGGTCAAAATTGCCCGCGCGTATACCAGACGCCCCGGCCTTATCACCTTCGGCGGCGCGTTCCACGGGCGCACCTTTATGACCATGGCGCTGACCGGTAAGGTCGCGCCGTACAAGCTGGGTTTCGGCCCGTTCCCCGGTTCGGTATACCACGCTCAATTCCCTGACGATCTGCACGGCATCAGCACGGCGGAAGCATTAAAAAGCCTGGAGCGCATCTTTAAGGCGGATATCGCCCCAGACCAGGTGGCGGCCATTATTCTCGAACCGGTTCAGGGAGAGGGCGGGTTCAACATTGCGCCCGCTGATTTTATGCAGGCGCTGCGCGCCCTGTGCGATACCCACGGAATTTTGCTGATTGCCGACGAGGTGCAAAGCGGCTTCGCCCGCACCGGCAAGCTGTTCTCGATGGAACACCACTGCGTGAAGCCGGACCTGATCACCATGGCAAAAAGCCTCGCGGGCGGGATGCCGCTCTCAGCAGTATCGGGCCGCGCCGAGGTGATGGACGCGCCTGCACCTGGCGGTCTGGGCGGTACCTACGCAGGTAACCCGCTGGCGATTGCCGCGGCGCACGCGGTGCTGGACGTGATTGACGAGGAAGATCTCTGCACGCGCTCGGCGCACCTCGGCCATCATCTGGTAGAAGTGCTCAACAAAGCGAAGGAAAACTGCCCGTTCATCGCCGACATCCGTGCCCAGGGTTCGATGGTCGCGGTAGAGTTTAACGATCCGCAATCCGGGCAACCGTCGCCGGAATTTACCCGTCAGGTGCAGGAGCGCGCGTTGAACGAAGGGCTGCTGCTCCTGAGCTGCGGCGTTTACGGCAACGTGATCCGCTTCCTTTATCCGCTTACCATCCCCGAAGCGCAGTTCCGTAAAGCGCTGGACATTATCTCCGCGTCGCTGACACGTTAAAGCCACCAGCCCGGCGGTAAATCCTGTCGGGCTTATCATATATTCATTTCAAATTAGCTATTCCAAAATCATAAAAATGGGGTATGTTTTAGCAGAGTATGCTGAAAAAGCGCGAACAGCACACCAATAACTGAAATAAAGCGCTGCACAACAACATCACAACAATCGTAATAACCATAATAATGGGGAATCTCAGGATGAACATGAAGGGTAAAGCGTTACTGGCAGGATGTATCGCGTTGGCATTCAGCACCATGGCGCAGGCAGATATTAAAGTGGCCGTGGTGGGCGCAATGTCCGGTCCGGTAGCACAGTACGGCGACCAGGAATTTACGGGCGCAGAACAGGCGGTTGCAGACATTAATGCTAAGGGCGGCATCAAGGGCGAAAAACTGCAGATCGTAAAATACGACGATGCCTGTGACCCGAAGCAAGCGGTCGCGGTGGCGAACAAAGTGGTCAACGACGGCATCAAATACGTTATCGGTCACCTGTGCTCCTCTTCTACTCAGCCCGCGTCTGACATCTACGAAGACGAAGGTATTCTGATGATCACCCCAGCTGCGACCGCACCGGAGCTGACCGCGCGCGGCTACAAGCTGACCCTGCGTACCACCGGTCTGGACTCCGATCAGGGCCCAACGGCGGCTAAGTACATTCTGGAAAAAGTGAAGCCGCAGCGTATCGCGATTGTTCACGACAAACAGCAGTATGGTGAAGGTCTGGCCCGTGCGGTGCAGGACGGTCTGAAAAAAGGCAATGCCAACGTGGTCTTCTTTGACGGAATCACCGCCGGCGAGAAAGACTTCTCCACCCTGGTGGCGCGTCTGAAGAAAGAGAATATCGATTTCGTTTACTACGGCGGCTACCACCCGGAAATGGGCCAGATCCTGCGTCAGGCGCGCGCGGCGGGTCTGAAAACCCAGTTCATGGGCCCGGAAGGCGTGGCGAACGTTTCCCTGTCTAACATCGCGGGTGAATCTGCCGAAGGTCTGCTGGTGACCAAGCCGAAGAACTACGACCAGGTGCCAGCGAACAAACCTATCGTAGATGCCATCAAGGCGAAGAAGCAGGATCCAAGCGGCGCGTTCGTCTGGACCACCTACGCAGCGCTGCAGTCTCTGCAGGCAGGTCTGAATCAGTCAGCCGATCCGGCTGAGATTGCTACCTGGCTGAAAGCCAACACGGTGGAAACCGTGATGGGGCCGCTCTCCTGGGACGCAAAGGGCGATCTGAAGGGCTTTGAGTTCGGCGTGTTTGACTGGCATGCGAACGGAACGGCAACTGACGCCAAATAATTTTCCCGTCGCCTTTCGCGCCGCAGGTGCGTTGGCTGCGTTATTCAACCCCGGTCACTTACTTATGTAAGCTCCCGGGGATTTCATAACTTGCCGCCTTCCTGCAACACGAAATGCTTGGGAAAATGCGGTAGAAATTGTAGGCCGGGTAAGGCGCAGCCGCCACCCGGCTTTCTTTTAGCGCTTCTCCCACCCGCTCTCCTGCGCCGTAAACCCTAACGCCTGCATAAACGCTGCCATCACGCCGCGGTCTTCCACGCCCACGTCGGCCATCCACCATGAGTTTACGTTCGGGTTTTCGCGGATCACTTCTTCAATTAAATACTGTCCCACACCGCGACGACGGGTCACGTCACGCACGCGCAGCGAGTCCAGCGCTCCCTCCGTGCCGCTCAGGGTCACGCGAACCGCGGCCAGCAGGCGCTCGTTGAAGCGCGCGGCATAAATGCGATGGTTCTCGTCGACATGCAGCGACGAAGGGGAATATTCCGGCCAGATCTTGCCCAGGTCGATATGATCCTGGTCGCTAAAGGTCACCAGACGCACGATAGTCAGTTTCATTAGCAGCTTGTCCAAATCAAATTGAGTAGAGGCAGTGTACTCAATTTATTCACTCAGCGGCTTCCTCTTTTTATTCTCATTAACCAGGTGATTAGTTTTTTAGCAATGCAATGGGCAGTGTGAAAACACATGGATCGAAAAATAAGCAGAATTTTAACCTGAATGGCAGCGATTTGTTCGGCGCTTTGTACCGTTATTTTATGCTGCAAACTGCACTTTTATTTGTTTATCTCTGCCTGATTTCAGAATATTATCTTTCCTTAATCGCCTGAAAAATAGAGATTTTAGTCTGGTTTTTGACAAAAAACTGCGCTAAACCATTAAAGGCACTGGTAAAAATAGCGTTGTTCATTAAAAGTACAGAATGCTTTTTAACCATAATAAAACAAAATATAAACACGACATCACGAATGGGGATTCTGAGATGAAAAGGAACGCGAAGACATTTATCGCGGGAATGGTTGCACTGGCGATCTCGCATGCGGCCATGGCGGAAGAGATTAAAGTTGCGGTAGTCGGTGCGATGTCCGGCCCTGTAGCCCAGTGGGGTGACATGGAGTTTAACGGCGCGCGTCAGGCCATCAAAGACATCAACGCCAAAGGCGGCATCAAGGGCGACAAGCTGGTAGGCGTGGAGTATGACGACGCCTGCGATCCGAAACAGGCCGTTGCAGTCGCCAACAAAATCGTCAACGACGGGATTCAGTACGTCATCGGCCACCTGTGCTCATCCTCCACCCAGCCCGCGTCCGACATCTACGAGGACGAAGGTATTCTGATGATCACTCCGGGCGCCACCAACCCTGAGCTGACGCAGCGCGGCTACCAGCACATCATGCGTACCGCCGGGCTGGACTCCTCCCAGGGGCCAACCGCGGCCAAATACATCCTCGAGACCGTTAAGCCACAGCGTATCGCCATCATTCATGACAAGCAGCAGTACGGCGAAGGTCTGGCGCGCTCCGTGCAGGACGGCCTGAAAAAAGGCGGCGCGAACATCGTCTTCTTCGACGGCATTACCGCAGGCGAAAAAGACTTCTCCGCGCTGATCGCCCGTCTGCAAAAAGAGAACATCGACTTCGTCTACTACGGTGGCTACTACCCGGAAATGGGCCAGATGCTGCGCCAGGCGCGCGCCACCGGTCTGAAAACCCAGTTTATGGGGCCAGAGGGCGTGGGCAACGCCTCTCTGTCAAACATCGCAGGGGATTCTGCCGAAGGCATGCTGGTGACGATGCCAAAACGATATGACCAGGATCCGGCCAACAAGGCTATCGTGGATGCGCTCAAGGCGCAGAAGAAAGATCCGAGTGGTCCATACGTCTGGATCACTTACGCGGCTGTGCAGTCTCTGGCAACCGCGCTGGAGCGTACCGGCAGCAAAGAGCCGCTGGATCTGGTGAAAGATTTAAAAGCACACGGGGCGAACACCGTGATTGGGCCGCTGAACTGGGATGAGAAAGGCGATCTGAAGGGATTTGAGTTTGGTGTCTTTAAGTGGCACGCCGACGGTTCGTCCTCGGTCGCCAAATAATTATCCCACCGCCCGGCTCACCGGGCGGGTATAAAAAGGTTTGCATATGTCCGAGCAGTTTCTCTACTTTTTGCAGCAGATGTTTAACGGCGTCACGCTGGGAAGCACCTACGCGCTGATCGCCATCGGCTATACGATGGTTTACGGCATTATCGGCATGATCAACTTCGCCCACGGCGAGGTGTACATGATCGGTAGCTACGTCTCCTTTATGATTATCGCCGCGCTGATGATGATGGGCATCGACAGCAGCTGGCTGCTGGTCGCCGCCGGGTTTGTTGGCGCGATCGTGATCGCCAGCGCCTACGGCTGGAGCATCGAACGCGTGGCCTACCGGCCGGTGCGCAGCTCCAAGCGTCTTATTGCGCTGATTTCCGCGATTGGGATGTCGATCTTCCTGCAAAACTACGTCAGCCTGACCGAAGGTTCGCGCGACGTGGCGCTGCCAAGCCTGTTTAACGGCCAGTGGATTGTGGGGGCCAGCGAAAACTTCTCAGCCTCTATTACCACGATGCAGCTGGTGATCTGGGTCGTGACCTTTGTCGCCATGCTCGCCCTGACCCTGTTCATCCGCTACTCCCGCATGGGACGCGCCTGCCGCGCGTGCGCGGAAGACCTGAAGATGGCGAGCCTGCTCGGCATCAACACCGACCGCGTGATCGCCCTGACCTTCGTGATTGGCGCGGCGATGGCGGCGGTGGCTGGCGTGCTGCTCGGCCAGTTCTACGGCGTAATTAACCCGTACATCGGCTTTATGGCCGGGATGAAAGCCTTCACCGCGGCGGTACTGGGCGGCATCGGCAGTATTCCTGGCGCGATGATTGGCGGCCTGATCCTGGGCGTGGCGGAAGCGCTCTCCTCGGCGTACCTGAGCACCGAATATAAAGACGTGGTGTCGTTTGCCCTGCTGATTCTGGTTCTGCTGGTGATGCCTACCGGTATTCTGGGCCGTCCGGAGGTAGAGAAAGTATGAAACCGATGCATTTTGCAATGGCGCTGCTGTCTGCCGCCATGTTCTTCGTGCTGGCCAGCGTCTTTATGGGCGTCCAGCTTGAGCTGAATGGCACCAAACTCGTTGTCGATACTGCAGCTGATATTCGCTGGCAGTGGGTCTTTATCGGCACCGCCGTGGTGTTCCTGTTCCAGCTGCTGCGCCCGCTGTTCCAGAAAACGCTGAAAAATGTCTCCGGACCGAAATTCGTTCTGCCGGCGATCGACGGTACAACGGTAAAACAGAAGCTGTTCCTCGTGGCGCTGCTGGTCGCCGCCGTGGCGTGGCCGTTTATGGTGTCGCGCGGCACGGTGGACATCGCCACCCTGACCATGATTTACGTGATCCTCGGCCTCGGTCTGAACGTGGTGGTCGGTCTCTCTGGCCTGCTGGTGCTGGGCTACGGCGGTTTCTACGCTATCGGCGCGTATACCTTCGCGCTGCTGAACCACTATTACGGCCTGGGCTTCTGGACCTGCCTGCCGCTGGCGGGGCTGGTCTCTGCCGCGGCGGGCTTCCTGCTCGGCTTCCCGGTGCTGCGCCTGCGCGGTGACTACCTGGCGATTGTGACCTTAGGCTTCGGTGAAATTGTCCGTATCCTGCTGCTCAACAACACCGAAGTGACCGGTGGCCCGAACGGCATCAGCCAGATCCCAAAACCGACCTTCTTTGGCCTGGAGTTCAGCCGTACCGCCCGCGAAGGCGGCTGGGATACCTTCAGCAACTTCTTCGGCATCAAATATGACCCATCTGACCGCGTGATCTGGCTCTACCTGGTGGCGCTGCTGCTGGTGGTCATCACCCTGTTCGTGATCAACCGCCTGCTGCGCATGCCGCTGGGCCGCGCGTGGGAAGCGCTGCGCGAAGATGAGATCGCCTGCCGCTCTCTGGGCCTGAACCCGACCCGCATCAAGCTGACCGCGTTCACCATCAGCGCCGCGTTTGCCGGTTTCGCCGGCACGCTGTTCGCCGCGCGTCAGGGCTTCGTCAGCCCCGAGTCGTTCACCTTTGCCGAATCGGCCTTTGTGCTGGCGATTGTGGTACTCGGCGGGATGGGCTCGCAGTTCGCCGTTATCCTCGCGGCTATCCTGCTGGTGGTCTCCCGCGAGCTAATGCGCGACTTTAACGAATACAGCATGCTGATGCTGGGTGGTTTGATGGTGCTGATGATGATTTGGCGTCCGCAGGGTCTGCTGCCGATGACGCGTCCACAGCTGAAGCTTAAGAATGTGGAAGCGAAAGGAGAGCAGGCATGAGTCAGCCATTATTATCCGTAAACGGTCTGATGATGCGTTTTGGCGGCCTGCTGGCGGTCAACAACGTGAACCTGGACCTGCATAAAAAAGAGATCGTCTCCCTGATTGGCCCGAACGGCGCGGGGAAAACCACGGTCTTTAACTGCCTGACCGGTTTCTACAAGCCGACGGGCGGCACCATCATGCTGCGCGACCAGCACCTGGAAGGGCTGCCGGGCCAGCAGATTGCCCGCATGGGCGTGGTACGTACCTTCCAGCACGTGCGTTTGTTCCGCGAGATGACGGTGATTGAGAACCTGCTGGTGGCACAGCATCAGCAGCTGAAAACCGGCCTGTTCTCCGGCCTGCTGAAAACCCCGGCCTTCCGCCGTGCGCAGGAGGAGGCGCTCGATCGCGCCGCCACCTGGCTCGACCGTATCGGCCTGCTCCAGCACGCCAACCGTCAGGCGAGCAACCTGGCCTATGGCGACCAGCGTCGACTGGAGATCGTGCGCTGCATGGTGACCCAGCCGGAGATCCTGATGCTCGACGAACCGGCGGCGGGCCTCAACCCGAAAGAGACCAAAGAGCTGGACGAGCTGATTGCCGAGCTGCGCGATCATCACGACACCACCATCCTGCTGATTGAGCACGACATGAAGCTGGTGATGGGCATTTCGGACCGTATCTACGTGGTAAACCAGGGCACGCCGCTGGCAAACGGCACGCCGGAAGAGATCCGCAACAACCCGGACGTGATCCGCGCATACCTTGGTGAGGCATAAGATGGAAAAAGCGATGTTAACGTTCGACAAGGTCAATGCGCACTACGGCAAGATCCAGGCGCTGCACGACGTCAGCCTGCACATCAATCAGGGTGAAATCGTCACCCTGATTGGCGCCAACGGCGCGGGCAAAACCACGCTGCTCGGCACCCTGTGCGGCGACCCGCGCGCCACCAGCGGGCGGATTGTGTTCGATGGTAAAGACATTACCGACTGGCAGACCGCCAGAATCATGCGTGAGGCGGTGGCGATTGTCCCGGAAGGGCGTCGCGTCTTCTCCCGCATGACGGTGGAAGAGAACCTGGCGATGGGCGGGTTCTTCGCTCACCGCGATGAATACCAGACCCGCATCAAGTGGGTGTACGAACTCTTCCCGCGCCTGTGGGAGCGCCGCATCCAGCGTGCGGGCACCATGTCCGGCGGTGAACAGCAGATGCTGGCGATTGGCCGCGCGCTGATGAGCCAGCCGCGCCTGCTGCTTCTGGATGAACCGTCGCTCGGCCTGGCACCGATCATCATCCAGCAGATCTTCGACACCATCGAGCAGCTGCGTAAAGAGGGGATGACCATCTTCCTCGTCGAGCAGAACGCCAACCAGGCGCTGAAGCTCGCTGACCGTGGCTACGTGCTGGAGAACGGCCGCGTGGTGCTGGAAGACACCGGCGACGCGCTGCTGGCGAACGAAGCGGTGCGGAGCGCGTATTTAGGCGGGTAGATAAAAGCAAAAAAGGCAACGCAAGTTGCCTTTTTTAGTGTTTTCTCCCTCTCCCACAGGGTGTACGGTCCGGGGACATAGTGAACACTTGTTCGGGGACATGGTAGACACTTACAACTGAGGCATAAGAACC
>NZ_JADBRJ010000017.1:0-45937 GCF_014930585.1 Enterobacter cloacae complex sp. P43RS
ACATACGGATTAACAGTCCGCCGTTCTACCGACTGAACTACAGAGGAATCGTGTGAACGGGGCGCATATTATCGATGCTCCCCGATGATGTCAAAGGCAGAATGCATATTTCCGATCGTTTGCCGAATTATTCTCCATTTCGCGCAATTGTCAGGCATTTTGTCGCGGATATTTCCACAGCCAGCGCCCGCTGACCATGCGCCAGTAGAACAGCGCCCCGCGTACGGCCCAGTCAAGGAACATCCCCAGCCAGACGCCCACCACGCCCCAGCCCAGCACCACGCCCAGCGTATAGCCCGCCACAACGCGACACCCCCACATGCCAAGCATGGACACCCACATGGCAAAACGGGCATCGCGCGCCCCTTTCAGCCCGGCAGGTAACACCCAGGATGCCGCCCAGATGGGCATAAAGGCGGCGTTGAGCCAGATAAGGATCTTCACCACCTCTTTCACGTCATCTTCGTGGGTATAGAACGCGGCCATCAGCCCGGCAAACGGCGCTGTGCCCCAGGCGATCAGCGTCAGCCCAATCGTCGACAGCCAGAACACATGGCGCAGCTGCCGCTCCGCCTGGCCTATCTGCCCTTTCCCGAGACGTTTCCCCGTGATGATGGTTGATGCCGACCCAAGGGCGTTACCCGGCAGGTTAATCAGCGAGGCGATGGAGAAGGCGATAAAGTTACCGGCGATAACGTCGGTGCCCATTCCGGCGACAAACATCTGCGTGAGCAGCTTCCCGCCGTTGAACAACACGGATTCAATGCTCGCGGGAATACCAATCCCCATCACTTCCCAGATAATGGCGAAATTAAAGGGCCGGAAATAGCTCTTAAGCGTAAGACGCAGCGAGGGGGTAATCCCCGTCATCAGCACCCCGATGATGGCCGCCGCACCGATATAGCGTGATATGGTTAATCCCAGCCCGGCCCCGACGAACCCCAGACCATCCCACGAGAACGCGCCGTAGATCAGCACGCTGCTGATGATGATATTCAGGATATTCATCCCACCGTTGATCAGTAGCGGGATTTTGGTGTTACCTGCCCCGCGCAGCGCGCCGCTGCCAATCAACGCGATGGCCGCCGCCGGATAGCTTAAGACGGTCATTTCGAGATAGGTCAGCGCCAGTTCCTTCACCTCGTTCGTGGCTTCCCCGGCGACAAAATCGATAATCTCTTTACCGAAATAGTGGATCACCGCCGCCAGAACAATCGAAAAGAGGGTCATGATCATCAGCGACTGACGTGCAGCCTCGCGCGCGCGTTTGGGATCCAGCTTGCCGAGACTAAAGGCCACCACAACCGTCGTCCCGAGATCGATGGCGGCAAAGAATGACATCACCACCATGTTAAAGCTGTCTGCCAGCCCGACCCCCGCCATCGCCTCTTTCCCCAGCCAGCTTACCAGGAAGGTGCTCAGCACTCCCATCAGCAGAACGCAGGTATTTTCCAGGAAAATAGGCACGGCAAGAGGGGTGATTTCACGCCAGAACAGAACACGATAGCTTTTACGTTTTGCGTACCATGGCGTGCGCACGATCGCCTGGCGCAGAGGGGCAGTGACGTTCAAAATGGACCTTAGCGAGAATAGTTGAAACTCCATTTCAAATGATGGGGGAGAAATGCTAATCCTGCAAAGTATTTTCCTGAAAAAGATGTGTGTATTTACAACAAACTGACGACAGAATCGGCAATCAGTCGATTTTCCCTAAGATCAGGTTTGACAAAAGTTTTTTCGCCGCTAAGATAAGCCTCCACAACGATTCCTCTGTAGTTCAGTCGGTAGAACGGCGGACTGTTAATCCGTATGTCACTGGTTCGAGTCCAGTCAGAGGAGCCAAATTCTTGTTTTCGTGCAGCTTCATTAATGCCTGTATGGTTTTAATACAACAGCTTAGCGTGAAAACTTCTCCTGATGCATTTTGATTTTATCCTCCGCATCGGGAAAAATTGGTGGTCAAATCTGGGGTCCGGTTCGTTCTATTATGGAGTGACCCCATATGTCTCTTACCGACACCAAAATCCGCAGTCTCAAACCATCTGATAAACCCTTTAAAGTTTCCGATTCCCACGGTCTGTATCTCCTGGTCAAACCTGGCGGTTCACGTCACTGGTATCTCAAGATAGCGCTTTGATAAAACTATTTATCAAGTCAGGCAAGTCAGATTTATCCGCATTTTGGAAAATAGCTTTCCAATCTGCCATCATGGATTTTTGATTGCTTTCCGATAATTTCACCAACCAAAAAAAAGCTATTTTCATAAATTTTGGAGGAAGGGATGGTAACAATTTAATCAGTAGTTTTGACATTTTATTTTTGTCAGTTTCCCCTCCAATACTTATCGACAATGATGCTAATTTACGTAAAACCTCAGTATTTCTATCCAATTTTATATTATCTAAAAATTCATTTACCCTATCCAGAATACTGCCTACCGCCCGCTCATCACGCAATCGACTTATATTAGATTCACATATTTTATCTAATAATTCAATCTGAGCCTTTGTTGAAAAATCGAGGTTATTTAAAATAGTTAGTATTATTTCGGTAAATTCAGTGTTTGTAGTATTTGATAGCTGAGCATTACCATGTGTTATACAATTGATTAGTGCTAAAGTTTCAGAGAAAGGATATCCATTAAGTTTTAACCATTCAAAATGAAGAACAACTGCTTGCCGCTGAAGCACTTCTCGTCCTCGGGTATGTTCACTAATCCAGCGCATAAATTTGCTTCGACCAAAAAAAATCTCGTTTTTAGCAAAGACTGTTGAAACTACGGCAAACGTTATTTCTACATCTTCTTGAGTATCAGCTAAGTAAACTACAGCATCATGACCTGTTCGTACGCGTTCTGACGTGCAGACGCTTTGCAAACGTAAACTAGTTATATTTAGATTATATGCCTCCATATTTATCGCGGCATCTATAATTTTTTTACAACGGACAATATCCAGATAATCACCAACCTCAACTATAGTCTCGGAAAATTCTATAAGAGGATGTGTAAAATATTTCAGTTCAGGAGCTTGTTTTTCTAGTCCATTCTGCAACAATCCCAATCCAAAACGTCGTTCATCAATATCTCTGGCATCAATATGCTTTAACAAAGATATTTTCAAAGCCATGATATCAGGTTTAACACATTCTAAAATACTGGTTGAAAGTTTCGCATGTCCAGATCTAAACCGACGATTTACTTCATCAAAAACTAAGTGTTCTTTTTTAGCTTCTGCCCAAAAACTAACAGATGGTTCAATACGCATTAGCAAACTTTTGGGTACTGATTGATCATAAGTACCACACACACAAAGACTGAGAAATAGGTCGTACGCTTTATTACCATGTTGTTTAGCTTTCTGTATAGTTCGCTCAGCTATTATCATTAGACTTGATCCCATTAATAGCAAGGAAAGGGAAAAAATCTCCCCAGATTGCATTAAAGATAGTAATTTTCTTTTATTATCTGAACTTACTTTTCTATCAAGAACATTAGCTAGTTCAGCTATTTCATTTTCAGATACCGAAGTAAGAGTATGGATGCATAGAGACGCAGGGTAATTTTTGGGGATGCAATTCGCCGACCTGTCACTTGCTATGATGACTATATTACTATAGGTATGACGCTGTAGATCTTCAAAAATTTGCGAGTAGTTTGAAATATCATCAATGACAATTAGAGCGGGTTTGCCAGCTAACTTAGCAAGACGTGCAATTTCATCCCATGCCTGCTCAATTAATTTTGATGGATTTGTCATCTCGAAAACAAGGGCTTGACCTGAACGATGTATATCCCAAGCAACACGACGGATAAGCGTTGATTTACCGGTTCCTGATGCTCCCGAAATTAGGATCATCGATAAAGATTTACCCATATTTTTAAAGTCTTGATAAACTTTATCAGATTGGTCACGAATAATATCCATACCATAATGGACAACTTCCCATGACCCTCTGCCACTCTCTCTAAACTCTTCAGCGGCATGTTCTTTTGCTGTAAATTGATTGTCGCCGGGAAGAAGATTAAATGGAGAATCATTATGTAATGGGTGGTAAGGAGCAAGGCCTGTTAGGCATTGAGATATATCATATGCAAATAACGAGCAAGGTTTTATAAATAATTCTTTAATTCTTGAAATAGAATCATTGATTCGTTCAATTGGGACGCCAAATAAAACCAATCTAGCTATTGCCAACAACTCTAAATCTTTCTTAATTTCCTGTTTTTGATCAAGGCTAACTTGCACATGATTAAGAACATATTCAGCAACTTCTTTGTACTCATTTTTTGTAGAAAGCGGGTTTTTCTCGTATGTAAATCCTTTTGAGAGTGTGTTTGCAAGTGTATTGGTTGATGTTTTTCTAATTAATTTCATCATCTCAGGACCGACAAAGACTCCCGTAGAGACAAACAAAAAACTCAGTTGTAGAGTATCAAGATGCTTAGTATTAGCTGGATGTCCACATGCATCTATAGTATCACGCATGAATCCATGCAAAATATCACGCATTTCAGTGAATGTGTACTCTGTCCCAGCAGTTTCTTTATATTGTATATAGAGCTGTTTTCCATCCCCAAACATAATATCTACATCTTGAGCCCCCTCATATCTTAGCTGTACTAAGCCATCATCGCATGTCAATAATTTTATAACATAATTTAACGCATGTGCCTCCTGATATCCAAATCCTTTTAATGCAATCATTCCGCCTTGTCTGTGCTTTGTTTTTAAATCATCACCATCGACAACCCAGATATGTTTATTCTCGCGCATAGGTGCTCCTGTATGCAAAACGATTATCCTAACGATTTTTCTGAAAAATATCGATATCAATCAAGAACGACCATCTTTCTTGTCTATCTTTTCTCTTGATATTTATAATAAAACTATCATTTTTACAACGATGGCTTTCAGGTTTGTTTTGTTCTGTCTTATAACTGTCCATAGACAATTGTTAGCCAGTAAACTCAGTGTTCTTATCTAAATCGCCGCACCAAATAGTAAATCACTTTGAAGGAACGCAGCCCCGATTGTGCGATTAGATCAACCGCCAAACCTACCAAAATCGCCAACTGGACGGAGCGATGCCGATCACAACATCTACATACTCAACTTGCCGTTTTCTTTCCACCTAATTCTCATTTCAGTATGTTGTAACTAACTACATATTTTCATACAGAGAAAGACATATGGCCCCGGTTAAATTTTCCACGCCTGTGGTATTCTGTTGTGATTAATTTCAGGGAGTTGAGCTAAGTAAGGATCTATCAGAATAATGAATAATTCGTCGAAACATATCCTCTCCGCATGGCTAGATTATCTGAAATTCAGCGGTGCGGAAAAGAGTAAAATACCGGCCAGCCAGACGCATGAACACCATCAGCTCATGCTCGGTAAAGACAACTGTGAAGAAAACCAGAACGGGGTAGTGCTCAGCGTTACGCCAGAAATGCGCGAAAACTGGCGCAGGCGTTTCGTCAAATATGGTGAAAAAGGTGAGATTACCCATATTGAGCCTGTCAACCTGCTGTTTCCGGTGTTGCGCTGTATCGAAAATGAGCGCGGCAGAGCCAACGTAAAGTACCTGCCGCTGTTCTCTTTTCCACTCCCCAAATCCTTCTTTGAACAGGGCAATACCTCGCTGCTGGTTCCGGTTAAAGACGGACAACTGGTCAGCGCATTCCCCTTCGCTTTTCGCGAGATGTTTGGCATCCAGCTGGATGAACTGGGTGAGAACCGCCATATGATGAGTATCGTCAGCGCGCTCACCGGGTGTAAATATGACACCTTCCTTGAGGCATTTGAGGCTCTTCAGATATGGGTTGCTCAGCAATCAAACCGCAAATACCAGGGACTGGAAACTGCGTTTAACGCCCTGGTGGCACCACTGCATAATGAAGATTACAACCTCAGGCGTGATGCAGAAGATTTCACCTGGTTGTGCGATAACGCGGCTGGTGACTTCCCTCTGCTGGAGCAGTATCTCAACCATATTCACAATGACGGGAATGCCCCTGACATATACGAAGTGGTAACCGGCGGTCTGTTTGAAACACAATACCCGCTGGGTCATGGACAGATGGCGGCAATACAGGCCATTAATCAGGATGAGCGCCTGATTGCCGTGCAGGGTGCGCCGGGTACGGGTAAAACAACACTGTTCAAATCACTCATCGCACAACAGCTGGTTGCCAGAGCACTGGCAATCGCTGATGGAAAGGACCAGAACTTCGGCATGCTGGTAACGTCCACGGCAATAAAAGCGGTGGAAAATATCATTGACGATCTGCGCAGTGACCCTGCAACCCAGGATCTTGACTGGTTATGGTTTCATAGCGGCTCGAACGAACAGGTTCAGCATGAGCTTACCCGGCTTGAGCAACTGATCAGCCGCTGGCGGCAGGAAAGCTATGACGAACAGCACCAGCGCGATTTTTTAGCTGTTCTGCTCAGGCATCGCGACGAGTTGAACGCCTGTTACCGGGCGTATCTGAATGAAAAGGCAACCGCGATACAGTCTGTTGTGGATTGTGGTCTGGACACCACCAACGCAGAAGAGCTTCCGGCACGTTTCATGGTAAAAATCCCCCTGGTAGCCGCTCAGGCACAGCAGTTGGGAATTGACGTTTCACTGCATCATCCCGACGACCTGGACAACTTAACCAGCCAGCTGGAGCTATGCCTGCAGGAACTTCGCGGGATAAAAGCGCAGCGTTTGCAGGCCAGCAGAATTTACCAGACATTGCAGGCGACATGGCCGCAGCAGCATGATCTGGCGCAGATACTGCGCTGGATGGATTCACCACTACGCCCCGCACTGGAACTGCATTACCGCGATTATCCGCGTAAAGGGATAAAGCGCCATCTGGCCCGCCTGTTCGAGGGAAAATACCCGGCACGGCTGCAACAGATGAGCCTTGCTGCACCGGAGGACTTTCAGCATTTCAGTCTTTCTTCCCTGCCCCATCGCCAGTTAGCGGCTCTGGCTGATGCGGGAGAAATGCTGTCACATCAGACAGACAACCTGGCCCTGCTGGAACTGCTCATGCATGACGAACCCGATGGGCAGCAGGAAGAAAATCTGGTGAGCCTGTGTGCTGATATCGCAACACTCCGGAAACAATGGCAGCAAGTCACCCGGGCACAACAGGTTATGGCTCAGTATCAACAGCATTACCCCGAAGGTAACTGGTGTGACATTTTGCGTAAACGCTTCATCAGGCAACACCGGGAAATGTTTGAAGCCGCTATCGGTTATCTCTGGCAGGAACAACTGAAGCGGAAAATTGAGCTGGAAGAGGTACTGACTCACTGGCGGGCTCTGATGAGTAATCGCCGCAGTGCAGGCTACTATCGCTGGCTGGATAAGCTGGATGAATTCTATCGCGCACTGTCACTGGTGTATCCGGTAATGGCAACCACACTGGTCTCCGCGTGGAAAGTGGCGGGTTATCGAAAACTTGATGAACTCAGGGGACACAAACCCTGGCATCTGGCACTGTGCGATGAAGCAGGCATGATTTCGCTTGAATCTCTGGTGCCACTATTGAGTCGCAGCGAGAAAGCGATGATTGTCGGCGATCCTCTGCAAATCGAACCCATCAGAAACCTGTCAGAAAACCTGCAAACACAACTGCGCGAACGTCATTTTGCTGACAATAATACGTTATATGAGCGGGTTTCACCTGCAAGCGTTACAGGCTGGCACCGCGCGGCAGGTACACTTTCTGGACGAGTGGATGATACCGGCAACGGTATTATTCTCGATGAGCATCGCCGGTGCCAGAAACCCATTGCCGATCTCTTTATCCGGCTGGCGGGCTATCATGGCGTCAGCGTGGAAACGGCCTCCCCTTCCGACCGCATTGCCAGCGCCTTTGAGAAGTCTGGTGGGCATCATTTGATGTTCTACAGCGTAGAGGGCCAGAAAGGCGATATGGTTAACACCAATCAGGATGAAGTCGAGGCTATTGAGCAACTGTTGAATAAGTTGGAAGAAGCCGGTTACGATCTGACTGCCGATGTGGGCATCGTCACTCCCTATAGCAATCAGAAATCATTACTGATCAAGCACCTTGCCCAGCGTATGAATCACTGGCAGAAAAACTGCATTGGTACAGTGCATCAGTTCCAGGGAGTGGGCTTTGAGGTCATCATTTACAGCCCGGTAATTTTTCATCCTCTTGATAATTCAAATTTTCAGAACGATGCGCCTAACATGCTGAATGTCGTGGTTTCACGCGCAAAACAGCAGTTTATCGTGGTAGGTAACCACCATCGGTTGCGACAGGCAGGTGGATACCTGAAAGTTCTTGCGGACACTGTTGCTGAAGATTTCCTTCTTGAACAGGGTAGCCAACATCCAAGTTTCGACAGCCTGATCCAGACACCACGTTTGCTGCGTTATTACCGCGACTGTGAACATATCGCCGCATTCAGTGCGCTGGCGAGCCAGTGTGAACAGGAGCTGGTTATTATCACTCCGTGGATCCGTCGGGGTGGTAAACAATATCAAAGACCGGAACTGGCGCAACTGGTAGCAACACAGCGGCGTGATGTCAGCGTTAAAGTCTACTACGGTTACTACCATCAACGTCTGGACCGTGCAGAGGATAACGATGAAACTCTGGTTGCTGAGTACCGTGAACAACTGGGAAAAGACAATGTTATCCGTCTGACCGAAGGTACTCATGAGAAGGTACTGATGATCGATGGCCGCTATATTGTTCTCGGCAGCTGGAACTGGCTGTCACATGGTTATCATGATAGCTGTGAGCGTAGCGAGCAGTTCAGTAATGCTATTCGTCATGAGATTAGTGCGGAGCTGGATGATGTGTCGCTGGTGAAGGAGCTTAGGGAGAGGTTGAGGCTGGAATAACTCTTAGTGTTCGGACTGAATAAATAGCCTGGCTCGAAAAAACTTTGCAAGATGCAGAACAATAAGGAGAGCAGATGATTCTGGCTGATAACGAAACAAAAATTGATCTATTAAATAACGAAGCCATTGCGTCTACGATTATCGGGCTGCTTCGTGAGGAGCCTAATCACCCGGTAACTATTGGTGTTCATGGCGATTGGGGGGCGGGAAAATCCAGCGTACTCGAGATGATCGAAGCCGGCTTTTCGGATAAAGATGATATTTTGTGCTTGAAATTCAATGGCTGGCGTTTTCAGGGATTTGAAGATGCCAAAATTGCCTTAATCGAAGGTATCGTTTCGGGATTGGTAGAAAAACGTCCGGCGTTGAAAAAAGTTGAAGGAGCTATCAAAGACGTATTCCGCAGCATCGACTGGCTAAAAGTTGCCAAACGAGCTGGTGGTCTGGCATTGACTGCATTCACAGGTGTGCCAACACCAGGGCAAATTGGAACCATTGTTGGCTCCTTAGAAGCTCTAGTTGCAGATCCCGCCCAGTTAGTGACAAAGGAAAATATATCTACCGTCATTAATGAAGTTAAGGCGGTAGTGAAAGAAGGAGAAACGAAGAATGTGCCGATGGAAGTGGAAACATTCCGTAAGGCATTTGATCAGCTTCTGAAAGATGCAGGTATCAATCAACTCGTGGTATTGGTCGACGATCTTGACCGTTGCCTACCTGACACAGCCATTGAAACCCTTGAAGCTATTCGCCTATTTGTGTTTACCGCACGAACAGCATTTGTGGTCGCTGCAGATGAGGCAATGATTGAGTACTCTGTACGTAAGCACTTTCCTGACTTACCTGATACCACAGGGCCACGGGACTATGCCCGTAACTATCTCGAAAAACTCATCCAGGTTCCGTTCCGGATCCCGGCGCTGGGCGAAACAGAAACGCGCATCTATGTCACATTACTGCTTGCTGGTGCCGAAATAGGTGAAAATAACCCAGACTACGAGAGGCTAATCACCGTTGCGCGGGAAAAGCTGAAACGTCCCTGGACTAGCGGTGGATTGGACGCAGCCACAGTAAAATCAATCCTTGGTCAGCAAGCCGATAAAGCAAATAATGCACTTATCCTTAGCGACCAAATCGGACCAATTCTGGCGAGCGGTACAAAAGGCAACCCCCGGCAAATCAAGCGTTTTCTCAATACCCTCTTGCTACGCGAGCGCACAGCAACGGCACGAGGTTTTGGCGATGATATCAAACTACCCGTATTAGCAAAACTCATGCTCGCAGAACGCTTTATCCCAAGATTGTTCGAACAAATTGCTCTTGTAGCGGCGGTTCATTCGGATGGATTCTGCAAAGATCTCGAAGCACTAGAAACATTTCTTGCAATAACCGCTAATAGCAATGATAAACCACAGGAAAAACAAACCGCTGAAGTATTATTACCACCCGATAGTGCGGTTTTGACTGAATGGAAATCTTCAGAAACGATAAATGACTGGGCTCGACTCCCACCAAAGCTATCAGGTCTCGACTTACGGCCCTACTTGTTCGTCACAAAGGACAAAAAAGATTATTTTGGCCCAGTATCAGTTCTGGGTCACTTAGCCGAAGTGGTTGAAAAATTGTTCGGTGGGAAAATGACTGTCCAAAGTTATGAGTCAGAATTGAAGCAGCTTGTACAACCTGAAGCCGAGAAGGTCTTCGAAGCTGTTCGTAGCAAAATAATGAGTACAGCCACTTTTGATATCAAACCAGCTGGAATTGATGGTTTGACTGTTCTTGTAAAGGCGCAACCGAACCTACAGAGCCAGCTAATGGATTTCCTAGAGACCTTGCCAAATAATAAATGCGGTCCCTGGGTTGTAAGTGGTTGGCAAAATGTCATAAAAGACCCCGAATGTGTAACACGATTAACCATGTTGCTGGGAAACTGGGGCAAAATCACTAGTAATATCAGTCTAAAAGTCGCGGCCGAAGCAGCGCTTAAAAGTCATAAGGGAACACATTAATGGGAACTTCAACAGCTTATGGAGGACCTGGCGGCGGGACTCCACTTATTCCATCATGGTTGGATAACGAAACCCCGGTATCTCCGCCAGATATTGGCACTGGATCTGGCGGCCAGCAGCCAACAGATGGCCCTGAACCACTAACGCCTCCAAATCACCCACCAATACCTAATGCAGCGGATCCGCAACGTTTCTCAAGCGCACGCAGCAACTTCACGCGATTTGCAGGATCTGGAGGTACTGATCGTGCAAGCCTTGGACGAGCCATATCGAAGTATGTCTCAACGTCATCAGGCGGTGCTCGCCAAGCTGCACAGCGTATGGGAGCGTCCAGAGGAGCGAGCACACGACTCCTCGGTTTCTTGGCAGATGCGCAAGCAAGAGGTGTTAATGAAGCTCTGCGCTCACTGGATCTAGAATCTCTGGCAGGTCGCCCAATAACAGAAATTTTTGTTGGGCTAGCCGACTATATCTGCCCTGGTGCAGGCACGGTTGATGAAGGTATTGCTCGCGAAGCATATATTGAGACTATCGTAGAGCTTGCGAGCGAAGGGCTCACAGATTTGAATACATTTACACAAGATCAAATGCATACCGTTTTCGAATTATATGCTACTCATGCGATTGAAGCTCGTATATGTAATGATATCGGGACCAAAGCAGTGTCCATGCCTATAAATGCTCATTCTGCACATCTTGTTGAGCAGCAGGTGCGTGATTTCATCCGTGGTGGAGTAAGCGATGCTCTGGCACGAGCTCAAACGGGTACTCATTATCTTACCACCGAACAAATTCAAGGGTTCGTGGATACCATTTATGAGTCTGCATTCGGGATTTTACAGGCGCTTGGTGAAGCAGAGGCTAATAATCAATGAAACGACAACTCCTGGTTGGTCATTTCGGCTACGACGATTCATTTTCCGCAGTGGCAGGTATCGATGAACAGATAACTTACCTACAACTCATCGCTAGCAAACAAACTTTGGATTATGGTATTGGTCATTCACTGTCCAGACTCAAAGATATCGGAATATTCCCCTCAGAAATAGGCATTGATCTGCTAGTATTAGCCGCTCATGTTCATGCTGCTGATACACGAATATCTCGTGTTGAGCAGTCGCAGGATTCATGGACACGCGAAATTAGATTGATAGTGCCCGTGAGTGAGCCCTCCCGCTGGGGCTCAGCAGCACCAACCATCAAAAAATCTCTCGATTTTCTCACCGGCGATCGCTGGACTATAGATTTCAGGCCACGCCCTGAGCGTTTTGCTACTATTGCCGAAGAAGCACCACCATCTTTGATTGCTCATCCGTTTGATTCCGTAAGTTTGTTCTCTGGCGGACTTGATAGCTTGATTGGGGCTATTGACTCGCTGGAAAATGGTGCAACACCTCTTCTGGTTAGTCATTTCGGAGAAGGTGCAACGAGTGACGCGCAAAGTAAGTTATTTGCTGGCTTGAAAAAACATTACACCACATCATCTTTCGAGAGATTACGGGTTGGTATGACCTTTGAGGAAGGACTCGTCGAAGGTGTTAGTTCAGAAAGTAGTACTCGAGGCAGATCATTCTTGTTCTTTGCTCTCGGCGTTTTTGCAGGAACAGGATTAGGGGATCATTTCGTTTTGCGCGTCCCTGAAAATGGACTAATTGCTCTAAATGTTCCGTTGGATCCTCTACGATTGGGATCAAACAGTACTCGCACTACGCACCCGTATTATATGGCAAGATGGAATGAGCTACTTTCCAAACTTGGAATTAATGGCGAAATTCAAAATCCGTATTGGGACAAAACTAAAGGAGAAATGGCTTCGGCTTGCCAAAATACTTCTCTTCTAAAAAAACTAGTTTCAGACTCCTTATCGTGTTCATCTCCTGCCAAGGCCCGGTGGTTAGGACATGGCATTGAACAATGTGGTTATTGCCTTCCATGCTTGATCCGCCGTGCAGCATTGATGGCAGCATGGGGTTCAGATAGCGATCCAACAGTATATACAGTGACAGACCTCCATGAGCAGCCCTTGGACACACGTCAAGCAACTGGAGTTCAAGTCAGATCCTTTCAATATGCTATAGAGCGTCTGAAAGGAAATCCACAACTCGCCAATGTCTTGATTCACAAGCCGGGTTCACTCGCGGATGAAATAATGCACCTCGAACAGCTAGCTAGTGTCTATAGGCGTGGCCTTGCTGAAGTTGAACGACTCATTGATGGTGTCGCAACGAGACCTTGTTGAAAAGGATGCTTACATGAATCCAACTAAAGGACTCGTGGACTTTCACTGCCACTTAGATCTCTATCCGGATCATTCTGCGGCAATAAGAGGTGCGGAAGAAGCGGAAATATTTACATTAGCCGTTACGACGACCCCTCGCGCATGGCCCCGCAATCGCGAGCTTACACTACGCACAAGATATGTTAGGGCAGCATTAGGATTACACCCTCAACTGGTTGCAGAACATGAAAACGAACTTGAGCTATGGGACCAATATATTGCGGAGACACGGTATATTGGCGAAGTTGGATTGGATGCTGGTCCCCGTTTTTTCAAATCGCTCGATGCACAGAAGAGAGTATTTCAGCATATACTGCAGCAATGTGCCCAAGCAGGCGATAAAATCATTACGGTTCATAGCGTAAGAGCAGTCAAAACTGTGCTCGATCTCATTGAGGCCAATTTACCATCCGAGCGTGGAAAAATTGTTCTTCACTGGTTCACTGGAACAAAAAACGAGGCAAAGCGGGCGTCAAAATTAGGCTGTTATTTTTCGCTTAATGCAGGAATGCTTAGTAACGTGAAACATATACCCATGGTCCTTACTATACCGCTGGAACGGATATTGACGGAAACTGATGGTCCATTCACTCGTACAGGTGACAGGCCTTCACAACCTACAGATGTAGCAAATGTTGTAGAAGAGCTGGCCCGTTTACGTGGTCTATCCACAACCAGTATGGTCAAACTTATTCGTAACAATCTAAGGACATTGCTAAATAGTTGAAAGCTATTAGGCTTGCCTTACAGAAAGAATTAATTGGTGGTCATTCTAGAGGTCTTGACATAAAAGAAACTCAGGCTTAGCTTACTTATTAGCCAGTTACTGGCGTAGGCGATCCCAGTCAGAGGAGCCAAATTTGAAAAGCCTGCTTTTGAAGCAGGCTTTTTGCTTTTCTGCGTCGGGTAGAATTGTCAGCTGGCGGCTGCGCCTGACCCGACCTACAAATCAGCGGACCGTTGATCGTCAAATAAAAAAGGCCCCCTGTCACCAGAGAGCCTTTTTCACAATTCGCTGCGATTATTCGCTTTTAGCTTCGGCGTTTTTGATTTCGCCCATCACTTTCAGCTTTTTGGAGATGTCGCGACGCTCTTTGGACAGCTCGGCATTTTTGATGATGTAATCATCAACGCGGTCTTCATAGTCGCTCTTCATGCTGGCGATGATGCCCTGAATAGCTTCAACGCTCATGCCCGGCTTGATGTAGTCGCTCAGGTTGTCGAGCAGCAGAACACGTTTCTGGTTGTCACGGATCTTCTTCTCAACGTCCTGGATTTCACGCTGCAGTTTGTTTTTGCGGCGGAACAGGCGGACGAATTCCAGAACATCCTGGAACGAAGGCTTGATAGTTTCCATTTTTACACCCCTGATAATGTGAGATTCGGATTCGTTAAAGCAACCGTTGTAACAATAACCTTACTGACAGCGGCTGCGAATGACAATGGCTATATCGTTTAAAGCTATCATAACCCCAATTGCTGCTGAATCGAAGCAGCAGGCGTCACATCCGCGTTTTATTTGCGCAGCGCCCGACAAATCAGGTGCGATAGCAGTTCAAGCTGTCGCGCCAGCTCCAGGCTCAGCCAGACATAGCCGTGAATGGGCGTTTCCGCCACGTTATCGCCCTGCCGCTCGTTGATTAACTGCTTTAGTTCCGCCACGATTTCATTGAGCCGCTCGCTGTTCGCCAGAACGGGCTGCGGGTTGCCTTCATAGAGCGCATGGGCGATGGTCAGCAGGGTCTGCTGCGTCATCATCTGCGTCTCTTTGAGGGTCTGGGCGTTAAGCATCAACAGATGGCTGGGACGCGTGGCCCAGTGCGCGTTGATTTGCAGTTCAAGCATGCACACCAGATTGCGGCTGACCGTCTGGATAGCTTCGAAAATCGCTTTCTGAATATGGGTCTCTTTACTGGCTGGTACTATCAGGCCGCGCATTTTGACCACGTCGTTGAGGATGGTTTGCAGATGCTTTTCCAGCCGGGGACGCTCAACCAGATTCGGTGAAAACCCCGCCTGGTAAACGCGGTTAAACGCCGTGACGTAGTTAGCCATCTGGATACGCCAGTGCAGAAAAGCCCGCTGCGGCCAGATGCCGGTAAACAGCATGGCGAGCAGCGAGCCCAGAATAACGTCCCCGCTTCGCCACATCGCCGTGGTCATATCCCCTGCTGGCGCGCCGACCACGACCGCGAGAGTGATACCAATCAGCAGCGCCTGATAAGGCCGTTTGCCCAGCGCCAGCCAGCCGCACAGGAACATGGCGGCACCGCACCATGCCAGCATCACTGGAAATGAGATGAGCTCAAGCTTCAGGGCAATCAGCCCCAGGGCAGAGCCAAGCACGGTACCACCTATTCGCTCGAAGGCGCGCGGGACAACGTTTCCCCAAAATGAGATTGGCCCCATCACCACCACCAGCGTGATCAGCGGCCACGTTCCTTCCGGTATATCCAGCAACCTGACCAGTACAAAGGTCAACACGAACGCCAGCGCGATGCGACACCCGTGCACCACGCGGTAATGTTTATATAAGCGAATTTCAAAAGGGGTTAATGATTTGTCGGGACGCACACCCGCTCTCCAGCAACACGGCAAATCACAATTGTACTGTGTTTTCAGCCGGGCGGATCGCTCCCGGCTGAAAAACCCTTCATTAAGCAGGCTTAAACCGTTTTGTGCTCTACCGCGATAAACATTTCAATATCCCAGTAGCCGTCCGCGTTGCCATCATTGAGATAGCGCTCAAAGCAGGGCTTAAGCGCCATCTGGTATTTATTATCCTGCAGCAGGGAATTAAAGAACTGATACCACGGGGTTGCAAAGTCGTAGTTTTCCACGCGCGCCGTCGCCACGGCATAATCACCGGCCGCGATTTCCGTCATCATCACCCCTTCGCTGTTTTCCGGGATGACGAAATCATCCGGTACGGTAACGGCCGTATCGCAGCGCAGTTTTTCTGCCGGAACCTCATCGGGGTTATCGTAATAGACCGCCACCCACTCCAGCGGCTCAATGTGACGCCCGTCTACCCACATGACCAGCTGTTCAAAGCCCTGCTTGACCGTTTTTTCCCACGGCCCAACAAGATGAAAACCCGCAATCTTACGTTTCTGTTGCTGCTTGATGCTGAAGTCCATGCTGCCTCCGATTAGCACTGTATATTTATACACTATAAAGCAGGATTTCTATTATCGGCAAACGAGGAGTGTTTATTATGTGAGCAGACTCGCAACCCTGCCAGTCTGCCCATCAGCGGTTAAAGCGTGTGGTGAAGATAATCGCTCAAGCGTGAGAATACGCCTCCCTTATCAACGGCTTCCAGAGTGACCAGAGGCCAGTGCGCCACGACCTTGTCGCGGTCATAGAGCTGGATCTCCCCGACCCGCTGATGCGCGGCAATCGGTGCTTCCAGCTCTTTTTTATCCAGCACGTATTTGGCTTTAATGTTCGGTACTTCCGCTTTCGGCAGGGCCAGCCAGAAGTCCTGGTCGGTGCCCAGTTTCACCTGTTCTTTATCGCCGTACCAGATACGCTCTGTTCCGACTTTTTTACCGTTATGCAGGATCTGCACCGTATCGAAGTTCTGTTGTCCCCAGTGCAGTAGCTTACGCGCCTGGTCCTCGCGCCCTTTCGGGCTGTCCGCGCCCATCACCACCGCAATCAAACGACGCTGACCGTCCACCGCGGAGGCAATAAGGTTAAAGCCTGCTCCTGAGGTATGCCCCGTTTTCAGGCCGTCCACGTTCATGGTTTTATCCCACAGCAGGCCGTTACGGTTTTGCTGGGTGATGCCGTTCCAGGTAAGACTCTTTTCGCTGTACATATGATAAAACTCTGGCTCACCGTGAATGATGGCCCGAGAGAGCACGGCCAGGTCATAGGCCGAGCTGTGCTGGCCCGGCGCGTCCAGACCGTGGACGGTTTCAAAGTGCGTATCACGCAGGTTCAGCTTCTGCACGTAGTCGTTCATCATCTTCACAAACTGCGGCTGCCCGCCCGCCACGTGATCGGCCAGCGCCACGCAGGCATCGTTGCCGGAATCGACAATCAGACCGCGGCTTAAGTCACGCACGGTGACGCGATCGCCCTCTTTCAGGAACATCAGCGACGAACCGTCAAACACCGGGTTCCCTTTTGCCCACGCGTCACGCCCTACGGTGACAATGTCATCCGGCGAAATGCGATGGCTGTCAATGGCCCGATCCACCACATAGCCCGTCATCAGCTTGGTGAGGCTCGCCGGGTTACGTTGCTGATGTTCGTTGCCCGCCGTTAAAATTTGACCAGTCGTGTAATCCATCAGCACCCAGGAGCCAGCCTGAATGGCCGGAGGCTGCGGCGAAAAATCCAGTGGTTCGGCCGCAAAAGCAGATGAGACACTCGAAGCGAGTAAAGAAACAGCAATAAACAGACGGCGTTTCAACGGTATATCCTCAGGTCATTAAAAATCGATGACCTTTTTACGGGACTTCTGATGTCGTTACCTGGCTTAATTGCAAAAAAATGTGACAGAACGCAGGTTTTACGCGGAAGCGGTCTCGCAAATTTGCGCCGCGGCGGCGCTTTTTATTCGGTCTGACCCGCACGATCGTTTACCATAGTGACGTCATTTTTTAACAGGATGGTATTACTGGTGTCTGACTCTGCCGCACGCCCGACTTTTTTATTCCACGATTACGCGCAACAGCCACGAACCCCGCGCGATTAAAGCCATCTCTCTCATCACACTTTTATTTGGTACGCAATTTGGTACACAACCAATAATTTACCTCTAATGCTGATTTTGCTCCCTGCCCTATACTTTCAGTCTGACTGACTGGAGGTTTCTATGTGTGGACGTTTTGCACAAGCCCAAACCCGTGAAGAATATCTGGCTTACCTGGCCGACGAAGCAGATCGCGACATCGCATACGACCCGGAACCCATTGGCCGGTACAACGTCGCACCCGGTACCAAAGTCCTGCTGCTGAGCGAACGCGACGAGCAGCTGCATCTCGATCCGGTGGTCTGGGGTTACGCGCCCGGATGGTGGGATAAAGCACCATTGATAAACGCGCGAGTTGAGACCGCGGCAACGAGCCGCATGTTCAAACCTCTCTGGCAGCATGGCCGGGCGATATGTTTCGCCGACGGATGGTTCGAATGGAAGAAGGAAGGCGACAAGAAACAGCCCTACTTCATCCACCGTGCCGATGGCCAGCCGATATTCATGGCAGCGATCGGCAGCACACCTTTCGAACGTGGCGATGATGCAGAAGGATTTCTCATCGTGACGTCTGCAGCTGATAAGGGCCTGGTCGACATTCACGATCGCCGTCCACTGGTTCTGTCTCCAGAAGCGGCCCGGGAATGGATGCGGCAGGATATAGGCGGGAAAGAAGCTGAGGAGATAGCCGCCGACGGAGCTGTGCCGGCGGACAAGTTTATCTGGCACGCCGTGACGCGCGCCGCGGGTAATGTGAAGAACCAGGGTCCGGAGTTAATCGAGCCCGTCACCTGACAACAAGCAGATCTGAGTATCTCGTCGTATACCGTGGCGAAAGCATTTCCCGCTTCATCTGCCACTGCTGCTGCACGCCCTGGCCTGCAAAATAGAGCGTGCCTTTACCGCCTTTGGCATTGAGCTGGTCAAGTACCTGCATCAGCTGTGCGCTGTCTTCGCGCGGCGCGTTCTCGTCGAACAGGTTGAGCTGAGCAACCCCCTGACTGAAGAAGTCACCAAGCATGATCCCAGCCTTTTGGTACCGATGTCCATCCTTCCAGATTGCATCAAGGCACCTGGTGGCGGCGTTGATAATATCGCGGCTGTCCTGGGTAGGTGTCAGAAGCTTTACCGATGCGCTATTGCCGTAGTATCGCTCGTTCAGCGCAAACGGCGACGTCTTCACGAACGCCGATATGTAACGACAGTATTGATGCTCGCCGCGAAGCTTCTCTGCTCCGCGGGCGGCATAGCTGCAAATGGCCTGGCGCATCTGCTCATACTCAGTAACACGTTCGCCGAATGACCGACTGCAGACGATTTCCTGTTTTACCGGCGCAAATTCTTCCAGCTCAAGACAAGGCTCGCCGCGCAGTTCGCGCACCGTTCTCTCCAGCACGACGTTAAAGTGTTTGCGGATAACGGCAATATGGGTGTCAGCCAGGTCGAGGACGGTCTTAATGCCCATAGCTTCCAGCTTCTTGCTGATGCGGCGACCAACGCCCCACACCTCGTCTACTGGCAGCAATGCCATGAGCTTTCTCTGGCGATCGACGTTCGACAGGTCCACAACACCGCCAGTGGCCTTCCATGTTTTTGCGGCATGGTTGGCAAGCTTCGCCAGGGTTTTTGTCTGAGCTATCCCCACACCTACGGCCAGACCGGTATTTCTGAGCACTGCATCTTTCAGCTCATGGCCGAACTCTTCCAGCACGCGGCAGTTACGCACCCCGGTCAGGTCACAAAAAGCCTCGTCGATTGAGTATATTTCGACGCGAGGGCTCATTTCCTCCAGCGTTGTCATTACCCTGTTGCTCATGTCGGCGTAAAGCTCGTAGTTTGAACTGAAGCAAACCACGCCCTGATGCCGGAAGTAGTCCTTACACTTGAAGTACGGATCACCCATTTTAATGCCGAGCTTCTTGGCTTCAGCAGAACGGGCTATTACACAGCCGTCATTATTTGAGAGCACGACAACCGGCTTCCCCCGTAGATCCGGCCTGAATACTGTCTCGCAGCTCGCATAGAACGAGTTGACATCTACAAGCGCAAACATGTCATATCACCGGGTTTTCATCAGTGAATGCCGTGGCGCCATTTATGAAGAACGTGACGACTCCCATCACGACAACATCCTCCAGGATATCGCCCTCTATACACTCTCCTTCTTCAGTTATGAGTGACTGTCCCATAACAACAGCAAACTGCAGACGACCTGATACGCAAAGCAAAACGCGCGCGCCATTACCCGGCAAATGGTCAGTCTGGAAGATAGCGTAACCACCTGTGGTTTCTACCAGGCGAGAGTTGCCGTTAACTTTACAGATCTCGTCAAGCCTGAATCGTGGTGTAGTAGAGTGCATTCTGGGCCCCTATCAAAAAATAACTGTATGCACATACAGTATTATTAATGTTGATAGGGAGGTCAATGCTCAAACCAAAGAGAATGATCGGATTCATCTTAACTGTTAAAATCACTCGCCTTTTAACAGACAAGAAAGTTGACGATGATTGCCAACATCCAGTATCTGCGGTTCCTGGCCGCCTTCCTCGTGATTTATGCTCACGCAAACCTTGCCGTTTATGGCATCACCCCACAGATCACAAACCTTGGCGGTGTTGGCGTTGACATATTTTTCATCATCAGCGGTTTTATAATGCCGTACATCATTTACGGCGGCCTCTATAAGGATGGCATGATGCCAAAATTAACGCCGCTGGGTTTCATAAAGCGCCGCATTACTCGCATATGGCCGTTGTACCTTGTGGCAACACTAGTGGTTGTGTTCATATCATGGCTGGTTGATTCTGGTGCCATATCCCAACCTACTGCAGATTTTGCATATATCTTCAACGGCTCGCGGCTAGACCTCATGTGGATCATCAAAACGATGACGTTCATGAACTTTGACAAGCCACCAATTCTTGGCATCGGCTGGACTTTGCAGTTTGAATTCCTGTTTTATTTCTTACTCGCCGGCCTGCTTGCGATTGGCATTAAAAAAGCCAACTCACTCGAGTTTTATTCAGTCTGCGCCCTGGTAGTTTTCGGCGCAGGTAACGCCCTGGCTCACGGTGAAAGCAAAGTTCTGGTAACTCTGTCCAGCCAGATGTTTATCGAATTCATTCTCGGTATGTATCTTTACCGCATGTACTCAGCAGGATGCGTCCTGCCGAAGTGGCTGGCGTGGGTGGGAATTGCTTCTTTCTTCCCGCTTTTTGCTTTCGCTAACTCGGGTGTTTTTGCTTATAACGACTATTCTCGTCTGCTTACCTGGGGCATCCCGGCGTTCGTGATTGTCTGGTCAGCTCTGAGCCTTGAAGGGGTTATTCCTCATAACCGCACTTTCCTTCTGCTTGGCGACTCGTCTTACAGCCTGTACCTATCTCACGGTATATCGGCGCCTGTATTTCTGTTTATCTGGACGCAACTTGGGCTCGATAAAGCCGTGAGTATCGTGCCTTATGTTATTGTCTATTACGTCTACTGCCAGGTTATCGCCCTTGTCTGCTACAAGCTCATTGAAAAACCTGTTAATGGCTGGATAAAGAAAAATGCATACGGAAAAGCTAAATGAAAAAATTAATTATTGCCTCACTATTATCTGTGTCATTCGGTTCCGCAGCTGAAATACCAGCACCACCCGAAGGGTATACTACTTGTCACAATGCGTTTTGTAGTTATATTACAGTTTCAAAATTCAATGTCAGACCATCCTTTTTCGGTGGTGATTATGTATTTGCTGACAGTGTTTATGCGTCAAGAGAGGTTGGCGGGAGTCTATTATTTAATCCATCAGAAAACACCGTCGCCTTTAACCAAAGGAATGGCGATGAATACCATAATGGTTCAGATTACAATCTGAAAGGGACATCTGTTTACTTTAGAAAAGACACAAAAATAAAAATGGCTCCTGATGGCTTTTCAAATCCAGAGGCAAAGAGTGACTTTAACATTAAAGTTACCCCGGAGTACATGGATTATCAGGTAGCATTTTCGTATAAGAAATCTGACAAACTGTCTTTGCGTTTAGATGGAAATGTGGATGACCTAAGAAGTTACATTAAAAACTTAAAAGACATGAAAGTGACATTTTATGGAGACAGCATAACTTACGGCTCCAACGCCAGTGATATTTATGCAGAACCTCATCAGCCTCCATTTGTGGGTTTAGTTGCTGCATACATGTCAATGATTAAAGTAGGAAAATATCACTCATACAATGCAGCAGTGCCTGGCTGGTCATCAGACAATGCTTACTATAACACTGACGGCAGACTTACGAAGATGGACTCTGATGTATATGTGCTGTCGTTCGGGATGAACGATTCTAACAGCCTCCCACCTAAAGATTACGCTTTCAACATTGACGCTCTCATTGCAAACATACGAAGCAAAAACCCAAATTCTCGCATTGTTTTGCTTTCGTCAACACTCCCTAACCCGGAGTGGGATACGCCTAAGAAAGAATACTTTCCCTTGTACAGTGAAGAGCTTTCAAAGCTTTCGCATAAATATCAGCACGTGACATTTATTGATATTACCAACGTATGGACGCAGATATTGAAAAGGAAAAACATTTATTCAATCACGGGTAACGGGGCGAATCACCCTAACGATTTCGGCCATAGAGTGATTGCTGAAGCATTGCTTACTGCCTTCCTTGGCGATGACTTCACTTAAACGACAATTTTCAGGAAGTTTGACGCATCTTTATAGATGGTGCCCGCAGGGGCACCGGATATTTCAGCCAGTGTTTTAACATTTTTCAGAACCACCATTCCATCAGCTGATAATTCAATACTCTGCGCTCCGTTGTTCATGTTGATCTTCAAAGTTCCTACCGCGCTTCCCCCATTTGTGCTTGCCCACTCCAAAGAAGCGATATCTAATGAAGCGCCGCTGTTAGATGTTCCCTGTAGTTTGATCCTTGCTGTGCCAGTTTCACCAATCCTGAAAGCAGCATTAGTCCCATTGGGCATTACTATATCAAGAGGCTCTTTGGGGTAGGAAGTATGGATACCAACAAATGGTAAATCAGAAACCCCTCCTCCGGCTGGCGCAACAGTAATCCCTGGCACTACAGAGTTACTATACAGCGCTACAGATTTTGCGTTAGGGTTGGATGCCGGATTACCTGGGTTTATGCCTGAACCTATCGCAACAGAACCGCCATAAGCCTGGATGTCACGACCCACAGCAAAAGATCCGTCTCCCGCAGCGCGTGTGCTGTAACCTAACGCAGTAGCACCGATCCCATCACTGGCTACACCGCCCGGGTCAGACGTTAATCCTTCTCGCGCCTGCGTAAAATACCCAGCAGCAAATGATGCTCGTGAATTTGCCTCTACTTCCTCGCAAAAAGCCGCTGATTTAGATCCGAGTGCAATTACGTTTTTACCGTACGCAAATGAGCAATACCCCTCACCATTTGGAGATGTAATATCATCTGGGTTACCAGTTGCACTACCTGCACCGCCTGCTAAGGATGCCACTCCGTAAGTGACGCAGTCATGCCCGAGCGTCACGGTGTAAACAGCAAAAGACGCCCCATTTCGTCCAAATGAAATAGAATAGTCACCTATATTTGCAGGGTCACCCCAGGAGTTTTTAGAAGGCAATCCGCGCCAATAGTTTTTTTCGTCATCAAGCGGTTCGAGGTCCGACCCACCTACTCGTAACCAGCCCTTAATCTTATCAAACGCCCAGATAAGCCCCCTCGTTAAACTCGAACCGGAAGGAATTCCATAGTTAACTTTTTGACCGGTGAGCTTCAAACCATCGCTTTCTGCAAGGTCTGAGCGCAGAGTAGCATCTCCTACACTGAGCCACTTTCCTACCCCTACGCCACCAGCAGAATCTGGCGTTGAACCAGCAGGAACGTCTTTTGGAAATGCACCATCCCAGCGGTAGTATTCGCCTGTCGCTTCAAGGCGAAGAACCTGGTTAGGGAGGGTGAGCGTATTTCCATCTTCAAAGCTATCCAGAGTGATGTAGCCAAATGCGGCAATAGCCTGCTGCGCAAGCCAGCGCATGCCTTCAATAGTGTAATGCTGCACACCGAATCGGTCGGTGTATGTCCACCCCATCGATGTAACGAATTCGTCAATTTTCCCCGCGTTGAATTTCAGGTCGCGAGGTGATTCGCTTGGTACTGCATCTTGCGTCGGTTGCGTAGCCATATTGATTCCATAAAAAAACCCGGCGCAGTGGCCGGGTTGAGGTGATCGGGATAGGTCTTATTGGTAAATCAGATCGCTGTACTCAGCGAGGGTTAACGCGGTACTGCCCTTACCGTCTGGCTGCTTCGCCGTGATTGTCCACTGCCCTGCATCAAGCTCCTGAGACGTAGCAATGACGTATCGTGAGGGTGACTGTACGTCGATCCCGTCGAACAGGTTAAGGGCGATATCAGGAATGGCAGCGGTAAAGCCAAATGCGGTATCAGCCCTTGGTGAAGCCGGATATCGCGCCGTGGTGGCACCGTATGAATCTGTGACCTGCACAAACATGGTTCCGGAGAAATTGATGCGCTCACTCGTCTCGAAGTCATTCCCGACCCTCGACACGATATAACCGGCCTGCTGGTTGGTGTCGTATGTGTCCGGCACCTGCACCATATCGCCAATGTTCACCCATTCTCCGTCTGCCATAGCGGTGATCTGCATGGTCATACGAGAGTAGATGAGTCTCTTACATTCCCTCAGCGCGCGCTCGTCGGCCTGAAACCTGTTCCTGACGTACAGCATTTCGAACTTCTTCGCTTTGGCCGGCGATCCTTCAATGATTGAATTGCCGGATATCCGGTACCTGACAAAGTCCTGCTTATTGGTGTCCGGGTTACGATACTGCACCTCCACTCCATCATAGCCGCCAGGCAGTGTCATGTCGTAGGAGAGCGAGTAGCCATCAGGTTTGGTGTTCGAGCGGTTGAATATGGTGGCCGCAGACGTCTTTTTGCTATCTCGGGTGAATGACAGCACGCCGTTGTCGTCGTAAACCGAGACGCTGGCAGCGTCACAGATGGTCTCCATGCGCGATCTAAGCTGACTGAGCACCTGACGCGCTCTTCGTGGATTATCCCTTTCCTCTTCGGTGAGGAGATCCACCCACTGCTTTATCGTGATGGAGGATGCCGGTCGACTCGGGAAAGCGTCATGCATCCGCTTCATAACCGTTGATCGGTATAGTGCCTGGGTCTTTTCTCTGAGTGTTGTAGAGACGTAATTGTCGAACCAGTAGTCGAGGCACTGAGCGACCGTCAGGGAGTTTTGCGTCTTCTCCTCAAAGTAGGAGCGCGGATCTGTGCCGTAGAAATAAAGGTTTCGTAAATCAGAGGTGATCTGCCTGGCATCCTTTAACGACACCGACGGGTAGCGGCCAATGCCAAGACGATGAGGTTTACCATGCCAGCGATACCGGTACTGGAACTGGATGACCCCCTTTGGAGAAATGCGCACGCTGAGGCCATCAGCATCAGCCACTTCTTGTGGGCCCGAATATGGTTTACCATGAATGGTACGCAGTTTTGTGTCGCTGATAGCCATAAATAATATTTGGTACGCTCAGAAATAGTGGTTTGGTACACTTCTGGTACGCAATATCACATGGACATCGAGACACAGTAAACAACTATATTTAACGTTCGTGGACAAACTCAGGTGAGAAAAGGGTTGTTTTTCGAGTGATAACAGGCAGTTAATTAACTATTGTGGACAATATTAAACAATGGCAGACACAGATAAACAACCTACCTTCCTATTCCACGACTACGAAACCTTTGGCACGCATCCGGCGCTGGACCGACCGGCGCAGTTTGCCGCCATCCGCACCGATGACGAATTCAACATCATTGGCGAGCCTGAGGTCTTTTACTGTAAACCGGCTGATGACTACCTGCCGCAGCCCGGCGCGGTAATGGTCACCGGGATCACGCCGCAGGAAGCACGGGAAAAAGGCGTTAACGAAGCAGAGTTCGCCCGCCGCATCCACGATCTGTTTACCGTGCCTAATACCTGCGTGGTCGGTTACAACAACATCCGTTTTGACGATGAAGTGACGCGCAACATCTTCTATCGCAACTTTTACGATCCGTACGCCTGGAGCTGGCAGAACCGCAATTCACGCTGGGATCTGCTCGACATCATGCGCGCCTGTTATGCCCTGCGCCCTGAAGGCATTAACTGGCCGGAAAATGAGGAAGGGCTGACCAGCTTCCGTCTGGAACACCTGACGCGCGCCAACGGCATCGAGCACAGCAATGCCCACGATGCGATGGCAGACGTTTATGCCACCATTGCCATGGCGAAGCTGGTGAAAACCGCACAGCCCCGGCTGTTTGAATATCTGCTGAGCCACCGAAGCAAGCAGAAGCTCATGACCCTTATCGACGTACCGCAGATGAAGCCCCTGGTGCATATCTCCGGCATGTTTGGCGCCTCGCGCGGCAATACCAGCTGGGTTGCGCCGCTGGCGTGGCACCCGGATAACCGTAATGCGGTTATCATGGTGGACCTGGCGGGCGATATTTCGCCGCTGCTGGAGCTTGACAGCGATACCCTGCGCGAACGGCTTTACACCCCGAAAAATGAACTCGGGGATCTGCCTGCGGTGCCGGTTAAGCTGGTGCACATCAATAAATGTCCGGTGCTGGCGCAGGCGAACACGCTGCGTCCGGAAGATGCCGACAGGCTGGGCATTAACCGTCAGCACTGCCTGGATAACCTGAAAGTGCTTCGCGATAACCCGCAGGTGCGCGAGAAAGTGGTCGCCATCTTCGCCGAGGCGGAGTCGTTCGTGCCGTCCGAAAACGTGGATGCCCAGCTCTACAACGGCTTCTTCAGCGATGCCGACCGCGCAGCCATGAATATTGTTCTGCAAACCGAGCCGCGTAACTTACCTGCGCTGGACATCACCTTCGCCGATAAGCGCATCGAAAAGCTGATGTTTAACTACCGGGCGCGCAATTATCCCGGCACGCTGGATGAAGCAGAACAGGCGCGCTGGCTGCAGCACCGTCGAAACGTGTTTACGCCAGAGTATCTGCAGCATTACGCGCAGGAGCTTGAGTCGTTATACAACCAATATGAAGGCAACGCAGAAAAACAGATCCTGTTAAAAGCCCTGTTCCAGTACGCGCAAGAGATAGTCTGAAGTGAGATATAAAAAAACCGGAGACAAGGTCTCCGGTTTTTTTTAAATGTTAAGACTTAAGCAACGTCTTCGTACTGCGGAACCGGGTTACGGAAGCTCTTCGTAACGCAGGCCAGGTACACCAGACCGATACCTGCCCAAATCAGGCCAAGCACCATCGAGCTCTCTTCCAGGTTAACCCACAGCGCGCCCACGGTCAGGGCACCGCACATCGGCAGGAACAGATACTGGAAGTGATCTTTCAGCGTCTTGTTACGCTTTTCACGGATCCAGAACTGAGAGATAACCGACAGGTTAACAAAGGTGAACGCCACCAGCGCACCGAAGTTAATCAGCGCCGTTGCCATCACCAGGTCAAAGTTAATCGCCAGAAGCGCGATCGCACCGACCAGGATAATGTTCATCGCCGGGGTACGCCAGGTTGGATGCACGTAGCCGAAGAAGCTTTTCGGGAATACGCCATCACGACCCATTACGTACATCAGACGCGCAACGCCTGCATGCGCGGCCATACCGGACGCCAGTACGGTGATGGTGGAGAAGATCAGCGCGCCGACCTGGAACGCTTTACCCGCCACATAGAGCATGATTTCCGGCTGAGACGCATCCGGATCCTTGAAGCGCGAGATATCCGGGAAGTACAGCTGCAGGAAATAGGTCGAGAAAATAAAGATCAGACCGCCAATCAGCGCCGTCAGGAAGATGGCACGCGGGATCACGCGCTCTGCATCCTTCGTTTCCTCAGACAGGTTGCTAATCCCGTCGAAACCGGTAAAGGAGAAGCACAGAATCGTCGCCCCGGTAATCATCGGGATCACATGCGCATCACCAGACCAGAACGGTTTGCTGCTCGCCAGGGTGCCCGCGCCTTCGCCGTGGAATACGCCATAGATCACCATGCCAAGAATCACGGCAATCAGGACAACCTGAAGCACAACGATAACGGAGTTAAAGTTGGCAACGGACTTGATGCTGCGCAGGTTAAAGGCCGTCATAAAGGCTACCAGCGCCACGACGAAGATCCACGAGGGAATCGATGGCACCAGCGCTTCAAAATAGATTTTTGCCAGCAGAATGTTGATCATCGGCGCGAACAGGTAGTCGAGCAGCGAAGACCAGCCCACCATAAAGCCAACCGTCGGACTGATGGATTTCTGGGCATAGGTGTAGGCGGAACCTGCAGACGGATAGCGACGCACCAGTTTACCGTAGCTCAGCGCGGTAAAGAGGATCGCAATCAGCGCAAAGCCGTAAGCCGTCGGCACATGACCGTCAGTGAGGCCCGATACGATACCGAATGTATCGAACAGCGTCATCGGTTGCATATAGGCAAGGCCCATCATAACAACCGGAATCAACGTAAGCGTTTTACGTAATTCCACGCGAGAGGTGTTTGGAGTTGCGTTATGCGACATAGTTATTCTCCTTTACGGTGATAACCGCCACGTAAGCGAAAAATTGCCCCATTTCTTTCTTCCTCAGCGACAACAACTGTCGGATTTTAGTAAATATCTATCCGGTACGAAGCCCGGCCTCTTGGTTTTTAGTTTCGTTTCGTACATGCAAAAAAAAATAACCGACGCCTTTTATATCGTCGATTATTCATTTGGTTGCAGCGGCGGCATTTTGCCCCACATCGGATACAAAAGGCAATACTTTGCAACGCACCGGGTCATTTTCTTTTTTCTAACTGGCTGATTTCTCGGCGCTCCCCTGAGAGTAAACTGCAGCGATAGCACTATTTGCTAAAATTTCGTCCCGCCACCAGGCGCTGGCCAGCCCGGCGGTTTGTTCGTTCCAGCCCACCCATACCGACTCGTTACTGCTTTGCGCAAGCACCTGTTTTTCAACAAGCGCACCGCTGTCAATAAAGCGCTGCGCCAGGTAGCGCGGCAAATAGCCGCAGCCCAGGCCGCTAATTTGCAGCTCCAGCTTGGTTTTAAAGTCAAAAACGGTAATGGCCTCCTGCTCATCCAGCAGCTGCGAGGAAACCGCACATTCGGGGCGCGAGCTGTCCCCGACTACTATTGCGCGGTACCCCTTAATAACGCGGCGGTTAAGAGGATCAGGCTCCTGAGCCAGCGGATGATGGGGCGCCACGGCAAATACCTGCTCCAGCACGCCCAGGCGGGCAAAACCAAAGTCACTCAACTGGGGAGGCTCGTGCAGGGCACCGACAAAGATGTCCGCCCTGCCCTGGGTTAAAGCCTCCCAGGAGCCGCCCAGCACCCCGTTGATGAAGATCAGCCGGGTGACGCTGTGATGCTGGTAAAACGCTTCAATGAGCGGCGTCAGCAGAGAAAACGGAAAGGTATCATCCACGCCAATCACCAGCTCATTCTCCCATCCCTGATGGAGCTTGACGGCCTGCTTTTCCAGCTCGCGAACGGTATGAAGAACGTCACGGCCTTTTTCCAGCAGCATCTGCCCGGTGCGGGTAAACCGGGCGCGGTGCCCGGAGCGATCGAGGATCTGAATATTGAGGTCGCTTTCCAGTTTTTGAACGGTATAGCTCAGGGCCGAAGGGGTTTTGTAGAGCTTTGCCGAGGCAGCCGCAAAGCTCCCCTCTTTTTCCAGTGCATCCAGAATAATAAGAACATCCAGCAGCGGTTTCATGCTCGCCCCCTTCTGGTGTGCGATTGTCTCCGCTGCGGGGCTTATTCCATGGGCATCACCAGCGGATCGGGATACTGATACTCAAACCCCAGCTCATGGCAAATGCGATTGCCATCAACAATTTTGCCTTTACTTTCGTTCTTTGCCTCACCAAAAACCGGCGGAGCCAACCCAAGCTGGCGTGCCATGAGCGGGTAAAACGTGCTGCGCGCCGGATGAGACGGTGCACATATATTATAGATGTGTCCGCCTTTTGGAGCCTGTAAGAGTAGCTCAATCGCACCAATAACATCTTCAAGATGCACAAGATTCACGCCATGCTGACCGTCTGGTGCCGTCTTACCGGCAAAGAAGCGCCCAGGATGACGCCCCGGGCCAACCAGCCCCGCCAGACGAACGATATCGACCTGCGTGCCGGGAAGGTTATGCAGCCAGTCTTCCAGCTCTTTCAGGACCTGACCGCTCGCGGTTATGGGACGGCGCTCGGAACTCTCTTTCACCACGCCCTCAGTATCGCCATAGACCGACGTCGAGCTGGTAAAAATTATGCGCGGGACGTGATGCGCCAGCGCGCTGTCGACAATCTCCTGCATCGCCTGCAGGTAGAATGATTCGCCCGGGCCACTGCGCCGTGCGGGTAGCGTAATCACCAGCGCATCTACGTTCATCAGCGTGTCCAGATCGTCCGCATCACACACCAGCTCCGGCTCCAGACGCAGTTCAACGCCATCAATACCGCACATGCGCGCCGCTTCGACCCCATCCCGGGTGGTCTTGCTCCCGGTCACCTGCCAGCCTTTCGCGGCTAATGACATCGCCAGCGGCATTCCCAGCCATCCTAAACCGACAATCGCGACCTTTTTCATGCGAATTCTCCTGACTCTCACTCGTCTTTCATAAGGCTACGCCAGCCCGGCAGAACACACAATTCATAGCATCAATATGAAATGAATTAATGATCAAAAAAAGCCCTTGCAATATGTCGTACAACTGGTTTAGGTTAAAAGACATCAAATGAATAAGCATTCATCGAGAATTTATATGACACGCGTTCAATTTAAACACCACCATCATCACCATCATCCTGACTAGTCTTTCAGGCGATGTGTGCTGGAAGACGTTTGGATCTTCCAGTGGTGCATGAACGCATGAAAAAGCCCCCGGAAGATCTTCTTCCGGGGGCTTTTTTTTGGACCAAATTCAGACAGGTTAAAACAGGTTAACGAGGAATAAAGAATGTTAGATAACTCACGTTTACGCATAGCTATTCAAAAATCAGGCCGTTTGAGTGACGATTCACGCGAACTGCTGGCCCGCTGCGGGATCAAAATCAACCTGCACACCCAGCGCCTGATTGCTCTGGCTGAAAACATGCCGATCGACATTCTGCGCGTGCGTGATGACGATATTCCCGGCCTTGTGATGGACGGCGTCGTTGACCTCGGCATCATCGGTGAAAACGTGCTGGAAGAAGAGCTGCTGACCCGCCGCGCGCAGGGTGAAGACCCGCGTTACTTCACCCTGCGTCGTCTGGACTTCGGCGGCTGCCGCCTGTCGCTGGCAACGCCGGTTGATGAAGCGTGGGACGGCCCGGCCGCGCTGAACGGCAAACGTATCGCCACCTCTTACCCTCACCTGTTGAAGCGCTATCTCGACCAGAAAGGCGTGCAGTTTAAATCCTGCCTGCTGAACGGCTCCGTTGAAGTGGCACCGCGTGCGGGTCTGGCGGACGCCATCTGTGACCTCGTCTCGACCGGCGCGACGCTGGAAGCGAACGGTCTGCGCGAAGTGGAAGTCATCTACCGCTCTAAAGCGTGCCTGATTCAGCGCGACGGCGAGATGGCCGACGCCAAACAGCAGCTGATCGACAAACTGCTGACCCGTATTCAGGGCGTGATTCAGGCGCGTGAGTCCAAATACATCATGATGCACGCCCCAACCGAGCGTCTGGATGAAGTGATTGCCCTGCTGCCGGGCGCTGAGCGACCAACCATCCTGCCGCTGGCGGGCGATCAGCAGCGCGTGGCGATGCACATGGTGAGCAGCGAAACCCTGTTCTGGGAAACCATGGAAAAACTGAAGGCACTGGGCGCAAGCTCCATCCTGGTGCTGCCAATTGAGAAGATGATGGAGTAATGGCCATGAGCTTTAACACAATCATCGACTGGAATACCTGTAGCGACGCACAGCAGCGTGAGCTGCTGATGCGCCCGGCGATTTCCGCCTCTGAAAGCATCTCCCGCACCGTGGCGGAGATCCTGGATAACGTCAAAGCCCGCGGCGATGACGCCCTGCGTGAATACAGCGTGAAGTTTGATAAGACGGAAGTCGGCGCATTGCAGGTTACCGAGCAGGAAATCATTGATGCCAGTAATCGTCTGGGAGATGACATCAAGCAGGCGATGGCCGTTGCGGTGAAAAACATTGATACCTTCCACACCGCGCAGAAGCTGCAGACCGTGGATGTCGAAACCCTGCCCGGCGTGCGTTGCCAGCAGGTGACGCGCCCGGTTGCGTCAGTGGGACTTTATATCCCTGGTGGTTCAGCGCCGCTGTTTTCGACCGTATTAATGCTCGCCACGCCGGCGCGTATCGCCGGATGCCAGAAAGTAGTGCTGTGCTCTCCGCCACCGATCGCCGATGAGATCCTCTACGCGGCAAAACTCTGCGGCGTACAGGCGGTCTATAAAGTGGGCGGCGCGCAGGCGATTTCCGCCCTGGCGTTCGGCACATACTCCATTCCTAAAGTCGACAAAATCTTTGGCCCGGGCAATGCGTATGTGACCGAAGCCAAGCGCCAGGTCAGCCAGCGTCTCGACGGTGCGGCCATCGATATGCCTGCCGGTCCGTCTGAAGTGTTGGTCATTGCCGACAGCGGCGCAACGCCGGACTTCGTGGCCTCCGACCTGCTTTCACAGGCAGAACACGGCCCGGACTCGCAGGTCATCCTGCTGACGCCGGATGCCGATATGGCGAAACGCGTGGGCGAAGCCGTGGAGCGTCAGCTTGCCGATCTGCCCCGCGCCGACACGGCACGTCAGGCGTTAGCGGCCAGCCGCCTGATTGTGGCGCGCGATCTCGAGCAGTGCATTGCCATCTCCAACCAGTACGGCCCGGAGCACCTGATCATTCAGACCCGCAACGCGCGCGATCTGGTCGACAGCATCACCAGCGCGGGCTCGGTGTTCCTCGGCGACTGGTCACCGGAGTCCGCGGGGGATTACGCCTCCGGCACCAACCACGTTCTGCCGACGTATGGCTATACCTCTACCTGTTCCAGCCTCGGCCTGGCGGATTTCCAGAAACGCATGACCGTGCAGGAGCTGTCCCGCGAGGGGTTTGCTGCACTGGCTTCTACTATTGAAACCCTGGCCGCCGCCGAGCGTCTGACCGCCCACAAAAACGCCGTGACGCTGCGCGTTGCCGCCCTGAAGGAGCAAGCATGAACATTGAAGAATTAGCCCGCGAAAATGTCCGCCGCCTGACGCCTTACCAGTCTGCGCGTCGTCTGGGCGGAAACGGGGACGTCTGGCTGAACGCCAACGAATTCCCGACTGCGGTGCAGTTTGAGCTGTCGCAGCAAACGCTGAACCGCTATCCGGAGTGTCAGCCAAAAGCGGTGATTGAAAACTACGCCCAGTACGCGGGTGTGAAGCCGGAGCAGGTACTGGTCAGCCGCGGCGCGGATGAGGGCATTGAGCTGCTGATCCGCGCGTTCTGCGAGCCGGGCAAAGACGCGGTGATGTACTGCCAGCCCACGTACGGCATGTACAGCGTCAGCGCCGAAACCTTCGGCGTGGCGTGCCGCAACGTCCAGGCGCTGGAGAACTGGCAGCTCGATTTACAGGGCATTGCCGACAATCTCGACGGCGTGAAGGTCGTCTTCGTCTGCAGCCCAAATAACCCAACCGGACAGATTATTAACCCGCAGGATATCCGCACCCTGCTGGAGATGACCCGTGGTAAAGCGCTGGTGGTGGCCGACGAGGCCTACATCGAGTTCTGCCCGCAGGCGACGCTGACGGGCTGGCTGGAAGAGTATCCGCATCTCGTTGTGCTGCGCACGTTGTCAAAAGCCTTCGCCCTCGCGGGCCTGCGCTGCGGGTTTACGCTGGCGAATAAAGAGGTCATCGACCTGCTGCTGAAAGTGATCGCCCCGTACCCCCTCTCAACGCCGGTTGCCGATATTGCGGCACAGGCGCTGACGCCTCAGGGTATCAACGCGATGCGCGAACGCGTGGCGCAGATCCTGGAGGAACGTCAGTACCTTGTCACCGCGCTGAAAGACATCCCATGCGTCGAGCAGGTGTTCGACTCGGAAACCAACTACGTCCTGGCGCGCTTCACCGCCTCCAGTGCCGTATTTAAATCTTTATGGGATCAGGGCATTATCTTACGAGACCAGAATAAACAACCTTCCCTGAGTGGCTGTTTACGTATCACCGTAGGCACCCGCGCAGAGAGCCAGCGCGTCATTGACGCCCTGAAAGCGGAGAAAGTATGACCCAGAAGATCCTTTTCATCGATCGTGACGGCACCCTTATTTCGGAGCCACCAGCCGATTTCCAGGTCGATCGTTTCGACAAGCTGGCTTTTGAACCGGACGTGATCCCGGTGCTGCTTAAGCTTCAGAAAGCAGGCTATAAGCTGGTAATGATCACCAACCAGGACGGTCTGGGTACGGACAGTTTCCCGCAGGCGGACTTTGACGGCCCGCATAACCTGATGATGCAGGTGCTGACCTCTCAGGGCGTGGTATTTGATGAAGTGCTGATTTGCCCGCACATGCCAGCCGACGAGTGCGACTGCCGTAAGCCAAAGGTGAAGCTGGTTGAGCGCTATCTGGCCGAAGATATGCTGGATAAAACCAACAGCTACGTCATCGGCGATCGCATCACCGATATTACGCTGGCGGAAAACATGGGCATCGTGGGGCTGCGCTACGATCGTAACGACCTTAACTGGGCAAAGATTGGCGAGCAACTGACAAAACGCGACCGCTATTCCCACGTTGAGCGTAACACCAAAGAGACGCAGATTGATGTAAAGGTATGGCTGGACCGTGAAGGCGGCAGCAAGATCCACACCGGCGTCGGTTTCTTTGACCACATGCTGGACCAGATTGCCACCCACGGCGGTTTCCGCATGGAGATCGCGGTAAAAGGCGACCTTTATATTGACGATCACCACACCGTGGAAGATACCGGCCTGGCGCTGGGTGAAGCCCTGAAGCTGGCGCTCGGCGACAAGCGCGGCATCAACCGTTTCGGCTTCGTCCTGCCGATGGACGAGTGCCTGGCGCGCTGCGCCATGGACATCTCGGGTCGTCCGCACCTGGAATACAAAGCTGATTTCACCTACCAGCGCGTCGGCGATCTCAGCACCGAAATGGTGGAGCACTTCTTCCGTTCCCTGTCCTACACCATGGGACTGACGCTGCACCTGAAAACCAAAGGCAAAAACGATCATCACCGCGTGGAGAGCCTGTTTAAAGCCTTTGGCCGTACGCTTCGCCAGGCGATCCGCGTGGAAGGCGATGCCCTGCCCTCGTCGAAAGGAGTGCTGTGATGAACGTGGTGATTCTGGATACCGGATGCGCCAACCTCAACTCCGTGAAATCGGCCATCGCGCGCCACGGCTATGAGCCGGTGGTGAGCCGCGATCCGGACATTGTATTGCGCGCTGACAAGCTTTTCCTGCCGGGCGTTGGCACCGCACAGGCGGCGATGGACCAGATTCGCGAACGCGATCTGGTCGATTTGATCAAAGCCTGTACCCAGCCGGTGCTGGGGATTTGCCTGGGCATGCAGCTTCTTGGCCGCCGCAGCGAAGAGAGCAACGGCGTTGACCTGCTGGGCATTATCGACGAAGACGTACCGAAAATGACCGACCACGGCCTGCCTCTGCCGCATATGGGCTGGAACCGCGTTTACGCCAAAGCGGGTGACCGGCTGTTTCGCGGCATCGAAGACGGCGCGTACTTTTACTTCGTGCACAGTTACGCCATGCCGGTGAACGTCAATACCATCGCCCAGTGCACTTACGGCGAGGCGTTTACCGCGGCGGTGCAGAAAGACAATTTCTTCGGCGTACAGTTCCACCCGGAACGCTCAGGCGCCGCGGGCGCGCAGCTGCTGAAAAACTTCCTGGAGATGTGATGATTATTCCCGCTTTAGATTTAATTGACGGCACGGTTGTCCGTCTCCACCAGGGCGATTACGGCCAGCAGCGCGACTACGGAAAGGACCCGCTGCCGCGCCTGCAGGATTATGCCGCCCAGGGTGCACAGGTGCTGCATCTGGTGGATTTAACGGGCGCGAAAGATCCGGCGAAGCGCCAGATCCCGCTGCTGAAAAAACTGGTTGCTGGTGTTGACGTGCCCGTGCAGGTCGGCGGCGGCGTACGCACCGAGGACGACGTGGCGGCTCTTCTGGATGCGGGCGTGGCGCGCGTGGTGGTCGGTTCAACCGCCGTGAAAGACCCTGAGACGGTGAAAGGCTGGTTCCGCCGCTTTGGCGCCGACGCCCTGGTACTGGCGCTGGACGTGCGCATTGACGAGCAGGGTAATAAGCAGGTGGCGGTCAGCGGCTGGCAGGAAAATTCCGGCGTAACGCTGGAAGCGCTGGTCGAGACGTATCTCCCTGTGGGCCTGAAGCACGTGCTGTGCACGGACATCTCGCGCGACGGCACGCTGGCGGGTTCCAACGTTTCTTTATATGAAGAAGTTTGCACCCGTTATCCGCAGGTGGCATTCCAGTCATCTGGCGGCATCGGTGACTTAGCCGATATCGCCGCGCTGCGCGGAACGGGGGTACAGGGCGTGATTGTGGGCCGGGCCCTGCTGGAAGGTAAATTTACGGTGACGGAGGCGATTCAATGCTGGCAAAACGGATAATTCCTTGTCTTGACGTGCGCGATGGTCAGGTTGTGAAAGGCGTGCAGTTCCGCAACCACGAGATCATTGGCGATATCGTCCCGCTGGCAAAACGCTATGCCGATGAAGGCGCTGACGAACTGGTCTTCTATGATATCACCGCCTCCAGCGATGGCCGCGTGGTCGATAAAAGCTGGGTCGCGCGCGTGGCGGAAGTGATTGATATTCCGTTCTGCGTGGCGGGCGGGATTAAGTCTGCTGATGACGCCGCCAAAATTCTCTCTTTTGGCGCCGACAAGATTTCTATCAACTCCCCTGCCCTGGCCGAGCCGGAACTGATTACCCGCCTGGCCGTTCGCTTTGGTGTGCAGTGCATAGTGGTAGGGATTGACACCTGGTTCGACGCCGCGACAGGCAAATATCACGTTAACCAATATACCGGCGATGAAAGCCGGACGCGCGTGACGCAGTGGGAAACGCTCGATTGGGTAGAGGAAGTGCAGAAGCGCGGCGCAGGTGAGATTGTGCTGAACATGATGAACCAGGACGGCGTGCGTAACGGTTACGATCTCGAGCAGCTGAAGAAAGTACGTGCAGTGTGCCACGTTCCGCTGATTGCCTCCGGCGGCGCGGGCACCATGGAACACTTCCTGGAAGCCTTCCGCGATGCGAACGTGGACGGCGCGCTGGCCGCGTCCGTGTTCCACAAACAGATTATCAATATTGGCGAGTTAAAAACGTACCTGGCCGACCAGGGCGTGGAGATCAGGGTATGTTAACAGAGCAACAACAGGCGCAGCTGGACTGGGAAAAAACTGACGGATTACTGCCGGTGGTTGTACAGCATGCCGTCTCAGGCGAAGTGCTGATGCTGGGATACATGAACCAGAACGCGCTGGCAAAAACAATCGACAGCGGCAAAGTGACGTTTTTCTCGCGCACGAAGCAGCGCCTGTGGACCAAAGGGGAAACCTCGGGGCACTTCCTGAACGTGGTCAGCATGACGCCAGACTGCGATAACGACACCCTGCTGGTGCTGGTGAACCCAATCGGCCCAACCTGCCATAAAGGCACCAGCAGCTGCTTCGGCGAGGCGAGCCACCAGTGGCTGTTCCTGTATCAGCTTGAGCAACTCCTGGCGGAGCGTAAATCCGCGGATCCTGAGAGCTCCTATACCGCGAAGCTGTATGCCAGCGGGACTAAGCGTATTGCGCAGAAGGTGGGTGAAGAAGGCGTTGAGACGGCGCTGGCCGCGACCGTACACGACCGGGAAGAGTTGACGAATGAAGCGTCGGATTTGATGTATCACCTGCTGGTGCTGCTGCAGGATCAGGAACTGGATTTGACGGCGGTGATAGAGAATCTTCGTAAACGGCATAAATAAAAAAACCGGGGAATTTCCCCGGTTTTTTTAAATCTGCAAATCAGGCTTTTGGTTTGTAGTTTCGCAGTGCGTTACGCGCCAGTACCACTACAGAACCCATCATCAAGCCCAGCAGCACGGCAAGAGTCAGAATGATTGGTTTTTTGGGGCTGTCACGATGTACAGGCAGATTTGGTTTCATAACGTAACGGTAGACGTGGATAGTATCCGGGTTTACGTTCAGATTTTGAATATCCAGCAAGTTTTGTCTGGTCTGATAGTAAGCAGCAGAAAAGACCAGCGGGCGTGACGCTTCATTGTCAATCATCGATTTCAGACCGTCGCTTCCCAGCAGAAACATCGTTTCCTGAGTCACATCCTGGGTTTGCTGAATGCGCGGCGAGGTAATTTTCGCCGCCTCAGCATTTTTCAGCGCCTCAGCAATCTGTTTGATTCGCAGCTCTTTCTGCTCTTGAGCGACCTTTTCCTGGCTTACCAGAGAATCGTTCAGGGATTTAATCTGTTCCTTGATATTGTCCTTGAGGTCAAGGGCAAGTTCTTTTGCCGTCTGTTCATCTACTTGCTGAATGTACTGCGCTAACTGCTTTTGAGCCGCTTCAGCAGAAGTGCTGATATAGGAGACGGTTAATGGCAACGTTTCCCCTTTAACAGCAGGCTCAATGGTCAGTTTTTCTGGCACGTCCTGATTGTCCAGCGCCTGCGATAACGCTGAGAAAGAAGAGTTAAAACGTCCAATAGCGCGCGTTTGAATGTCCAGCATCGAAGGGGCAGCGCTGCCGTAGAGGATGTTCAATGCATTTGAATAAGTCGCTATCTGGGCCGCATCTGGTTGTGCAATAATCGCCCGTGAGGTCCACTTTTCCTTTGCGACTGATAGATATCCTACCGCCATGGCAATAAAAACAAAAACAAAAATTGCTATCGTCCACTTCCCACGCCACAGCTGTAGCATTAATGCAAGTAAATCAATGTGCTCAGGGTCATTGCTTCGGCTGACCGGACTATTGTTGTTTTGCGTCATACAATCCCTAACAGATAAAAAGGGGGAAAATTATTATGTTTGCATAGTGTATATATTGCTGAGGATTTTTCTATAAGAATCCGATGAGTTATATCGGAAAGATGCGTTATGTAACTCGCCCCCTTCGCGCTATCATAGTCACTATGTGATGCGTTATCGCATCTGTAAGCGTTAGGTATTTGAGGAAAGATATGAAATTTCTGGTAACGGGTGCAGCGGGTTTTATCGGTTCGAATGTCAGCAAACGCCTCATTGAGGGCGGTCATGAGGTTGTCGGTATTGATAACCTGAACGACTATTACGATGTTAATTTAAAGCTGGCACGTCTGGAACGGCTACAATCTGAGCGATTCACCTTCCACAAGATGGAATTAGCTGACCGGGAAGGTATGGCTGCGCTTTTCGCTGACGAGAAGTTCGATCGCGTTATTCACCTGGCCGCACAGGCAGGCGTACGCTACTCCCTGGAAAACCCGCATGCGTACGCCGATGCCAACCTTATTGGCCACCTCAACGTGCTGGAAGGCTGCCGCCATAACCACGTTCAGCATTTGCTGTATGCCTCATCCAGCTCCGTATATGGCCTCAACCGTAAGATGCCCTTCTCCACTGCCGATTCCGTAGATCACCCGGTTTCACTCTATGCCGCGACCAAAAAAGCCAATGAGCTGATGTCGCACACCTATTCGCATCTCTACAACCTGCCGACCACCGGATTGCGCTTCTTTACCGTATACGGTCCGTGGGGACGCCCGGACATGGCGCTGTTTAAGTTTACTAAGGCGATGATTGAAGGCAAAAGCATCGATGTCTATAACTACGGCAAGATGAAGCGCGATTTCACCTACATCGATGATATCGCTGAAGCAATTATCCGCCTGCAGGATGTTATTCCCCATCCTGACGCAAACTGGACCGTCGAGACTGGCTCACCGGCAACCAGTTCAGCACCTTACCGCATTTACAACATCGGTAACAGTTCGCCGGTAGAACTGATGGACTACATCACCGCGCTGGAAGAGGCGCTGGGTAAGAAAGCCGAGAAAAATATGTTGCCACTCCAGCCGGGCGACGTCCTGGAAACCAGCGCCGACACGAAAGCGCTCTATGACGTGATCGGTTTCAAACCGCAAACCTCGGTTAAAGACGGCGTGAAGAACTTCGTTGACTGGTACCGCGAGTTTTACAAGGTCTGAAAATAAAAAACCCGGCAAATCAGCCGGGTTTTTTATTTTAACGTAAGAGAATTAGTCGCTACCGAACAGATCGCGGGTATAGACTTTGTCAGCGACGTCAGCCAGCTCTTCGGCCATACGGTTCGAGATGATGACATCCGCTTCCTTCTTAAAAGCATCCAGATCGCGGATCACGCGGGAATTGAAGAACTGATCTTCCTGCATGGCCGGTTCATAAATAATAACCTCAACGCCTTTCGCCTTGATGCGCTTCATGATCCCCTGAATGGAAGAGGCGCGGAAGTTATCGGAACCGCTCTTCATGATCAGACGATACACGCCGACCACTTTCGGCTGGCGCGCAAGAATAGAATCGGAGATGAAATCTTTACGCGTACGGTTAGCGTCAACAATCGCAGAAATGAGATTATTCGGTACAGCCTGGTAGTTTGCCAGCAGCTGCTTGGTATCTTTTGGCAGGCAATAACCGCCGTAGCCAAATGACGGGTTGTTGTAGTGGTTACCAATACGCGGGTCGAGGCAAACCCCTTCAATAATCTGGCGGGTGTTAAGCCCAAGACTTTCTGCATAGCTGTCGAGCTCATTGAAGTACGCGACTCGCATTGCCAGATAGGTGTTTGCGAAAAGCTTAATCGCCTCCGCTTCGGTGGAGTCTGTGAACAGCACCGGAATATCTTTCTTCACTGCGCCTTCCTGAAGCAGCGCAGCGAAACGTTCAGCGCGATCAGAGCGTTCGCCAATAACGATACGGGAAGGATGCAGGTTATCATAAAGCGCTCTCCCCTCACGCAGGAACTCAGGCGAGAAGAAAATATTATCGATACCAAACTTTTCTTTGATGGATTTGGTAAAGCCGACAGGAATGGTTGATTTAATAACCATCACCGCATCAGGATTGACCGCAATAACATCTTTGATAACCGCTTCTACGGTTGAGGTGTTGAAGTAATTGGTTTTTGGATCGTAGTCAGTAGGCGTCGCAATGATGACGTAATCCGCATCGCGGTATGCATCTTCTTTATCTGTCGTGGCGCGGAAATTCAGCGGTTTGTTGCTGAGATAGTCCTGGATTTCTTTGTCGACAATCGGCGATTTCTTCTGATTGAGCATATCCACTTTGGCCTGCACGATATCCAGCGCAACCACTTCATGGTTCTGAGCAATCAGAATGCCGTTAGAAAGACCGACATACCCTGTTCCGGAAATTGTTATTTTCATTCGCTAATGACTTCTTTTAGTTAACTGTATTGATGGCCAGCAGACCATCGCGATAAACATAACTGTTGGGCTTTGTACCTCCTGGCAAACAGCACTGTCAAGGCAAACCAGGAGTAATCACAACGAGGGGGATGAGATTCAGACTACTTCGAATAATGCGCGGCATTTTTTGCATAAAAAAACCCGGAGACAGGCTCCGGGTTTGATGAAAGCGAGTAAGTTAACTTATTCCATCCATTCGGTGTGGAACACGCCTTCTTTATCCGTGCGCTTGTAAGTATGCGCGCCGAAATAGTCACGCTGTGCCTGAATCAGGTTGGCAGGCAGAACGGCAGCGCGGTAGCTATCGTAATACGCCACCGCAGCGGAGAAGGTTGGAACCGGGATACCGTTCTGTACAGCGTAGGCAACCACGTCACGCAGCGCCTGCTGGTACTCGTCTGCAATCTTCTTAAAGTACGGTGCCAGCAGAAGGTTAGCGATACCTGCGTTTTCAGCATAGGCATCGGTGATTTTCTGCAGGAACTGCGCACGAATGATGCAACCCGCGCGGAAGATCTTCGCGATCTCGCCGTAGTTCAGGTCCCAGTTATTCTCGTCAGACGCCGCACGCAGCTGTGAGAAGCCCTGCGCGTAGGAGACGATTTTACCCAGGTACAGGGCGCGACGAACTTTCTCGACGAACTCAGCTTTGTCACCGGCTGGTTTAGCCTGTGGGCCTGACAGCACTTTAGAAGCCGCAACGCGCTGCTCTTTCAGAGAAGAGATATAACGCGCAAAGACGGATTCGGTGATCAGAGACAGCGGCTCGCCCAGATCCAGAGAGCTCTGGCTGGTCCATTTACCGGTACCTTTGTTCGCTGCTTCATCCAGAATCACATCAACCAGGTATTTACCTTCTTCATCTTTCTTCGTGAAGATATCTTTGGTGATGTCGATCAGGTAGCTGTTCAGCTCGCCTTTGTTCCACTCGGTAAAGGTTTCAGCCAGCTCTTCATTAGAGAGATTCAGGCCGCCTTTCAGCAGGGAGTATGCTTCTGCGATCAGCTGCATATCGCCGTATTCGATGCCGTTGTGCACCATTTTTACATAGTGACCCGCACCGTCCGGACCGATATAAGTCACACACGGCTCGCCATCTTCCGCAACAGCAGCGATTTTAGTCAGAATAGGCGCAACCAGTTCGTACGCTTCTTTCTGGCCACCAGGCATGATAGATGGGCCTTTCAGCGCGCCCTCTTCACCACCGGAAACACCGGTACCGATGAAGTTGAAGCCTTCAGCGGACAATTCACGGTTACGACGAATGGTGTCCTGGAAGAAGGTGTTACCGCCATCAATGATGATGTCGCCTTTTTCGAGGTAAGGCTTCAGGGAGTCGATAGCTGCATCGGTACCTGCGCCCGCTTTCACCATTAGCAGGATTCGACGAGGCGTTTCCAGAGACTCAACGAACTCTTTCACCGTATAGAAAGGAACCAGCTTCTTGCCTGGGTTCTCGGCAATCACTTCTTCAGTCTTATCACGGGAGCGGTTGAAAACGGAGACGGTATAACCACGGCTTTCGATGTTGAGCGCCAGGTTGCGCCCCATCACTGCCATACCGACAACGCCGATCTGTTGCTTGGACATTACATACTCCTGTCAGGTGTGGTCCCACCAGGTACTTCCCGGTGGATATATTATCGAATAATCTTAACTCAGAAATCGAGAGCAGAGGTAGGTAATTATGGTCATTAATACACTTTAGCCATAACAAAAGCATGGCTTTATCAAGTGGTCATTTTTGCGTCGTTGAAATACATTGCTTTTTATATTCTTTAATAGTTTTCTGGTAAATATAATAGCTTAACTTAGGTATACGTTTCAAATTCTTATCATCGAAATCGACACCAATTATTCCAAATCTATTTTTGTAACCCCATAACCACTCGAAATTATCGAGCAAGCTCCAAAATAGATAGCCCTGAATATCCAATCCTTCCTTTTTTGCATTCATAACGGCAGTAACATGTCTCTTGAGATAGTCTGCTCTCAACTTATCAGAAATGACCCCTTCCTTAAGTTGTTCATCAGCTAAACCAAAACCTGCACCATTCTCAGTAATAATGAAGGTAGGATGAGCATATTCGGCATCAATCTTTTTCATCATTGTAACCAACGCCTCAGGAGAAACAGGTCCGTTGACGGATGGTTTTTTATCTGGGTTAGGGACATTACCTATTTCAAACGGTTCAGATTTATCATACCTAACCAATGTTGGACCATAATAATTTACGCCGATGAAATCAGGTTTTCCTTGGGTAATCAATTGCATATCTTGAGATGTGGGCTTAAATTTAGGATATGCTGATTGATACATTTTCAATACTGAATCTGGATATTTTCCCTTATATAGAGCATCGAGAATCCAGTTGTTGTGGAGATCGTTACATAACTGCTCAGTAGTACTATTTGGATGTCCATTATCGATGCAAGGAGATAAGTTTAACGCAATGCCAATACGTCCATCATATTTAGCCTTATGGTAATTACGTACCACCATCGCATTTGCAATCAAAAGGTTGTGTAATGCTACCGCTTGTTTTCCACGAGACGCTACGGACAAAACGTCACGGTATCCGTCTGGTTTTTTTTCAATGAGATTTGCTGCAAGGGGTTCAAGAGTAAAAACATAGCCTTCAGGCTCATTAAAGGTAATAAAATTATGACTTTTATTACCAAAATTCTCAAAAATTACTTGCGCAAATTTTTCGAACCACACTGGTGATTCAGGGTTAGACCAACTACCTTTTTTATAAAGCGCTAATGGCATGTCCCAGTGGTAAAGTGTAATCACCGGCTCAATATTAGCTTCTTTTAAGTCAGCAATAAGTTGGTTGTAATATTCTAATCCCTTTTTATTTACCGTTACACCGTCAGGCATGACCCTGGACCAGGATATGGAGAAGCGGTACGAATTGACACCTAATTCTTTCATGAGTTGTATATCTTTTAGATAGACATCCCGAGAAATTTGATTGGCTGCAACATCTCCATTTTCAACGGTACCAATAGTATATTTTGTTACTTCATTATGAGTAAAATAATCCCAGTTTGAAGGACCCTTTCCACTCTCATTCCAGCCACCTTCAACCTGGTAAGATGAGGATGCCGTGCCCCAGAGAAAATCACATTGTTGTTTTTCACCAGAGAATGCAGGAGGTAAAAGAAGCGCAGAGGTAAGGAAAAAATATTTTGCTTTCATTTTATAATCAAAACCTGATAGCTATTAAGGGTATGATATTGTTAATTTTATGAATCGCTATTTGCTATTTTTTATTAAATTGAGCAAATACTGGCCGTAATTGGTCTTGCTCATTTCATTCCCGTAGGTCAGGACCTCACTCTCAGTGAGCCAACCGTTACGGTAAGCAATTTCCTCCAGGCAGGCGATTTTGAACCCTTGTCGCTTCTCAATAGTATGAATAAATTGTGATGCTTCGATTAAACTGTCATGGGTACCGGTATCGAGCCATGCAAAGCCTCGTCCCAGTAATTCTACCTGAAGATTTCCCTGTTCGAGATACATCTCATTCAGCGTAGTAATTTCAAGTTCACCGCGTGCTGATGGTTTAACGCGTTTTGCCATATCAACCACGTTTGCATCATAAAAATATAGGCCAGTAACAGCCCAGTTGGATTTAGGTGCAGCTGGTTTTTCTTCTATACTTAATGCCTTGAAGTTTTCATCAAACTCTACAACACCAAAACGCTCTGGATCCATTACCTGGTAGCCAAAAACAGTAGCCCCGGCATTACCTGAAACAACCGATTCAAGTTTCCTACCAAAACTCTGCCCGAAGAAAATATTATCACCTAATACTAAGGCACATTTATCACCAGAGATAAACTCTTCACCAATAATGAATGCTTGCGCAAGGCCATCAGGAGACGGCTGAATTTCATAGGACAAATTAATTCCGAAACGACTACCATCTCCTAACAAACGTTTAAAAGAAGGCAGATCTTCAGGTGTTGTGATTAAGAGAATATCACGGATACCCGCAAGCATAAGCACCGACATTGGATAATAAACCATAGGTTTATCATAAATGGGTAAAAGTTGTTTAGAGACTCCACGTGTAATTGGGTGTAAACGTGTTCCTGAACCGCCAGCAAGAATAATACCCTTCATTCTACTACCTCAATACTCTTAAGCTAAATTAGAATTAATATCTTTCAATTAAACAACATCTTTTCTGATATCAGTTGAGCACAATGTTTTTACCCATGAGTCTACGCTATAACGCGAAATTGCATCCGTATGCTTTTCATCATACGGGATATCAAAAAAAGCAGAGTCTATATAAATATTTTTGCGGTCTATAAAATAAAAATTTTCAGATGCATAAAAGTCGTAGTCCTTAACTCTGCTATTAGTAGTTATGAACTTCCTCTTTAGAGGTAAGCATTCTATTGTTCTCATCGTCAAACCTGTCTGCCGGGGATGCTGGATGTCAAGCACAGCATCAGCACCAGAGAAGAATGACGCAATCTGTTTTTTATTTCTAGAGCGAAGTGTAAAACTAAAGAGTCTGTATTTAATGACATCTTTTATAT
>NZ_JADBRJ010000018.1:0-45487 GCF_014930585.1 Enterobacter cloacae complex sp. P43RS
GTAAAGGATGTTAAAAAGTGTTCACCATGTCCCCGAACACCTGTCTACCATGTCCCCGGACTGTACACCCACGGGGAGAGGGAGAAAACACTAAAAACGGCAACCTCAGGGTTGCCGTTTTGCTTTTACCTAACTGTGTTTGTTCTTCAATTCAAATCTCGGCGACACCAGACCGTACAGCGTCCAGCCCATGAAGGTCACTATCGCCCCGTACAGCATCGCCTCCTGTCCGGACGAGTAGAGCGCATAGAAGCTGTATATCGCCCCAACCAGCGCCACGATATTCGCTACTCGCGCTTTGTGCGGATCCACCTTCGCCACCTTCTGAATGATCGCCAGCGCCGCCATCGACAGAATATACGGGATGATGTTCGTCACCACCGCCAGGTTGACCAGCACGTTGAACTGGCTGTTCAGCGACGGGCTGATGGTCATTAGCGATAATCCGCTCTGGAAGATGACAATTGCCAGCATACCCTGCACCGGCGCATCGGCTTTGGTCACGCGGGAGAAGATTTTCGGGAAATAGCCTTCATCTGCCGAAGATTTAAAAACCTGTGCAATGGTGAACTGCCAGCCAAGCAGCGATCCGCAGCAGGACATCACCATCAATCCCATGATCACTTTCCCGACCTCCGGGGTGAACATCTGCGCAAAGGCCAGTCCGAACGGTGCCGTGGAGTTAGCCAGATCCATGTTTGGCACGATCCCCGCTATCACGTTGGTTGAAACGATATAGATCACCGCCGCGCCCAGCGTCCCGCCGAGAACCGCAATCGGCACGTTCTTCTCCGGGTTTTCCACCACTTCCGCATTTGCGCAGGCGGATTCCAGGCCCAGGAAAGCCCAGAGCGTCATGGCGATAGACGAGCCCACGGCGGTGAAGAACGGCACATGGTGCGGGTTCCAGGAGTTGGCGTACAGCGTCGGGCTAAACCAGAACCAGCCGATGATGCACAGACCGACCACCGGGATGATCACGCCCCAGACGGTGATGCTGCTGAGTTGTCCGGTGATGCGCGCGCCGCCAAAGTTAGCGACGGTACAGATCCACAGCACGCCGATGGTCGCCAGCCCAATTTGCACCGGGCTGAGCGTCGCGCCAAACAGCTCCGTACCGTAGCCCACGGCGGAGATGGCAATCGCCACGTTGGCGATCAGCAGCGACACCCCATAGGTATAGTTCGCCATAAAGTTGCCGGACTTGCCGAAGGCGTACTCGGCATAGCCGCCCATGCCGCCTGACTTGCGGCTGAACATCCCGCACTTGGCAAACGCCCACGCCAGCGCCATCGATCCGACAGCCGTCACCAGCCAGGAGATGATAGAGATGGTCCCCACCTCGGCAAGCTTGGTGGGCAGCATGATAATCCCGGAGCCCATCATGTTAACCATGGTGAGGATAGTCAGCTGCACCACGCCCATCTTATTCGACTTGCTCATAATTTTTCTCCTTTCAGCAGCGATGGCTGAGCAGCGGATTGTTTGATGACGTAGCAGCGAACCTGTTTGCGACCGTCACACTCCTCGACGTACACGCCCTGCAGCTCCGGCGCGAAGCCCGGCAGCAGGTTGATGCCTTCTTCCAGCGCGGCAAAGTAGCGCAGCACGGAACCGCCCCAGACTTCCCCTGGAACCACGCACAGTACCCCCGGTGGGTAAGGGAGCGCACCTTCGGCGGCGATGCGGCCTTCCGCGTCGCGCAGGGAGACCAGCTCGACCTCACCACGCAGGTAGGCGTAGTTCGCCTCTTGCGGGTTCATCATCACGCGCGGGAAGTGAGACTTGCGGAACATCTCTTTTTGCAGCTGCTTCACGTTATGGCGGGCGTACAGATCGTGCATCTCCTGGCAGATCTGGCGCAGGGTGTAACCCGCGTAACGTTCCGGATGCTGTTTGTAGAGGGAGGGCAGGACGTCTTTCAGCGGCACATCGCTCTCAAGCAGTTTTTCGAAGCGCACCAGTTGGGCGACCAGCTGCTGCAGCTTGCCCATGTCCTCCGCAGGGGTGAGCAGGAACAGGATCGAGTTGAGATCGCATTTTTCCGGCACGATGCCGTTTTCACGCAGGAAGTTGGCGAGAATGGTGGCGGGCACACCGAAGTCGTCATACTCCCCGGTGCGGGCGTTAATGCCCGGCGTGGTCAGCAGCAGCTTGCACGGGTCGATAAAATACTGATGCTCAGCGTAGCCTTCAAAAGCGTGCCAGCGTTCACCCGGTACGAAATGGAAGAAGCGCAGATCGGTTGCAATCTCTGCCGTGTCCCAGCTTTCCCACGCGCGGCCATCCACCGTCTCGGGCACAAATGGACGAATAAATCGGCAGTTCTCCAGGATCAGCTTGCGCGCCTCAATGCCCGTCACCACGCAGTCCATCCACATGTTGCGGCCGCTTTGCCCCTCATGCATGCGGGCGTTAATGTCCAGCGCGGCAAACAGCGGATAAAACGGGCTGGTGGAGGCGTGCATCATAAAGGCATTGTTGAGCCGCTTATGTGGGACATAGCGCTGCTGGCCTTTGATGTGGCTGTCCTTCTTGTGAATTTGCGAGGTCTGCGAGAAGCCCGCCTGCTGTTTGTGCACGGACTGGGTGACCAGGATCCCCGGATCGTTCTCGTTCAGCTCCAGCAGCAGCGGCGAGCAGTCGGCCATCATCGGAATAAACTGCTCGTAACCCACCCAGGCCGAGTCAAACAGGATGTAATCACACAGGTGCCCAATCTTATCCACCACCTGACGGGCGTTGTAGATGGTGCCATCGTAGGTGCCCAGCTGGATCACCGCCAGGCGGAACGGACGCGCATCGCGTGCACGGCCAGGCGCCACCTCTGCCACCCGTTCACGCAGGTAGCTCTCCTCAAAGCAGTGCGCGTCAATGCCGCCGATAAAGCCGTACGGGTTGCGCGCGGTTTCCAGATAGACCGGCGTTGCGCCAGCCTGGAGGAGGGCACCGTGATGGTTAGATTTGTGGTTGTTACGGTCGAACAGCACCAGGTCGCCCGGAGTGAGCAGGGCGTTCAACACCACTTTGTTGGACGACGAGGTGCCATTCAGCACGAAGTAGGTCTTATCGGCGTTAAAGACTTTTGCCGCATGCTGCTGGGCAATGCACGGCGCGCCTTCGTGGATCAGCAGATCCCCCATCGCCACGTCGGCGTTGCACAGATCGGAGCGGAATAACGTCTCGCCAAAGAAATCGACAAACTGATTGCCGGCAGGATGACGGCGGAAAAACTGCCCGCCCTGATGCCCCGGGCAGTCAAACGCGCTGTTGCCCTGCTTCACGTAGTCGACAAGGGCGCGGAAAAACGGCGGGCGCAACTGGGTTTCATACTTCTGCGCGGCCGCTTCCAGCTGGCGTCCATAAAAGTCTTTGCTGGTGTCTGAATGCTCAAATACGCCGTGAATGCGCGATAAATAATCTGCCGGGATGATCTCTTCTTTGTGCGTCGCCACAAATACGGGAATGCCAAAACCGGTAGCTTCTATTTCTTCCAGGATACCGCTGGCAATATCCGTGACCGCCAGAACAATGGCGGCAACATCAATATAATCAGAAGCGCGGACATCCACCACTTCACGCTGGGTAGTAAAGCAGTCCGGACATGCACGGCTGGCTGCGATTTTTAAATTTTTCATCTTTCTCTCTTTATTTTAGGTAATAAGCGTCCCTCGATTTCTTGCAAGAAAGAAATCGATAATTTTCCGGAGAAAAAAGCAAAGGGTAGCCGCTGATTAAAATCAGTGAATTGCTTTTTTGATGATTGAAATTCAGTCCGCCCGGTGCGGATGAGTCTGAATCAAGATGAATGAGCGCACGAGTTCACAGGCAATTGCCTGTAAGTTAAGGTTTTTCAGGATAACCTGTAAGCGAGTGCGCCAGAAGTCGAAGGACTACCGGGCATTAAAGAGATGAAAGTCAAAGCAGTTTCGGTGGGCAAACATCATAATATGTGTTGTCCGCCTTATATGGGGCATTAAGCGATTGTTGTTTTCCATGTTTCATTTTCCTTTCAGTAATTGAAAGCATGGTCATTTTATCCAGGCAAAGGCGATTAACCGTGAAGCAGATCACCATTAACCGATCATTTCAGAAATAATTAGTCGCTTTTGATGAATAATGCAGATCAAAATTCTGAATTGTTAGTGTCACGTTAATAGATTGTGTTGTGAATGTTTGATGCGAGCTTAAATAATCAAAAAAATAACGGTTGGGATATTTATGAAATATTTTCTGAGAGGTTTCGTTTTTATTTAAAAATAAATTGAATAGTTATTCAAAGCATAAACCGATAACCGATACCGGTTTCAGTTAATAAATGACGGGGGCGCGCGGGGTCAACTTCAAGTTTCTGGCGAAGATGTCCCATATATATGCGTAAATAGTGACTATGCTCCACCGCGTTGGGTCCCCACACCTGACTTAACAGCTGGCGCTGGGTGAGAACCTTGCCGTGGTTGTTGAGCAGCACGGCGAGCAGGCGAAACTCGATTGGCGTGAGATGGATTTCTTCTTCACCGCGCACAATACGCCGCGCGGCCAGATCAACCCGGATATCCCCAAACGTATAGGTTGGGTCAGCAGGCGTGGTGGCGCTGTGGCGGCGCAGGGCCACGCGCAGGCGAGCCTGTAGCTCGCCGATACCAAAAGGTTTTATCAGATAGTCGTCCGCCCCGGCATCCAGCGCGGCGATTTTATCCGTCTCTTCAGTACGGGCGGAGAGCACCAGAATCGGCATCTGGCTCCACTGACGTACCTCGCGGATAAAATCGATGCCGTCACCGTCCGGCAGGCCAAGATCGAGGATCACCAGGTCCGGCTTGCGGGTCGCGGCTTCAATTAACCCTCGCTGAAGCGTACCCGCATCATGAACGCGCAGACCATCGCCTTCCAGCGCTGCGCGCAGAAACCGGCTAATGGCGATCTCATCTTCAACAATCAAAACGTTGATCACAAATCCTCTGGTAATTCATTCAGTTCCGGCGGGGTTTCCAGAGGAAGTGTAACACAAAAACGCGCGCCGCCTTCCGGACGATTTTCCGCGAAAATGGTTCCGCCATGAACATCAATTATTGCCTGACAAATCGCCAGCCCCAGCCCCACGCCCGGGATGGCAGACTCCTTATTGCCGCGTGCGAATTTTTCGAAAATAGCCATCTCCTGTCCGGCAGGAATGCCCGGCCCGGTATCCCAGACGTCAAGACGAAGCGTGTCGTCGTCCACCGTCGCATCCACCCCAATCCGGGCGCTGGCACCCGCATATTTGCCGGCGTTTTCCAGCAGATTAATTAACACTCGTTCAAACAGCGGACCGTCGACGTGAATTAACGTCAGGGGCTCGGGCATGTTCAGCGCAATATGCCGCCCACCGAGGCCGGGTTCGAGCATTTTCAGCGCGCTGCCCACCACCTCTTCAAGCGTGAGCCACTCTTTTTTGAGGTTAAAACCGCCTGACTGGATCCGCGCCATATCGAGCAGGTTATTCACCAGACGCGTGGTATTGAGCACGTGCTGACGGATTTCGCTGGCCTGCATGGCGTGTTTTGAACCTTCCGCTGCCAGGTCCAGCGTCAGGATTTCCGACTGGCCAAACAGGACGGTAAGAGGTGTGCGCAGGTCGTGAGACAGCGCCGCCAGCAGCGAGTTACGAATGCTTTCGCGCTCGCTTGCCAGCCGGGCCTGCTCTTCGCTGGCGGTGAGGGCCAGCCGTTCCAGCGCGCTGGCAACCAGCAGCGTAAAGGTCTCCAGCAGTCGCTGCTGTTCGGGGATCATCAGCTGGCGCAGATTAGAGGGCTCCACGATAACCAGCCCCAGGTTTTTATCGGCGCTGCGCAGGGGCAGAATTTGATAGGGCACGCCGGGCAGGGTGTCGGTTCCTGCACCCGCCGGTAGCCCTTTATCAAAGCTCCAGCGGGCGATGGCTTCGTCCCAGGGCGTCATGCCCGAGGCCGACGTCAGCGGGCGCAGCTTGCCGTGATCGTCCGGGAGTAAAATCAGGTTGCTGGCATGAAAGGTCGAGCGAATAAACTGCTCGCTGGTCTGCACAATATCCAGCGGCGTGCGGCCTACCGCCAGCGATTTCGACATCTCATAAAGATGCCGCGTGCGCTGTTCGCGATAGCGGGCGATACGCGCCTGGTAGCGCACGCCAGCCGTTAAGTTCCCTATCACCAGCCCGACGGTGAGCATCACGGCGAAGGTGAGGATGTACTGTACGTCCGAGACGGCGAGCGTCCCGCGGGGGGCAATAAAGAACAGATCGAAGCTGATGACGTTAATAACCGTCGCCAGTACCGACGGCCAGCGTCCGTAAAAGAGCGCCACCACTACCACGCCCAGCAGGTAGATCATCACCAGGTTGGCCGCGTCGAAGGCAATCAGCCATTTGCTGGCGATTATAGTGATCAGGGCGCAGAGCACGACGGCGACAAGGCAGCCGCGGAGCTGAATGCGCCATTTATCGCTGAAGGCCCGGCTGTCCGGCGCGCGGCTGGGGAGGGGAGCAGGTTTATCATCCAGCGCCACGATCACCAGGTCCAGATCCGGCGCGCGGCGGGCCAGCTTGTCGGCAAAGGATTCGCGGCTAAACCAGCGGCGATGCTGGCGGCGGCCAATGACAATTTTCCCCAGGTTATGCTCCCGCGCGTAGCGCAGAATGGCTTTATCTTCCTGCGGATCGGAAAGGGTAGCGGTTTCGGCACCCAGCTCCTGCGCCAGGCGCAGCGAGCTCAGGATCGCGCGGCGCTGATTTTCGGGCAGAGCGTGCAGCTGCGGCGTTTCGACATACACCGCATGCCAGACGCTGCCAAATTTGGCCGCCAGGCGCGCGGCGGTGCGGACCAGCTTTTCATTGCCGCTGCCGTGGCCCACGCACAGCAGAATGGCATCCCGCGTATGCCAGACGCGCTCCTGTCCCTGCAGGTCGCGCCAGGCGCGCATCTGATCGTCAACGCGATCGGCAGTACGACGCAGGGCCAGCTCGCGCAGGGCAATCAGGTTACCTTTGCGGAAGAAATGTTCGATGGCGCGCTCGGCCTGGCCGGCAATATAAACCTTGCCTTCGTGCAGGCGCTGGCGTAAATCGTCAGGAGGCAGGTCAACCAGTACCACCTCATCGGCAGAATCAAAGAACGGGTCGGGCACCGTCTCGCGCACCTGAATGCCGGTCACGCCGCTGACTACGTCGTTCAGGCTTTCAAGATGCTGAACGTTAACCGTCGTGAACACATCAATGCCGGCCTCGAGCAGCTCTTCAACATCCTGCCAGCGTTTGGGATGGCGTGAGCCTGGCGCATTGCTGTGCGCCAGTTCGTCCATCAGGATAAGGGCAGGGCGACGCGCGAGGGCGGCATCAATATCAAACTCCGTAACTAACCGACCACGGTGGCTGATGCGGCGGGGCGGCTGGGTAGCCAGCCCCTTCAGCAGCGACGCCGTCTCTTTGCGTCCGTGGGTTTCAACCACGCCGATCAGAATATCGAGCCCCTGCGCCCGAAGCCGCTGGGCTTCCGTCAGCATGGCGAAGGTTTTCCCGACGCCCGCGCAGGCGCCAAAGAAAATTTTCAGTTTGCCGCGATGGGCTTCAGCCGTCTGTTCAAGCAGCCTGTCCGGATCCGGGCGCATGGGCTCGTCGGTCATTTAGTTTTTCCTTAGCGCGTCCAGCGCCAGATTCAGCTCAACAATATTTACCACGGGCATGCCGATGAAGCTGACCAGTGGCTTTTGCGTGTGCTCTGCCACCAGCTTGCTCACCTGTTCGACGGTCAACTGACGGGCGGCGGCGACGCGCGGGATCTGCCAGGCCACCGCTGCCGGCGTCAGGCTGTAGTCCAGCCCGCTGGCCGAGGCGGTCACCAGCTCTACGGGCACATCGCGGCTGGCCTGAGGATTGGCGGCACGCAGGGTTGCCACGCGTTCAGCGACGGCTTTGTCCAGCTCCGGGTTGCTGCCCGCCAGGTTACTGCCGCCGGATGCCATCGGATTATACGGGCTTTCGGCAGTGGCGGAAGGGCGTCCCTGGAAGTAGCGAGCATCCGTAAAGTTCTGACCAATCAGGCGTGAACCGCGGTTTTCGCCGTTTTGTATAATCAGCGAGCCGTTGGCCTGATCCTTAAACCACCACTGGCCCAGCGCGGTGGTTACCAGCGGGTACAGCCCGCCGGTAATGAGAGACAGCAGAATAAACAAAAGTATAGCGGGGCGTAACATCGTCATTTGATTCACCTTTTAAACCAGCCCGAACAGGGTCAACAGCAGGTCGATAGCCTTGATACCGATGAAAGGCACCACCAGCCCGCCCAGGCCGTATATCCACAGGTTGCGGCGCAGCATGGCGGCGGCGGTCAGCGGCTTATAGCTCACGCCCTTCAGCGCCAGCGGAATAAGAAAGACAATGATCAGGGCGTTGAAAATCACTGCGCTCAGAATGGCCGATGCCGGAGAGTGCAGGTGCATCACGTTCAGCGCATTGAGCTGCGGATAGGTGGCCGCAAAGGCCGCCGGGATAATGGCAAAATACTTCGCCACGTCGTTGGCGATACTGAAGGTGGTCAGCGAACCGCGCGTCATCAGCATCTGTTTGCCGATGTGCACCACCTCAATCAGCTTGGTCGGGTTAGAGTCGAGGTCGACCATGTTGCCCGCCTCTTTTGCCGCCTGGGTACCGGAGTTCATCGCCACCGCCACGTCGGCCTGCGCCAGGGCAGGGGCATCGTTGGTACCGTCACCCGTCATCGCCACCAGACGACCTTCCGCCTGATACTGACGAATCAACGCCAGTTTCGCTTCCGGCGTGGCTTCGGAAAGGAAATCATCCACGCCCGCTTCGGCGGCAATCGCCGCGGCGGTAAGACGGTTATCCCCGGTGATCATCACCGTTTTAATGCCCATTTTACGCAGCTGGGCAAAGCGCTCTTTAATGCCGCCTTTGACGATATCTTTCAGGGCAATTACGCCCAGCACGTTCGCGCCTTCTGCCACCACCAGCGGCGTGGCCCCCTGACGGGCTACGCTTTCGACCAGGTTGTCCACTTCAGGCGGGAAGTGGCCATTGTTGGCCTCAATGTGGCGACGGATGGCGTCAACAGAGCCTTTACGGATCATGCGATCCTGAATGTTAATCCCGCTCATTCGGGTTTGCGCCGTAAACGGCACGAAGGTGGCATGCAGGCTCTGAACGTCGCGCTGGCGCAGGTTAAAGCGCTGCTTGGCGAGAACAACAATGCTTCGGCCTTCCGGGGTTTCATCGGCAAGCGAGGAGAGCTGTGCCGCATCCGCCAGCGTTTTTTCATCCACGCCCGGGGCGGGTAAGAATTCGGACGCCTGGCGGTTACCGAGGGTGATGGTCCCGGTTTTATCCAGCAGCAAGACATCCACGTCACCGGCGGCTTCAACCGCGCGCCCGCTGGTGGCGATAACGTTAGCACCGAGCATACGGCTCATGCCGGCCACGCCGATGGCCGACAGCAGGCCGCCGATGGTGGTAGGGATCAGGCAGACCAGCAGCGCCACCAGCACGGTGATGGTGACCGGAGTGCCGCCATAGGCGGAAAATGGCCACAGCGTCGCGGTTGCCAGCAGGAAGACGATGGTCAAAGCTATCAGCAGGATGGTCAGGGCAATTTCGTTCGGTGTTTTACGGCGCTGAGCGCCTTCCACCATGGCGATCATCCGGTCGAGGAAGGTTTCGCCCGGGTTGACGCTGCACTGGATCACCAGCCAGTCGGAAAGAATGCGCGTCCCACCCGTTACGGAGGCAAAATCACCGCCGGATTCACGGATCACAGGTGCGGATTCCCCGGTAATGGCGCTTTCATCTACCGATGCGCCACCTTCAATGACTTCTCCGTCGCACGGGATGATGTCGCCAGCTTCCACCAGCACCACATCACCTTTACGTAGTTCATCCGCCGGAACGTGGTCCATCTGCGCGCCGTATTTCGGTTCACGTAATTTCCGCGCAAACGCCGTTTTTTTCACCCCTTTCAGGCTGTTGGCCTGCGCTTTACTCCGGCCTTCCGCCAGCGCTTCGGCAAAGTTGGCGAATAGCACGGTAAACCACAGCCACAGGCTGATGGCCCCGGTAAACATCGCGTTTCCCGGCATGTGACCCGTCCCCATGGCAATCGCCAGTGCGGTGGTCAGGACGCTGCCGGCCCAGACGATAAACATCACCGGGTTGTGCCATTGCACGCGCGGGCTCAGCTTTTTGACCGCATCCATAAGCGCCTGACGAACTAACGTCGGTTCGAGCAGGGCCAGTTGTTTACGACTCATGACAAATACTCCGCAAAATCAGCGTAAAGAGAGAGTTTCCGCGACCGGGCCTAACGCGAGGGCGGGGATAAAGGTCAGGGCGCCGACCAGCAACACGGTGCCCGTCAGCAGGCCGATAAACAGCGCGCCGTGGGTCGGTAACGTCCCGGTGGTGGTCGGTTGGATTTTTTTATTCACCAGCGATCCGGCAATCGCCATAACCGGCACGATGATCCCGAAGCGGCCCACGAACATGCAGAACGCCAGCAGACAGTTCCAGAACGGAGAGTTGGCGCTTAAGCCTGCAAAGGCGCTACCGTTGTTGTTGGCGGCCGAGGAGACGGCATACAGCACTTCGCTAAAGCCGTGAATGCCCGGGTTAAAGATGCCGCTGCGTCCGGCCTCGGTCATCAGGGCCAGCGCGGTGCCGAGCAGCACAAGCGCCGGGGTGACCAGAATCGCCAGTGCGGTTAGTTTCATCTCGCGAACGTCGATTTTTTTACCCAGATATTCCGGGGTGCGGCCAATCATCAGACCGGCAATAAACACCGCCAGCAGCACGAACAGCAGCATGCCGTACAGACCCGATCCCACGCCGCCAAACACCACTTCGCCAATCTGCATCAGCCACATCGGGATCATGCCGCCCAGCGCCGTAAAGGAATCGTGCATGGCGTTGACCGCCCCGCACGAGGCTGCTGTGGTGACCACCGCATACAGGCTGCTGGCGAGAATGCCGAAGCGGCTCTCTTTACCTTCCATGTTGATATTGCTGTCAGCCCCAAGCTGCATGAAATGGCTGTTGCCGTTCCATTCCGCCCACATCACCAGCGCTACGCAGACCACAAAGATCAGCGACATGGTCCAGAGCAGTGTGCGGCCCTGACGGCGATCGTTGACCACATCACCAAAGGCGAAACAGAGCGCGGCGGGGATCAGGAAGATCGCCAGCATCTGCACAAAATTGGTCAGGGCGGTAGGGTTTTCAAACGGATGCGACGAGTTGGCGTTGAAGAAGCCGCCGCCGTTGGTGCCGAGCATCTTGATGGCTTCCTGCGACGCCACTGGCCCCATCGGCAGGAGCTGTTTTGCTCCTTCAAGCGAGGTATAAGGCGCGTAAGGCAGCAGGTTTTGCAGGGTGCCCTGCTGAATAAAGAACAGCGCGATGAGCAGCGCAATCGGCAGCAGGATCCACAGCGTAATGCGCGTCAAATCCACCCAGGCGTTACCCAGGGTACCGATTTTCTGACGTGCAAACGCGCGCGTCAGCGCGAAAATTACCGCGATACCGCTGGCGGCAGAGAGGAAGTTCTGCACGGTTAATCCAGCCATCTGGCTGAAATAGCTAAGCGTGGTTTCACCGGCATAGGACTGCCAGTTGGTGTTGGTAACAAAACTGACTGCCGTATTCAGCGCCAGGTGCCAGGACAGGCCCGGTAACCGCTGCGGATTCAGCGGCAGGCTACCCTGCAGCATCAGCATGGCAAAAAGTGCAAAAAGCCCAACGATGTTCAGCAGCAGAATGGCGATCAGATATTCACGCCAGTTCATCTCCCGATCGTCGATTCCCAGTACGCGCCAGATCCCTTTTTCAACGCTTCCCGTGCCGGGCAGGGGGACGTTGTTGATCAATCGCGCCAGTCCCGTTCCCAGCGGCCTTGCCAGAACGAACAATACCACTAAGAAGCTGGCAATAAGCAAAAACGCCTGAGCAGCCATCAGAATGCCTCCGCGTTAATCAGGGCATATACCAGATAACCCAATAACAGGAACACCAGCACGATGCCGGCAATAAGACCTGCACTCACAATCCACCTCCGGGTGACTTTTGTTGTTGTGCTAACGGTAGGATTTATGGCGCAAAGATTTCGCAAAAATCAGAAGGGTGGGTGTAAAAAAAGTATAAAAATGGAAAGCCCACAATTTAACTATTGATAAGTAAATCGTTAACTTTTTTGTAACTTAATTACGGCGCGAATGTAAATATTCACTAAATGGATAAAAATAAGTGGTCGGATGAGTAGTAAAATTACAAACAAAGCGATATTATTTTATCCAGGTCACAGATTTCACATTTTCCGGAGAAGGTTTCCGGCCAACTACAGGGGAGAAAAATATGGATCTTTATAAAGAGTATCCGGCTCATATCGTGTTCATGCGTCGCACTTTCGCCGTAGTGGCTGGCGTGCTGGCCCTGCCGGTGATGCTGTTCTGGAAAGATCGCGCGCGTTTTTACAGCTATCTGCACCGCGTCTGGGCGAAAACCAGCGAGAAGCCGGTGTGGATGGATCAGGCAGAGAAAGCGACCTGCGATTTCTATTGATACAACGCTGACGCGTAGCCATAAAAAAACCGCCAATAGCAATATGGCGGTTTTTTTGTCCCTCGGGATTCGCGGTCCGTTGGGTGGTCTTCAAGCCCTCGTCAGAGGCTTCCAAGAATATCTCGGGTCCTTAAGTAATCAAACTGCCACTCCCTAAATATATTCTTAAAAACCTTTTCGGTGAATTACGTTTTACGCCAGGGCCAACTACTATGCAGCGTCCCTTTCCGCCATCTCGCACATGGGCACCGGTCCCGGGAAAGGCGTCACCACAACCGTAAGTCAGGCTCTCGTCAGGGCTTGTGTCCACCGACTTATCACCGGTGGTGAACGGTGGAGCGGTTAGCAGCAGGGACCGCATAGAGAAACGCTATATATGCATCGCGTTCATTGTCGCCAGCGTACTCGTTGTAAAGAGTGATGAACCTAATGCGTTTGTCGCTTTAACCACGATAGCGCAGGACAAGTAGCGTTAAGGCCGCCCCGGGCGGCCTTTTTTATTTCATCCCGTCTACACTTCATGGCAAAGTAGTTCAATGCATGCTTTTTCCTTGTATGGCATGCCCTTATGGACATAATGGACAATAGCCTGGAGTTTTATGCCCACCCATCTGGTTTGGTTTCGCGCGGATTTGCGCGTACATGACAACATCGCTCTCGCGGCAGCCTGCCGCTCTGATGACGCCAGCGTACTGGCGCTATTTATCGCCACGCCTGAGCAGTGGCAGCAGCATGATATGGCTCCACGGCAGGCGGCTTACCTCAAATCACACCTGAACGAACTGCAGCACGCGCTTGCCGGGAAAGGCATTCCGCTGATCTACAAAGAGGTCAGCGATTTTACCGCGCAGCTTCATATGCTGCAGGAGATATGCCAGCAGAACGGCGTCACGCATCTTTTTTATAACTACCAGTACGAACTGAACGAACAGCAGCGGGACCGCCAGCTGGAGAAAATGCTGGGAGAAGTGGTATGTGAGGGATTTGATGACAGCGTGATGCTGGCTCCGGGCAGCGTTATGACCGGCGGTCACGAAATGTATAAAGTGTTTACGCCGTTTAAAAATGCTTTTGTTAAGCGCCTGAAAGAGGCGCTGCCGGAGTGCGTACCCGCGCCCGCCGCCAGAGGAGAGGCTATAACCGATCTCCCCGAATTAACGTTCAACTATCCCCAACGGGCATTTGATGAACTTCTGTTCCCTGCCAGTGAGAAGGCCGCTATTGCGAAGCTGCGCCAGTTTTGCAAGCAGGGCGCGGGAGAATACGACGCGCGCAGGGATTTCCCGGCAATTGAAGGGACAAGCCGGTTATCGGCCTGCCTGGCGCTGGGCGTGCTCTCTCCTCGCCAGTGTTTGCATCGTCTTCTGGCCGAACAGCCGCAGGCGCTGGACGGTGGTGCGGGCTCGGTGTGGCTGAACGAACTTATCTGGCGTGAATTCTACCGCCATCTGATGACGTACCACCCCAATCTCTGTAAGCATCGTCCGTTCATTCCGTGGACCGACAGCGTAAAATGGCAGCACGATGAGGCACTTTTACAGGCCTGGCAAAAAGGGGAGACGGGCTATCCGATAGTGGACGCCGCTATGCGCCAGCTAAATGAAACCGGGTGGATGCACAATCGTCTGCGAATGATTACCGCGAGCTTCCTGGTGAAAGATCTGCTTATCGACTGGCGAATCGGAGAGCGCTATTTTATTTCTCAGCTGATCGATGGCGATCTGGCGGCGAATAACGGTGGCTGGCAGTGGGCGGCCTCTACCGGCACTGATGCGGCACCCTATTTCAGGATTTTTAATCCGACCACTCAGGGGCAAAAATTTGATGCCAACGGCGACTTTATTCGCCGCTGGTTGCCCGCGCTCAGGAACGTTCCTGAAAAAGCGATCCATGACCCGTGGGCATGGGCGGATAAACAGGGCGTAAAGCTCGATTATCCCCGCCCGATTGTCGACCATAAACAGGCGCGCGTCGCCACGCTGGCGGCGTACGAAGCCGCACGAAAAGTTTGAGAGAATGATGATGAAAAACAGTGAACTGGAACGCCTGATTAACGAAAAACTTAATACCGCCTCCTTTAGCGACTATGGCCCGAATGGCCTGCAGGTCGAAGGGCGCGAAACGGTGCAGAAAATCATCACCGGCGTGACGGCAAGCCAGGCGCTGCTGGATGAGGCGGTGCGTCAGGAAGCCGACGCGGTGATTGTCCATCACGGTTACTTCTGGAAAAACGAATCGCCGATTATCCGCGGCATGAAGCGCAACCGCCTCAAAACGCTGCTGTCGAATGATATCAACCTGTACGGTTACCATCTGCCGCTGGATGCGCATCCTGAACTGGGTAATAACGTCCAGCTGGCGCAGCTGTTGGGGATTACCGTGATGGGTGAAATCGAGCCGCTGGTGCCGTGGGGCGAACTGTCGATGCCGGTACCGGGGCTGGAGCTGGCATCGTGGATCGAGGCGCGGCTGGGGCGTCGTCCGCTGTGGTGCGGAGATACCGGGCCGGATACCGTGAAGCGCGTGGCGTGGTGTACCGGCGGCGGCCAGGGCTTTATCGACAGCGCCGCGCGCTTTGGTGTTGATGCGTTTATTACCGGCGAAGTTTCCGAGCAGACGGTCCACTCTGCCCGCGAGCAGGGGCTGCATTTTTACGCGGCAGGCCACCACGCTACCGAGCGCGGCGGTATTCGCGCCCTCAGCGAGTGGCTGACGGAAAATACCGATCTGGATGTGACCTTTATTGATATTCCTAATCCGGCCTGATGAGAGGTAGTTAAGTGCAGCGAGCGCGTTGTTATCTTCTGGGTGAAACCGCGGTAGTTCTGGAGCTTGAGCCTCCCGTGACGCTTGCCACGCAAAAGCGTATCTGGCGCCTGGCTCAGCGACTGCCCGAGCTACCCGGCGTGGTTGAAGCTATTCCGGGTATGAATAATATCACCGTGGTGTTACGCGATCCGCACACCGGGGCGCTGGATGCCATTGAGCGTCTGCAGCGCTGGTGGGAAGAGAGCGAGGCGCTGGAGCCAGAATCGCGGACGATTGAGATCCCGGTTGTCTATGGCGGCAAAGGTGGCCCTGACCTTGGCGTGGTGGCCGAACACTGTGGATTAACAGTAAAGCAGGTTGTGGAGCTGCACAGCTCGGTGGATTACGTCGTCTGGTTTCTGGGTTTTCAGCCGGGCTTTCCGTATCTGGGCGGATTATCTCCCCGGCTGCATACCCCGCGTCGGGCTGAGCCGCGCCTGAGCGTACCCGCAGGAACGGTGGCGATTGGCGGTGAACAAACCGGAATTTATCCGCTTACTTCACCGGGCGGCTGGCAGCTTATCGGGCACACCTCTATGCCACTATTTAAACCGGGGCAGGAGGCACCGATCCTTCTGCGTCCGGGTGATACCCTGCGCTTTATCCCGCAGAAGGAGGGGGTATGTTAACGCTTATTCGCGCGGGGCTTTATACCTCCGTTCAGGATGCCGGACGCTTTGGCATGCGCCAGTCCGGCGTGAGCTACTGCGGTGCGCTCGATCGTCCTTCGCTGGAGATTGCCAACCTGCTGGTAGGCAACGCGGGCAGCACGGCGGCGTTAGAAATTACGCTGGGTCAGTGCGTTATTGAATTTGGTGAGGAGACCTGGTTCGCCTTAACCGGCGCGGGCTGTGACGCGACGCTGGACGGCAAAGCGGTGTGGACCGGCTGGCGATTGCGGGCGAAAGCCGGGCAGCGTCTGACGCTTAAGCGTCCTCTGCACGGCGTGCGCAGCTATCTTGCCGTGGCGGGGGGCATCGACGTGCCGGAGGTGTTGGGGTCGTCCAGCACCGACCAGAAAGCGGGAATGGGCGGCCATGAGGGACGGCTGCTGCGCGACGGCGATCGTCTTGCGATTAAGCCATCAGCGCGCCATTTCACCACCACGCAGGGCGTGAAGCAGCTGCTGTGGGGGAATGTGATCCGCGCCTTGCCGGGACCGGAATATCAGGAGTTTGATGAAGCCTCAAAAGAGTCTTTCTGGCGTTCGCCGTGGAAAATCAGCCCGCAGAGTAACCGTATGGGTTACCGGCTTCAGGGGCAGCCGCTGACCCGCACGACTGACCGGGAGCTGCTTTCCCACGGGCTGCTGCCGGGGGTGATTCAGGTGCCGGGCAACGGGCAGCCCATTGTACTGATGAACGACGCGCAAACTACCGGCGGCTATCCGCGTATTGCCTGCATTATCGAAGCGGATCGCTACCATCTGGCGCAAATCCCTCTCGGTCAGCCGATTCATTTCGTGCAGTGTACGCTGGAGGAGGCGCTAAAGGCGCGGCAGGATCGGCAGCGCTATCTCGAACAGCTGGCGTGGAGGCTTGATGGTAAAGATTGATTTAAACGCCGATCTGGGGGAGGGCAGCAGCGCCGATGCGGAACTGATGACCCTGGTCTCCTCGGTCAATATCGCCTGCGGTTTTCACGCGGGCGATGCGCAAACCATGCTGGAGAGCGTGCGTAATGCCATTAAAAACGGCGTGGCGATTGGCGCTCACCCGAGCTTCCCTGACCGGGAGAACTTTGGCCGTACGGCGATGGATCTGCCCCCTGAGACGGTCTACGCTCAGGTGCTCTACCAAATCGGCGCGCTGGAGGCGATAGCGCGCGCTGAGCATGGCGTGCTGCGTCACGTCAAACCGCACGGCATGCTCTATAACCAGGCAGCGAAAGACCCGGCGCTGGCGGAGGCGATTGCCCGCGCGGTGCGGGACTGCAATCCGCAGCTGATTCTGGTTGGCCTGGCGGGTAGCGAGCTTATTCGTGCCGGAGAACGGCTGGGGCTGACGACGCGGCAGGAAGTCTTTGCCGATCGGGGATACCTGCCGGACGGCAGCCTGGTGCCGCGCACGCAGGCCGGTGCGCTGATCACTGACGAAAATAAAGCGCTGGCGCAGACGCTGGCGATGGTGCGCTTCGGGCGGGTGACCGCCGTGGATGGAACATCCGCAAATGTTCAGGCCGATACGGTGTGTTTACACGGCGACGGGGAGCATGCGCTCCAGTTTGCGCGACGCCTGCGGGCGGCGTTCTCTGAAGAGGGCATTCTCGTCAGCGCAGATTGATTATAAAAGGACAATGACATGCCTGAAGGTCCGGAGATCCGCCGCGCGGCGGATAGCCTGGAGGAGGCGATAAAGGGCAAACCGCTGACCTATGTCTGGTTTGCCTTTCCTCAACTTAAGCCGTTTGAAACAGAGCTGGTGGGACAGACGGTGACCCATATTGAAACGCGCGGCAAAGCGTTGCTCACGCATTTTTCCCATAACCTGACGTTATATAGCCATAACCAGCTCTACGGTGTGTGGCGCGTCGTCGATGCGGACGAGCAGCCGCAAACGACGCGCGTGCTGCGCGTCCGGTTACAAACGGCGGATAAGGCAATCCTGCTCTACAGCGCCTCTGATATCGAAATGTTAACGCCGGAGCAGCTGCTGACGCATCCGTTCTTACAGCGCGTCGGGCCGGACGTGCTGGACATGCGCCTGACGGCGAGCGATGTGAAGGCCCGACTGTTATCGCCCACGTTCCGCAACCGGCAGTTTTCCGGCCTGTTCCTTGACCAGTCCTTTCTGGCCGGGCTGGGCAACTACCTGCGGGTGGAAATTCTCTGGGAAGTCGGGCTGGCGCCGCAGCACAAAGCCTCTCAGCTGAGCGATGAACGGCTGGAGGTGCTGTCCCACGCGCTGCTGGACATCCCGCGGCTGTCGTACAATACGCGCGGCATCGTAGATGAAAACAAGCATCACGGGGCGTTATTCCGGTTCAAAGTGTTTCATCGAGCGGGGAAAAAGTGTGAACGGTGCGGCGGGATTATTGACAGGATGATGCTCTCTTCAAGACCCTTTTACTGGTGCCCGCACTGCCAGAAATAAAAGTAAAACGGTAACCCAAGGGTTACCGTTTTTTAGGTTTTCACCCTCTCCCTGTGGGAGAGGGCCGGGGTGAGGGCATCAGGCCGCACCCAACGTTTTTTAGCGCTTCAGGTCAGACTTAAAATCACGCTGCTCGTAGCCGGTGTACAGCTGACGAGGACGGGCGATTTTCATGCCTTCGCTGTGCATTTCGTTCCAGTGCGCAATCCAGCCCACGGTACGCGCCATGGCGAAGATCACGGTGAACATGGAAGACGGAATGCCCATCGCTTTCAGAATAATGCCAGAGTAGAAATCGACGTTCGGGTAGAGTTTCTTCTCGATGAAGTACGGGTCGTTCAGCGCGATGTGTTCCAGCTCCATCGCCACTTCCAGCAGATCGTCTTTGGTGCCCAGCTCTTTCAGCACTTCATGGCAGGTCTCACGCATAACGGTTGCGCGCGGGTCGTAGTTTTTGTAAACACGGTGACCGAAGCCCATCAGGCGGAAGGAGTCATTCTTGTCTTTCGCGCGACGCACGAACTCTGGAATGTGCTCAACGGTGCTGATCTCTTCCAGCATCTTCAGCGCCGCTTCGTTCGCGCCGCCGTGCGCCGGTCCCCACAGGGAGGCGATGCCCGCAGCGATACAGGCGAACGGGTTCGCGCCTGAAGAGCCTGCGGTACGGACAGTAGAGGTAGAGGCGTTCTGCTCGTGGTCAGCGTGCAGGATCAAAATACGGTCCATCGCACGTTCCAGCACCGGGTTCACTTCATACTCTTCGCACGGCGTGGAGAACATCATGCGCAGGAAGTTGCCGGCGTAGGAGAGGTCGTTACGTGGGTACACAAACGGCTGGCCGATGGAGTATTTGTAGCACATCGCCGCCATGGTCGGCATTTTGGACAGCAGGCGGAACGCCGCGATATCACGGTGACGCGGGTTATTCACGTCAAGTGAGTCGTGGTAGAACGCCGCCAGCGCACCGGTAATCCCGCACATCACCGCCATTGGGTGAGAGTCACGACGGAACGCATGGAACAGACGGGTAATCTGCTCATGGATCATGGTGTGACGGGTTACGGTGGTTTTGAATTCATCGTACTGCGCCTGCGTCGGCTTTTCGCCGTTCAGCAGGATGTAGCACACTTCCAGGTAGTTGGATTCGGTGGCTAACTGATCGATGGGGAAGCCGCGATGGAGCAGGATACCTTCGTCACCGTCAATGTAGGTGATTTTGGATTCGCAAGATGCGGTAGAGGTAAATCCAGGGTCAAAGGTAAATACTCCTTTGGAACCCAGCGTACGGATATCAATAACATCCTGACCGAGCGTGCCTTTTAGCACATCCAGTTCAATAGCATCATCACCATTTAGGGTGAGTTTTGCCTTTGTATCAGCCATTTACGGTCTCCTTAGCGCCTTATGCTTAAGACTGCTTTTACCGGATTTGCCTTCAGCTGTTAATCACCGTTACCAGATTGTTATTTGGCTTACCGCTCAGCTCACGAGGAGTAACCAGGGTACAGAGCTATGGCGCCTTGCAGGTAAACAAATGAAATATCAGTGAAACAACAGCAAATCAGCGTTTTTGCAGTCCGAATTATTCAAACCTGTATATCACTAATAACTGTCCTGATAACTTCGGTCAATACCATCACACTGTTACATAACTATTTGTCAGGTGAAAGAGAGACCTCATAACTTTTGCGCATTATATGCCTTTTCTGATGACGTTTGTAACAATATTGTTTAACATTTGTCAAATCAGATGATTAAAAATTAAAAAGATGTTGTTATCGTGACCCTGATCACTGTTCCAGAGAAAACCCAACAAACTGTATGTAGGTTAATTGTAATGATTTTGTGAACGGCCTATACTGCCGCCAGGTCTCCGGAACACCCTGCAATCCCGAGCCACCCAGCGTTGTAACGTGTCGTTTTAGCATTTGGAAGCAATGTTTTGCATGACGCGCAGTTATAGAAAAGGAACGCTGCTTGACCCGCATCGCAGTCCGGAGGAAGGAAACAATAAGAACAGCATGTGGGCGTTATTCATGATAAGAAATGTGAAAAAACAAAGACCTGTCAATCTGGATCTCAAAACGATCCGGTTCCCCGTAACAGCAATAGCGTCCATTCTGCACCGTGTTTCTGGTGTGATTACGTTTGTGGCGGTCGGTATTTTGCTGTGGTTACTGGGCACCAGCCTCTCTTCCCCTGAAGGATTCCTCCAGGCCTCGGCCATCATGAATAGCTTCTTCGTGAAATTTATCATGTGGGGCATTCTCACCGCGCTGGCCTATCACGTTGTTGGCGGCGTACGCCACATGCTGATGGACTTTGGCTATCTGGAAGAGACGTTCGAGGCCGGGAAACGTACCGCGAACATTTCATTTGTGATCACTGTCGTGCTTTCACTTCTCGCAGGAGTTCTCGTATGGTAAGCAACGCCTCCGCATTAGGACGCAACGGCGTACATGACTTCATTCTGGTCCGCGCTACCGCCATCGTCCTCACGCTTTACATCATCTATATGATCGGTTTCTTCGCGACCAGCGGCACGCTGACGTGGGAAATCTGGAGTGGTTTCTTCGGATCGGCCTTCACCAAAGTGTTCACCCTGCTAGCCCTGTTCTCCATCCTTATTCATGCCTGGATCGGCATGTGGCAGGTATTGACCGATTACGTTAAACCGCTGGCGATTCGCCTTCCGCTGCAACTGATTATTGTTGTTGCGCTGCTGGTTTACGTCATTTATGGATTTGTTGTGGTGTGGGGTGTGTAATGAAACTGCCAGTCAGAGAATTTGATGCTGTTGTGATTGGTGCGGGTGGCGCAGGTATGCGCGCCGCACTGCAAATTTCCCAGAGCGGCCAGACCTGTGCGCTGCTCTCTAAAGTGTTCCCGACCCGTTCCCACACTGTGTCCGCGCAGGGCGGTATTACCGTTGCGCTGGGTAACTCCCATGAAGATAACTGGGAATGGCACATGTACGACACGGTAAAAGGTTCCGATTACATCGGCGACCAGGATGCCATCGAATATATGTGTAAAACCGGCCCGGAAGCGATTCTGGAGCTGGATCACATGGGTCTGCCGTTCTCCCGTCTGGAAAATGGCACCATCTATCAGCGTCCGTTTGGCGGCCAGTCGAAAAACTTCGGCGGCGAGCAGGCGGCACGCACCGCGGCGGCGGCTGACCGTACCGGTCACGCGCTGCTGCACACCCTGTATCAGCAGAACCTGAAAAACCACACCACCATCTTCTCCGAGTGGTATGCGCTGGATCTGGTGAAAAACGCCGATGGCGCAATTGTTGGCTGTACCGCACTGTGCATCGAAACCGGTGAAGTGGTTTACTTCAAAGCCCGCGCGACCGTGCTGGCGACCGGTGGCGCGGGCCGTATTTATCAGTCCACCACTAACGCCCACATCAACACCGGTGATGGCGTCGGTATGGCTATTCGCGCCGGCGTACCGGTGCAGGACATGGAGATGTGGCAGTTCCACCCAACCGGTATCGCCGGTGCGGGCGTGCTGGTCACCGAAGGCTGCCGCGGTGAAGGTGGCTACCTGCTGAACAAACACGGCGAGCGCTTCATGGAGCGTTATGCCCCGAATGCGAAAGACCTGGCGGGTCGTGACGTGGTGGCGCGTTCCATCATGATCGAAATCCGTGAAGGCCGCGGCTGCGATGGCCCATGGGGTCCACACGCGAAGCTGAAGCTCGACCATCTGGGTAAAGAAGTGCTGGAATCCCGTCTGCCGGGCATCCTGGAACTGTCCCGTACTTTCGCGCACGTCGATCCGGTGAAAGAGCCGATCCCGGTTATCCCAACCTGCCACTATATGATGGGTGGTATTCCGACCAAAGTGACCGGTCAGGCGCTGACCGTGAACGAGCAGGGCGAAGACGTGGTCATTCCTGGCCTGTTCGCGGTAGGCGAAATCGCCTGCGTATCCGTACACGGCGCCAACCGTCTGGGCGGCAACTCGCTGCTGGACCTGGTGGTATTTGGTCGTGCGGTGGGTCTGCATCTGCAGGAGTCCATTGCCGAGCAGGGCGCGCTGCGTGATGCAACCGACGACGAAATCGACGCCTCTCTTGAACGCCTCAACCGCTGGAACGGTAACCGTAACGGCGAAGATCCGGTGGAAATCCGTAAAGCGCTGCAGGAGTGCATGCAGCACAACTTCTCGGTATTCCGTGAAGGCGATGCGATGGCCAAAGGCCTTGAGCAGCTGAAGGCGATCCGCGAGCGTCTGAAAAATGCCCGTCTGGACGATACCTCCAGCGAGTTCAACACCCAGCGCGTTGAGTGCCTGGAGCTGGATAACCTGATGGAAACCGCATTCGCAACCGCGATGTCGGCAAACTTCCGTACCGAAAGCCGTGGCGCCCATAGCCGCTTCGACTTCCCGGATCGTGACGATGAAAACTGGCTGTGCCATTCCCTGTATCTGCCAGAGTCGGAAACCATGACGCGTCGTAACGTCAACATGGAACCGAAACTGCGTCCGGCGTTCCCGCCGAAGATTCGTACTTACTAATGCGGAGACAGGATAATGAAACTCGAATTCTCAGTTTATCGTTATAACCCGGATGTTGATGACGCTCCGCGCATGCAGGACTATACCCTCGAAGCGGAAGAAGGTCGTGACATGATGCTGCTGGATGCCTTAATCCAGCTGAAAGAAAAAGATCCTACGCTGTCGTTCCGCCGCTCCTGCCGTGAAGGGGTATGTGGCTCTGACGGTGTGAACATGAACGGCAAAAACGGCCTGGCCTGTATCACGCCAATTTCAGCGCTGCAGCGTCCTGGTCAGAAAATTGTTATCCGTCCTCTGCCAGGCCTGCCGGTCGTGCGTGATTTGGTGGTAGACATGGGGCAATTCTATGCACAATATGAGAAGATTAAGCCTTACTTATTGAATAATGGGCAAAATCCACCCGCTCGCGAGCACTTACAGTCTCCTGAGCAGCGTGAAAAACTCGATGGTCTGTACGAGTGTATTCTCTGCGCATGCTGTTCAACGTCCTGCCCGTCGTTCTGGTGGAACCCGGACAAGTTTATCGGCCCTGCGGGTCTGCTGGCTGCCTATCGCTTCCTGATCGACAGCCGCGACACCGAAACCGACAGCCGTCTGGAAGGATTAAGTGACGCTTTCAGCGTATTCCGCTGCCATAGCATCATGAACTGCGTCAGTGTGTGTCCGAAGGGGCTGAACCCGACGCGCGCCATCGGCCATATTAAGTCGATGCTGCTGCAGCGCAGTGCGTAAGTAATGAGAGGGGAGCGCTGTTCCCCTCACCCTAACCCTCTCCCAAAGGGAGAGGGAATAAATTGCAGAAACCTTTAAAAACTGCCCTGAAGTCTAGACAGTTTCTAAAGGTTCCTTCGCGGGCCAAATGAAAAGAGCTCGCAGGTGAACCCCGGCACGTACACGCGGTGTGCGTGGTAGTTTCTACGGCGAAAGTAAGCATAAAAATGCTTAAGGGATCACGATGCAGAACGGCGCAATGAAAGCCTGGCTGGACTCTTCTTACCTCTCTGGTGCCAACCAGAGCTGGATAGAACAGCTCTATGAAGACTTCTTAACCGATCCTGACTCAGTGGACGCAAACTGGCGTTCCATGTTCCAGCAGTTGCCTGGTACAGGGGTCAAACCGGATCAATTCCATTCCAAAACACGTGATTATTTCCGTCGTCTGGCGAAGGATGCCTCACGTTACTCTTCTGCGATTTCCGACCCTGACACCAATGCGAAACAGGTTAAAGTCCTGCAGCTTATCAACGCTTATCGCTTCCGCGGTCACCAGCATGCGAATCTCGATCCGCTGGGACTGTGGCAGCAGGAACGTGTGGCCGATCTCGATCCGGCGTATCACGATCTGACCGAGGCCGATTTCCAGGAAAGCTTTAACGTAGGTTCCTTTGCCATCGGCAAAGACACGATGAAGCTGGGCGATCTGATTGACGCGCTCAAGCAAACCTACTGCGGCTCCATCGGCGCGGAATATATGCACATTACCTCTACCGAAGAGAAACGCTGGATCCAGCAGCGCATCGAATCCGTAGCGGGCCACGCGACCTTCTCGGCCGACGAGAAGAAACGCTTCCTCAGCGAACTGACCGCAGCGGAAGGGCTTGAGCGCTATCTGGGCGCGAAGTTCCCGGGCGCAAAACGCTTCTCGCTGGAAGGCGGCGACGCGCTGGTGCCGATGCTGAAAGAGCTGATTCGCCACGCAGGCAAGAGCGGCACCCGTGAAGTGGTGCTCGGCATGGCGCACCGTGGTCGTCTGAACGTGCTGGTCAACGTGCTGGGTAAAAAACCGCAGGACCTGTTCGACGAATTCGCGGGCAAACACAAAGAACACCTCGGCACCGGTGACGTGAAGTACCACATGGGCTTCTCGTCGGATATCGAAACCGAAGGCGGTCTGGTTCACCTGGCGCTGGCGTTTAACCCGTCACACCTGGAAATCGTCAGCCCGGTGGTTATCGGTTCCGTGCGCGCGCGTCTGGATCGTCTGGACGAGCCGAGCAGCAATAAAGTGCTGCCAATCACCATCCACGGTGATGCGGCGGTCACAGGGCAGGGCGTGGTTCAGGAAACCCTGAACATGTCGAAAGCGCGTGGTTATGAAGTGGGCGGTACCGTTCGCATCGTGATCAACAACCAGGTGGGCTTCACCACCTCTAACCCGCTGGATGCCCGTTCTACCCCGTACTGCACCGACATCGGTAAGATGGTACAGGCGCCGATCTTCCACGTTAACGCGGATGACCCGGAAGCCGTTGCGTTCGTTACCCGTCTGGCGCTGGACTTCCGTAATACCTTTAAGCGCGATGTGTTCATTGACCTCTTCTGCTACCGCCGTCACGGCCACAACGAAGCGGATGAGCCAAGTGCAACCCAGCCGCTGATGTACCAGAAAATCAAAAAACACCCGACGCCGCGCAAAATCTATGCTGACAAGCTGGAAAGCGACAAGGTGGCGACGCTGGAAGATGCGACCGAAATGGTCAACCTCTACCGCGACGCGCTGGACGCGGGTGAATGCGTGGTGAAAGAGCTGCGTCCGATGAACATGCACTCCTTTACCTGGTCGCCGTACCTCAACCACGAGTGGGATGAGAGCTACCCGAACAAGGTTGAGATGAAGCGCCTGCAGGAGCTGGCTAAACGCATCAGCACCGTGCCGGACGCTATCGAGATGCAGTCTCGCGTGGCGAAAATCTACGCCGACCGTCAGTCCATGGCGGCAGGCGAGAAGCTGTTCGACTGGGGCGGGGCGGAAACGCTGGCCTACGCAACGCTGGTTGACGAAGGCATTCCTGTTCGTCTGTCCGGTGAGGACGCGGGCCGTGGGACCTTCTTCCACCGTCACGCAGTGGTTCACAACCAGTCTAACGGTTCAACCTACACTCCGCTGCAGCACGTGCATAACGGTCAGGGCCAGTTCAAGGTCTGGGACTCCGTGCTGTCTGAAGAAGCGGTCCTGGCATTCGAATACGGCTACGCCACTGCGGAACCGCGCACCCTGACCATCTGGGAAGCGCAGTTCGGCGACTTCGCCAACGGTGCGCAGGTCGTTATCGACCAGTTCATCTCCTCCGGCGAGCAGAAGTGGGGCCGCATGTGTGGCCTGGTGATGCTCCTGCCGCACGGTTATGAAGGCCAGGGTCCGGAGCACTCCTCCGCGCGTCTGGAACGTTATCTGCAGCTCTGCGCCGAGCAGAACATGCAGGTCTGCGTGCCGTCCACCCCGGCTCAGGTGTACCACATGCTGCGTCGTCAGGCGCTGCGCGGTATGCGCCGTCCGCTGGTAGTGATGTCGCCGAAATCCCTGCTGCGTCATCCGCTGGCGGTGTCCAGCCTGGAAGAGCTGGCGAACGGTACCTTCCTGCCGGCCATCGGTGAAATTGACGAGCTGGATCCGCAGGCCGTGAAGCGTGTGGTGATGTGTTCTGGTAAGGTTTATTACGACCTGCTGGAACAGCGCCGCAAGAACGATCAGAAAGATGTCGCCATCGTGCGTATCGAACAGCTTTATCCGTTCCCGCATCAGGCGATGCAGGAAGTGCTGAAACAGTACGCTCACGTACATGATTTTGTCTGGTGCCAGGAAGAGCCGCTCAACCAGGGCGCATGGTACTGCAGCCAGCATCATTTCCGTGAAGTGATTCCATTTGGGTCAGCCCTGCGCTATGCAGGTCGCCCGGCCTCCGCCTCTCCGGCGGTAGGGTATATGTCCGTTCACCAGAAGCAGCAACAAGATCTGGTCAATGACGCGCTGAACGTCGATTAATTAAAGGATACATAATGAGTAGCGTAGATATTCTTGTTCCCGACCTGCCTGAATCCGTAGCAGATGCGACCGTCGCTACCTGGCACAAAAAACCAGGCGATGCCGTTAAGCGCGATGAAGTGCTGGTAGAAATCGAAACTGACAAAGTGGTACTGGAAGTACCGGCTTCGGCGGATGGCGTTCTGGACGCGGTGCTGGAAGATGAAGGCACCACCGTCACCTCTCGTCAGATCCTGGGGCGCCTGCGTGAAGGCAACAGCGCGGGCAAAGAGTCCAGCGCGAAGTCTGAAGAGAAAGCCTCTACGCCGGCTCAGCGCCAGCAGGCTTCTCTGGAAGAACAGTCTAACGACGCCCTCAGCCCGGCGATCCGTCGCCTGCTGGCTGAACACAGCCTTGACCCGGCAGCCATCAAAGGCACCGGTGTGGGCGGTCGTCTGACCCGCGAAGACATCGACAAGCACCTGGCGAAAGCGCCTGCTCAGGCGGAAGCGAAAGCCCCTGTGGCCGCGCCGGCAGCTCAGCCTGCTCTGGGTGCCCGCAGCGAAAAACGCGTACCGATGACGCGCCTGCGTAAGCGCGTGGCCGAGCGTCTGCTGGAAGCGAAAAACTCCACCGCGATGCTGACCACCTTCAACGAAGTGAACATGAAGCCAATCATGGATCTGCGTAAGCAGTACGGTGACGCGTTTGAAAAACGTCACGGTATCCGTCTGGGCTTCATGTCCTTCTACGTGAAGGCGGTGGTTGAAGCGCTGAAACGCTACCCGGAAGTGAACGCGTCTATCGATGGCGATGACGTGGTTTACCACAACTACTTCGACGTCAGCATGGCGGTTTCTACCCCACGCGGCCTGGTGACCCCGGTTCTGCGTGATGTGGATACCCTGGGTATGGCTGACATCGAGAAGAACATTAAAGAGCTGGCCGTGAAAGGCCGCGACGGCAAGCTGACCGTAGACGACCTGACCGGCGGTAACTTCACCATTACCAACGGCGGCGTATTCGGCTCGCTGATGTCTACCCCGATCATTAACCCGCCGCAGAGCGCGATCCTGGGTATGCATGCCATTAAAGATCGCCCGATGGCGGTTGACGGTAAAGTTGAGATCCTGCCGATGATGTACCTGGCGCTCTCTTACGACCACCGCCTGATCGACGGCCGCGAGTCCGTGGGCTTCCTGGTAGCCATTAAAGAGCTGCTGGAAGATCCAACGCGTCTGCTGCTGGACGTCTAGTAACGATTTAGCATCACCTGCCCCGTGGACCGGCACACGCTGCGCCGGTCTACAGGTTTGAAGATAACGATTACCCTGAAGGATGGATAGAACACATGAACTTACATGAATATCAGGCCAAACAGCTGTTTGCCCGGTATGGCTTACCGGCTCCGGTGGGTTATGCCTGTACTACCCCGCGTGAAGCAGAAGAAGCCGCATCTAAAATCGGTTCCGGCCCGTGGGTAGTTAAATGTCAGGTTCACGCTGGTGGCCGTGGTAAAGCGGGCGGTGTGAAGGTTGTTAAGAGCAAAGAAGAGATTCGTGCGTTTGCTGAACATTGGCTCGGCAAGCGTCTGGTGACCTACCAGACAGATGCGAACGGCCAGCCGGTCAACCAGATCCTGGTCGAAGCGGCGACCGACATCGCGAAAGAGCTGTACCTGGGCGCGGTGGTTGACCGTAGCTCCCGTCGCGTGGTGTTCATGGCGTCTACCGAAGGCGGCGTGGAAATTGAAAAAGTGGCGGAAGAGACCCCGCACCTGATCCACAAAGTGGCTATCGATCCGCTGGCGGGTCCAATGCCTTATCAGGGTCGCGAGCTGGCGTTCAAGCTGGGTCTGGAAGGCAAGCTGGTTCAGCAGTTCACCAAGATCTTCATGGGCCTGGCGACTATCTTCCTTGAGCGCGATCTGGCGCTGATCGAGATCAACCCGCTGGTGATCACCACCCAGGGCGACCTGATCTGCCTCGACGGCAAGCTGGGCGCTGACGGCAATGCCCTGTTCCGCCAGCCGGATCTGCGCGAAATGCGCGACCAGTCTCAGGAAGATCCGCGTGAAGCACAGGCTGCTCAGTGGGAGCTGAACTACGTGGCGCTGGATGGCAACATCGGCTGCATGGTTAACGGTGCGGGCCTGGCGATGGGCACCATGGACATCGTTAAGCTGCACGGCGGTGAGCCGGCAAACTTCCTCGACGTGGGCGGTGGCGCAACCAAAGAGCGCGTAACCGAAGCGTTCAAAATCATCCTCTCTGACGACAACGTTAAAGCGGTACTGGTTAACATCTTCGGCGGCATCGTCCGTTGCGACCTGATTGCAGACGGCATCATCGGTGCGGTAGAAGAAGTGGGTGTTAACGTTCCGGTGGTTGTGCGTCTGGAAGGTAACAACGCTGAACTCGGCGCGAAAAAACTGGCTGACAGCGGCCTGAATATTATTGCAGCGAAAAGTCTGACGGATGCAGCTCAGCAGGTTGTTGCCGCAGTGGAGGGGAAATAATGTCAGTTTTAATTAATAAAGATACCAAGGTTATCTGCCAGGGCTTCACCGGTAGCCAGGGGACTTTCCACTCCGAACAGGCGATTGCCTACGGCACGCAGATGGTTGGCGGCGTAACGCCAGGTAAAGGCGGCACCACGCACCTCGGCCTGCCGGTGTTCAACACCGTGCGTGAAGCGGTAGAAGCGACGGGCGCAACCGCGACCGTGATCTACGTTCCGGCACCGTTCTGCAAAGACTCCATTCTGGAAGCGATCGACGCAGGCATCAAGCTGATCATCACTATCACCGAAGGCATCCCGACCCTGGATATGCTGACCGTGAAGGTGAAGCTGGACGAAGCAGGCGTGCGCATGATCGGCCCGAACTGCCCAGGCGTGATCACTCCGGGCGAATGCAAAATCGGCATCATGCCTGGCCACATTCACAAGCCGGGCAAAGTGGGCATCGTTTCCCGTTCCGGTACCCTGACCTATGAAGCGGTTAAGCAGACCACCGACTACGGCTTCGGCCAGTCCACCTGCGTGGGCATCGGCGGTGACCCAATCCCGGGATCTAACTTCATCGACATCCTGAAGCTGTTCCAGGAAGATCCGCAGACCGAAGCGATCGTGATGATCGGTGAGATCGGCGGTAGCGCGGAAGAAGAAGCGGCTGCTTATATCAAAGAACACGTAACCAAGCCTGTTGTCGGTTACATCGCGGGTGTGACCGCGCCGAAAGGCAAGCGTATGGGCCACGCGGGCGCGATCATCGCCGGCGGTAAAGGTACGGCTGATGAGAAGTTTGCTGCGCTGGAAGCCGCAGGCGTGAAGACCGTTCGCAGCCTGGCGGATATCGGCGAAGCACTGAAATCCATCATTAAGTAAGTCCTCTCTGCTCCCCGAACGGGGAGCGATGAAGTATAAAAATGTCCGTTTCGACATGGTTGGCCGCTGTAAAGCGGCCTTTTTTATTGCCTGCGTCTGGCGACGAGAGTGAACTTGTAGTCGTCGGTATTGAACACGTTGCGGCTGTATTCAAACACCCGTCCGTCCTTCAGGAACCCGCGGGAGACTTTTTCCAGGATCGGCTTTGCCGGATCGAGCGACAGTGCGGCGATCGCCTCCTCTGACGGCATGATCGGCATCAGCTCCTGCTCGCTGCGATCGATAACTAGTTTTTTGATCTGCTCAACGTAGTGATATTTCGAATTCTCCATCACTTCCCAGGTGAGGTCGGGAAACATGGCCAGCGGCATCCATGTCTCCTCCAGGTTCACCGGCTTCTGCTTGATGAAACGCACGCGCTTAACGTGCCAGACCTTATCTTCCACGCCAACCGCTAATGTTGCCGCCAGCCGCGCATCGGCTTTCACCACTTCAAATATTTTGACATCACTGTGCGTATCGACATGACGATCCGCCAGCTTTTCGTAAAAGCCGGTGAGCTGATAAATATCGTAATTGACGCGCTCCTCTTTTTTTACATAAGAGCCGCTGCCCTGAATACTTTCGATGATCTGCTCGTCGGCGAGCAGTTTCAGGGCCTGCCGCACGGTGACGCGGCTGACGCGAAACGCCTCCTGAAGACTGGACTCCGTCGGCAGCGCGTCTCCGGGTTTTAATTCCCCGGCGTTGATTTTCTCGCGGAACGCATCGGCTATCTGCCGGTACATCGGTTTGTTGCCCATTTTATCGCGCCTGCTTAATACCTTTTCAGGGAATTATGCATTCAACTGATGATTTGTAAATAGTACAATTAAAATACAAATTTGGCTTTTAGTGAAAGTGATCACATAAATGTATTATCAGGTCTGCCAGAATCCTCCCCAGACAATAACTCTGTAAAGGTGAGGATCTTTATGAACCTGACGACTCTGACCGATCCGCGTGCTGTTTGCGTTCAGGCGCAGTTTACCCGCCGGGATGAGGCAATCCGTCAGCTTACGGCGCGGCTGGTGGCGCTGGGCAAAATCGCTGATGCCGATGCGTTTCTGGAGGAGGTGTTTCATCGGGAATCGCTTGGGCCGACCGCGCTGGGTGAAGGACTGGCCGTTCCTCACGGTAAATCAGCCGTCGTGAAGGAGGCGGCTTTTGCCGTGGCAACTCTGCGAGAACCGCTTGCATGGGAAGGCGTGGACGGGCCGGAAGAGGTTGAGCTGGTTTTTCTGCTCGCCATTCCGCCAGCAGAAGCGGGTTCGACCCATATTCAGGTGCTGACGGAGCTGACGTCTCGCCTGGCGGATGACGATCTCAGGGCGCGCGTGATGGCTGCTACCACGGCGGAAGACGTGCTTGCTGCGCTTGAAGCTGCCCCTGACACGGAAGAGGCAGGCGTCGTGCTGAATGCCCCGACAATCGTCTGCGTGACCGCCTGTCCGGCCGGGATCGCGCATACCTATATGGCCGCAGAGTACCTGGAAAAAGCGGGACGCAAGCTTGGCGTCAACGTGGTGGTCGAAAAGCAGGGGGCGAACGGCATTGAGGGGCGCATCACCGCGCAGCAGCTTCGTGAGGCCAAAGCGTGCATTTTTGCCGCAGAAGTGGCGATCAAAGAGAGCGAGCGTTTTCAGGGGATCCCCGCCATCTCCGTGCCCGTCGCGGAGCCTCTGCGCCATGCTGAAGCGCTTATTGAGCGCGCGCTGGCGCTGCAGCCTGCATCCGATGCGCGTCCTGCGCATGTCGATACCGAAACGAAAAAGAGCGTTAAAACTGAACTCAAGCAGGCACTTCTCAGCGGTATCTCTTTTGCGGTGCCGCTGATCGTCGCTGGCGGTACGGTGCTGGCCTTGTCGGTACTGCTGGCGCAAATACTGGGCCTGCAGCACCTGTTTGACCAGGAAAACTCGTGGCTGTGGATGTACCGCAAGCTTGGCGGCGGCATGCTCGGCATTCTGATGGTACCTGTTCTGGCGGCCTATACCGCGTATTCGCTGGCGGATAAACCTGCGCTGACGCCGGGCTTTGCGGCCGGTCTTGCTGCCAATATGATCGGCTCCGGTTTTCTGGGCGCTATTGTCGGTGGGCTGATCGCGGGCTATCTGATGCGCTGGGTGAAAAACCACATCCTGCTCAGTAGCCGCTACAACGGCTTTCTGACCTTTTATCTCTATCCGGTGATTGGCGTGCTGGGCGCGGGCAGCCTGATGCTGTTTGTGATTGGCGAACCGGTGGCCTGGCTCAATAACACGCTCACCGTCTGGCTTAACGGTCTCTCCGGCGCGAATGCGCTGCTTCTGGGGGCAATCCTCGGGTTTATGTGCTCATTCGATTTGGGTGGCCCGGTCAACAAAGCCTCTTACGCGTTTTGCCTGGGGGCGATGGCGAACGGCGTTTATGGGCCTTACGCAATCTTTGCCTCCGTCAAAATGGTCTCAGCCTTCACCGTCACGGCGTCGACGATGCTGGCGCCGAAGCTGTTTAAACCGTTTGAAATTGAAACCGGTAAATCAACGTGGCTGCTCGGCCTGGCGGGCATTACCGAAGGGGCGATCCCGATGGCGATTGAAGATCCGCTTCGCGTCATTGGCTCATTTGTGCTCGGCTCCATGGTAACAGGCGCGGCTGTCGGTGCGATGGGGATCGGGTTGTCTACCCCGGGGGCCGGGATTTTCTCTCTCTTTTTACTTCACGATGCCGGGTTGGGCGGTGTGGTTGCGGCGGCGGGCTGGTTTGGCGCGGCGCTGACGGGGACCGCTGTCTCCACGTTTGTTCTGCTGCTCTGGCGACGTCAGGCAGTAAAAAAGGGCAAGTACCTCACAGAAGACGCCATACCGTAAAAACTCACAAAACAGGAAACGAAGATGAAAGCTGTATCTCGCGTTCATATCACGCCGCATATGCACTGGGACCGTGAGTGGTACTTCACCACTGAAGAGTCGCGCATTCTTCTGGTCAATAATATGGAAGAGATCCTGACCCGCCTGGAGCAGGACGACGAGTATAAATATTACGTCCTTGATGGCCAGACGGCGGTGCTGGAAGATTATTTTGCCGTCGTGCCCGAAAACCGCGCGCGGGTAAAGGCGCTTGTGGAGCGCGGAAAACTGATTATCGGCCCCTGGTATACCCAGACCGATACCACGATTGTCAGCGGCGAGTCGATTGTCCGCAACCTGATGTACGGCATCCGGGACTGTATGGCGTTCGGCGAGCCGATGAAGATCGGCTATCTGCCGGATTCGTTTGGTATGTCCGGCCAGCTTCCGCATATCTATAACGGATTTGGCATTACCCGGACGATGTTCTGGCGCGGCTGCTCGGAACGACACGGGACCGATAAAACCGAATTTCTCTGGCAGAGCCAGGACGGCAGTGAAGTCACGGCACAGGTGCTGCCGCTGGGCTACGCGATTGGTAAGTACTTACCGGAGGACGAAGCCGGGCTGCGAAAACGGCTCGACAGCTATTTCGACGTTCTGGAAAAGGCCTCTGTCACCAAAGAGATTTTGCTGCCCAACGGTCACGATCAGATGCCGCTGCAGCAGAACATTTTCTCCGTGATGGATAAGCTGCGTGAAATCTATCCGCAGCGTCAATTTGTAATGAGCCGCTTTGAAGAGGTGTTTGACCACATTGAGGCACGCCGCGATGAACTGGCGACCCTGAAAGGGGAGTTTATCGACGGGAAATACATGCGCGTGCACCGGACAATCGGCTCCACGCGCATGGATATCAAAATTGCCCATGCGCGTATTGAGAACAAAATTGTCAACATCCTCGAACCGCTGGCGACGCTTGCATGGACGCTGGGCTTCGATTATCACCACGGCCTGCTGGAGAAGATGTGGAAAGAGATCCTTAAAAACCACGCTCACGACAGCATCGGCTGCTGCTGCAGCGACAAGGTGCATCGTGAGATTGTCTCTCGTTTTGAACTGGCTGAAGACATGGCAGATAACCTGGTGCGTTTCTATATGCGCAAGATTGTCGACAACATGCCGCAAAGCGACGCCGACAAACTGGTGATGTTCAACCTGATGCCCTGGCCGCGTGAAGAGGTGATGAACACCACGATTCGACTGCGCGCCAGCCAGTTCCGTCTGTTGGATGATAAAGGCAACGAGATCCAGTATTTCATTCGCAGTGCGCGCGAGCTGGACCCTGGTCTCATTGACCGGCAGATTGTCCATTACGGTAATTATGAGCCGTTTATGGAGTTTGATATTCAGCTCAGCCAGATACTGCCGTCGATGGGCTACCGTACGCTGTTTATCGAGCCAAACGTGGCCGGGAAGGTGATCTCTCCGGTGATAAACACCGAATCCTTGCTCGAAAACGCCTTCTGGCAGATTGATTTAAATAACGACGGTACGCTGCGCCTGCGCGACAAAGAAACCGGGCTGATTTATGACCGGGTGCTGGAAATCGAAGAGGGTTCGGATGATGGCGATGAGTACGACTACTCGCCTTCTCGTGAAGAGTGGAGACTCACTTCAGTGCAGGGCGAGCATCAGGTCGAGGTTATACACGAAGGCTGGCAGAGCAGGGCGCTGATTCGCCATCAGATCGCGGTACCGGCTAATCTGGCCGAACGCGCGGCGGGTCAGCGAAGCGGGTCTCTCGGCGCTGAGTTTGAAATCACGCTTAGCCACCACAGCAGGCGTATTGATGTGGCGGTGCGTCTGGATAATCAGGCTGACGACCACCGCGTTCGCGTGCTGATCCCTACGCCGTTTACAACCCAGGGCGTGTTAGCGGATACTCAGTTTGGCACCCTCACTCGTCCGGTGCAGGATGCGGCGATGGAAAACTGGCAGGAGGAGGGGTGGAAAGAAGCGCCGGTTCCCGTCTGGAATTTACTCAACTATGCCGTCCTGCAGGAAAAACGAAACGGGCTTGCGCTGTTCACCGAAGGGCTGCGCGAGTTTGAAGTAGTAGGCGAGGATAAAAAAGCCTTTGCCCTGACCCTGCTGCGCGGCGTGGGGTTACTCGGCAAAGAAGATTTGCTGTTGCGCCCCGGTAGGCCTTCAGGAATCAAAATGCCTGTTCCTGACTCTCAGGTGCGCGGTTCGTTAAGCTGTCGCTTTAGCCTCTTCAGCTTCAGTGGAACGCCGGAAAACGCGGGCGTCGCGCAGCAGGCTAAATCGTGGTTAACGCCGGTGCAGTGCTATAACAAAATTCCCTGGGACGCGATGAAGCTCAATCGCTCGTCGTTTACCACGCCGGAAAGTTACAGCCTGCTGGCGCTTTCGCCCACGGGATGCGTGCTCAGTACGCTCAAAAAGGCTGAAGATCGAGACGAGCTCATTCTTCGTCTGTTCAACCCTTCCGAGTCCAGCGCATGTGACGCGACGTTATCCGTGGATCCGACCGTGAAACGGTGCTGCGAAACGGACATGAATGAACGGATAATAGACAATCGTGAAGAAGAGGGCATCGTCGGGGCGTTCAGACCGGGACAGTCACGAACCTTCAGCATTCTTCTTGCCTGAACACCGCTGACACGATCAAAAGGCCGCAGAGTTTGCGGCCTTTTTTCATTAAATAGTCACGCTTCGGTGTTAACTTTCGGGATAATAAAAGTAAATCAAATGTAATTTCTAAGAGTTGCAAAAACAGAATGGAAAAATAAACTGGCCCAGCTACGCTTATTGTTTGTCCCGCTTCGACAGGGCATTTTTTTCTCGCGTTAATTAAAATCACTTCTGTTTATATTTTTTTTGGTCTTCGATAACCAATCGCATCTTTACATGCACATATCATTAACATGGTTTTTACCATTCTCACCACAGCTAAACATGATTAACATCAAGACCGGTTTTTGATTTAAATCAAAGTTTAATGCTTGGAAAAAGATGCCGAAAAGCGCTAAATTGTCCCCGATCAAAATGGCCGAAAAGTGGTAATTTTGCTATAAATTGATCGCCGTCGAAAAACGTAAATGTGATTCAATAAAAACCTGTTTATTGTAAGGGTTTTGCAGCGTATTATATTTGCGGGATCAATTTGAGTTTTTTATTAACCTATTTGTAACCTGTCGTCATCGTTTTTATCCTTCTCCAGGGTAATAACGACGACCAGGATGCGAATAATTTGTATTGGGGCATGCGTGTGAATCTCTTTCTGACGGGGTTCACTCTCGGAGTCTTCATGCGATGAGCAAGGAGTCATAATGTTAGACGTAGTCGAACTGTCGCGCTTACAGTTTGCCTTGACCGCGATGTACCACTTCCTGTTTGTGCCGCTGACGCTCGGTATGGCGTTCCTGCTGGCAATTATGGAAACGGTTTACGTCCTCTCCGGCAAACAGATTTATAAAGATATGACCAAGTTCTGGGGCAAGTTGTTCGGTATCAACTTCGCGCTGGGCGTGGCAACCGGTTTGACCATGGAGTTCCAGTTCGGGACTAACTGGTCTTACTATTCCCACTATGTAGGGGATATCTTCGGTGCGCCGCTGGCCATTGAAGGCCTGATGGCCTTCTTCCTCGAATCCACCTTTGTAGGTCTGTTCTTCTTCGGTTGGGACCGTCTGGGTAAAGTCCAGCACATGGCCGTAACCTGGCTGGTGGCATTAGGTTCGAACCTGTCCGCGCTGTGGATCCTGGTGGCGAACGGCTGGATGCAGAACCCGATCGCGTCTGACTTCAACTTCGAAACCATGCGTATGGAGATGGTCAGCTTTGCCGAGCTGGTCCTGAACCCGGTTGCTCAGGTTAAATTTGTTCACACCGTGGCATCTGGCTACGTGTGCGGCGCGATGTTCGTGTTGGGTATTAGCTCCTACTATATGCTGCGCGGTCGTGACTTCGCGTTTGCCAAGCGCTCCTTTGCTATCGCTGCAAGCTTCGGTATGGCTGCAATCCTCTCCGTTATCGTTCTGGGTGATGAATCCGGTTACGAAATGGGTGACGTGCAGAAAACCAAACTGGCCGCTATCGAAGCCGAATGGGAAACCCAACCGGCGCCTGCTGCCTTTACGCTGTTCGGTATTCCCGATCAGGACGCGCAGGAAAACCGCTTCGCCATCCAAATTCCTTACGCGCTGGGTATCATCGCAACCCGTTCTGTCGATAAGCAGGTAACGGGTCTGAAGGAGCTGATGGTTCAGCACGAAGAGCGTATCCGTAACGGTATGAAGGCTTACTCGCTGCTGGAACAGCTGCGTGCCGGCTCTACCGATCAGGCCGTTCGCGATCAATTTAACGACGTGAAGAAAGACCTGGGCTACGGTTTGTTGCTGAAACGTTATACCCCGAACGTTTCTGATGCGACGGAAGCACAGATTCAGATGGCGACCAAAGACTCGATTCCACGCGTTGCGCCACTGTACTTCGCATTCCGTATCATGGTGGGCTGCGGCATCATCATGCTGCTGATCATTGCGGCGTCCTTCTGGTCCGTGATTCGTAACCGCATCGGCGAGAAAAAATGGCTGCTGCGCACCGCGCTGTACGGTATTCCACTGCCGTGGATCGCGATTGAATCCGGCTGGTTTGTAGCGGAGTATGGCCGTCAGCCATGGGCGATTGGTGAGGTACTGCCAACGGCGGTCGCGAACTCTTCCCTGACGGAAGGCGACCTGATCTTCTCCATGCTGCTGATCTGTGGTCTGTACACCCTGTTCCTGGTGGCTGAACTGTTCCTGATGTTCAAGTTCGCGCGCCTTGGCCCAAGCAGCCTGAAAACCGGTCGCTATCACTACGAGCAGCCCACTGCGACTACTCAGCCGGCACGCTAAGACAGGAGTCATCAAATGATCGATTATGAAGTATTGCGTTTTATCTGGTGGCTGCTGGTTGGCGTTCTGCTGATCGGTTTCGCCGTCACGGATGGTTTCGACATGGGGGTGGGGATGCTCACCCGTTTCCTCGGTCGTAATGACACCGAGCGTCGAATCATGATTAACTCCATCGCCCCTCACTGGGACGGTAACCAGGTGTGGCTGATCACCGCAGGCGGCGCGCTGTTCGCTGCCTGGCCGATGGTCTACGCGGCTGCGTTCTCCGGCTTCTATGTGGCGATGATTCTGGTGCTGGCCTCTTTATTCTTCCGTCCGGTCGGTTTCGACTACCGTTCCAAGATTGAAGATACCCGCTGGCGCAACATGTGGGACTGGGGCATCTTCATTGGTAGCTTCGTTCCACCGCTGGTGATTGGCGTGGCATTCGGTAACCTGCTGCAGGGCGTACCGTTCCACCTCGATGAATACATGCGTCTTTACTACACCGGCAACTTCTTCCAGCTGCTGAATCCGTTTGGCCTGTTGGCCGGTGTGGTGAGCGTGGCGATGATCATCACTCAGGGCGCAACTTACCTGCAGATGCGTACTGTGGGTGAACTGCACCTGCGTTCCCGTGCTACTGCTCAGGTGGCGGCACTGGTGACGCTGGTTTGCTTCGCTCTGGCAGGCGTGTGGGTGGTGTACGGTATTGATGGCTACGTGGTGACGTCTGCGATTAACCACTCGGCACCGTCTAACCCGCTGACCAAAGAAGTGGCGCGTCAGGCTGGTGCATGGCTGGTGAACTTCAACAATACCCCTGCGCTGTGGGCGATCCCTGCTCTGGGCGTGCTGCTGCCGCTGCTGACCGTGCTGACGTCTCGTCTGGAGAAAGGTGCTCTGGCTTTCGTGTTCTCTTCACTGACGCTGGCATGCATCATCCTGACGGCGGGTATTGCCATGTTCCCATTCGTCATGCCATCCAGCACCATGCTGAATGCTAGCCTGACCATGTGGGATGCAACCTCCAGCCATATGACGCTGAACTTAATGACTTACGTTGCTTGCGTGTTCGTTCCGATTGTTCTGGCCTACACCATCTGGTGTTACTGGAAAATGTTCGGTCGTATCACCAAAGAACATATCGAAAGCAACACCCACTCTATGTACTAAGTAAGGAGCTGAATATGTGGTATTTCGCATGGATTTTAGGGACGCTTCTTGCCTGTGCTTTTGGTGTCATCACTGCCCTGGCGCTTGAGCACGTCGAAGCGACCAAAGCGGGTGAAGAAAAACACTGATGAATATTATCGCGAAGCTTTACGCGGTAATGGATAAGCGCCCGTTGAGGGCGCTTTCTTTAGTGATGGCATTACTGCTGGCAGGCTGTATCTTCTGGGACCCGTCGCGCTTTGCGGCAAAGACCAGCGAGCTTGAGATTTGGCACGGCTTCCTCATCATGTGGGCAGTGTGTGCCGGGGTGATCCACGGCGTGGGCTTTCGTCCGAAAGCCGTTCACTGGCAGGGAATTTTTTGCCCACTGATTGCCGATCTGGTGCTTCTCGCCGGTTTGATTTTCTTCTTCTTCTGAATAAGAAATGTCCGTTAACGTTATGGGCTTACCCGAGCCCATAAAAATTTACTCTCCGTTTACTTTCCCCCATTCCAAACCATCTTTCCCGCGCGTATAGTAGCGAAGTTTAAAAGCTCTAACTTTTGTTGCATTACTGGGATGTAAAGTGAATACAACGCTGTTTCGATGGCCGGTTCGTGTCTATTACGAAGATACCGATGCCGGTGGTGTGGTTTACCACGCCAGCTACGTTGCTTTTTATGAACGGGCACGCACAGAGATGCTGCGCCATCATCACTTTAGTCAACAGGTGCTGTTGGCTGAGCGAGTTGCCTTCGTGGTACGCAAGATGACGCTTGAGTATTTTGCGCCTGCCAGACTCGACGATATGCTCGAAGTCCAAACAGAAATTACATCAATGCGCGGGACCTCACTGGTTTTCACGCAGCGGATAGTCAACTCAGAGAACACCGTACTGAACTCAGCTGAAGTACTGATTGTTTGTGTTGATCCAACCATAATGAAGCCTCGTGCGCTTCCTAAGTCTATTGTCGCGGAGTTTAAGCAGTGACTGACATGAATATCCTTGATTTGTTCCTGAAGGCAAGCCTTCTGGTTAAACTTATCATGTTGATTTTGATTGGTTTTTCAATCGCATCCTGGGCCATCATTATCCAGAGAACGCGTATCCTCAATGCTGCTGGCCGTGAAGCGGAAGCATTTGAAGATAAGTTCTGGTCGGGTATTGAACTTTCTCGCCTGTATCAGGAGAGCCAGGGACGCCGTGAAAACCTGACCGGCTCCGAACAAATTTTCTATAGCGGATTCAAAGAGTTCGCTCGTCTGCATCGGGCAAACAATCATGCGCCGGAAGCCGTCGTGGAAGGGGCATCGCGTGCGATGCGTATCTCCATGAACCGCGAGCTGGAAAATCTTGAAACGCACATTCCTTTCCTCGGCACCGTGGGTTCTATCAGCCCGTATATCGGTCTGTTTGGTACCGTGTGGGGGATCATGCACGCCTTTATCGCGCTGGGCGCGGTGAAGCAGGCGACGTTGCAGATGGTTGCACCGGGTATCGCTGAAGCACTGATTGCGACCGCTATCGGTCTGTTTGCGGCCATTCCGGCGGTTATGGCTTACAACCGTCTGAACCAGCGCGTGAACAAACTGGAACTGAACTACGACAACTTTATGGAAGAGTTCACCGCGATTCTGCACCGTCAGGCGTTTACCAGCACCGAGAGCAACAAGGGGTAAACCATGGCCAGATCGCGTGGACGAGGTCGTCGCGAGCTCAAGTCCGAAATCAATATCGTGCCACTGCTGGACGTTCTGCTGGTACTGCTGCTGATCTTCATGGCAACAGCTCCCATCATTACCCAGAGTGTGGAAGTCGATCTGCCGGATGCGACAGAATCACAGGCGGTGAGCACCAATGACGATCCTCCGGTCATCATTGAAGTTTCCGGCGTAGGGCAGTACAGCGTGGTGGTAGAGAAAGATCGTATGGATCAGCTGCCACCTGAGCAGGTTATTGCCGAAGCGCAGCGTCGCCTGGAGTCAAATCCGAAAACGGTCTTCTTAATCGGTGGCGCGAAAGACGTACCCTACGATGAAATTATTAAAGCGCTGAACTTGCTACATAGTGCGGGTGTTAAGTCAGTTGGCTTAATGACTCAACCTATTTGATCATCCGCGTAGTTTTTGGGAACCGATAGTGTCAAAGGCAACCGAACAGAACGACAAGCTTAAGCGAGCGATAATCGTCTCCGCAGTGCTGCACGTTATTCTTTTTGCAGCGCTGATCTGGAGTTCGTTCGACGAGCATATTGATGCATCAGCAGGCGGCGGTGGAGGGTCTTCCATTGACGCCGTAATGGTGGATCCCGGTGCGGTAGTGCAAAACTATAATCGCGAACAACAGCAGAAGGCGAGTGCCAAACGGGCTGAAGAGCAGCGTGAAAAACAGGCGCAACAGCAGGCGGAAGAGCTGCGTGAAAAGCAAGCCGCCGAGCAGGAGCGTTTGAAGCAGCTTGAGAAAGAACGTTTGCAGGCGCAGGAAGCCGCGAAAGCGCAGGCGGAACAGCAGAAGCAAGCCGAAGAGGCCGCGAAGAAAGCTCAGGAACAGCAAAAGCAGGCGGAAGAGGCGGCAGCAAAAGCCGCAGCGGATGCCAAAGCGCAGGCTGATGCCCAGGCAAAATTAGCAGCAGAAGCGGCGAAGAAAGCGGCTGCCGATGCCCAGAAGAAAGCTGAGGCCGAAGCCGCGAAGAAAGCCGCTGCGGATGCCCAGAAGAAAGCCGAAGCGGAAGCCGCGAAGAAAGCCGCTGCTGACGCACAGAAGAAAGCTGAAGCCGAAGCCGCGAAGAAAGCCGCTCAGGACGCAGAGAAGAAAGCGGCTGCCGAGGCTGCGAAGAAAGCCGCTGCGGCTGAGAAGGCTGCTGCAGAAAAAGCTGCCGCCGCTGAAAAAGCCGCTGCTGATAAAAAAGCTGCAGCTGAGAAGGCCGCTGCCGATAAGAAAGCCGCTGCTGAAAAAGCGGCTGCTAAAAAGGCTGCTGCCGCTGAGAAAGCCGCGGCCGCCGCAGGGGTTGACGATCTGCTGGGGGATTTAAGCTCCGGTAAGAATGCACCGAAAACGGGCGGTGGCGCGAAAGGAAACAACGCAGCGCCGACCGGAAGTGGTAACACTAAGAATAACGGTGCGACAGGGGCTGAAATCAACGGCTATGCCGCGCAGATTAAATCGGCGATTGAAAGCCGGTTCTACGATGCGTCTTCCTATGCCGGTAAAACGTGTACGCTGCGTATAAAACTGGCTCCGGACGGCATGCTGCTTGATATTAAGTCTGAAGGTGGCGACCCGGCTTTATGTACTGCGGCTCTGGCTGCAGCGCGTCAGGCGAAGATGCCTAAACCGCCTTCTCAGGCAGTCTACGAAGTCTTCAAAAATGCGCCGCTGGACTTCAAACCTTAAGTTACATTTTCCCCGTGCAAACGGGGAAAAATAGACCAGGTTTAGTCACAGGGTTCGGGTAGTTTTGTCTATTTGAGTTTGTTAACATTCTGCTAAATTATCGTGGGTAAGGTTACCCGGATAAGGGAGATATGATGAAGCAGGCATTACGTGTAGCATTTAGTTTTTTAATGCTGTGGGCAGCAGTCCTGCACGCAGAAGTACGTATCGAGATCACCCAGGGGGTGGACTCGGCACGCCCAATCGGTGTTGTTCCGTTCCAGTGGGCCGGTCCTGGCGCTGCACCTGAAGATGCCGGTGGCATCGTGGCGGCTGACCTGCGTAACAGCGGTAAATTCAACCCGTTAGATCGTTCTCGTCTGCCGCAGCAGCCGGGCAGTGCGCAGGAAGTCCAGCCTGCTGCATGGTCTGCGCTGGGTATTGATGCCGTGGTGGTGGGGCAGGTTACGCCTAACCCGGACGGTTCTTACAACGTGGCCTGGCAGCTGGTGGATACCGGCGGTGCACCGGGTACCGTTCTGGCACAGAACTCTTACAAGGTCACTAAACAGTACCTGCGCTACGCGGCACACGCGGCCAGCGACGCGGTATTCGAAAAGCTGACCGGTATTAAAGGTGCGTTCCGTACCCGTATCGCATATGTGGTACAGACCAACGGCGGTCAGTTCCCGTACGAGCTGCGCGTATCTGACTACGACGGTTACAACCAGTTCCTGGTGAAACGCTCTTCACAGCCGCTAATGTCTCCAGCCTGGTCTCCGGACGGGTCTAAGCTGGCGTATGTCACCTTCGAAAGTGGTCGTTCTGCGCTGGTTATCCAGACGCTGGCTAACGGTGCGGTGCGTCAGGTAGCGTCGTTCCCACGTCACAACGGTGCGCCTTCCTTCTCTCCAGATGGGTCTAAACTGGCGTTTGCGCTGTCTAAAACCGGTAGCCTGAACCTGTACGTGATGGACATTGGCTCTGGCCAGATCCGTCAGGTGACCGACGGTCGCAGCAACAATACTGAACCATCATGGTTCCCGGACAGCCAAAACCTGGCGTTTACCTCTGACCAGGCAGGCCGTCCACAAATCTATAAAGTGAACATTAACGGCGGTGCTCCGCAGCGTATCACCTGGGAAGGTTCTCAGAACCAGAACGCAGACGTGAGCAGCGACGGTAAATTCATGGTAATGGTCAGCTCCAACGGTGGGCAGCAGCACATTGCCAAACAAGATCTGGTAGCGGGTGGCGTTCAAGTTCTGTCGTCAACGTTCCTGGATGAAACGCCAAGTCTGGCACCTAACGGCACTATGGTAATCTACAGCTCTTCTCAGGGGATGGGATCTGTGCTGAATCTGGTTTCTACAGATGGGCGTTTCAAAGCGCGTATTCCGGCAACTGATGGACAGGTAAAATCACCTGCCTGGTCGCCGTATCTGTAAATAATAATTAATTGATTACTAAAGGAATCATAGAAATGCAACTGAACAAAGTGCTGAAGGGGCTGATGATCGCTCTGCCTGTAATGGCAATCGCAGCGTGTTCTTCTAACAAGAACGCCAGCAATGACCAGAGCGGCGAAGGCATGATGGGTGCCGGTACCGGTATGGACGCGAACGGCAATGGCAACATGTCTTCTGAAGAGCAAGCGCGTCTTCAGATGCAGCAGCTGCAGCAGAACAACATCGTTTACTTCGATCTGGATAAATACGACATCCGTTCTGACTTCGCTGCGATGCTGGATGCTCACGCTAACTTCCTGCGTAGCAACCCATCTTACAAAGTCACCGTAGAAGGTCACGCGGACGAACGTGGTACTCCAGAGTACAACATCTCCCTGGGTGAACGTCGTGCTAACGCCGTTAAGATGTACCTGCAGGGTAAAGGCGTTTCTGCTGACCAGATCTCCATCGTTTCTTACGGTAAAGAAAAACCTGCAGTACTGGGTCACGACGAAGCGGCTTACTCCAAAAACCGTCGTGCCGTACTGGTTTACTAAGAGAATTGCATGAGCAGTAACTTCAGACATCATCTGTTGAGTCTGTCGTTACTGGTTGGAATAGCGGCCCCCTGGGCCGCTTTTGCTCAGGCACCAATCAGTAGTGTCGGCTCAGGCTCGGTAGAAGACCGGGTCACTCAGCTCGAGCGTATTTCTAACGCTCACAGTCAGCTTTTAACCCAACTCCAGCAGCAACTTTCCGATAACCAAAACGATATTGACTCTCTCCGTGGTCAGATTCAGGAAAGTCAGTATCAGCTTAACCAGGTTGTGGAACGTCAGAAGCAAATTTTATTGCAGATAGATAGCCTCAGCAGCGGCGGTGCAGCAGCACAACCCGCAGCGGGCGATCAAAGCGGCGCGGCAACCTCAGCGCCTGCGCCGTCTGCTGATGCTTCAGCCTCAACAGGAGCGCCTGTACAGAGCGGTGACGCGAATACGGATTACAATGCGGCCATTGCCCTGGTGCAGGATAAATCTCGTCAGGATGACGCGCTCGCTGCGTTTCAGAACTTTATCAAGAAATACCCTGACTCAACCTATCAGCCAAATGCGAATTACTGGCTTGGTCAGTTGAATTACAACAAGGGTAAAAAGGACGATGCGGCGTTTTATTTTGCCTCCGTGGTAAAAAATTACCCGAAATCGCCGAAAGCGCCAGATGCGATGTTTAAGGTTGGCGTGATCATGCAGGACAAAGGCGACACGGCGAAAGCCAAAGCGGTTTATCAGCAGGTAGTCGCAAAATTCCCGGGCACCGAAGGTGCTAAGCAGGCGCAAAAACGCCTGAATTCGATGGGATGATTATCGCATGACCAGAAATCGCGTTATTTCTGGTCGTGCAGCATGATTACTAAGCAGTTAAGTGATCTTCATCGAAATTTTTGTTGCGCAGAATTCTTAAATCAGTAATATATGCCGCCGTTGCCACGGGATATCAAACAACGTGAAAGCAGCATAAAAGTGGGTCGTTAGCTCAGTTGGTAGAGCAGTTGACTTTTAATCAATTGGTCGCAGGTTCGAATCCTGCACGACCCACC
>NZ_JADBRJ010000019.1:0-40915 GCF_014930585.1 Enterobacter cloacae complex sp. P43RS
TTTTCTCTTCAACCGACCGGGTTAACTGTGAAGTGATTCACATCCGCCGTGTCGATGGAGGCGCATTATAGGGAGCTGCCGAGGAATGACAAGCGGAAATATGCATTTTTATTTCGACCGCTCACCTTTTCGCCAAAAAGGCTATTTCTGATGCTTTTTTATCTCTTTTGGCAGCTCTGCCAGACTATTAATCACCCAATCCGCTGCACTTTCTGCTTCTGGTGTTACGGGCTTACCGGTACGCACTAATATTTTGGTACCCACTCCCGCCGCTGCGGCCGCCTGCATATCTTCCAGCTTATCGCCCACCATATAAGAAGCAGCCATATCAATGTGCAAGAACTCCTGCGCAGAGTTAAACATGCCCGGATGCGGTTTACGGCAGTCGCAGGTCTGACGATACTCTTCTACCGTTCCCTGCGGGTGGTGCGGGCAGTAGTAAATGCCATCAAGATCGACCCCGCGATCGGCCAGCGACCAGTCCATCCACTCCGTCAGCGTCTCAAACTGCGCTTCGGTGAACTTACCACGCGCGATGCCGGACTGGTTCGTTACGACCACCAGCGCATAGCCCATCTCTTTTAGCTGGCGCATTGCCTCTATAACGCCGTCGATAAATTCGAATTCATCGATCTCATGCACATAACCGTGATCCACATTAATAGTGCCATCACGGTCGAGAAAAATTGCGGGTACTGATTTTGCCACCGGTTTGCTCCTGAAAAAGGCCTGTTGAGCTAGTATCTCATGAATCGCAGCGCAATAAAGTGCTCATCGTACAGAGTTGGATTGATTTAGACGTCTGGATGCCTTAACATCCGTTTTGTTTACGGTCATCACCCGTATCTGGCAGAAGAAAATGCCACGGCTAACTTACATACGATAAAAATAATCTAATGATTAAACTTTCCAATATCACCAAAGTGTTCCAGCAGGGGAACCGAACCATTCAGGCGCTGAACAACGTCAGCCTGCATGTTCCTGCTGGTCAAATTTATGGCGTCATTGGCGCATCGGGTGCGGGTAAAAGCACGCTGATCCGTTGTGTTAACCTGCTTGAGCGCCCAACCCAGGGCAGCGTAGAAGTTGGCGGTCAGGAACTTACCGCCCTTTCAGAAAAAGAACTCACCAAAGCGCGCCGTCAAATTGGCATGATCTTCCAGCACTTTAACCTGCTGGCTTCCCGCACGGTGTTCGGCAACGTCGCCTTACCGCTGGAGCTGGATAACACGCCGAAAGAAGAAGTGAAGCGTCGCGTTACCGAACTGCTCGACCTCGTGGGTCTGGGTGATAAGCATGATAGCTACCCGGCAAATCTGTCCGGTGGGCAGAAGCAGCGTGTTGCTATTGCCCGCGCGCTGGCCAGCAACCCAAAAGTACTGCTGTGCGACGAAGCTACCAGCGCACTGGATCCGGCCACCACGCGTTCTATTCTGGAACTGCTGAAGGACATTAACCGTCGCCTGGGCCTGACGATCCTCCTTATTACGCACGAGATGGACGTGGTGAAACGCATCTGCGACTGCGTGGCGGTCATTAGCAACGGTGAACTGATCGAGCAGGACACGGTAAGCGAAGTGTTTTCCCATCCGAAAACGCCGCTGGCGCAGCAGTTTATTCAGTCCACGCTGCATCTGGATATTCCAGAAGATTATCTGGAGCGTTTGAAAACCGAGGCAACGGTGGACAGCGTCCCGATGTTGCGTATGGAATTCACCGGTCAGTCCGTTGATGCCCCTCTGCTTTCCGAAACCGCGCGTCGCTTTAACGTGAACAACAACATTATTAGCGCGCAGATGGATTACGCCGGTGGCGTGAAGTTCGGCATCATGCTGACGGAAATGCACGGCACTCAAGAAGAAACCCAGGCCGCAATCGCCTGGCTGCAAGAACATCATGTAAAAGTAGAGGTACTGGGTTATGTCTGAGCCGATGATGTGGCTACTGGTTCGCGGCGTTTGGGAAACGCTGGCAATGACCTTTGTATCGGGTTTCTTTGGTTTTGTGATTGGCCTGCCGGTAGGCGTACTGCTGTACGTGACGCGTCCGGGTCAAATCATTGAGAACGCGAAGCTCTACCGTACGCTCTCCGCGCTGGTGAATATCTTCCGTTCCATCCCGTTTATTATTCTGCTGGTGTGGATGATTCCGTTTACCCGCGTGATCGTCGGCACATCGATTGGTCTGCAGGCGGCTATCGTTCCGCTGACCGTAGGCGCTGCGCCGTTTATCGCCCGTATGGTGGAGAACGCCCTGTTGGAGATCCCAACCGGTTTGATTGAAGCTTCTCGTGCAATGGGGGCAACACCTATGCAGATCGTCCGCAAGGTTCTGCTGCCTGAAGCACTGCCGGGCCTGGTGAACGCGGCAACGATTACGCTTATTACTCTGGTAGGGTATTCCGCGATGGGCGGTGCAGTTGGCGCTGGCGGTTTAGGACAGATTGGTTATCAGTACGGCTATATTGGATATAACGCTACCGTGATGAATACCGTTCTGGTATTGCTGGTTGTTCTGGTTTACTTAATCCAGTTCTCTGGCGATCGCATCGTCCGGGCTGTTACTCACAAATAACGTTACACACAACACAAACTCGATGAGTTAAGGATAAAACATGGCGTTTAAATTAAAGACCTTTGCAGCAGTAGGCGCGCTGATTGGATCTCTGGCACTGGTGGGTTGCGGTCAGGACGAAAAAGATCCAAACCATATTAAAGTGGGCGTTATCGTAGGTGCAGAACAGCAGGTTGCTGAAGTTGCTCAGAAAGTGGCGAAAGAAAAATACGGTCTGGACGTTGAGCTCGTAACCTTCAACGATTACGTTCTGCCGAACGAAGCGCTGAGCAAAGGCGATATCGACGCCAACGCCTTCCAGCATAAGCCATACCTGGATCAGCAGATCAAAGATCGCGGCTATAAGCTGGTTGGCGTGGGTAACACCTTCGTCTACCCGATTGCAGGCTACTCCAAGAAAATTAAATCGCTGGACGAACTGCAGCCGGGTTCTCAGGTAGCCGTGCCTAACGATCCAACCAACCTCGGACGCTCCCTGCTGCTGCTGCAGAAAGTGGGCCTGATCAAACTGAAAGACGGCGTTGGCCTGCTGCCAACCGTTCTGGATGTCACCGAGAACCCGAAAAATCTGAAAATTGTTGAACTGGAAGCACCGCAGCTGCCGCGTTCTCTGGACGATGCGCAGATCGCCCTGGCCGTTATCAACACCACTTACGCCAGCCAGATTGGCCTGACACCAGCGAAAGACGGTATCTTCGTTGAAGATAAAGACTCTCCGTACGTTAACCTGATCGTGACTCGCGAAGATAACAAAGACGCGGAAAACGTGAAGAAGTTCGTCCAGGCCTATCAGTCAGACGAAGTTTACCAGGAAGCCAACAAAGTGTTTAACGGCGGCGCTGTTAAAGGCTGGTAATCTCACCTCAGTGTAATATCATCAGGACGGGCTTATGCCCGTCTTGTCATTTGTGCAGTCACCTGATTCAATATCTGACGTTTTGATTATCCATTGAGGAATTATTATGCGTGCTTTACCGATCTGTCTTTTAGCACTCATGCTGAGCGGCTGTTCTATGCTAAGCAGATCTCCTGTTGAACCCGTTCAAAGCACGGCAACCCCGCCAAAAACAGAGCCTGCAAAACCGAAAGTGGTTCGCCCTGCGCCGGTTCGCATTATCACCAAGGCTGACGAACTGGTCGGCAAACCGTTCCGTGAACTGGGTGAAGTGAGCGGTGAATCCTGTCAGGCAACTAATCAGGACTCTCCACCGAATATCCCGACTGCGCGTAAACGCATGCAGATTAACGCCGCAAAAATGAAAGCTAACGCGGTGCTGCTGCACAGCTGCGAAGTCACCAGCGGCACGCCGGGCTGCTACCGTCAGGCGGTTTGCATCGGTTCTGCGCTGAACATTACGGCGAAATGAGTGCATTTCAGTTTGAGCAAATAGGCGTTATCCACTCTCCGTATAAAGAGAAGTTCGCCGTGCCCCGCCAGCCCGGTCTGGTCACCAGCGGCAGCGGCGAGCTTCATCTTCAGGCACCTTATAACCAGGCCGATGCGGTACGCGGGCTCGAGTCTTTCAGTCACTTATGGGTGGTATTTGTTTTTCACCAGACAATGGAAGGCGGCTGGCGTCCCACCGTGCGTCCCCCGCGCCTGGGCGGAAATGCGAGAATGGGCGTGTTTGCGACTCGTTCGACCTTCCGCCCCAATCCGATCGGGATGTCGCTGGTTGAACTGAAAGGCATACGTTGCCAGAAGGATCAGGTCATCCTTGAGCTGGGCAGCCTGGACCTGGTTGACGGCACGCCGGTTATCGACATTAAACCCTATTTGCCTTTCGCCGAATCCCTCCCGAATGCGCGTGCAAGCTACGCTCAGGACGCACCGCAGGCGGATATGCCAGTCTCGTTTACGCCTGAGATAGCCTTACAGCTGAGTCAGCTGGAGAAACGCTATCCTCGCTTACGGCATTTCATCACTGAAGTTCTGGCACAGGACCCCCGTCCGGCCTACCGTAAAGAAGAGGAAGCAGGAAAGACGTACGCCGTCTGGCTGCTGGATTTTAACGTGCGCTGGCGCGTCACTGGGGCAGGTTTCGAAGTGTTTGCCCTTGAACCCAGGTAATTTTGTTCTCCTCTCTTTTGGCATCTTTGCCACACTGGTAAACTAAACCACTTTTTTTGTGTCAGGCTGGCGTTTCAGCCTGTTCCAATCGTCGAAATGGAACCGTAACAACATGCGTACTAGCCAATATCTGCTCTCCACTCTGAAGGAGACACCTGCCGACGCCGAAGTGATCAGCCATCAGCTGATGCTGCGCGCCGGGATGATCCGCAAGCTGGCCTCCGGGTTATACACCTGGCTGCCGACCGGCGTGCGCGTCCTGAAAAAAGTCGAAAACATCGTGCGTGAAGAGATGAACAACGCCGGTGCTATCGAGGTGTCCATGCCCGTGGTTCAGCCCGCTGACCTGTGGCAGGAGAGCGGTCGTTGGGAGCAATATGGCCCAGAACTGCTGCGCTTCGTCGATCGCGGCGAGCGTCCGTTCGTTCTCGGTCCAACGCATGAAGAAGTCATTACCGATCTGATTCGTAACGAGCTGAGCTCTTACAAACAGCTGCCGCTGAACTTCTTCCAGATCCAGACCAAGTTCCGTGACGAAGTGCGCCCACGTTTCGGCGTGATGCGCTCTCGCGAATTCCTGATGAAAGATGCCTACTCTTTCCATACGTCACAGGAATCGCTGCAAGAGACTTACGACAAAATGTACGAGGCTTACAGCAAAATCTTCTCCCGCATGGGTCTGGATTTCCGCGCTGTGCAGGCTGATACCGGCTCCATCGGCGGTAGCGCGTCCCATGAGTTCCAGGTTCTGGCGCAGAGCGGTGAAGACGATGTGATCTTCTCTGACTCTTCAGACTACGCGGCGAACATCGAATTTGCAGAAGCGCTGGCACCAAAAGAACCTCGCGGCGCGGCAACGCAAGAGATGACGCTGGTTGATACGCCAAATGCGAAAACCATCGCCGAGCTGGTTGAGCAGTTCAGTCTGCCAGTCGAAAAAACCGTGAAAACGCTGCTGGTGAAATCCACCGAAGGCAGCGCTTACCCGCTGGTTGCCCTGCTGGTGCGTGGCGATCATGAACTGAACGAAGTGAAAGCGGAAAAGCTGCCGCAGGTCGCCAGCCCGCTGACGTTCGCCACGGAAGCGGAAATCCGCGCCGTCGTGAATGCCGGCCCAGGCTCTCTCGGTCCGGTGAATATGCCGGTTCCTGTCGTTATTGACCGCACGGTTGCTGCAATGAGCGACTTCTCCGCGGGTGCTAACATCGACGGTAAACATTACTTCGGCATCAACTGGGATCGCGACGTAGCGACACCAGAAGTGGCAGACATCCGTAACGTGGTTGCAGGCGACCCAAGCCCGGACGGCCAGGGTACGCTGATGATCAAGCGCGGTATTGAAGTGGGCCACATCTTCCAGCTGGGTGATAAATACTCTCGTGCGCTGAACGCCGCCGTTCAGGGTGAAGATGGCCGTAACCAGATCCTGACCATGGGCTGCTACGGTATCGGGGTAACGCGCGTGGTGGCTGCGGCCATCGAGCAGAACTACGACGAGCGCGGCATCGTCTGGCCGGACAATATCGCGCCGTTCCAGGTGGCCATTCTGCCAATGAACATGCACAAGTCTTACCGCGTGCAGGAGCTGGCCGAGAAGCTGTACGCCGAGCTGCGCGCTCAGGGTATCGAAGTGCTGATGGATGACCGTAAAGAGCGTCCGGGCGTGATGTTTGCCGATATGGAACTGATTGGTATCCCGCACACCGTCGTCATCGGCGACCGTAACCTCGACAGCGATGAGATTGAATACAAATACCGTCGCAGCGGCGAAAAACAGATGATCAAGACCGGCGATATTCTTGATTACCTGGTGAAAGCCATCAAAGGCTAAACAAAAAACCCCGCTCTGGCGGGGTTTTTTAATGGCTCAACGTCAATTTATTTACTGTTACAGTCTTTACCCGCGACAAACTTCGCGTCTTTATCTGCCACCAGCGTTTTCACCATCTCCCCGCTATCCGGGTTTGGCTCCAGCGTAAAGTGGCCATCAACCGTCAGCAATACCGGCTTGCTGTCATTGCCGCGCGCCACGGCGTAATCACGTTCAAGCTGCGCATTGTTTGCCACGCTGACTTTCTTACCGGTAGCGCAGTCGGTAAAGATCGCCGCATCCGCCATATAGAAATACATCCCCCGCATCGCCATTGGCGTGGCTGGCAGCGTCGCTTTCACCGGCGTCAGCGTGTAGTTGAGCTGGGATTCAATCGGATTGCCTTCCCGGTCGAGCATTTCCATGTTCTCACCTTTAGGGCGGAACCAGGTTTTGTCACCGGAGGTATCCGTCAGGACCAGCTTCTCCGCCGTACGCGCCCATGTCCCGTAGGTGGCAAATGAAGAGGGTTCTTTCGCGCCCTGGTAGCGCTGGTTCATCACCCAAGTACCGTCTTTTTGCAGGAACAGTGACGTTTCAATGCCTTCGCAGTCCGCGCAAGGCAATACGCCGCGCCAGCTCTGCTGCATTGGCTTTAACTCTTCATTCTGGGCTGGCTGCAAAACCTGCGTTTCAGAACGGTTGTTACACCCGAAAAGCGCAAACAATGTACTCACTGCCAGCGCTGAAAATAATGCTTTTTTCACAATGAATTCCTTATGAAAATTGTGTTCCCTTTCGTCACTCCATCGGGCGACGAACTTTACCGCGTAATGCTTTCACTGTGGATTTTTGGGCTTTCGAGGACAGCCGACGCTCTTTCGATGCGCGGGTTGGCCGCGTTGCCCGGCGGCTTTTTTGTACTGCCGTTAACTCTTTGATGACCGCCACCAGCCTGGCTAGCGCCGCTTCCCGGTTTAATTCCTGGCTGCGGTACTCCTGGGCTTTGATCACAATCACACCATCGCTGGTGATCAAGTGATGGCTGGCGGCAAGCAGACTTTCTTTATAATACTCTGGCAGGCTTGAGGCCCGAATGTCAAAACGCAAATGGATAGCCGTCGACGCCTTGTTGACGTGCTGCCCGCCCGCGCCCTGAGCACGGATGGCGGCGATCTCCAGCTCGCTATCAGGGATGCTGACGCTTCGGGACAAGACGATCATGGCGCAGGCTGCCAGGCTGTCAGATGAATTTCCAGATTATTCTGAGAATCAGAAAGCCAGATGGCTCCGTCCTGGATCGTTGCCTGCAGCGCCATCGTCCGGCTGGCGAACTCGCTCAGCTGCGCCAGCTGTTCATCATCCAGATACCAGACGGCGAGATTTTTAAACTGCGCGCATTTATTCTTATTTTGCTGCCACCAAATCTCCGCCGCGCGCTGGTTATAGGCGAATAACGCCACTTCCGCAGACTGAGTACACGCCTTTTTAATCCTGCGCTCGTCCGGCAGACCGAGTTCAATCCATAAATCGATCCCCAGATGGTCGTTGCGCAGCCAGGCTTCAGGCTCGTCTTCCGCGCTTAACCCACGGGTAAACTGCAGACGTTCATCAGCATACTTAATCCACGCCAGCAGGCGCAGCATCATACGCTCCTGTGTTTCGGAGGGGTGGCGTGCCAGCGTAAGCGACGCGTCCAGAAACTGGTTGCGATCAAGATCGGCCACGTTGACCACTGCTTTATAAATTGTCGCTTTCAGCGCCATGAGAGAACTCCATTCGAATCAGCCGCACATTGTAGCGAAAACGGAGGCAAAAGGCTGTTACCGAGTAATAAATACACCGCTATCAAGGCGCTGATATTGCTTAAATGAGTATGGTATAGTCACCTTGCTAAACCGAGTTTATCTTCGTAGGCTTAATGATATCTCACAGTAAGTCAGTGCGCTGGCGGGAGGGGATGTGAATAATTATTGTGAGTTAATTCGCAAACGGTATGCGGAAATCGCCAGCGGAGATCTGGGGTATGTCCCGGACGCGTTGGGCTGTGTATTGAAGGTGCTTAATGAAGTGGCCTCTGATGAGAGCCTTTCAGAGTCGGTCAGGGAAAAAGCAGCGTATGCTGCGGCGAATTTACTGGTGAGCGATTATGTCGATGAATGATACTTATCAACCCATCAATTGTGATGACTATGACAACCTCGAACTCGCCTGCCAGCATCATTTAATACTGACGCTGGAGCTAAAAGATGGCGAAGTGTTGAAGGCGAAGGCCAGCGATCTGCTTTCACGCAAGAATGTGGAATACCTGGTCGTGGAAGATGCCGGTGCGACGCGCGAGCTGCGTCTGGACAAAATAGCCAGCTTCAGCCACCCGCAAATCGGCACCGTCGTGGTGAGCGAATCCTGATGACATTAACGGGCAGCCGGGCTGCCCGTTACGCTTTCCGCCACTCGAAGCTGGCACCCTCTTCTGTCCACCCCTCTTCCGTGATGAACACCCCTGCAGCAGCAATCAGCGTTTCACCGTAGAACAGCAGCGGCGTGGTGTCGCGCAGCCACGGCGGCACGTTGTACTCCTGCCATATCTTTTTCAGCTTCCGTCCCCCGTTGCGTCCGACGATATGCAGCAAGCCGCCAGCCTTAAAGCGCACGCTGACGGGTTCTCCGGGCTTTGGCAGACGCACATGCCCAGTCGGCATCAGAGAGACACTCCCCGCGTCCCGGGGCAATATCAGCGGTGCCTCTGGTGAGGTCCAGTGAAGCACCACATCGGTCAGCGAGGGGGAGTATTTTACCCACCAGAGTTTGCCTTTATAGCGTCTGACCTCATATCCACTCAGGTGTACGCAGGGGGAAGCATCTTCCCGCGCCTGCGCGACTTCGTCCCAGATACGGCTAAGCATTGCCCGCGACGGCATCGCAGCATGATGAGTGGCGAGCCAGCGACGTAACAGCGCGGCCCGACGCGCCGGGCTTATCGCCTCCAGAGGCGCAATTGCCAGCGCACCGTCTTCTGAAATGAGGTCAGACAGCTCCTCGCTGAGTAACTCATCCAGCAGGCTTTCCTGTTCGGCACACAGCATGGCGCTTCTTGCCGTCGCGTCGGCGAAATGCGGCCAGCGCTCGCTTAAAAGCGGGAGGATGCGCAGACGCAGGAAGTTACGATCGTAGCTATCGTCCTGGTTGCTCTCATCTTCGATCCAGCTCAGCTGATGTTCCCGCGCCCAGGCTTCCAGCGACGCGCGTGTCTCGCCAAGCAACGGCCGTAATAATTGCGTTCCGGCAAAATCAGAACGCGCCGGCATGGCGGAAAGCCCCGCGGGTCCGCTGCCCCGCTTAAGCGCCAGCAAAAAGGTTTCGCACTGATCGTCCAGATGCTGCGCCGTGACCAGCGCTTCGCCGGGCAGCAATACGCCTGCAAAAGCGGTATAGCGGGCTTTACGCGCCTGCGCCTCAATACCCAATCCTTCATCAGCAAGCGTGACGCGCTCAACGATGAGCGGGATAGCCCACGCCTCACACAAGGCTTCACAGTGCGCCACCCACTCCTCTGCATGACGGCTTAGTCCGTGGTGGATATGTATAGCCCGAAGCTGGACGCCAGGGTCCCGGTCGCGCCAGAGCTTAAGGCGATGCAGCAACACGGTGGAATCCAGGCCACCGCTAAACCCCACCAGCAGCTGGCGGTACGGTGAAACGGCTTGTGCGATAGCAGGTAAGGTCATAGGAAATTACACATAAAAAATGCCCGAACTGAGCGGGCATTATCACACAGGACAAACATTACTGCTGGTAAAGCTCCAGCGGCAGGCCGTCCGGATCGTTGAAAAAGGTGAAACGCTTATCGGTAAACGGATCGACGCGAATCGCTTCACAGGCCACGCCGTGGGCTTCCAGATGTTTTACTGCGCTATCAAGGTCATCAACGCTGAAAGCCAGATGACGCAGGCCGCAAGCTTCCGGGCGGGACGGACGCGAAGGCGGGAAAGGAAAAGAGAACAGCTCAATCACATACTGCCCGTTTAGCGCGAGATCGCCCTTCCAGGAGTCACGCTCCTCGCGGTAGGCCTCGCTCATGAGCGTAAAGCCAAGAATGTCGCAGTAGAAGGCCTTACTTTTCGCATAATCGGTGGCGATGATCGCAATATGGTGAACCGCTTTTAAACCCAGCATAGCTTCTCCTTTTTATGATGCCTGAACGTTACAACCGAAAACCCACACCTGGCAAGCGGTCAACTTTATTTTAGGACTCGCACCCAGTACACGCCGTTTTCATCGCGTTTCGCGCCGTGGATATCCGTTTCAAAGCCTGGATAGTGACGTCCTACCGAACAGAGCATCAGCAGAAAATCGAGCACCGCCCGGCTCTCCTCGGTGATCATCTCACCCGGCATCAGCAGCGGCACGCCCGGCGGATACGGCAGGATCATGTTGGCCGATACCCGCCCGACCAGATTTTCCAGTTCAACGGTTTCGACTTCGCCTTTCACCTGCCGCTGCCAGGCCTTGTGCGGCGTCAGCTTCATGTCAGGCAGGACGTCAAACGCCTGGAGCATCAGGCGCGGCAGATCGTGCTGGCGGATCAGCCGGTGGATCCCCTGGGCCAGATCCTGAATGCGCATGTTGCGGTAAAAGTCAGGATCTTCCGCGTAGAGATCCGGCAGCATGTTCTTCACCCGCAGGTTGAGATCATAGGCGCGCTTGAACTCCATCAGCCCGCGGAGCAAACCCATCGCCCGTGTTTTATCGATCCCGATGCTGAACAGGAACAGCAGATTGTAAGGACCGGTTTTTTCCACCACCACGCCGCGCTCGTCAAGGAACTTCGCCACCAGTGCAGCAGGGATCCCCTCCTCGCCCATCACGCCCTGTTCGTCCATCCCCGGCGTCAGGATCGTCACCTTAACAGGATCGAGAAACATGTGGTCCGCATCGGCATCCCGGAAGCCGTGCCAGCTCTCTCCCGGCGCGACGGGCCAGCACTCCGCCTCGTCGATCTCTTCCGGCTGCCAGATATCGAAGAACCAGCCGTCGGCCTCATCCTTCAGCCGCTGGACCTCTTTACGGAAATGCAGCGCCCGTTCCACCGAGCGGTTAATCAGGCGTTTACCCGGATTGCCGCGCAGCATCGCCGCCGCCGTCTCGATAGAGGCCACCAGCGGATAGCTCGGTGAGGTGGTGGTGTGCATCATAAAGGCTTCGTTAAACGTATCCTCGTCGTACTCGCCTTTAATATGGATTAACGAAGCCTGCGAAAACGCGGCCAGCATTTTGTGCGTCGACTGCGTTTCGAAAAAGACCTTGCCCGGCACGCGCTCGCCGCTCATCCCGCTTTTGCCCGAGTAAATCGGGTGGAAGTTGGTATAGGGCACCCACGCGGAATCGAAGTGGATCGACGGTACGTCCAGCGTCTGCTTGATCCAGTTCGTGTTATACAGCAGACCGTCATAGGTGGAGTTGGTGATTACCGCATGGACAGGCCAGCTTGCGTCGGGGATCGCCGCAACCTTACTTTCGATGGCCTGGTGCGTGAACTCCCGGCGCGGAATGCCGCCGAGGATACCGAGCGCGTTACGCGTGGGTGACAGCCAGATCGGGACGACGTCGCTCATCATCAGCAGGTGCGCCAGCGATTTATGGCAGTTACGGTCAATCAGCAACGTGCTTCCGGTTGGCGCGGCGTACATCCCGACGATTTTGTTCGAGGTCGAGGTGCCGTTGGTCACCATATAGCTCTGCTCGGCGCCAAAGGTGCGGGCGATATACTCTTCGGCTTCAAGATGTGGGCCGGTGTGATCCAGCAGAGAACCCAGTTCTGTCACTGAAATCGACACGTCTGCTTTCAGGGTGTTTCCGCCGAAGAAATCGTAGAACAGGCACCCCACCGGGCTTTTTTGATAGGCCGTTCCGGCCATGTGTCCCGGCGTACAGAAGGTGTATTTCCCCTCTTTCACATAGGTGAACAGCGCGCGCGTAAACGGCGGCGTGATGTTATCCAGGTATTCACCGGTGTACTGCTGAATGCGGGTCGCAATGTCCTCGGCCACGCCGAGCGCGTATTCGAAGAACCATAGCGCCATGCGCATATCGTGCGCGCTGACGTCCATGGTCGAGTGAGTGTTGATAAAGGCGTAGAGCGGAAGGTATTCATTCAGCCTGTTGATCTCGCTGCACAACTCCATGTCGTATTCGTCCCAGTCGAATATCACGCCACAGATGCGCGGATTATGTTCGATAAATTTCAGCAGATCGGCGCTGTTTTGCGGCCAGATCAGCTGATATCCGCGTGCTTTAAGAGCTTGCTCCAGCTCCTTGATGGGCTCGTCTTTATAAAAGACGCCGTGTGGCCCCATGATGGCAATGATGTTCATGGTTTACCTCCTTGAAAAACATCAGATAAGTATAGTTAAGGTAAACGGCAGGTATAAAAAAAGCCGCAACAATGTGCGGCTTTTCAGATAATTGTGAAGCTTACGCGTAACCGTAGGTCATCAGACGCTGGTAACGACGGTTGAGCAGGTCTTCTTTGCTCAGGACGTCCAGATCGGCCAGGTCGGCCAGCAGCTGTGCTTTCAGGGAAGCAGCCATCACTTCCGGCTTACGATGCGCGCCGCCCAGAGGCTCCGGGATAACGGTGTCGATCAGCTTCAGCTCTTTCAGACGCGGCGCAATGATGCCCATCGCTTCCGCGGCCAGCGGCGCTTTGTCGGCGCTTTTCCACAGAATGGACGCACAGCCTTCCGGGGAGATAACGGAATAGGTGCTGTACTGCAGCATATTCACTTTATCGCCCACGCCAATCGCCAGCGCACCGCCGGAACCACCCTCACCGATAACGGTACAGATGACCGGTACCTTCAGACGAGACATCTCGCGCAGGTTGCGTGCGATAGCTTCAGACTGGCCGCGCTCTTCCGCGCCTACGCCTGGGTATGCACCCGGGGTGTCGATGAAGGTGATGATTGGCATGTTGAAACGCTCGGCCATCTCCATCAGACGCAGGGCTTTACGGTAACCTTCTGGTGCAGGCATACCGAAGTTACGACGGATCTTCTCTTTGGTTTCACGGCCTTTCTGATGACCAATGATCATCACCGGACGTCCATCCAGACGCGCGATGCCGCCGACGATAGCTTTGTCGTCAGCGTAAGCGCGATCGCCTGCCAGTTCGTCAAATTCGTCAAACGCCAGGCGGACGTAATCCAGGGTGTACGGACGCTGTGGGTGACGCGCCAGCTGGGCGATCTGCCATGCGCCGAGATCGGCAAAGATTTTGCGCGTCAGTTCTACGCTTTTTTCGCGCAGACGATGCACTTCTTCGTCGATGTTAATATCCAGTTTTTCATCCTGACGGCTTACCGCTGTCAGAGAATCGATTTTCGCTTCCAGCTCAGCAATCGGCTGTTCGAAATCAAGGAAATTCAGACTCATAGTATTCCTGTATTAGTCAAACTCCAGTTCCACCTGCTCCGAACCAATGAGGCCACGGAGATCGTTCAGTAAACGATCGCTCGGAGAGACACGCCACGTTGCACCAAAGCGCAACCGCGCACGTGCATCCGCCCTCTGATAGTAGAGATGTACTGGAATGGTCCCCGAGCGGTGGGGTTCCAGAGACTGACGGAGTCGGTTTAAAAGCTGGTCATCAATTTGCCTGTCCGTCAGCGAGATAGCAAGCCCGCGAGCATATTTTTCCCGGGCTTCGTCAATGTCCATCACTTCGCGGGCGGTCATTTTAAGCCCCCCGCTGAAGTCATCAAAGCTGACCTGTCCGCTGACGATAAGTATGCGGTCTTTTTCCAGCAATTGCTGGTATTTATCCAGCGCGTCGGTGAACAGCATCACCTCCAGACGCCCGGAACGGTCATCTAACGTACAGATGCCGATACGATTGCCGCGCTTGGTGACCATTACCCTTGCAGCAATCACGAGCCCCGCAGCCGTGGTGATCTTACCACGTTCTGTCGGATGCATGTCTTTAAGCCTGTGGCCGCCGACATAGCGCTCAATTTCTTTAAGATACTGGTTGATCGGGTGCCCCGTCAGGTACAGACCTAACGTTTCCCGCTCTCCATCCAGTACCACCTGTTCTGGCCACGGCTGGCAGTTGGAATAGGACTGCTCGATCTGCTCTGGCTCTTCCGCCAGCACGCCGAACATATCCGCCTGGCCAATGGCTTCCGCTTTTGCATGCTGATCGGCCGCCTTCAACGCATCGCCGAGCGAGTTCATCAGCGCGGCACGGTGTGGCCCCAGCCTGTCAAACGCGCCGGACATGATCAGTTTTTCCAGCACGCGGCGGTTCAGTTTTTTGGTATCGGTACGGGCGCACAGATCGAACAGCTCACGGAAGTAGCCGCCGTTATTACGCGCTTCGATGATCGCCTCGATCGGCCCCTCACCCACGCCTTTGATCGCGCCGATCCCGTAGACGATCTCCCCGTCATCGTTAACGTGGAAATGGTACAGACCCGAGTTAATATCCGGCGGCAGGATCTTCAGCCCCATGCGCCAGCACTCGTCCACCAGGCCAACCACCTTCTCGGTGTTGTCCATATCGGCGGTCATTACCGCCGCCATAAACTCAGCGGGATAGTGGGCCTTGAGCCACAGCGTTTGATACGAAACCAAAGCATAGGCGGCGGAGTGAGATTTGTTAAATCCGTACCCGGCGAATTTCTCCACCAGGTCGAAGATTTTCATCGCCAGTTCGCCATCGACGCCGTTTTTCTTCGCCCCATCTTCAAAGATGGAGCGCTGCTTGGCCATCTCTTCCGGCTTTTTCTTACCCATCGCACGACGCAGCATGTCCGCGCCGCCAAGGGTATAGCCGGAAAGTACCTGGGCGATCTGCATGACCTGTTCCTGATACAGGATGATGCCGTAGGTCGGCTCCAGCACCGGTTTCAGGCTTTCATGCTGCCACTGCACGTCCGGGTAGGAAATCTCTTCGCGCCCGTGTTTACGGTCGATAAAGTTATCCACCATCCCTGACTGCAGCGGGCCCGGACGGAACAGGGCCACCAGCGCGATCATATCTTCGAAGCAGTCGGGCTGCAGGCGTTTAATCAGATCTTTCATGCCGCGGGATTCAAGCTGGAAGACGGCTGTCGTCTCCGAGCGCTGCAGCATGTCGAAACTTTTCTTGTCATCCAGCGGGATGGCCGCGATATCCAGCGGCGGCTCGCCGTTCTTCTCGCGGCGGGCGTTTATCATCTCCAGCGCCCAGTTGATGATGGTCAGCGTGCGCAGGCCGAGGAAGTCGAACTTCACCAGCCCGGCGTATTCCACGTCGTTTTTATCGAACTGGGTGACCGGGTGCTGGCCCGCTTCGTCGCAGTAGAGCGGCGCAAAGTCGGTGATTTTGGTCGGGGCGATAACCACGCCCCCCGCATGCTTACCGGCGTTACGCGTCACGCCTTCCAGCTTGCGCGCCATGTCGATCAGCGCTTTTACCTCTTCATCAGCTTCGTAGATTTCCGGCAGCTGAGGTTCGGCTTCAAAGGCTTTTGCCAGCGTCATGCCCGGATCGGGCGGCACCAGCTTTGAAATACGATCGACAAAACCGTACGGGTGGCCCAGCACGCGGCCCACGTCGCGGATAACCGCTTTCGCCGCCATGGTACCGAAGGTAATGATCTGCGAAACCGCGTCACGACCGTACATATCGGCCACGTGCTCAATCACCTGGTCGCGTTTTTCCATGCAGAAGTCGACGTCGAAGTCGGGCATGGAGACACGTTCCGGGTTAAGGAAACGTTCGAACAGCAGGTCAAATTCCAGCGGATCTAGGTCGGTAATTTTCAGCGCATACGCCACCAGTGAGCCCGCACCCGAGCCACGGCCCGGACCTACCGGCACGCCGTTATCCTTCGACCACTGGATAAACTCCATTACAATCAGGAAGTAGCCCGGGAAGCCCATCTGGTTAATCACCTGGAGTTCAATATCCAGGCGTTCGTCATACTCCGGGCGACGTTTTTTACGCTCTTCTTCATCCGGGAACAGGAATTCGAGACGCTCTTCCAGACCTTCTTTCGATTTCATGACCAGGAAATCTTCCGTGGTCATGTCCCCGGTCGGGAACTGCGGCAGGAAGTATTCGCCGAGGCGCACAGTCACGTTACAGCGCTTGGCAATCTCTACGCTGTTTTCCAGCGCTTCCGGAATGTCGGAGAAGAGCTCGCACATCTCCTCTTCGCTGCGCATATACTGCTGCGATGAGTAGTTCCGCGGACGCTTTGGATCGTCGAGAGTGAAGCCGTCGTGGATAGCGACGCGAATTTCATGCGCGTCAAAATCGCCGGACTCCAGGAAACGCACGTCATTCGTTGCCACCACGGGCAAGCCGCGCTCTTCTGCCAGCGCGACAGCAGCGTGCAGATAGTTCTCTTCATCCTGGCGGCCGGTGCGAATCAGCTCCAGATAGTAACGATTCGGGAAGTACTCTTCATAGAACGAGACGCACTGATCCACCAGCGCGCTGTTACCGCGCAGCAGGGATTTACCGACATCGCCCATGCGGCCGCCGGAGATCAGCAGCAGCCCTTCGTTTAGCTCAGCCAGCCATTCCCTGTCAATCCACGGCCCCAGCGCCCCATAACCGCGCTGATAGGCTTTTGAGATAAGCAGAGTGAGGTTTTGGTAACCCGTATTGTTCATCGCCAACACGGAGATTTGCGTCAGTTCATCGCCGATGAGATCGCTCTGCACATGGAAATCCGCACCGACGATAGGCTTCATCCCCGCGCCATGCGCCGTCCCGTAGAACTTAACCAGGCCGCACAGGTTGGTAAAATCGGTGATCGCCAGCGCAGGCATGCCAAGCGAGGCCGCCTTTTTTACCAGCGGCCCGGTCTTTGCCAGCCCATCGATCATGGAGTAGTCGCTATGCACCCGCAGGTGTACGAAACGTGGTTCAGCCATCTTCAGATCCCGCGTTACTTAATTGCTTGCGTCTTGATTCAGGACACCAGTCCCAGCGCGCGCTTCACCGGGCCAAAGCTGCGCCGATGATGTTCAGTTGCGCCATGTTCAGCCAGCTTTTCCAGATGGAAAGCCGTTGGATATCCCTTATGCTGGGCGAAACCATACGCGGGATAAGTGAGGTCCAGCGCGGCCATTTCGGCGTCGCGCGTCACTTTGGCAATAATAGAAGCTGCACTGATCTCTGCGACGCGGCTGTCGCCTTTAACGACGGCCATCGAAGGCATCGGCAGCGCCGGGCAACGGTTACCGTCGATCAGCACATATTCAGGCACAACCTTCAGGCCAGCAACGGCTCGCTGCATTGCCAGCATCGTGGCGTGCAGAATATTCAGATCGTCGATTTCATTCGGCTCTGCGCGCCCTACGCTCCACGCCAGCGCCTTCTCTTTAATTTCATCGAACAGCGCCAGGCGGCGCTTCTCACTGAGTTTTTTTGAGTCGTTCAGACCCATAATCGGGCGCGTTGGATCGAGGATCACCGCCGCGGTCACCACGGCACCGACCAACGGGCCGCGCCCGACTTCATCCACTCCGGCAACAAGGTGCGTGTGGGGATAAGTAAATTCCATCATTTTGCTAACTCCAGCACTGCATCAGCCGCCTGCTCATCAGCATTACAGCGGATCTGCTGATGCAGTTCACGGAAAGTATCGTGCATCTGGTGGCTGGTCTTGCCGTTGGCCAGCAGCGGCAGCAGGGCATCCGCAAGCGCCTGCGGCTGGCACTCATCCTGCAACAGCTCTTTCACCAGCTCGCGCCCGGCAAGCAGGTTTGGCAGGGAGACATAATCCGTTTTCACCAGACGTTTTGCCAGCCAGAAGGTAAACGGCTTCATGCGATAACCGACCACCATCGGGCATTTCGCCAGCATACACTCCAGCGCTGCCGTGCCGGAAGCCAGCAGTGCGGCATCGCTTGCATACATGGCTTCCCGCCCTTTCCCGTCGAGAAGACGAACGTGAAGATCCGGGGCAACGTCGGCTTTGATACGCTCGAACTGCTCGCGGCGTTTGGCATTCACCAGCGGCACAACCACTTCAAGATCGGGCCAGGTCTGGCGAATAATTTGCGCGGTCTTCAGGAAATCAGCGCTCAGCATCTCGACCTCTGCGCCACGGCTGCCCGGCAGCAGCGCCAGACAGTGCACATCATGCGGGATACCCAGCACGTCGCGCGCCGCGTTTTTATCCGGATCCAGCGGCATCGCATCCGCCATGGTATGACCGATAAAACGGCACGGAACATTAAATCTGTCGTAAAACGCTTTTTCGAAAGGCAGGAAAGCCAGCACCAGGTTGGTGGACCGTCCGATTTTGAAAACGCGTTTCTGTCGCCACGCCCACACGGACGGACTGACATAGTGAATGGTTTTGATGCCCTGCTTTTTCAGGTTACCTTCGAGGGTAATGTTGAAATCAGGTGCATCGATACCGACAAACACATCGGGTTTGAGTTCGGTAAAGCGGCGGGTGAGATCGGCACGAATATGCAGCAGGCGTCGCAGGCGCCCCAGCACCTCGACGATGCCCATCACGGCCAGCTCTTCCATTTCATACCAGGCTTCACAGCCTTCGGCCTGCATCAGCGGGCCAGCCACGCCAACAAAGCGAGCATTGGGTACGCGCGCCTTAAGCGCCCGGATGAGACCTGCACCAAGAATATCGCCGGAGGTTTCTCCGGCGACCAGGGCTATCGTAAGCGGACGACTGTCGACCATTAACGAATCAGACCCCTCGTGGAACGGTCAAAGAATTCCATGAACGCGTTCACTTCAGGATGCTTATTCGCCAGCTCGGCAATTTCCGGCTTCGCCTCTTCCAGCGTTTTACCGCTACGGTACAGCAGCTTGTACGCGTTGCGGATAGCAGTAATCGCTTCGCGGCTAAAGCCACGACGCTTGAGGCCTTCGATGTTCACGCCAAACGGCGTGGCATGGTTGCCCTGCGCAATCACATACGGCGGGACGTCCTGCGCCACACCGGAGCATCCGCCGACCATCACGTGTGCACCAATGATGCAGAACTGATGGACTGCGGTCATGCCGCCAATAATTGCGAAGTCATCAACCGATACGTGTCCTGCCAGCGTTGCGTTGTTGGCAAGAATACAGCGATCGCCCACGGCACAGTCGTGCGCAATGTGCGCATTCACCATGAACAGGTTGTCGCTGCCCACCTTCGTCAACCCACCACCCTGCACTGTTCCACGATGAATGGTGACGCTTTCGCGAATACGGTTACGATCGCCAATTTCCAGACGGGTCGACTCACCAGCATATTTCAGATCCTGGTTAACTTCGCCGATGGAAGCGAACTGATAGATCTCGTTATTGCAGCCAATGGTCGTGTGACCATTCACGACAACGTGAGATTTCAGTACTGTACCCTCACCAATTTCGACATGGGGTCCAACAATACAGAACGGGCCAATGTGGACGTTTGCGCCAATGATGGCACCGGTTTCCACAATAGCGGTAGGATGAATAAAGGCGGATTTATCAATCACGTATCAGGACTCCCGGCTACGAGCACACATCATCGTCGCTTCGCAAACAACTTTGCCGTCAACCAGCGCTACGCCTTTGAAGCGAGTCAGGCCACGACGCGTTTTTTCAAAAGTGACTTCCATGATCATCTGATCACCAGGCACGACAGGACGCTTGAAGCGTGCTTCATCAATACCTGCGAAGTAATACAGTTCACCCGGCTCCAGCTTACCGACGCTTTTAAACGCCAGAATACCGGTAGCCTGAGCCATCGCTTCCAGAATCAACACACCCGGGAAGATAGGCTTACCCGGGAAGTGTCCCTGGAAGAACGGCTCATTCACGGAAACATTTTTCACTGCGCGCAGAAAACGACCTTCTTCAAAATCCAGCACACGGTCTACCAGCAAAAACGGGTAGCGGTGCGGCAGAAGTTCTAAAATCTCTTCAATATGCAGAGTATGAGTGTCAGTAGTCAAAATACTCTTCCTGTCAAAATGTACTGATAACAATAATAACACGGCCTGCCGGTTTATTAGAAAGCCGACAGGCCGGGAAAGATAGCGTTAAACGGGTGACGTTTAGTCTTGTTGATCGATCTTACGCTCAAGAGACTTGAGTCGCTTGCTCATATCATCAATGTTCATCACCAGAGCTGCTGTTTTACGCCATACCTTGTTGGGTTGCAGCGGAATACCGGAGGAATAGACGCCAGGTTCAGTGATAGGACGCATTACCATACCCATACCCGTCACCGTCACCTTGTCGCATATTTCCATATGGCCATTAATCACGCTCGCGCCGCCAATCATGCAGTAACGACCAATTTTCAGGCTGCCCGCCATGATGACGCCCCCCGCAACCGCGGTATTGTCGCCAATCACAACGTTATGCGCAATCTGGCACTGGTTATCGATGATAACACCATTACCAATGATCGTGTCGTCGAGTGCACCACGATCGATCGTGGTACAGGCTCCGATCTCCACGCGATCGCCAATAATAACGCGACCAAGCTGCGGGATCTTAACCCAGTTACCGCGATCGTTCGCGTAACCAAAGCCATCAGAACCAATCACGGTACTGGACTGGACGAGGCAATTTTCGCCGATTTCAACTTCATGATAAACGGACACATTGGCCCATAAACGGGTGCCAGCACCGATTTTCGTATTTTTCCCAACGAAGCATCCGGGGCCAATGACGACGTTATCGCCCAGCTCAACGCCAGATTCAATAACCGCATTCGCGCCAACGGCCACGTTGTTACCCAGCTTAGCCGTCGGATCAATCGCTGCACTGGCAGCAATGTTCTGCGCCGGCTGCGGCGTGGTATCAAGAATTTGAGCCATGCGTGCATACGTCAGGTAGGGATTTTTCACTACCAGCGCGCTTCCAGTGGCAAAAGGAAGATCGTCCTGCGTCAGAACAACAGCTGACGCCTGGCATTGAGCCAGTTGTTCACGGTACTTAGGGCTTACCATGAAGGTAATCGTGCCAGCTTTAGCAGATTGCATGGACGCAACAGCGGTGATGACGATATCGCCATCACCGTGTAATTCTGCATCCAACTGCTGAGCTAAATCAGCCAGTCGAATTGAAGGCATTACTTATTTAACCTGTTTCAGAACATCAGCGGTGATGTCTTTAACATCGCTGCTGTTGAAAGCAACGGCGTTCGCATCAACAACCAGATCGATGCTCTGATCGGCAGCAACTGCTTTAACAGCAGTCTGAATGCGAGTCACCAGCTTGCCACGCTCTTCGTTAGAACGACGCTGACGATCCTGCTCGAAAGCCTGCGCTTTCTGGGAGAAGGTCTGGCGCTGAGCCATAACGTCTTTTTCCAGTTTGCTGCGATCGCTTGCTTTCATGGTAGAACCATCACGCTGCAGACGCTGCATTTTGGACTGAAGATCGCCTTCCATACGCTGCAGTTCGCTCGCACGGCCTTTGAATTCGTTTTCCAGAGTCGCAGAAACACCTGTTTTCTGAGCGACCTGCTGGAACAAATTACCCATGTTGACGATTGCGATTTTGTCTGCTGCCTGAGCAGAAGTTGCCATCGCTAAACCGAGACCTGCAGCTAATAACCACTTTTTCACAATTAACTCCTTACCATCCCATTGGCACCAGAAAGTACCGTTCTTTGCGTGGCAAGGCGACCGTTTTACCGATCGCCGGTTGTCAGCGCTACACTGCCAACGCATTCCATTGCAGCGAATTATTACCAGGTTTTACCAATGTTAAACTGGAATTGCTCCGCTTTGTCTCCATCGTATTTCTTAAACGGCTGGGCGTAGGAGAAGACCAACGGCCCCAGCGGTGACATCCATTGTAATGCGATACCGGCAGACATGCGAATATTGCCCGGATCGCTATAGTCTGGAACGCCAGCCGCGCGCATCTGGGCAGTATTCTCCCAGTTGGTATCCCACACCGTACCCGCATCCCAGAAGAAGGACGTACGTACGGAGTTCGCGTATTTATCACTGATAAATGGCGTTGGGGTGATGAACTCCAGGCTGGCCACGGCCATGGCGTTACCGCCTACCGCATCATCAGAGCTACATACTTGTTTTGGATCACGGCTTGCGCAGTTATCTTCATCATTACCGCCGTAATAAACCGCTTTCGGACCAATGTTGTTAGACTGGAAGCCACGCACGGTGCTTGAACCACCCGCGTAGAAGTTCTCATAGAACGGCAACTCTTTACTGCCGATACCGTCACCATAGCCCCAACGGGTACGACCCAGCACCACCCACTTGTGATCGTCATCAATCGGGAAGTAGGACGCGGTATCCAGCGTCACCTTGTAGAACTCGTTATCGGAACCAGGAATGGTCACCTTACCGTTCAGGTTGACGCGAGAGCCTTCCGTTGGGAAGAAACCGCGGTCAAGACGGTTGTAGGTCCAGCCATAGTTGAAGGTGAAGTCATCTGCAGCAAAACCGTTGTCATCGCTGGAGGTACTCGCCGACTGGCCGATGGAATCCAGATAACGCCACATCGCCACCTGCGGCTGCATGTTGGACAGGTCGTTATGCACGTAACCTAAGCCCGCTCGCAGGGTGTTGTATTCGTTAACCGGGAAGCCAAGCGTTCCGTCCACACCGTAACTTTTGTTGGTGTAGGAAGACAGATCTGCATCATCCGCTTTAAAGTCGTTATAGAAGATACGACCGCCCAGGCTCACACCGTCAACGGTGAAGTATGGGTTGGTAACGGAGAACTCAGAGTAGGTCTGGTAGTCGTTTTTGGTACCGTTAATACCAACAGAGTAACCCGTACCCAGCCAGTTATCCTGCTGGACGCCTACCTGGAAACTCACGCCGCTTTCCGTGCCGTAGCCCACGCCGAAGTTAAAGCTACCGGTGTTACGCTCTTTCACTTTATAAACGACATCAACCTGATCCGGGCTGCCCGGTACACGCTGAGTTTCAGTATCTACGGTTTCAAAATAGCCCAGACGGTTCAGACGCTCTTTACCCTGGTCGACCAGGTCGCTGCCCAGCCACGCCCCTTCCATCTGACGCATTTCACGACGCAGAACGGAGTCTTTAGAGGTGTCATTACCGACGAAGCGGATCTTACGCACGTAGAAACGGTTACCCGCATCAACGTTAACGTGCAGCTTAACGGTTTTATCCGCATCGTTGATTTCCGGCTGAGTTTGTACGCGCGGATAGGCATAACCATAGCGGCCGAGCAGCTTCTTAATGCTGTCTTCCATTTTGGTGACTTTGGATCCGCTGTACAGATCGCCCGGCTGAATTTTGGTCAGCGATTCGATCTCAGCAGAATGCCCCGCCAGGTTACCACTCACTTCAACACCAGAAAGCTTGTACTGATCGCCTTCAGTAATGTTAACCGTAATGTAGATACCTTTCTTGTCCGGAGTCAGACTGACCTGAGTCGAGTCGATGTTGAAGCGGGCATAACCGCGATCCAGATAGTAGCTGCGCAGGGTTTCAAGGTCGCCCGCCAGCTTTTGTTTCTGGTATTTACGATCGCCAACCACGTTCCACCACGGCACTTCATCGCGCAGCTGGAAGGTCGAGATCAGTTCGTCGGTGCTGAACGCGTGGTTACCCACGATGTTGATCTGCTGGATCTTCGCAGAAACACCTTCCTGGAAGACCAGCTTCAGGTCAACACGGTTACGCGGGAGCGGAGTGACAACCGCTTTCACGCTGGCGCTGTATTTACCGACGCTGTAGTAGAAGTCTTCCAGACCTTTTTCAATGTCTGAAAGGGTTGTGCGGTCCAGAGATTCACCCACACGAACACCCGATGCTTCAAGGTTTTGCTTGAGCATGTCATCTTTCACCGACTTGTTGCCGGAGAAAGTGATACTGGCGATCGTTGGACGTTCTTTTACCTGTACCAGCAGCGTATCACCATCGCGCAGGACGCGGACGTCCTCGAAGTTGCCGGTGGCAAACAGAGCACGGATGGTGTTACTGATATCTTCATCATTAACCGTATCGCCGGGGCGCACAGGCATACTGAGGAGGGCCGCACCAACGGCGACACGCTGAAGGCCTTCGAAATGAATATCTTTCACTACGAACCCGTCAGCACCGTATACGGTGGCGCTGCTAAACAGCAGCGACGCTATGAGCAACTTTTTCATCGCCATCGTTATTATGCGTTCTTCCTAACTAACTCTCTTACAACCGAGAGAAATCATTGAAAAGTGCAAGCCCCATTAACAGCACCAGCAAAATCGAGCCAATGCGATAACTAAAGTCTTGAACTCGCTCGGATACCGGCCCGCCTTTTAGCTTTTCAATCGCTAAAAACAGCAGATGACCCCCGTCTAAAACGGGAAGCGGGAACAGGTTGATAATCCCAAGGTTCACGCTAATAAGCGCGAGGAACATGAGATAGTAAATCACCCCGAACTCCGCTGACATCCCAGCCCCCTGAGCAATCGAGATTGGCCCACTGAGGTTGTTCAGTTTCACATCACCGGTTATCAATTTCCCCAACATGTTGACCGTCAGCTTCATCAGTTGCCATGTTTTATCCGTGGCTTCAAGAATGGCGCTGAACGGCCCATACTGGCGTATTGTCTTGTACTCATCTGGCAGCGGGATCACTTTTGGCACAACGCCTGCAAACCCTTCTGCCTTTTTGCCGACCGACTTCGTATCCGGGATCAGCGTCAGCGAAAGCGGACTGCCTTGCCTTTCAACTTCCAGCGCGAGGGACGTCCCCGGATTATCGCGCACCAGAGTAACAAAGGTCATCCACTCTGTTAATGGTTGACCATCGACTTTAACGATCCTGTCGCCAGCTTGCAAACCCGCTTTGCTCGCCGCCGAATTTGCCTGTACTTCGGCTAATACCGGCTCAATCTGCGCGCCGCGGGGACGAATGCCCAGCGCAGCGACGGGATCCTCTTTGTCTGGCTCGAAACGCCAGTGGCGTAAATCCAGTACTTTGTCCTGACGCGCGTCTGACCCAAACGGCGATACGCTGATAGTTGTCTGCGGATCGCCAATTTTGGCTACCAGCTGCAGTCGCACGGCATCCCAATCAGGGGTTTCGATGCCATCAATCGCTTTAAGTTCCATCCCGGAGGTAATTTGCGCACTCGCCGCGATGGAGTCAGGGGCAATATCCCCCACTACCGGACGCACGCCAGGGACGCCGATGATAAACACCAGCCAGTAAGCGAAAATCGCAAAGATGAAGTTGGCTACCGGTCCGGCAGCGATGATAGCGGCGCGTTGTCCAACGGTTTTGTTGTTAAACGCACTGTGTCGCAGTTCGGGAGCGACAGGCTCAACACGTTCGTCGAGCATTTTGACGTAGCCGCCAAGCGGGATAAGGGCGATGACAAATTCCGTGCCGTGACGATCGGTGCGCGTCCAGAGTGATTTGCCAAAACCAATGGAGAATCGCTCTACCCGCACACCACAACGGCGAGCAACCCAGAAATGGCCAAATTCATGCACGGTAATCAGTACACCCAGTGCAACAATGAACGCCGCCAGATTCCAGAGAATGCTCAGCATAAAACCTTCCGTTAAATCGTCCCGAATACCAGTAAAAGCAGGCAAGCAAATACTGGAACAGCCGCAGTCAGGCTGTCAATGCGATCCAGTATACCGCCATGCCCTGGAATAAGATGTCCGCTGTCCTTAATCCCTGCTTCACGCTTAAACATACTTTCGGTTAAATCACCGAGCACTGAGGCAAGTGCAGCAAAAATCGAGCACACCAGCAGTATTGACGGTGCCACGGCCAGATCTGCCCAGACGCCATAGCCCCAGGAGATGATCGCTGCCGTAAACAAGCCGCCGATGAAGCCTTGCCAGGTTTTCCCCGGCGAAACTTTTGGTGCCAGCTTATGTTTGCCAAACAGTTTACCAAACATATAGGCCCCGGAGTCAGCCCCCCAGACGAGAATCATCACATAAAGCAGCCAGATCGCACCGCTGTAGTGATTTTCGTCATAGTGCCAGGCGCGCAGCGCGACCATGCCCCAGAAAAACGGAACAATGGTGAGCAAACCAAAAATCAGTCGCAGCACCTTTGAATGACGCCAGATTGCGGCCGAACCTGGATAAAAAAGCACCAGTAACAGCGCAACAACCCACCAGGCCAACGACATCCACAAGGAGCCGGCAACCAGCGGTTGATGAATATCATGGTGATACTCAGGCAACGTAAACAGCATTATGGCCAGGATAAAGCCACAGAGTACCGCAAGCCATACTCGCTGGCTGCGCGAGGTAAAGCCGCTAAACTGTCCCCATTCCCACGCGGCAAGCATGCACACTACCAGCGTGACAATGGCGAATCCCACCGGGGGCAGTAAAAACAGCGCCGCAATGACAATGGGTATTAAAACAAAAGCGGAAATCAGGCGATACTTCAGCAAAAGCTACCCCCATCAGGCTTTGTCGCCACCTGGCTCGGTGCCGCCGAAACGACGCTCTCGATTGGCAAAGGCATGCAGCGCACCTTCAAAGTCTTGTTCATCAAAATCGGGCCAGAGAACATCTGTAAAGTAAAGTTCAGCATAGGCAATTTGCCATATCAGAAAGTTACTTATGCGATGTTCCCCCCCTGTCCTAATTACCAAATCCACAGGTGCCAGTTCATTCATGCAGATTTGCTTGCTCAGCGCCTCTTCATCAATCTGGTCGGGTCTCAACAGCCCTTCCTGAACCTGTTCGGCCAGATGCCGAACGCCCTGGATAATATCCCAGCGTCCACCGTAATTCGCCGCAACGTTGAGCGTCAGACCGGTATTATTTTCCGTCAGCGCTTCTGCTTTACGAATCCGCTCCTGCAAACGTGAGTTAAAACGACTGGTATCGCCAATGATGCGCAGGCGAACGTTGTGGCGGTGCAGGCTTTTTACTTCGCTGTCTAGCGCCCACACGAACAATTCCATCAACGCAGTCACTTCCTGCGGAGGTCGATTCCAGTTTTCACTGCTAAAAGCATAGAGCGTTAACGCATCAATGCCGTTATTGGCGGCAAAAGAGACGGCGCGGCGAACAGATTTCGCTCCCGCTTTATGCCCAAAGGCTCGTATTTTCCCTTGTCTTTTCGCCCAGCGCCCGTTGCCATCCATAATGATTGCTACATGACGGCAGCCATGAGCTGGCAAGTTTTCGCTTATTGGTTGATTCGCAGACAACATAACGCGTTTTTTGTCCCTGAAAGGATTTAACGGTACTCAGGAATACTTAAGCCTGTACATAAAAAAGCCGTGTCAAACCACGGCTTACCTGACCACATAAAGTCAAATTCCTGCGATCAGGTGGCGCAGACTATATCACTGAAGCCCAACGCTAACAAATAGCACGACCACTAGTGCTTGCTTTATCACCAGCTTGCGAGACGTGTCACCTGTTTACGCGCAATATCACGAGCAGCTGTATCCACCGCCAGCACCTCTTCCACGCTTAGTGGCTCACGCAAATCAATCATTTCCAGTACCGATAAATTTAAGGTCGCGATATCGGTAAAACGGATCTGCTGATTCAGAAATGCGTCAACGGTAATTTCATTGGCTGCATTCAGTGCCGTCGTCGCCGCCTGCCCCTGGTCAAAGGCGTTCATTGCAAGCTTCAGACAAGGATAACGATCGTAGTCTGGTTCACTGAACGTCAGAGAACTGAGCTTACAGAAATCAAGCGGCTTCACGCCGGATTTCACCCGGTTCGGCCATGCCATTGAATGAGCAATAGGCGTACGCATATCCGGCTCGCCGAGCTGTGCCAGCACGCTGCCATCCTGATAGCGCACCATCGAGTGAATCACCGACTGCGGGTGGATCAGTACTTCCATCTGTTTCGCCGACGCATTAAACAGCCAGCGCGCTTCAATGTATTCCAGACCTTTGTTCATCATGGTGGCAGAATCCACGGAGATTTTACGCCCCATTGACCAGTTCGGATGACGGCACGCCTGATCCGGCGTCATTGCGCGCAGTTCAGAGAGTGGCGTTTCACGGAACGGGCCACCAGACCCGGTAAGCAGAATCGACACAACGCCATTCTGCTCCAGGTCAGCGTACCCCAGGTTCTGTTGAAAAGGTTGCGGTAAACTCTGAAAAATGGCGTTGTGCTCGCTGTCGACCGGTAAAAGACGCGCCCCGCGCTGTATTACCGCGTCCATAAACAGACGTCCGCAGGTCACCAGCGACTCTTTATTGGCGAGCAAAACATCTTTACCGGCATCGATCGCAGCAAGTGTCGGCAGCAGCCCGGCCGCGCCGACAATGGCCGCCATAACCTGGTCAACCTCATCCAGCGCCGCCATCTCGCAGGCCGCCTGCTGGCCACTCAGCACCTCGGTTCGGCTGCCCTTCTCACGCAGTTGGGCTTTTAGCAGGCGCGCGCCCTCTTCGTCATCCATCACCGCATAGCGGGGCATAAACTCCAGGCACTGCTCGACCATACGCTGCACATTCTTACCGGCCACCAGCGCTGTCACGGTGTAAAGTTCAGGATTATGGCGGACGACGTCGAGAGTACTGCAACCAATGGAACCGGTTGAGCCGAGGAGTGTTAAATGCTTCATGAGATGCCCGAAAAAAGTTAGACCAGATAAAAGCAAAACGCCGCCAGCAAGACCCGAAGTCCCTCTGAACGGCGTTTATCAGTGTACGACAGAAATCAGAACTGCATCAGTTCCGCTTCTTTTTCTGCCAGCGCCGCATCAATTTTCTTGATGGCAGCGTCGGTCATTTTCTGAATGTCGTCCTGAGAACGACGATCGTCATCTTCGCTGATCTCTTTTTCTTTCAGCAGTGCTTTCACTTTATCGTTCGCATCGCGACGCACGTTACGCACGGAAACACGACCCTGCTCAGCTTCACCGCGAACCACTTTGATGAGATCTTTACGACGCTCTTCCGTCAGCGGAGGCAGCGGAACGCGGATGTCAGCACCCGCTGAGCTTGGGTTCAGACCCAGGTCAGAAGCCATGATCGCTTTCTCAACGGCCGGGCTCATAGAGCGATCGAAGACGTTGATTTTCAGCGTACGGGTATCTTCAACCGTCACGCTCGCGAGCTGACGCAGCGGGGTTGGCGTACCGTAGTATTCTACGATGATGCCATCCAGCAGGCTTGGGGAAGCACGGCCAGTACGGATTTTGCTGATTTGGTTTTTGAACGCTTCTACGCATTTGTCCATGCGTACTTCAGCATCTTTTCTGATGTCGTTAATCACGTTACGAATCCTTGAAAACTTGTCTCAGGCAGACTATCCGCCAGCACAGCGCTACAGGTGTGCTAAGTATAGTCGCGTTTAATTCATGACAACGCCAAAGGCGCGTCCAGGTAAGATACCACTACAAAGTAAAGCGGAATCTTACCTGTATTTATCGTCGACGGAAATTATTCCGTGATCAAAGTGCCTTCTTTTTCGCCCATGACCACGCGACGCAGTGCGCCAGGCTTGTTCATGTTGAAGACACGGATCGGCAGTTTGTGGTCGCGAGCCAGCGTGAAGGCGGCAAGATCCATCACTTTCAGCTCTTTATCCAGCACTTCGCTGTAGCTCAGCTGATCGTACATGGTCGCAGAAGGATCTTTTGCCGGGTCGGCAGTAAACACGCCGTCTACTTTGGTCGCTTTCAGCACCACGTCGGCTTCAATTTCGATACCGCGCAGGCAGGCAGCGGAATCGGTGGTAAAGAACGGGTTACCCGTACCGGCGGAGAGGATCACCACGCGGTTGTTGCGCAGCAGGCTGATGGCCTCTGCCCAGCTGTAATTATCGCATACGCCATTCAGGGGAATCGCGGACATCAGGCGGGCATTCACGTAGGCGCGATGGAGCGCATCACGCATTGCCAGGCCATTCATCACGGTTGCCAGCATACCCATGTGGTCGCCCACAACGCGGTTCATCCCCGCTTTCGCCAGACCAGCACCACGGAAAAGGTTGCCACCGCCAATGACCACGCCAACCTGGATACCCAGTTCGACCAGTTCTTTGATTTCCTGTGCCATGCGATCAAGGATGCTTGCGTCAATACCGAAGCCTTCCGATCCCTGCAGCGCTTCGCCACTCAGCTTAAGCAGAATGCGTTTGTACACGGGTTTTGCATTGGTAGCCATGTTTCTTTCCTGAGACTGTCAACGATTAAGATGGGAGTTAATTCTGGCGACATAATATGCCGCAAATCAGCACGGCGATACTGGAGCCTGTCTGATTTCCTGTGACGGGTGACAAAAAGAAGCCGCCCTCAGGCGGCTCCTTTTCAATCATTAAGACTGCTTGGACATTGCAGCAACTTCTGCTGCGAAGTCAGTCTCAACTTTCTCGATGCCTTCGCCCACTTCGAAGCGGATGAAGCCAGTTACGTCAGCGTTGTGCTCTTTCAGCAGCTGAGCAACAGACTTGCTTGGATCCATAACGAAAGGCTGGCCAGTCAGAGAAACTTCGCCGGTGAATTTCTTCATGCGGCCTTCAACCATTTTCTCTGCGATTTCTTTTGGCTTACCAGACTGCATCGCGATGTCCAGCTGAACCTGGTACTCTTTTTCTACCACTTCAGCAGACACGTCTTCTGGCTTAACGAATTCTGGTTTGCTTGCAGCGATGTGCATTGCCAGCTGTTTAACCAGCTCTTCGTCAGCGCCTTTAGCCGCAACCAGAACACCGATACGTGCGCCGTGCTGGTAAGAACCCAGTACTTCGCCTTCCAGGGAAGATACGCGACGGATGTTGATGTTCTCACCGATTTTAGCAACCAGCGCAACACGTTCTTCTTCGAACTGTGCTTTCAGAACTTCAACGTCAGTGATTTTGCCAGCAACAGCTGCGTCCAGAACTTTGTTCGCAAATGCCTGGAAACCGCCATCTTTAGCAACGAAGTCAGTCTGGCAGTTAACTTCCAGAATGATGCCGTAGGTGCCGTCGATTTTAGTGATGATCACGCCGTCAGCAGCAACGTTGCCTGCTTTCTTAGCTGCTTTGATCGCACCGGATTTACGCATGTTTTCGATTGCCAGCTCGATGTCGCCGTTCGCTTCAGTCAGCGCTTTTTTGCAATCCATCATGCCTGCGCCAGTACGCTCGCGCAGCTCTTTTACCAGGGATGCGGTAATTTCAGCCATTCTTAAATCCTCGGGAGATGTGAACTGCCCGGCCGGAGGCCAAACAGTGTAAATTGAAAAAAGGGGCCGATAATGGGCCCCTATTCATACACGGTACTAATAAGGGGTAAAACCTTATTATTCAGCTTCTACGAAGCTTTCTTCCGCCTGAGAAGCCAGATCCTGGGAACGGCCTTCACGAACGGTAGCAGCTACAGCGCTCAGGTACAGGCTAACAGCACGGATTGCGTCGTCGTTACCCGGGATAACGAAGTCAACACCGTCCGGATCGGAGTTGGTATCAACGATAGCGAATACCGGGATACCCAGGTTGTTAGCTTCTTTGATAGCGATGTGCTCGTGGTCTGCATCGATTACGAACAGCGCGTCTGGCAGGCCGCCCATATCTTTGATACCGCCCAGGCTGTTTTCCAGCTTGTCCAGTTCACGAGTGCGCATCAGCGCTTCTTTCTTAGTCAGCTTGTCGAAAGTACCGTCCTGAGACTGGGTTTCCAGATCTTTCAGGCGCTTGATGGACTGACGAACAGTTTTCCAGTTGGTCAGCATGCCGCCCAACCAGCGATGGTTCACGAAGAACTGGTCGCAGCTGTTAGCAGCATCTTTCACAGCTTCGCTTGCAGCGCGCTTAGTACCAACGAACAGAATCTTACCTTTACGGGAAGAGATCTTGTTCAGCTCAGCCAGGGCTTCGTTGAACATTGGTACAGTTTTCTCAAGGTTGATGATGTGAACTTTGTTACGCGCGCCGAAGATGAAAGGCTTCATTTTCGGGTTCCAGTAACGGGTCTGGTGACCAAAGTGAACACCAGCCTTGAGCATGTCGCGCATGGAAACAGTTGCCATGTTTTAAAACCTCTATATTGAAAGTTGGGGTTATGCCTCCACGTATCCCATATTACCGACCCCGAAGGGCACCCCGGAATATGTGCCGATACGTGTGTGTTGTTACACAAAGTGAGATTTGTCGCTTCCGTCCAGCCTGTGTATCTGAGATGGATCGGAAGTCCGGCGCGCTTTATACCACAAAACACGACCAGAAACCAACAGTTGTTGGCGGAGTGTGCTGTTAATGATTCTCAATTTGGCACGGGGCGTGCCTGACTGATACCATTGACGACACTTAGACTAGTATTGTCGAAAAAATCGACACCGATGGACAGATTACATGGCTATCTCTATTAAGACACCTGAAGAAATTGAAAAGATGCGCGTCGCCGGTCGTCTGGCCGCGGAAGTGCTGGAAATGATCGAGCCGTTCGTGAAGCCGGGCGTCAGCACCGGCGAACTGGATCGCATCTGTAATGACTATATCGTTAACGAGCAGCACGCGGTTTCCGCCTGTCTCGGCTACCACGGTTTCCCGAAATCCGTCTGCATCTCTATTAATGAAGTGGTTTGCCACGGTATTCCGGACGACGAAAAACTGCTTAAAGATGGCGACATCGTCAACATCGACGTGACCGTCATTAAAGACGAGTACCACGGTGACACCTCGAAGATGTTCATCGTTGGCAAACCAACGATTCTGGGCGAGCGTCTGTGCAAAGTGACGCAAGAGAGCCTGTACCTGGCGCTGAAAATGGTTAAGCCGGGCATCCGCCTGCGCACCCTCGGTGCCGCAATTCAGAAATTCGTGGAAGCGGAAGGTTTCTCCGTGGTGCGCGAATACTGCGGTCACGGCATTGGCCGCGTCTTCCATGAAGAGCCGCAGGTTCTGCACTATGATGCCGATGACGGCGGCGTGGTGCTGCAAAAAGGGATGACCTTCACCATCGAACCGATGGTCAACGCCGGTGACTACCGCATTCGCACTATGAAAGACGGCTGGACGGTGAAAACCAAAGACAGAAGCTTGTCTGCCCAGTACGAGCATACTATTGTGGTAACGGACAACGGCTGCGAAATTATGACGTTGCGCAAGGATGACACCATCCCGGCGATACTGACGAACATTGAGTGATAAGAAGCCGGCAAATGCCGGCTTTTTTAATGGCGATAGCTTTTTCTTATGGGTGGCGCACGATGAGTAATCTATTACCCGAACAGTATGCTAACACAGCACTTCCCACCCTCCCCGATCAGCCCGATAACCCGGGCGTCTGGCCGCCGCACGAGCTGACCTGCGCGCACATAAAAGCCCATATGGATGTTTTCCACCGCTGGCTGGGCAGCGCGTTCGACGCGGGCGTCTCTGCCGAGCAGCTCATCGAAGCGCGCACCGAATTTATCGACCAGCTCCTGCAGCGTCTGTGGATCGACTACGGTTTCGGGCAGGTGAGCGACGTCGCGCTGGTTGCCGTCGGGGGCTATGGCCGCGGGGAGCTGCATCCGCTTTCCGATATCGACCTGCTGATCCTGAGCCGCAAAAAGCTGCCGGACGAACAGGCGCAGAAAATAGGCGAACTGCTGACTCTGCTGTGGGACGTCAAGCTTGAAGTGGGCCACAGCGTGCGCACCCTGGAAGAGTGCCTGCTGGAGGGGTTATCTGACCTGACCGTCGCCACCAACCTGATTGAAACCCGCCTACTGATTGGCGACGTCGCGCTGTTCCTGGAACTGCAAAAGCATATTTTCAGCGACGGCTTCTGGCCATCTGAGAAATTCTTCGCCGCCAAGGTCGAGGAGCAAAACCAGCGCCACCAGCGCTACCACGGCACCAGCTATAATCTTGAACCCGATATTAAAAGCAGCCCCGGCGGCCTGCGCGACATCCACACGTTACAGTGGGTCGCCCGTCGCCACTTTGGCGCCACCTCGATGGACGAGATGGTCGGCTTTGGCTTCCTGACCGAGGCCGAGCGTAACGAGCTAAACGAGTGTCTGCACCTGCTGTGGCGCATCCGTTTTGCCCTGCATCTGGAAGTTACCCGCTACGATAACCGCCTGCTGTTTGACCGTCAGCTCAGCGTAGCGCAGCGGCTGAACTATCAGGGCGAAGGCAACGAGCCGGTTGAGCAAATGATGAAGGATTTCTTCCGCGTCACCCGCCGGGTCACCGAGCTGAACCAGATGCTGTTGCAGCTGTTCGACGAGGCCATTCTGGCCCTGACTGCCGACGAAAAGCCGCGCCCGATTGACGATGAATTCCAGCTGCGCGGCACGCTTATCGATCTGCGCGACGAAACGCTGTTTATCCGCGAGCCGGAAGCGATCCTGCGGATGTTCTATACCATGGTGCGCAACAGCACCATCACCGGGATCTACTCCACCACCCTGCGCCATCTGCGCCACGCGCGTCGCCATCTGACGCAGCCTTTGTGTTACATCCCGGAAGCGCGCTCGCTGTTCCTGAGCATGCTCCGCCATCCGGGTGCCGTCAGCCGCGGGCTGCTGCCGATGCACCGCCACAGCGTGCTGTGGGCCTATATGCCGCAGTGGTCGCACATCGTCGGGCAGATGCAGTTCGATCTGTTCCACGCCTACACGGTGGATGAACACACCATCCGCGTGATGCTCAAGCTGGAAAGCTTTGCCAAAGAAGAGACGCGCTCCCGCCACCCGCTGTGCGTGGAGCTGTGGCCGCGCCTGACCCATCCGGAACTGATCCTGATTGCCGCTCTGTTCCACGACATCGCCAAGGGCCGCGGCGGCGATCACTCGGTGCTGGGCGCACAGGACGTGCTGAAATTTGCCGAACTGCACGGTCTCAATTCGCGCGAAACGCAGCTGGTCGCCTGGCTGGTGCGCCATCACCTGCTGATGTCGGTCACCGCCCAGCGTCGCGATATTCAGGACCCTGAGGTTATTAAGCAGTTCGCCGAAGAAGTTCAAACGGAAAACCGTCTGCGTTATCTGGTCTGCCTGACGGTGGCCGATATTTGCGCCACCAACGAAACCCTGTGGAACAGCTGGAAGCAGAGCCTGCTGCGCGAGCTGTACTTCGCCACCGAAAAACAGCTGCGACGCGGGATGCAAAACACCCCGGACATGCGCGAGCGCGTGCGTCATCACCAGCTGCAGGCGCTGGCGCTGCTGCGGATGGATAACATTGATGAAGAAGCGCTGCATCAGATTTGGGCCCGCTGCCGTGCCAACTATTTTGTGCGCCACAGCCCAAACCAGCTTGCCTGGCACGCGCGGCACCTGCTGAAGCACGATCTGTCTCAACCGATGATCCTGCTGAGCCCGCAGGCCACGCGCGGTGGAACGGAGATATTCATCTGGAGCCCGGACCGGCCTTATCTGTTTGCTGCCGTCTGCGCCGAGCTGGACAGACGTAACCTTAGCGTTCACGACGCGCAGATTTTTACCACCCGCGACGGCATGGCGATGGATACCTTTATTGTGCTGGAGCCGGACGGCAGCCCGCTGTCCTCGGACAGGCATGAAGGGATACGCTTCGGTCTGGAGCAGGCAATCACGCAGCGCAGCTGGCAGCCACCGCAGCCGCGCCGTCAGCCGGCGAAACTGCGTCATTTTACTGTCGATACCGAGGTCAACTTCCTGCCGACCCACACCGACCGTAAATCGTTCCTGGAGCTGATCGCGCTCGACCAGCCAGGGCTGCTTGCTCGCGTCGGCCAAGTTTTTGCCGATCTGGGAATTTCGCTTCATGGGGCCCGAATTACAACCATTGGCGAGCGAGTAGAAGATTTATTTATAATCGCCACCGCCGACCGGCGTGCCCTTAATAATGACCTGCAGCTTGAAGTGCAACAACGGTTGACAGCAGCCCTCAATCCAAACGATAAAGGGTGACGTGTTTTTTAGTGAAATGGAAAGAGTAAACAATGCAGCAGTTACAGAACGTTATTGAGTCCGCTTTTGAGCGTCGCGCCGAGATCACTCCGGCAAATGTGGATACCGTGACCCGTGAAGCGGTAAACCAGGTTATTTCCCTGCTGGATTCCGGCGCCCTGCGCGTGGCAGAAAAAATCGACGGTCAGTGGGTCACTCATCAATGGCTGAAGAAGGCCGTGCTGCTCTCTTTCCGCATCAACGATAACCAGGTTATCGACGGAGCAGAAAGCCGCTACTTCGATAAAGTGCCAATGAAATTCGCGGATTACGACGAAGCGCGTTTCCAGAAAGAAGGTTTCCGCGTGGTGCCACCGGCAGCAGTTCGTCAGGGTGCATTCATCGCACGCAACACCGTGCTGATGCCATCCTATGTGAACATCGGTGCGTACGTTGACGAAGGCACCATGGTCGATACCTGGGCAACCGTCGGTTCCTGCGCGCAGATCGGTAAAAACGTTCACCTGTCCGGCGGCGTCGGCATCGGTGGCGTTCTGGAGCCACTGCAGGCTAACCCGACCATCATCGAAGACAACTGCTTCATCGGCGCGCGTTCAGAAGTGGTTGAAGGCGTGATCGTGGAAGAAGGCTCCGTGATCTCCATGGGCGTTTACATCGGCCAGAGCACCCGCATTTACGATCGCGAAACCGGCGAAGTGCACTACGGTCGCGTTCCGGCGGGCTCCGTGGTGGTTTCCGGTAACCTGCCGTCAAAAGACGGTAAATACAGCCTGTACTGTGCCGTTATCGTGAAGAAAGTGGATGCGAAAACCCGCGGTAAAGTGGGCATCAACGAACTGCTGCGCACCATCGACTAATCCCCGACGCGTTGATAAACCGGGACGCGCCTGTGCGTCCCGGTATAATCATCAAAAACGTCCGTTTCCGCAGTCGCGATTGCCATTCCCTTTTTTCTCAACCCTGCGATATCCGCCGCCATACGCTGGCTCCCCAGCCAGAAAAGCCCGTCGAGAGCCGTCACGGCCAGTCCCGACTCAAGCGCCAGCTTCAGTCGCTCACGCGGCGCTTTTACCTCTTTGGCGATCTGCCGGAAGGGCTCTGCAGTAAGCCCGGTGGGATCGATCCGCCGAATGCGGGTGCTCATGCGGTACTGAAAAGCCTCAGGAATCGCATTGAGATCGGCTTTCAGGCTGTAGACGCAGCCAAAGCGCTTGCCGTTAAAGATGACGTTCTTCTGGCTTAGCTGAAACTCATCGCGCAGCCCGGCGATAAGCTGAGGGGCGCGGGTCAGCACCAGTCGGAACGGCAGTTCGAAGCTGGTGACATAATCCACGTTCAGTAAGGCAATACGTAAACGCTCTTCCGCACCCGCCTTTAGCTGGCGGCACTCTGCGGCAACTTCTGCCCACTGGTGCGCGAGCCTTGGGCTCTCATCTGCGGCGCCAAAGCTGTATTTTTCGATCTGATAATCAATGCGTCCTGACATGTCATTATCCCCGCGGGCTACGCTTTTGTGCGATAACTTTGCCTCATTTCCCCGCTTTTGAATACCCGTCTCGCTCGCCTTTTCTCAGCTGAAGTAACAATGATGAATCTCTTTACAAGCAAGTTAACCTCGTTACTTAATGCAAATTTTTTCTTTTAAAACATAGCTTTGTTGAAAAACAGGATTAACGATATTATTCGTGAACAGCAAATAATAATCTGGCCTTGAGGGCAATAAACGGGAATCGTGCAATGAGTCATTACGGCAAAATAATTGGTGCGGGGATCGCAGGTCTGGTCACTCTGGCCGGGACGTATTTATGGGGAAAAAATAACGGCAAAGACGAAGGGATTGCTGAAGGGCAGCAGATCGCAAAAGCTGAATACGCCGAAAAGATCAAAAAACTCCAGACTGAACTGGCGGACAAGATGCGCGATATCAGTAAACGGGATGACTTTATCCTCGCGGCGTATGCGCTGGGGACATGCTGCATCAAGGCTAATGGCAAGACCCCAGCGGAAAATATTGCCCTGCTGGATGATGCAGTGTCTGGTCTTGTTCCGCGGGAAAAGTTACCTCAAGCCGTTCAGCAGAAAATCGTCGAGATGGTCGAAACACCGCCCAATCTGCCAACGGTTTGGTCACTTATAAATGAATATCAGCTTAACGATGCGAAAAGCCTGGAGAGGTTTAGCCTCATTGTTGGCATGATGGCAAGTCAGGATGAGCTAAGAACACAAAGCGAAAGTGATTTTATGGCCTCCTGGAACTTACTGGTTGCGGCCTGAGGACGACGGATGACAAATCTTAATGCACATCTCGCCAGAATGAAAAAGCTGCAACAGGTGCGGAATGCCCCTGCGCTAAAATCCGTGGCGACGGCGTCCGCCATCGAAGCTCATCTGACCGGAGAAGTCGATGCTGCATTTATAAAGGGGTGCGATACCGGCAGCATTTACCGCGAAGCGATCATGGGGGCCAACCTGACGGTCAGCAACGACGACGTTATGGCCCGCCTGGACGTAATCTCAACGGGCAGCGCCATCGACAATATCCTCGAACCCGTGTTTCTCAGCCTGCTCGACGGCACAATGCGCGCCTGCAATATCGGCACCCGACAAGGTGTTACCCCGTCCCGCCTGTACCAGGAGTGCCGGGCGTTCAGTTACGAAGCGCCCGAAAGAAATGCCTTTATGCTGGATAGCTACAGCGAGCACTTGAACGAGCGTCAAAACATTGACCGTTTTTCTGAACAATCGTCGTTTAACGGCGGCGAAATGACGCGCAACAACGACTCTCTGAACATGCGCGATGGTGCAAAAATGGAGGCCCGTAAAGAGAACCATTTCTCCGGTAATCTGCGCGCTGAGGATGAATATGGTAACGGCACGATCTACCAGTACAAAAAACATGCGAAAAGCGAGGGAGAGCAGAAGCAGGCTGCCGAAGTCGATCATGTCGTCTCCTGCGCCGAAGTATGCAACAACCTCAAAAGCAACAAGGCTCTGAAGCTTGATGACATCAAAAATATTCTCAATATTGACGAAAATTATGCTGTTACCAGCATGCAAAACAACCGTGGCGAGAAAACCGGTAAGTTCGCTAAAACCCGCGAAGAACTCCAGCAGGAGATCGATCAGGGCTTTGTAGTTGTCAAAAAAGGGAAAAAAGATGTCGCGCATCCGCTAACAGAAGAGGAAATCAAAACGCGGCAGGTGATGGTCGAGAAAATGGACATCGCACAGCAAACGATGGATACCAAAACCAATGAAACCGTATTTGATAATATCCGCAAGGATCGCGACGTCCAAAAAGTTCTGGCGAAAGATGCGGCCCAGGCATCAGGTCATCAGTCGCTGGGCGATCTCATTCTCTTCATTATCAAGCCTCTTTACTATGAGCTGCGCAGCTGTTTAACGCACGGTATTGAAGCTGGCGTAGGTGCGAGCGATTTTTCGCAGGCTCTGTCGATTCGTCTTGGTCGCATGAAAGATCACATTCTCAAAAATGCTGTCGTTTTATTAAAAGATGTTGCCGTCGGCTTTATTAAAAATTTCGTGTCGATGCTGCTGGAAGGGATGGTTAACTGCTTCGTTGGCGTGTTCAAAAACATCATGCGGATGGTAAAAGAAGGCTTTAAGGTCCTGATGCAGACGGCACCGATCCTCAGGGATAAACACAGCAGTATGGCCCAAAAAGGCGATGCCATTCTTAAGCTTGTAGCAGGTTCTCTTTCCGTCTTTGCGGCTATTGGCCTTGAGTCATGGCTCAGCGGCCTTGGTCTACCAGGACCGCTCCCCATTTTACTCTCATCGGTCCTGACCGCCGTGATTACGGCGCTGGTGATGTTCCTGCTGGATAAGCTCGATCTGTTCGGCGTCAATCAGGCAATCAAAAAACAGCGGATCGACGAACTGTTGGAACAGGAAATTAACACCACGGAAAGCGAAATGCTGGCCTCCATCGCCTTATTGCGCTAGCGCTCAGATCGTCAGGTTTTGGTATTAAATTGATTTCCACTTGACGTAGTCGTTAAAAACAACAATAAACGAGTGGGGGCAATGCACCTTCCCTGCCCGGTAATTTCAGTGAAATGTAATCAGGATCGACCCCGCTTTTTTTGTATATGAGGGTGGCAAAAAGGAATTTTTTCATTAATTATTCAAAGGTTATGTTGAGATAAGGGTACCGCTATGTACGATAATCTGAAAAGTCTGGGCATTACCAATCCTGATGAAATCGATCGTTACAGCCTTCGCCAGGAAGCCAACAACGACATTTTAAAAATCTATTTTCACAAGGATAAAGGAGAGTTTTTCGCCAAGAGCGTGAAGTTTAAATATCCACGCCAGCGTAAGACCGTCGTCGCTGACGGCGTAGGACAAGGGTACAAAGAGGTGCAGGAAATCAGCCCTAACCTGCGCTATGTGATCGATGAACTCGATCAGATTTGCCAGCGCGATCGCACCGAAGTCGATCTCAAGCGTAAGATCCTCGACGATCTGCGTCACCTTGAAAGCGTTGTCACCAACAAGATCAGCGAGATTGAAGCGGATCTTGAGAAATTAACGCGGAAATAAAAGCAAAACGGCAATCCCTGATTGCCGTTTTTAGTGTTTGCGCCCTCTCCCCGTGGGTGTACAGTCCGGGGACATGGTAGACAGGTGTTCGGGGACATGGTGAACACTTTTTAACAT
>NZ_JADBRJ010000020.1:0-33961 GCF_014930585.1 Enterobacter cloacae complex sp. P43RS
CGGGTTCTTATGCCTCAGTTGTAAGTGTCTACCATGTCCCCGAACAAGTGTTCACTATGTCCCCGGACCGTACAGGGGAGAGGGGGAAAACTTTAGCGAATCACCTCATAAATGGCGGTCTGAATAGACTGCCATTTTTTTGTGGTGGCATCCGGCTGTGACTGCGCGCGTCGCGTTGCCATCTCAAGATCGTGCTTCTGGCGCTTCACCACGGCCGGCACGGTGCAGAACGCTTTCAGATACTCTTTACGTATTGACGTCAGGGACTCGCCGTTTGACATGGCGTGGCTGAGCGTATTGATGAAACGACGACACGGCTTCTCTTCTGCCATGTTCTGCCGATAGCGCAGCATAAGCTCCAGAACGTCGTCATAGCCTGCCGACATCGCCTCTTCGGTCCATGACAGCTTCCAGTCCATCCCACCCTGCAAAAAGAGCAGCGCCACGCGGGTATCGTTGCGGTTAATCGCCGAACGGAAATTACTCTCGTCCCAGGTCACTCCCATGCGCGTCAGCGTCTCGCGCGAGGAAGGGGTTTCGCGCATCTCCTGCGGCGGAGCCGCCGCTTGCGCCGTATTTTCGGCCGCAGGCTGCGGTTTGCTGCTGGTCACCAGCCAGAAGCCGCCTACCACGATGGCAATCACCATCACGCCGACCGCTCCCCATAGCGCACCGGAGATAAGCTGCTCACGCTGTTCGGGCGTGCGCGGGGCGCGCTGGGTCGGCTTTTCAATCGTGTCGCGGACTTCAAACAGATCCCCACCGGTAACCCGATCCATTTTTTGCGCCCTTTCCCAGAACGCGTGCAGCTCGCTGGCATCCACCGCCATGAATCCGGCCGGGTTGACGCGCGTTCTCCCCTCTTCAAACGCGCGTTGAACCGGACGGGAGATCTGCATGTAGTAGTTATCCAGCAGCTGAATTTGCGCCGAACTCAACGTTTTCTGCACCGTAATGCTGTTGCGGATTTGCCGGATGTCGTCGAGGAAGGTTTGCAGCGTTTTGCGCGGCTCCACCAGGAGCGTCAGCATGGACGGGTCGTTAAACAGCGAGGCGTAATAGCGGCTGAACTCTTTTTTATCCACCAGCATTTGCGCCAGTTCACTGAACATCATGCCGCTCAGGACATCGTTGATTTCGCCATGCTTCAGCCAGCGCCGTACGCGGTCAGCGTTAAATAAGGTTTTAAGATGATTATTGAGCCGCACCTGATCGGGCCAGGCCTGCTGAATGAGGCCTTTAATCATTAACTCAATTGCGCGTACCTGCTTGTGCGCCTGCTGTTGCTGGAGTTCGCTTCCCGGGGCCAGCTCGGTGCTGTAGGTCAGAAGCGGCTGCTGCAGACGAAGATGTTCCAGCGTAGTCACAAACCGCATCGCCGCAATAAGCTGGTTTTCACTGACATCCTGCCCGCTCTCGTACTGCGGGACGCGCTGCTGCAGCAGGCGCAGCTGCAGCGTAAATTCCGACATCTCGGCATCATTCAGGTTAAGCTTCTTCGCAACCGTAGCCCATCCCCCGAGCCCTAAACGCGCGCTGTCCAGCTGTTCGAGAAACCAGCGTGGATCTTTCCCCTCAGAAACATGTACATTCAGAAGAAGCAAGATTTCCACCGACGCCTGGCGAATGACCGCCAGACAGTGTTCAAACTGTTCGCGGATATGATGTGATGTGCTGAGAGTCATTGTTTTCCTTAAGCGACAGCGAAGACATCCGGAATGGGCACTAACGGCCGTTTTTCTTTTTATTTATACGCGCTTAACCATACCTGACTTTCTGTTGAAATAAAGTGACAACCCTAAAATCATTTAAAATGCTTCAGGAGAATCTTAATGCCAGTTTTAATGACCTCACGCCTGAACTGCTCGCCCCTGCAGGAGCAAGACTGGCCCTTTTTTCTGGCGTTGCAGCAACACCCCGAAGTCATGCGCTTTGTGGCGGAGAACCGCCCCGTCGCAGCGATCCGGGAGGCGTTTGATTCGCGCCTGACGCCCTGGACGCCAGGCAGCGCGCACTGGCTGTGCCTCGTCGTACGTGATGCCCTCTCACAGGCCCCGCTGGGCGTTACCGGGTATATTCATCGGGAAGAAGATTGCGCCGAAGTGGGCTTTCTTTTTGCCCCCGAGGCGCAGGGCAAAGGTTACGGCTTCGAATCCCTGCAGGCGCTTTGCGATTACGCCTTTCATCAGGGCGGTATTCGTCGGCTCACCGCCACCGTCACCGCGGGAAACGTCGCCTCCAGGCGCCTGCTGGAAAAAGCTCGCTTCCAGCTGGAAGGCGAGCTACGTGAAAGCTATTACCTTTCCGGTCGCTGGCAAAATGACTGGTTATTTGGGTTATTACGGCAGGAATACCTGAACAATAATTCCTGATCAACAGCCATTTGGCGGATATTGCTCGTACCGCGATTCCTCTACAGTATCGCCATTAAGAGGAAACGAATATGAACGGTCATGCGCTAAATATATCTTCTGCCGCCATAGAATTAATAAAGAAACATCAAGGGCTTTCACTGGAGAAATATCGTGATGAAAAGGGTGTATGGGTTATCGGCTATGGGCATGTGATCCGCGAACGGGAAAATTTTCACGGCCTTATCACGCCTCTTCAGGCGGAATATTTACTCCATGAAGATATTCAGCTGTGTGAAACGCTGCTGCGGGAAAAGTGTATACATCCATTAACCCAGCAGCAGCATGACGCGCTGGTACTGATGATACTGAGTTTCGGCGTGACGTCTTCACTCCCGAAAGCGCTGCTTCAGGCCGTCGCCCGGGTGTAGTACATGGCTGCCTGGGTTCGGTTTTTTACCTCCAGCCGGCGAAAAAGCGCTTCCAGATGCGCTTTTACCGTGGCCGCACTGATGTTGAGATTCCGACCAATTTCTTTGTTTGATTCGCCCGCCGCCAGCAGCTTCAGCACCTCACGCTGACGCTCGCTTAAGGAAAGTAACGCCTGCGCTGACGATTGCTGGCTGACCCACTCAGCGGGAAAGCAGACCATCCCTCTGGACACGGAATCCAGCACGGCGGCAAACCGCTCAGGGTTGGCGTTACGGGGGATAATAGCCATCACGTTTCGCTGCATGAGTTGTTCAACCCATCGGGTCTCTTTTTTTGCCAGAACCATCATCACCCGTACCAACGGGAAGCGATGCATGATTTCATCCAGGAAAGAACTCCCCTCATCCTGAATTAAATTGCCGTCAATCATGACGATAGCAGACGGTGACGCGGATATTTGCGTCCATAAATCGTCTGCCTGACAAGCCCCCGTTATATTTATTTCAGGAATTAATTTCTGCAAACCGTGTATCGCTCCATGAATAAATATCGACTGCCTGTCAAACATGATTACTCGCATCGTATTTCTCCCTCTGAGAATAGCGAAGGGGGATTCTACATAGGCGCTATTTAAGAAAAAACTCAATGAATGGAGAGGTTACAAATCCGCCAGTGGTTTTTATATTTACCCGCATTTTGACACATCCATATTAAGGATTTCCTTAAGGGGTTCCTTCCCCTTAACATCAGACATCACAGGAACATACCGCCTGACACTTCAATACGTTGCGCGTTCATCCAGCCAAGCTTATCGCTAAGTAGCGCCGCAATGGCATCCCCGATATCGTCCGGCAAACCTACCCGCCCCAGCGCCGTCTGCGACGCCAGCATCTGGTTAAGCTGCGCGTTGTCGCGCACGCGCCCACCGCCAAAGTCGGTTTCGATCGCGCCTGGTGCGATAATATTAACGGAGATACCGCGCGCTCCAAGCTCCTTCGCCTGATAGCGGGTGAGCACTTCCATCGCCCCTTTCATGGCCGCGTAGGTTCCTGAGCCTGGCTGGGTGAAGCGGGCCAGTCCACTGGAGACATTGAGGATCCGCCCCCCGTCGTTAAGCAGAGGCAGCAGGCGCTGCGTCAGGAAGAAAGGCCCTTTGAAGTGAATGTTCAGCGCCTCATCAAACTGGGCTTCCGTCGTTTCGGTATAGGGTGCGTATAAACCCGTCCCGGCATTGTTCAATAAATAATCAAATGTTTCGCGCTGCCAGACACTCTTCAGGATCTCCTGAAGCTGTTGAGCAAAATTTTCGAAACCGGCGATATCCCCGACGTTGAGCTTTAATGCCGCCGCCTTGACGCCTTTTTCCTGAATTTCGCGCACAACTTCCAGCGCTTCCTGCTGGCTACGATTGTAGGTCAGGATAATTCCCGTGCCGTCAGCAGCCAGCTTTAACGCAGCGTTTTTACCTAAGCCGCGGCTACCACCCGTCACTAATGCGATACGTTCAGTCATCATAAACCTCGTTTTGGCTGTTATGGAGATTGAGAAAGAGCTTATTAGGTGATAGAAGATCAATAAAGATGGGTAATAACGCTTCACTGTTTCAGTGCAAACAACAATGAGCTTCATCTATGGATAAAATTCACGCAATGCAGCTGTTTGTTCGCGTCGCGGAACTGGAGAGTTTTTCCCGCGCGGCAGAGACATTAACGCTGCCGAAAGGCAGCGTTTCCCGGCAAATTCAGGCACTGGAAAACCGGCTTGGCACCCAGCTACTGCACCGTACCACGCGCCGCGTCAGCCTGACGCAGGACGGCATGGTCTATTACGAACGGGCAAAAGATCTGCTGGCGAACCTGGATGAGCTGGACGGTATGTTTCAGCACGATCCCTCCAGCATCAGCGGAAGGCTGCGCGTGGATATGCCCGTTGGCGTTGCTCGAAATGTCGTCATCCCCAAACTGCCTGCGTTTTTACAGCAGTATCCGGGTATCGAACTGGAGCTCAGCAGCAGCGATCGTCTGGTGGATGTGGTCCGGGAAGGGTTTGATTGCGTCGTCCGCGTGGGTTCCCTGAAGGACTCAGGGCTGATAGCCCGTCCGCTGGGCAAGCTGTCGGTGATAAACTGCGCCAGCCCGGATTATCTGGCGCGTTTTGGCTACCCTGACACGCTGGACGATTTAGGCTCGCACGCCGTGATTCATTATGCCTCGATGCTGGGAAGCCGCCCTCAGGGCTTTGAATTTTATAACGGCAGCACGACGCAGTGGATAAAAACGGGCGGGGTGCTAACCGTCAACAGCACGGAAACTTACCAGGCCGCCTGCCTTGCCGGGCTGGGGATCATTCAGGCCCCGCGCGTTGGGGTGCGCGACCTGCTGCGCGCAAAGAAACTGATTGAGATCCTCCCGCAGTATCGCGCGGAACCGATGCCTGTCTCCCTGATTTACCCCCACCGGCGCAACCTCTCTCGCCGGGTTCACCTGTTTATGGAGTGGCTAACCGAACTCACAAAAGCTTACGTGGACTAGTCGCAAGCTATAATTCAATAACATCCAGCCAAACGAAAAAGGAAAAGATGCGTGACGCCGGAAAATAACCCGCAACGACCCACCCAACATTTAGATTATGAACCCATCAAGAAGATGGAAACCGAGCCGGAAGAGGCTAAAGCCCCAGGTACCGCCAGCAAGGCGCTGGGCACCGTCACCAGCCTGGCGGAGAGAATTCAGCAGTTTCCCATGGTTGCGCATCTTATACGTGCGACCGAGCGCTTTAATGACCGCATGGGGAACCAGTTCGGTGCCGCGATCACCTATTTTTCGTTCCTGTCGATGATCCCTATCCTGATGGTGTCGTTTGCAGCGGCCGGTTTTGTACTCGCGTCACATCCAACGCTGCTGCAGGATATTTTCAATAAGATCCTGAATAACGTCAGTGACCCAACCCTCGCCACCACGCTGAAAAGCACGATTAACACCGCCGTTCAGCAGCGCACCACCGTCGGGATCGTCGGTTTGCTCATCGCCCTTTACTCCGGCGTTAACTGGATGGGCAACCTCCGCGAAGCTATTCGTGCCCAGTCGCGCGAGGTGTGGGAGCGTAAACCGCAGGATCAGGAGAAAATTTGGGTTAAATATTTCCGCGACTTTATTTCGCTGATTGGCCTGCTTATCGCGCTCGTCGTCACGCTCTCCATTACCTCCGTGGCGGGCTCCGCGCAGCAGATGATTATTTCTGCGCTCTATCTTGATTACATCGAATGGCTGAAGCCCGCCTGGCGCGGCATCGGACTGGCGATTTCTATCTTCGCCAACTACCTGCTGTTCTTCTGGATTTTCTGGCGCTTGCCTCGGCATCGTCCGCGTAAGAAGGCGCTGCTCCGCGGCACATTGATTGCGGCGATCGGCTTTGAAGTGATTAAGATCGTGATGACTTACACGCTGCCGTCACTGGTGAAATCCCCGTCCGGCGCGGCATTTGGCTCGGTGCTCGGGCTGATGGCGTTCTTCTACTTCTTCGCGCGTTTAACCCTGTTCTGCGCGGCGTGGATTGCCACCGCCGAGTACAAAGGCGACACGCGAATGCCCGGAAAAACACATCGTTAATTCCGCTCTCGGGCTGATATTTCAGCCCGACTCATCATTTCAGCATATAAATCCAGTCCGTAACTTTTATTTAACCGAAAACCAGTTTTATTCACCAATATTTAAAAAACGTGAAGCATTTCATGGAAGCATTTTGGCTGGCCTGAACATTATCCGCTTTTTGTTGATTTTATAATCAGGAAGCGACTTTGTTACAGATTGAAATGTCGCTTTTGCTGTGCGTAATATGGCCTTTCGTTCGACAAAAAATAAGAAAATATTATGCAATCAACAGCCACAACACTCGACTCTGGTGCGGAAAACGTCCCGGTAAACTCGCGCAATAAAGTTGTCGTCGCATCGCTGATTGGCACCGCCATTGAGTTCTTCGACTTTTACATTTACGCCACCGCAGCGGTCATCGTTTTCCCGCATATTTTCTTCCCGCAGGGAGACCCGACGGCGGCGACGCTACAGTCTCTGGCGACCTTTGCTATCGCGTTTGTGGCGCGTCCGATTGGCTCCGCGCTGTTTGGACACTTCGGCGATCGTATTGGGCGTAAAGTCACCCTGGTGGCCTCGCTGCTGACGATGGGCATCTCCACCGTGGCGATCGGCCTGCTGCCGACCTACGAAACCATCGGCATTCTGGCGCCGGTCCTGCTGGCGCTGGCGCGTTTTGGTCAGGGTCTGGGGCTGGGCGGTGAATGGGGTGGCGCGGCGCTGCTGGCGACCGAGAACGCCCCGCCGCGTAAACGTGCGCTGTACGGTTCATTCCCGCAGCTTGGCGCGCCGATTGGCTTCTTCTTTGCCAACGGGACCTTCCTGCTGCTCTCCTGGCTGCTGACGGACGAACAGTTCATGAGCTGGGGCTGGCGTATTCCGTTTGTCTTCTCGGCCGTGCTGGTGCTGATTGGCCTGTATGTGCGTGTTTCCCTGCATGAGACGCCGGTGTTCGCAAAAGTAGCCGCGGCGAAAAAACAGGTAAAAGTGCCGCTGGGCACCCTGCTGACCAAACACGTGCGCGTGACCGTGCTGGGCACGTTTATCATGCTGGCGACCTACACGCTGTTCTACATCATGACGGTGTATTCCATGACCTACAGTACCGCTGCCGCACCGGTTGGTCTGGGCCTGCCGCGTAACGAAGTGCTGTGGATGCTGATGATGGCGGTAATTGGGTTTGGCGTGATGGTACCGATTGCCGGCCTGCTGGCGGATAAGTTTGGTCGTCGTGCGAGCATGATTACGATCACCACGCTGATCATTCTGTTTGCTCTGTTCGTCTTCCCGCCGCTGCTGAGTTCAGGTAGCCCGGCGCTGGTGATGGCGTACCTGCTGATTGGCCTGAGCCTGATGGGGCTGACCTTCGGCCCGATGGGCGCGCTGCTGCCGGAGCTGTTCCCGACGGAGGTGCGTTATACCGGCGCGTCGTTCTCCTATAACGTCTCGTCTATTCTGGGTGCGTCCGTGGCACCGTATATCGCCACCTGGCTGCAGGCAAATTATGGTCTGTTCTACGTGGGCGTTTATCTGGCGGCCATGGCGGCGCTGACGTTGATTGCGCTGCTGCTGACGCATGAGACTAAGCATCAGGCGCTGTAATTCATTGCGGCCTGATGCCCTCACCCCGGCCCTCTCCCACAGGGAGAGGGAGAAAGGCGTTACTTCTTCATCTGCGACAAAATCGTCCGGCATTGATTCGCCTCGCCTTCTGACGGCGAAATCAACGCCAGCAGCGCGGCGGCCGGGGTGACCAACGTCGCGAGGGCTGCGGCCACCGCGCCACGCGCAATCAGCGGCCCGGGCTTGACGCCCGCCTGCGGATTTTTGAAGGTCCCACGCACGTAAAGCGGCGAGCGCAGGGTAATAATACGAATCCCCTTACTTTCCGGATCGATGGTCAAATCCAGCTGCTCGGAGGCCATGCTGGCGGTACCGGTCACGTTAATCACCGCGTTTTCCGTGTCGAAGGCAAAAATCTGCGGACGCGCCACCCCGTTAACCAGATCCACATTCGCCGCCGCGCAGTTCACCCGCACCTCGTCATCGCCAAAGATTTGCCCGATGATAAAGTTACCGACGTTCAGCCCCAGGATCTCCATCAGGTTGCGGCTGACCAGACCGTCGTTCATTAGCAGTTTCAGGTTACCGTTGCCGCTGCCCAGCAGTGCCGCCACGGAATTCCCCACCCCGCGAATGTCCGCATCGCCGTTCATTTCACCGAGGGTTTTCTGCATCAGCTCCACGTTCGGCATCAGCTCTTTCAGCTTCAATCGACGCGCCTGGATCTCCGCCCGCCCCTGCATCGGCTTTTTATCGCCTTCCAGGTGAATGTTGGAGGAAATCGTCCCGCCCGCCATGCCAAACTTCAGCGGCTGCAGGCGCAGGTCGGCATTTTTCAGGATGATATGCGTCGAGAGATCGCTCAGCGGCAGCGTGCTGCCATGCTCAATCTTGCGCCCTTTGAAGCGCACATCTGCGTCCATCACGTCCCACTTATCGGTTTCAAAGCGATCGTAAGGCAGCACTTTTCCCGCAGGCTGAACGTCCTTTTTGACCTCTTTTGACTTTGTCCCTTTACCCGAATCCACGCCTATCAGCGGGCCAAGATCGGCCAGACGCAGCTGGCGGGATTCGACATCCCCTTCCAGTTTTGGCCGTGGTTTTCCGGTGGTGTAGGTCAGCGTGCCGTGAATATCGCTATCGCCGATGCGGCCGTTGAAATCCCGGTAGTCAAAAACGGACGATTTTTCGGTATCAATTTTGGCAACCAAATGCCCGTCCGTTTCGAACGGCGGGGTATCCGGCAGCAGTACGCCAGTCAGTTCATACAGTTCGCCAAGCGAGTCACCGGCGAACTTGAGCTGCAGGTCGACGCCCCCCATGTTCATCGGGTCGTTGACCGTCCCCACAAACGCCACGCGCGTATTCCCCGAGCGGAAATCCGCCTGCACCGGGAATGGCGTGCCTTCGCTCCGGAGCGCCAGCATGCCGCCGATTTTCCCTTTCCCGTTAAGCGGCTGACCGTTGTAGCGCCCTTTTGCCGTCAGGCCGAAGACATAATCACCCGCTTTGGCGCTATCGCCTTTCGCTTTATTGCCCGTGACTTCGCTAAACGGCAGCGGTTTACCCAGCGGATCGACCAGGATCTCCACGTCTGCCTTGCTGACCTTATCGTCGATGGCGATCCGCCCGCGATCGAAAAGAATATTGTCCAGACGGAATGACCACGAAGAAGGCTGGGCATTCGGATCTTTTTCGCCGTCGCTGGCAAGGTTAAACGTCCAGTTATTGTTTTTTTCTGAGAGGCGGATCAGGCGTGCATCGGGCTGCTGGAGCTTGATCCACGGTAGATAGACGGTTTTGGTCAGGAGCGCTAGCGGCGCCAGCGTGGCTTCCACGCGCGGCAGATGCACCATGGTCACTTCGGGGATATCCGGCGGGTTGCCGAGAATAATGTCGTCGGCGTGGACGTGCGGCCAGGGGATCCAGCTTCGCCAGCCGGTCTCCTCTTTCTGACGTTCCCATACCACACCCAGATCGCCACGAATGGCGAAGGGACGGTTCAGCTCAGTTGAGACTTTCTGGTTGATGGTCGGCTTAAGGCGGTTCCAGTCAAACGTCGCGATAATGATGACGACGATCGCGATCAACAACAAGAAAATCCCTGTAATCCAGGAAATGACCCTGGTTGTTTTTGTCATTGTTATCCCCTTTCCTGATGACCTTTCCTGTAAAACTATAGTCCAGACAAAGGGAAACGGGGTTATCAGAGGGTCGTTCTGGCGCTTTCGAGGAGATCCATCGGCACGGGGCGAGAGAGGAAATAGCCTTGCGCCGCCGCTGCGGGAGAGTTTTGCACATCACGCCACTCTTCCAGCGTTTCCACGCCTTCAACGATCACCCCCTGGCAATAGCGATTCATCAACTGCAATAACAGCGTAAACAGATTCCGCCCTTCCGGGGTCTGGCGCAGCATGATGAACAGATCGCGGGCCACCTTGATGTAGTCATAGCGCACTTCGCTGAGGGCCGAGAAGTTCGCCATACCGGTGCCAAAGTCATCCAGCCACAGCGGGCCAAATTCACACATTGACGCAAACGAGGAATCCTGCGGCAGGCGCACGTGCTCCACCAGCTCAAAGCGCAGCCACGGCAGGGTGGCGATCAGCTCCTGCAGCTTCGCGTTCTGACGCAGTGCCAGCAGAGTTGGGCCATCCACGTTCACCGAGGCGAGGATCGTATGCTGCTCGAAAAAAGCCTGTTTCGTCGCCAGCATACGGAGCTGCTCTTCCAGCACGTCCAGACGCTGGCGAACGGCAACTTCGGCAAAGTAGCGATCCGGCGCGATGCGCTGAGTAGGGTTTGAGGGATGCGTAACGACGGTCAAAATCTCAATTGCCATCAGCCGACCGTCCGTTCGATAGATCGGCTGCCAGGTGTACGCGCGCTCACATTGCAGCCAGTAGCGATGCTCCTGCAAGTTCTCAATACTTGCCTCAGGCGTAGTGCTCAGCCGCTGGATAACCTGCTCTGACTTCATTTCAGATGTCCTGTTGTTGGGATAGCCTTTCTGGACTCGTCACAGGATTATCGGCGCGATAATTGAGAACTTTATGTTCAATTCACCGTGAAAATGAAATTAAGATGACAGAAATTTGCCGGAACACGCGCTGGCTCAAATAAAATAATGGAACACCGTTTTAATATAGTTGACCATCTAATTCACTCGGCGCACACTGCTGAAAATTCTTCTGTTCAGGTTCACGACTATGTCCAAAAAAATTGCCGTGATTGGCGAATGCATGATTGAGCTGTCACAAAAAGGCGCGGAAGTCAGCCGCGGATTTGGTGGCGATACGTTAAACACCTCGGTTTACATTGCCCGTCAGGTTGCGCCTGAGGCACTCACCGTGAACTACGTCACCGCCCTCGGCACGGACAGCTTCAGCCAGCAGATGCTGGAAGCCTGGCAGAGTGAACATGTTGACACCTCGCTTATACAGCGTATGGAAAACCGCCTGCCTGGACTGTACTACATCGAAACTGACAGCACCGGCGAACGCACGTTTTATTACTGGCGTAACGAAGCCGCGGCCAAATTCTGGCTGGAGAGCGACGCCGCTGGGGCCATCTGCGAAGAGCTGGCGACGTTTGACTATCTCTATCTGAGCGGCATTAGCCTGGCGATTTTAAGCCCGACCAGCCGCGAAAAGCTGCTCTCGCTGCTGCGCGAATGCCGCGCCAACGGCGGGAAGGTGATTTTTGATAACAACTACCGCCCGCGCCTGTGGGCCAGCCGCGAAGAGACGCAGCAGGTTTATCAGCAGATGCTGCAGTGCACGGACATCGCCTTCCTGACGCTCGATGATGAAGACGCCCTGTGGGGTGAGAAACCGGTAGAGGATGTGATTGCCCGCACGCAGGCGGCAGGCGTGAGCGAAGTGGTGATTAAGCGCGGCGCGGAGTCGTGCCTGGTCGCGATTGCGGGTGAAGCGGTGGTTGAGGTCCCTGCGGTGAAGCTGGCCAAAGAGAAAGTGATTGATACCACCGCGGCGGGGGATTCCTTCAGCGCGGGCTACCTGGCGGTACGCCTGACGGGGGGAACGCCGGAAGCGGCGGCACAGCGTGGGCACCTGACGGCCAGCACCGTGATTCAGTATCGCGGAGCGATTATTCCGCGCGAGGCGATGCCTGTTTAGTTTCCCCTAACCCTCTCCCCAAAGGGGAGAGGGCCAGCGTGAGGGGGTTACTGCCCCTGCGGAATATCCGACGCGTCCTGGTGTAGATCATCAGCCGTTGCAGCCTGCGCCGGCTGCGACGCGGTGGCCATAATGGAATCCCAGGTCTTCTGAAGTTCCTTCATGTCATATTCCGGCTCGCCTTTCGGCTGCAGAAGGATCAACGCCATATCCTGCGACAGCTGCTGACGTAAATCCTGATTCAGCATATTCACAGTCAGACCGTTCAGGAAGTCCTGACGCAGCTTCTGGTACTGCTCAGGCGCGATGTCGACAACCTGATTCTGCAGGGAGCGAATCCGCTGGCTGATCAGAATGTCGGTATCGGCGCGAGCGTAGGTGGCAAACAGTTTCTGCAGCTCCAGTTTTTTCTGGGCCAGCAGCGCGTTGAACTCCTCTTCAGAGAGCCCCTCTTTACGCACTTTTGCCAGCTCTTTCGCCACCACACCCAGGTTCGCATTCAGTTTATCGCCCGGTGATTCAACGTTAATGGCACATTGCGCACGCTGGAACAGCACGCGGCAGTCAAAGCCAAGGCCAATGTTCTTCACGTTGTTTTTGCTGAGCGTCTGCTGAACGTGCCAGAACAACGCTTCACGCGCCAGATCGGCACGCCAGTAGCGCAGCAGCGCCGCAGACTCGCGAATAGGCTGCCAGGCGTTATCCCACATCACGGAGAGCCTGTCCTGGCGCACGGTGTCCGTCATAATGCTGACAGGCTCGGCGCGCAGCGGAGAGAGCGTCGGGACAGGGGCTGGCGTTTCGCGTTTGCCCTTCAGATCGCCAAACGCTTTGTTGATCTGCTCAACCACCGCGCGGCTATCCACATTGCCGACGACGATCAGCGTCATCGCGTCCGGGGTGTACCATTTCTGGTAGAACGATTTTACCTGTTCGACGTCCACCGGCTGCTTCAGCGGCTCTGCCGGATCGTGCCCCAGCAACGTTGAGCCTTTCAGACGGTAACGCCACCAGCCCTCTTTGGTATCCGCAGGCCAGGTCGCCACCATGTCGCCGTTGCTCAACGCATAGTTCACGGTGTCCGGCGTAATCGCCAGGTTGCCAGAGGCATCGGAGAGATAGGTAAGGGCTTCTTTAAGAAGGTCGTTACGGTTATTTGGCAGGCTCAGGTTAAACATGGTGTAGTCATAGGAGACCACAGCCGGAGGAAGGGGGCGTTTCGGATCGATGGCCTGTTGCCACAGCGAACGCACCTGTACTGCCTGCAAGCTGCCGCTCTGCGTGAGCGCCAGACGGGGAATAAAATGGCTAAAACCGGTTTGCTGAGTGCTTTCCGTAAGGGAGCCGGTATTTACGGACAGACGGATTTCAATACGATCGCTGGGACGCTGTGGAGTAGATAACACCTGCCACTGAAAACCGTTCGCTAACGTGCCTTGTTGCCAGGCCGGGTCTGGCTGGAGCGCATCTGCCTGCACATAACTGGCTGCTGCCATCATCAGCAAACCGCCGGTTAAGAGTCGAATTTTTGTGCCCTGCATGTGAACCCCTGATCAACATTCCTGGTTAAAAAGAGTGTCTCGCGACGCGCTGCACTCTAAAAGATGACGATGAAAACACGTCGATTAGACCGCGCGTTCGGCAAAACGTCACGGTTTGAAGTGAAATATACCCAAAAAAAATCTTGTCGAATTATGACAGGTATGAACAGTTATTATGCGCAGGAGCCCGCATCCCGACAAGGGAATGCGGGCAATTGTGACAAGATTAGGAGGTTAAACCAGGATTTTTGCTATCAGACGCGCGATTATTCAGCGTATCGTTGAGCTTCTTGTGATCCAGCTCTTTCACCCATTTCGCGACCACCACCGTGGCCACGCCGTTACCCACCAGGTTGGTAAGAGCACGCGCCTCAGACATAAAGCGGTCAATACCAAGAATCAGTGCCAGACCCGCCACCGGCAGATGCCCCACCGCAGAAATGGTGGCCGCCAGCACGATAAAGCCGCTGCCCGTCACGCCCGCCGCCCCTTTAGACGACAGCAAGAGCACCACCAGCAGGGTGATTTGATGGAAAATATCCATATGGCTGTTGGTCGCCTGGGCGATAAACACGGCCGCCATCGTCAGGTATATCGAGGTACCGTCAAGGTTGAAGGAGTACCCCGTCGGGATCACCAGGCCGACCACCGATTTACGGCACCCCAGCTTTTCCATCTTGTCGAGCATACGCGGCAGCGCCGATTCTGAAGAGGAGGTCCCCAGAACAATCAGAAGCTCTTCACGGATGTAGCGGATGAATTTGAAAATGCTGAAGCCTGTCGCACGGGCGATGGAGCCCAGCACCACCACCACGAAAAGAATACAGGTGATGTAGAAGCAGATGATCAGCTGACCCAGCTGCACCAGCGTGCCAACGCCATACTTGCCGATGGTGAAGGCCATCGCACCGAAGGCACCGATCGGCGCCAGGCGCATGATCATATTGATGATGCCGAAGATGACCTGCGAGAAGCTTTCAATCACGTTGAAGATAAGCTGGCCTTTGCTGCCCAGACGGTGCAGGGCGAAGCCAAACATCACGGCAAACAGCAGCACCTGCAGAATGTTTCCGCTGGCGAAGGCGCCGATGACGCTGCCAGGGATGACGTCCAGCAGGAAGGCGACCACGCCCTGATCCTTCGCCTGTTCGGCATAGACCGCGACCGCTTTGGCATCCAGCGTAGAGGGATCAACGTTCATACCCGCGCCAGGCTGTACCACGTTGACGATGACCAGACCAATAATCAGCGCAAGGGTACTGACCACTTCAAAGTAGAGAAGCGCCACTGCACCGGTACGGCCCACCGCCTTCATGCTTTCCATGCCAGCGATGCCCGTTACCACCGTACAGAAGATCACCGGGGCGATGACCATTTTAATGAGCTTAACGAACGCGTCGCCAAGCGGTTTCATTTGCGCGCCCAGCTCCGGGTAATAGTGACCCAGCAGAATACCGATGGCGATGGCTGTCAGGACCTGGAAATAAAGACTTTTGAAGAGTGAGGTTTTCATAGGGTGTCCTTGGGAAGAAAAACCACAGGCTTTGTAAGGTTATGGTTAACCTGCGGCTCTAAAATAACACCCGTATAACAGGACAGAAATAAACCCGGTTCAAATTTGAAACACAAATGTTAAGAACTTTGAACTGGCTCGCACAAGCCAGCAACAAAATTACACTTTTGCGTTATGGTCAGCGCCAGAAAGGTATCGCTGCTCGAAGACATCCGGCGGCACCGCGGGGGCAAAAAGGTAGCCCTGGCCGCTCTCGACGCCCGCCTCTGCCAGCCAGACGCGTTGCGCTTCGGTTTCAATCCCCTCGGCAATAAGGTGCACCTTGAGGCTGCGCGCCATCTGGACGATGGCCTGCACCATGCTGCTGTCCTCCGGCAGACCGTCGACAAACGATTTATCGATTTTGAGCACGTCCACCGGCAGGGCTTTCATGTGCTGAAGCTGGCGCAGCCCGGCGTACCCCATACCAAAATCGTCCAGCGCGATGCGAATGCCGGCATTGCGCAGCGGCTTCAGGATGGCCACCGCGTCGTTAGGATCGTCAATGCGCCGGCTCTCCGTCACTTCCAGCGTCAGCGTATCAGGCTTGATCCGGTAGCGGTGGATCAGCTCCAGCATCTCGGAGACCATCGTCGGATGCATAAGCTGCAGGGCAGACAAGTTGACCGACAGCGGCAGCGTTACGCCGCGCTCCTGCCAGGCGGCAAGCTGGCGGCAGGACTCCTCCAGTACCCAATAGCCAACGGTGACCATCAGGCCGCAGGATTCGATGCGCTCTATCAGCCCCTCCGGCAGCTCCCAGGAGCCATCCGGCTGCTGCAGGCGGAGCAGCGCCTCGGCGCTTTTCACTTCCCCCGTCTGTAAATTCACCTGCGGCTGTAGCCAGAGGGCGAACTGACGGTTATCCAGCGCGGTCAGGATATCGCTCTCTTCCGTCAGGCGCTGCTGCGCCTTTTCCATCTGCTCCGGGTCGAAGAACTGGATCTGATTTTTCCCTTTGCGCCGGGCGGTAAACGCCGCCGAGAACGCGCGGCGGTACAGCTGCTCCGCCGTTAAATCACCGTAGTACATGGCGATACCGATACTGGCGCTCGGACGAAGCTGGATGCCCTGCACGGGCAGCCGCTCATTTATGACAGTGAGTACTTGCTGACCTAATGTGATGGCATGCCACGGCTCTTTCACGCCGTTGGCAATCACCACCAGGTCGTAACCGCTGACCTGGGTCAGCACCATGCGCGGGGCAAGGACAGACTTCACCTTTTCCACCAGCGTCAGCAGCAGCATTTCACGCTGGCTCTCCTTGAGCACGCCCGCCGTGTCCTGCAGGGTTTCACAGGCAATCACCATCAGCGCCGTGGTTTGCTGCCGCGCAACGGTCTGCTCCAGCATTGCCATCAGAAACGCTTTATTAGGTAGCTCCGACACCGGGAAGCGCGTGGCGCTGTTGTTTAGCTCATCCTGATGACGCTGGATGCGCTGCTGGTTGAGGTTGTAGCTGCGCACCAGCATACCGATCTCATCATCCTGGTGCAGACGCGGCAGCTCAAGCTGGTGCCCCAGTTGATCCTGCGGCGAAAGCCCATTCAGCTCGCGGGCGATACGGCGCAGCGGGTGAACAATGAGGCGGTTTATACACCACGTCAGCGCTACGCTGATGATCAGGGTCATAAGTAAGCAAGTGGTCACTAACGTAACCACCCAACTCATGACGAATTTATACATCCGGTACGAGTCCGCCTGCAGAACCAGGTAGGCCAGTGGCTGCGGATTGGCAGGACGTTCCAGCGAATAGAGAGGCAGAGAAATTTGCACCGGCAGCTCAAACAGGCGCATCACCATCATCGGGACGGGACGCTCCGGGATAAAACTCATCCGCAACGCCTGGAACTGGTTGGGTAAGACGACATCGGCGCGGCTAACGACGCCGGCAGGCTGAATGCGTTTTAAGATGGTTTCCGCTTCGGGAATGTCCCCTTTCAGGATCGAGGCGGAGAGCGGGCCGCGCACCGAGCGGGCGATACTTTCTAACTGCGAAGCCGTGTTATAGCGATTCTGCTGTACGGAATGAAACAGCAAAATTACGCAGAAGAGCAGTACAAACAGCATAGTGACGGCAGAGACCATCGCCATTTGTTTGATCGTTAAGGAACGGCTGACACGCAAAATGACTCTCCACAAAACTCGAAGCGCAGGGCGCGCCAGGGTGTAAACCTGGCGCGCCTGAGTATACCCGATTGCCGCGCTATTAAGAGAGACTTACAAATGGATTAAGGAAAATCCGATTACCAGTCCGCATAAGGAATAAGCGGCTGCGGCGGTAAGTCCATATCGCCCTGCCAGCCTGCAGCAGAGTAGCGCACATAAATTAGCGCATGGCTTGGGGTGTAATCTTTCGCTTCCTGAATATCCACGCCCATGCCCACAAACCAGTTGGAGGTGACCCGGCGTTCGATAATTGCCCGCGCGGTATAACCCGTCCCGGAGGAGGAGCTGCCGGTTTCCATCGCGCCACGGTCGGTATAGCGGCCTGGCTCATCGGTCGGGATCAGGCTCTGGATCGGGTAACGCAGCTCGTCTTTGGTTTTGGAGTGGGACCAGGACACCGAGCCACCCAGCTCCCAGGACCAGTTTTCCGTACGCTTACGCCAGGTCACCGGCAGCGCGAAGGAGACATACTCCTGCGGGCTGTAGTAGCCGCCCTGACCGAGGGAATAGCCGCTCAGATCCTTATCGTAGTGCCAGAGCATATTGGAGACGCCGACCGTCAGGCGCTCGTTGTTTTTATTAATGAGCTTGTAGTAATAACCCGTCATCCAGCGGACGCGCCAGTTATCTTCCACATTTTTACCGGTCAGCGTTTCCGCGTTCAGGCTTGACCAGACGCCGTTCGCCTCGCCTTTGTCATAGCTGATGCTTACCCCGCCGCCCGTCGCGCGCACGCCGCCCCAGGTGGTGCCGGTATTGGTATCTTTTTGCCCGGCGAACGCCAGCAGAGAGCTGGAGATAGGCCGACGATGGGCGTTGACGGTGTAGCCGATGGGGCCTAAATCGCTGCTGTAGCTGATACCGCCCACCACGTCGACGACGTCAAAGCCCATTGGCGTGGTACCAATATCCATCGCCCAGGTTTTATTCTGCCAGCCAACGGCGACGCTGGCGCCGCTGTCGCTCTGGCTGGTGTTGCCGCTACACGGCGTGTCGTAGCAGGTCCCCCATTTAGGGTCGTAGGTTCCGTTATTGTTATCAAAGGTGCCGGCGTCCATGTTGACCAGATCGCTTCTGAAGAACATGCGCCCGTCAGAGAGCGGGGCGTCCACCTGGAGCATGGTGGTATGCGCTTTCAGGTCGGAATAGCCGCCCGTGCCGCTGGAGCCCCAGTAGTCGTGCTGCAGCGTGACGTTAATATCCTGCTGACGGTACAAATCACCGGCGTCACTGCGCACGCCGCGCTTCAGCCAGTCATCTTTTTCATCGTTGCGCGTCAGACGGGTGAAACTGTCATTGTCCACCGGACGCGTCGTGGTGATGCCGGACGACACCATGGCATCTTTATACGTCTCCAGCGCCTGCTGCGGCTGGCCGTTTTGCGTCTGGAAGCGGGCAGCATCACGCAGCACCAGCGCGCTTTCCATGGAGGCGGGCTGCGATTTAGCCTGCGGAATGATTTTGCTGAAGGTCTGTTCTGCGGCAGCGGAATCGCCCAGTCCTGCCTGCGCCATCGCGATCCGGCGCTGCATATTGAGCGACAGCGGCTGGCCGTTTTGAGCGGCGGGCAGTTTCGCGAGCTCCGCACGGGCGGCATCTTTGTTACCTTCCGCGCTGTAAATTTCGGTCAGACCGAGGATCGCGTCTTCGTTCTGCGGCTCACGCTGCAGGACGGCGCTGTACGTCGTTTTCGCCGCGTTCAGATCGCCACGCTGCTGCGCCCAGTCCGCCAGCGTGAGGTCGATGCGGGTGGAGGCTGGCTGCTGGCGAAGGAGATTCTCTGCATCCTGCTCTTTGCCGCTGTCGCGCAGGCGGTTGGCGGTTTCCAGCACCTGATTGCTTTGCAGACGGTCGGCAAGCTCCTGAATATTGCCGTTCCACTGGCTGCGCGGCAGGGTATTCAGATGCGCCAGCGCGGCCCGGTCCTGATCGTTTCCGGACAGGTAGAGCCCGTTGGCATACACCTGCTCCGGGTCAGACGGTTTCTGGCTGGCAAGCTGGCGCATCAGGGTATCCGCCTGGCTGCGCTGGCCCGCGCTGTAGAGATCGCGCGAGAGACGATACGTTATCCAGACGTCACCGGGCGAGAGTGCCAGACGGCGACGCTGAATTTCTGCCGCCTGAGCGTATTTCCCCTGACTCTCCAGCTGTTCTGCCTGGGCGGAAAGCTGCTCGTTAGTCAGGCTACGCTCAATATCATCAATACTCCGGCGCTGGCTGGCAGAGAGCGACTGGATAAACTGCGAGGCTTTCTCCGGGGACTGCGCGCGGTAAACATTGGCAAGGCCGCGAACCGCATTGCTGTTGCTGCTGTCCATACGTAACGCCTGGCGGTAATAACGCTCCGCCGCGTCGTTATCTTTACGCGCGGCGGCAGCATCTCCCAGCCCCAGCACCGCATAGCTGTCGGTATTGTCGACGTTGCGCGCCTGCTGATAGTAACGCTCCGCCTGCGCCGGGTTATTCGCCTTCAGCGCCGCATCCCCCTGCTGGATCAGCAGCCAGTAGCGGTTAACCTTCAGCAAGCTGTCCCATTTCCCGCGGTTATCGCTCTGCGGATCGAGGGCAATCGCCTTTTCAAACTGTGCCACCGCACGGGCGCGGTCGCCTTTCTGGGAATAGGCCTGCCCCAGAGCCCCCACCGCTTCACTGTCGGCATGGTTGGCGCTGACGGCTTTTTGCAGCTCCGCCACCGCCTTACTCCCCTGCCCGGCATCCACTGCCGCCAGCCCTTCCGCTTTCGCGCGGAACGCCGGGTCAGCGAGCTGCTTTTGCTGCGCCTCAAGCTGGGCGCGCGCCGCCGCGACGCTATCGCCGTCGCTGAAGACGGTCAGGTATTTTTGCAGCGCGGTGACGCTGGCGCTGCTGGCAGGCTGGTCTTTGATCTGCTCATACCACATGTCAGAGGCCTGGCCGCGGCCGCCGGTGGATTTAGCCATCTCCTGCAGCACCGCAAAGCCTTCATCACGGCGTCCGCTCTGGAACAGAAGCTGGGCCAGCGTCGTCTGGAGCTGGGTATTCCCGGGGCTGCTGCTGTTTATTTTTTTCAGTTGGTTGATGGCCGAAGCGCGACGGGCAGGATCTTTCGCCACCACATTCCAGTATTCCGTCGCCACGTCGCCGCCCGGCGGGTTGCCGTCAAAGAGCTTGTCATAGGCGGCAATCGCCTCCTGCGTGTGCCCTGTCGTAGCGAGTAAGCGCGCCTGCTGAAGCTGCTGGCGGCCATCCGGGGTGGAAAGCAGCATGGTATTGCGTGAGGACTGGTACGCGCCGGAGTCAGGGGCGATCCCCTTCAGGCGGTCCAGCTCTTTTTGCGCTCCGGCGTTATCGCCCTGGCGCAGCAGGTAGCGAAAGCGGGCGGCAATAACATCAGGGTTGTTCGGATCGATCAGCTCAAGACGGTAGAGCGACTGACGAACCAAATCCTCGCGATGGGTCGATTCGCCCAGCCGAACCTGCTCCAGCAGCTGTTTCTGCTGCGGAGAGTTAACGGCCTGCGCCAGCGGCATCAGTGCCAGCCCAAGCGATAGAGTGAGTAGATTTACTGTGAACTTGCGCATTCCTGGCCCCAATCCGGTATTAATTCACCCTTAGCGGTGAAGCGAAAACGATGCTGATCCCATCCCTGACCAAAAAGAGTTAATACATAGCTGTAGTAGGCATTGTTATCGGGAAAATGATCTGCCACGCGCTGGCGCTGAACCGCCTGGGCATCGCGCTGCTGTAAAAACGGCAGCATCGCGGCAGAGAACCCGACCGGGCCATTGCCGTTGTGTTTACCCGTCGCCACATCCACTTTCTCCGGCGGCACGCCCTGTTTAATTGTCTTTGCCGCCATCGGCTGGAAGCGCGTCAGCAGCCGGGCTTTTTGAGGATCTTTATCGCTCATCATGCCCACCCAAAGATAGACACGGATGGCGTCATAGCCCCCTTCCAGCGTTTTATCCTGCTGTAGCTGCCAGCCTTTGTTTTTCTGATACTGCACCCAGTTCGGCGAGAATCCCTTCGGCGCGCTTTCCAGCAGCAGCCGCAGATTGGTTTCACGCAGCGTGGTCCAAGGGGCACCGTAGCGGGTGAAATAGCTCGCTAACTGTGGAGGAAGGTAGCTGGGGTTAAAGCGCCAGGCGTTTTCTTCGGCAAAACCGACTTTACCGGGAAGCAGCATTGAGCCGAGCCCCGGCACTTTCACCACTTCCTCGCTGGCAATGCGTTTTAGCAGTGCCTTGCCCGTTTGGGTATAGTCCGGGTCTTTCCATAACCGGCCCGCTTCGAGCAGCGACCAGGCAATCCAGACATCGGCATCTGAGGCGGAGTTGGTATCAATCACCCCCCAGTTTTCTTTGTCTTTCTGTCCCCAGAGCCAGGCGGGCAGACGATCGTTGAGATTGCCGCTGGCGAGGTTATCGCGCGTCCACGTCAGCAGCTGGTCAAACGCCTTGCGATCGTTAGCGGCCAGGGCAAAGAACAACGCATAGCTTTGCCCTTCCGACGTTGTAATTTTGCGCGTGTCGCTCGGATCGATGACGCGCCCGCCCTCGCTGATGTAATCCTTTTTAAACTGCTCCCAGGCAGGCCAGGTACAGGCGGCGCGAAGAGGGATCGCCGCCAGCATCAACGCTGCGACTACACACCAGCGAAAGGCTTTCATCACGTCTTACTCATCCGGGTTAAGGCGACGACGGCTGATGATGCGCAGCAGACGCCACAGCACCCATGCCAGCAAGACCACGCTGACCGCAGCCAGGATGGCGAGCAGAACCGGATGGTTCGACAGCGCATACCACAGGCGCTCGAACCACGGCAGATGGCCGACGTAATACACATCACCCACGCGCAGGCTGTTAACGCCGGACTCGCGGATCACCGACACAGAACCAAACATCGCGGCACGTTTGCCGCTGTCGTTCATCGCGGTATTCAGCAGTTCATAGCCACGCGGGCTGTCCGCCAGCAGGGCTATCACGCTACGCTGATCGTTGTAAGGAGACTGGAAGCCCACCACCGCAGCCATCGCCCCCTGAGAGGTTACGGCCGTCTGCGCGCTGGCCTTACGGTCGTTCACGTCCGGCATAATGCTTGGGAACTCGGTCTGGCGAAGCGGCGTGTTAACCCACGACTCGGTGGCTTTCACCAGCAGGTCGATACGTTTTTCATCCTTCAGCTTGTCCGGGATGGTGCCGATCACCATGATATCCGCATCTTTGTTCTGGATCTGACTGCCATCGTCCGTCAACGTGACGTTAACTGCCGGTAATCCGGTTTGCGCGCCTACGGTTGCCATGGTGTCGAGCAGGGTCGTCACCTGGCCTTCGTTTGGCGCTTTTGGCATCACCACAATGGATTCAGAGAGATCGGCCATGCGGCTGAACGGGAAGCCCGCGTTAGCAAAGGCACGCAGATCCGGCATCGCCAGGAAATGGTAGTACTTCGAGAAGTCGATGGTCGACTCATCGCCGATCACAACGTGGTTTTGTACCGGCTGGAAGGTGATGCAGTTATCCACCGAACCGCCAGGCATCGGGTTCATGTACTGGAAATCAAAACGCAGCTGGTTGATCGCGCCAAGCTTCAGCGCCGGAATAGAGACGTCCGTTTTACCGTCCAGCAGCCCCTGCAGCACCGGCAGGCGGAGCATCAGACGGTTGGTGTCCTGGGTACTTTGCAGGCTGAACGATTGCAGGAACTGGTTGTTCAGGCTGATATCCATGCGCGAGCTGTCTTTCGTCGCCGGCGCGGTATAGCGGTAGTTGAGATTGATATCAATGCCGTTGGTGCGCAGCAGGTACAGATCCGGCGGCAGGTTCAGCGACAGGCTAATCGGCGATGGCTCAAGGCCGGAGGCCTGCAGCTGCTCTTCATAGGTCTTTAGTTCACCAAACGTCACGGCGCGGTCAGTACGCACCCAGTTTGGCGCGTCATAAGGTTTACGCGCCAGCAGCGGCTTAACTTCGTCCACCACCACGCTGTTGCCGCGGAAAAGGACGTTGCCCTGAGCAATCGCCTTCGCGGCCTGGACCAGATCTTTATCATCACGACCAAAGACCACCAGCAGCTTCACGTACGGGTTATCAGGGTGGCTTACCATCTCAATGGTTGGCGCTTTGACTTCCGGGTGGTCGCGCAGGAAGCCCGGACGCTTCGCGTTGGTTGCAAAGACAATCGCGTTCCTGTCCGGCATTTTGTCATACATCACCGGGAAGTTCTGACCGCGCCAGCCGGAGCGGGAGCCAAACCAGGAGGCCACAATGGTCGCCGCCAGCTGCTCGGTCACGTCAGGGGACGATGCAAACACCATCGGCAGCGTGAGCGGACGGTTATCACGCGGGTCGAAGAACGGAACCGGGAACGCCGACAGATCGTTTTTCAGCGCCAGCGGCTGGTAGGTCATCTGCAGCGAGGAGTTACGCCCGACGTCCAGCCACAGCGTGTTGCTGGCGGGGTTTTCGCAGACATCGCGGTAGTGACCAACAAACTCCAGACGGATACGGTTAAAGTCGGTGATGAACAGCGGGTTAATCGGCACCTGCGCCTGTGTTTTCTTACCCAGCTGCTCTTTGGTCACCGGCAGAACGTCCATCAGTTCATCGTTCAGGTAGACCTTCAGCTGAGACTGCGTCGGCAGCAGGGATGGCGACGGGGTGTATTCAAGGTTCAGTACCGCATTTGAAACAACCTCATCGCTGCGCATACCAAATTCAATGCTGCCGTTAGGGTTGACGCCGCGCAGCACCATGCTGCCCGGCGGCGGCGCGATTTGCGCGAAGGTCAGCTTCACGTCCCGCGACGGCACATTATCCGCGACAACGGGCGCGTTAGCCCCCCGCACGCCCGGCATCACCTGCCCGATGACCGGATTCTCGGCCGGCAGGGTGTTCCCCTCCGTTGGCTGGTTCGGAATGATGTTTTCTGTTTGACCGGGTGCCGCCGTAACAACCGGATCGGTTGCCTGCGCGACGACAGGGACCGTCGGCGCAGGCGTCGCCGCTGCGTTACCGGGTGCTGCGTTAGCCATTGTTGCGGGAAGTGCACTCACTCCCATTGCCACTGCACATAACCAGGAAAGTTTTGTTTTCATCGCGTTATCATCATTGTTGAGCCATAACCGGGTCCGCCTGCTTCGTCTCATCCCGCTCGGGACGACGAGGAATGAACGACACGACCCAGGAAACCAGCGAAGTAAGTGACCGGAAAATTAATTTCACCGACGACGGGGCAAATTCTGCAAGGTGACGATAGCCACGGAACCCCAGCTTCAGAATATCCAGCAGGCTTTCCAGAGGTTTATCTTCCGGGAAGCTGTCCTGCCAGAGAGCCCATGTATCCGCACGGGCAAACGTACACTGCACAAAATCAATGTGTTGCTTTTTGGTCAACGGCATCAGCTGCAGACCCACTTCACTGCCTGCCACACGCACAACCTGCGTCGGGAAGACATACTCCTGCTGACCGCGCTTAAGCAGCAGGTTAACCTTCTGCCCTTCCAGCACTTTCGCCTGGCCGTTGATTTTGATCCCCAGGCCACCGTCAGAGAAGTCGTGCACCGTACAGGAGAAGAGGTGACCATCTTCACGAGCGATCGCCGCAGGCATGCAGATTTCAACGCGATGCGCGCGACGAACCTGTTTACTCTCTACCGACACCGCCACCGCGCCGCCGAGGATAATCAGGTTGTAGAACACCCAGGCCATACTGACAAAGACGGTCAGGATTTCGTTTTCCGGGCCGTAGAAGTAGCGCCAGATACCGGCGATCACGCCGACAATATTCAACAGCACGAGGAAGATATACGGGCGGGAGATCACCCAGTCGACGTACTCTTCTTCCACCAGACCGCCCTTCGCGGTGACGTTGAATTTCCCTTTGTGCGGGTTAATCAGCGCGACCATCGTCGGCGGCGCGATGTACCACGCCAGCACCGTTTCGTAGATTTCACTCCAGAAGGAGTGCCGGTATTTGCCCTGAATCTTCGAGTTCGTCAGGCTCGCGTGGATCATGTGCGGCAGAACGAACAGCGCAATCATCAGCGCGGGGGCGTAAATGATATAGGCGTGAAGGAGCAGGAACGCCAGCGGCGCGGTCAGGAAGATCAGCCGCGGGATGCCGGACAAGAAGTGGAACATGGCGTTGACGTAGCAGAGACGTTGCGCCAGCTTGAGCCCTTTGCCTATCAGCGGGTTATCGAGGCGGAAAATCTGCACCATGCCGCGCGCCCAGCGAATACGCTGACCAATGTGTGCCGAGAGAGATTCCGTCGCCAGACCGGCGGCCTGAGGAATACGCATGTAGGCTGAGGTATAGCCGCGGCGGTGCAGGCGCAGCGAGGTATGCGCATCTTCCGTTACCGTTTCAACGGCTATTCCGCCAATTTCATCCAGCGGCTTACGGCGGATAACCGCGCAGGAGCCGCAGAAGAAGGTGGCATCCCACATGTCGTTCCCGTCCTGCACCAGCCCATAGAACAGCGTGCCTTCGTTCGGGGTTTTGCGGAAGCGGCCAAGGTTACGTTCAAACGGGTCCGGCGAGAAGAAGTGGTGCGGCGTCTGCATCATCGCCAGCTCTTTCTCTTTCAGGAACCAGCCCATGGTCATCTGCAGGAACGAGCGCGTCGGCACGTGGTCACAGTCAAAAATCGAGACGAACTCCCCGGAGGCATACTTGAGGGCGTTGTTGATGTTCCCCGCCTTAGCGTGTTCATGCGTCGGGCGGGCGATGTACTCAACGCCGACCTCTTCCGCAAACTGGCGATACGCCGGACGGTTGCCGTCATCCAGGATCCAGACTTTGAGCTTATCTTTCGGCCAGTCGATGCCCAGCGCGGCATAGATGGTGTTTTTCACCACGCTCAGGTCTTCGTTGTAGGTCGGGACGAAGAGATCGACGGTCGGCCACTGCGTGGTGTCTTTAGGCAGCGGAACCGGCTGGCGGTTGAGCGGCCAGATCACCTGGAAATAGCCTAGCACCAGCACAATCCACGCGTAGGTCTCAGCAAACAGCAGCACCAGACCGCACACCAGGCTGACCGGATCGTCCCAGTTCAGCGTTGAGGTGTAACGCCACCAGATGTAGCGGCAGGAAACCGTCAGCGACAGCACAATCAGCATCAGCGCCGAGAAACGGCCCGGAATACGACGAACCAGCAACGCCACGCCCCACAGCAGGATCAGGAAGATGAACTGCGCCAGCGGGTTGAAAGGTTGCGTAATACAGACCAGCGCCAGAATGAGCGAGAACACGACAATCACGCCGAGAATAAAACGCCGCAAGCCTGGGTGGAGATGCCCAAGCTCTTTATGGTTATCCAGATGGCTGGTCTTATCGCTGACGCTAGCGGGCAGTTTATCCAGCCACTGGTGATAGCGTTCACGTAACTGCTGTACGCGGGAATAGCTGCGCCAGTGCGGCGTTATTTTCTCCGTTCGGGATGACGATATTGCCAGCCAGACGGCCTGAATAAGATAGCGCGCCGGGTCCAAAGGCCGTGGTCGGTCGGGGTTAATGTGTGGGTATAATTCGCCGTGACGCGCACGGATGCGCTGCCAGCGCGGGTGCTCGAGTGGAATGAACGTCCAGGCCAGAATCAGCCAAAAACAGCCGAGCGCGGCGCTGAATGCCGGAGCACCATGCCGGCGAAAGTGCCGGTAATGGTCGCTCAAACGCGAACTGACCGGCGGGATGAGAAGCCAGCTGGCGAGTCGACTCATACCGAACTCCCAGCAGGCTCCGCCTTGCTGGCGAAGTTCAGCAGACACCAGTTCGCCAGCGTCAGGATCTCTTCTGCTGCCAGCGAGTCGCTGCGGTATTCGCCCAGCGGCTGCTTGGAGGCGAGGCATTCCGCCATCCCCTCATCCCGATGAATCACAATGGGAAGCAGGCGGCGCTGGCTTTGCAGCCACACCTGATAGAGGTCGTCCTGGATTTGGCTACCGATACGTAAATCGTTAATCAGGAGATGTGCGTTCTGAGGCAGCCCCTGCTGATGCAGGCGAATATGGCAGTTCGCATCGACGTTCACCACGGAAAGTACATGATCGCACTGGGCGATGAGCTGCCGGGTCAGCGTCCCGGCGCCGTGCGGCAGATCCAGCAGGATCCACTGGTAGTGCCCCTTTTCTTTCAGGCTCTGCAGCGCAAGCGTGAACTGCGAAAACAGACGCTGATAGGCGGCTTCATTCTCGCGTTCTGTGGTGGTCAGTTGGCCAAAAGGCAGTAAATCCAGCTGGGAGGTATAGCGTAGCCCCGCATCCCGCCAGTCTTTGTCATCAAGCAGCGCGCGGGCCCAGCCCTCTTCGCGAGTGAAATCGACGTTGAATGACATACGCAGCAAATTATCGGCGCAGGCGTCAATCACCAGCACCGATTCACCTAAAAGCTGTAATGACCACGCCAGCGCCGCGGTAACAGATGTGGTACCCACACCGCCACGGACGCCCTGTAATCCGAGTATGGCCATCAATGGCTCCCTTAATGTTGATGGGCGAATTCAGCTAATAACGGCCAGCGTTTAATAGCAGCAGCCAACTGTTCCCGCTGGGAAATATCGGTGTAATCTATTTCAGGTAGAGAAAAGGCCTGCGCCAGCGCCAGAAAATCGTTTTGGAATGTGTAACCCAGAGTCGAGTCGACTGGGGTTGCAGGTTCGTTATTATCCATTCTTATTCCATCCCTTTGAGGAAAATCGCACGCTCGGAAGTTGCGGGGCATCCTGCCCTGACAAATTTCATTTACATGCTAAATCTGATGTTCTTTAATTTCAATGTTAGGTTTATTTCTACGCTTTCGCTAGTAAACTGAGATACAGGCAAATTAGACGAAAAGAGGGACATCGTGGACTCCATATTTTCTATTGGCATCCAGTCATTATGGGACGAATTGAGCCACATGCCAGTCGGTGGAGTCTGGTGGATTAATACGGATCGTAATGAAGACGCTATCAGCCTGGTAAACCAGACAATTGCCGCTCAGGATAAGGATTCCCGCGTGGCCGTCATTAGCATGGGCGAAGAGCCGAAGAAAATAATTACGCTCGAAAGCGACAGCGGCCCCCAGAAAGTACGTTTGTTTTCCATGTCAGCGGAAGCGGATAGTCTATACTTTTTGTCCCGCGACGTTCAGTGCTCTATTGACCCGGATCACTATTTAGTGATTCTTAAATGTGCAAATAACATACTGCAAAATATTCCTGCTGAAAAACTGCTGTCGTGGCTGGAAAAAATCAATAAATGGGCAAAGTTTCAAAATTGCACGCTATTGGTCGTCAACCCCGGCAGTAATAATGACAAGCTGTTCTCACTTTTGATGGGCGAATATCGCTCCCTGTTCGGACTGGCAAGTCTTCGTGACCAGGCAGGCAGCTATCTCTACGATATTGCCTTCTGGTGCAATGAAAAGGGCGTGAGCGCCAGGCAACAGCTGACTCTTAAACCTATTGAGGGGAAATGGCACCTGGCACAGCAGGAAGAAACCGTGGTGCAGCCGCGCAGCGATGAAAAGCGCATCCTGAGCCATATTGCGGTTTTAGAGGGCGCGCCCGCGCTTTCGGAAAACTGGTCACTGTTTGAGTCTAACGAAGCGCTTTTTCATGAAGCCCGCACCACCCAGGCAGCCACCCTCGTTTTCTCGTTGATGCAGAATAATCAGATTGAAACGCTGGCGAGACAAATTCACACCCTGCGCCGCCAGCGCGGCAGCGCGTTAAAAATTGTGGTACGCGAAAATAATACCAGCCTGCGCGCTACCGATGAGCGTCTGCTTCTGGGCTGCGGGGCAAATATGGTTATCCCCTGGAATGCGCCACTGTCACGCTGCCTGACGCTTATTGAAAGCGTTCAGGGCCAGCAGTTCAGTCGCCATGTACCGGAAGATATCTCCACGCTGCTCTCCATGACCCAGCCGATGAAGCTGCGTGGCTACCAGAAATGGGATACGTTCTGCGATGCCGTCGGCAACATGATGAGCAACACGTTACTTCCGGCGGACGGGAAAGGGGTTATGGTTGCCCTGCGGCCGGTCCCGGGCATTCGCGTTGAGCAGGCGCTCACCCTGTGTCGTCCGAACCGTACAGGGGACATCATGACCATTGGCGACAATCGCCTGGTGCTGTTTTTGTCGTTTTGCCGGGTCAACGATCTCGATACCGCGCTTAACCACATCTTCCCCCTGCCTACCGGGGATATTTTCTCGAACCGTATGATTTGGTTCGAAGATAATGCTATCAGCGCAGAGCTGGTGCAAATGCGCGCTCTCCAGCCTGAACAATGGGTTAAACCGCTCGCAATCACGAGCGATGTAAAACCGCTCCTCAATGCCAGACATGACGGACATGTCTGGCGTCGGGTTCCGGAACCCCTTCGCTTATTAACTGAGAACGGGGAGAACGCACCATCATGAATATCAGCGATATCATCCAACTGGTCGTATTCTGCGCGCTGATCTTTTTCCCGCTTGGCTACTATGCACGCCATTCCATACGCCGTATCCGTGATACGGCCAGAGTGATGTTTGTAAAACCTCGCTATGTAAAACCAGCCGGAACACTGACACGGGCATCACACGTCAAGGCAGACCGTAAACATGACTAATTCTTCCTATACCGCTTCGTCACCCTCGCCGCTCTGGCAATACTGGCGCGGCCTTTCCGGCTGGAACTTCTACTTTCTGGTGAAGTTTGGCCTGCTTTGGGCAGGTTATCTGAATTTCCATCCCCTGCTTAACCTGGTGTTTATGGCCTTCCTGCTGATGCCTCTGCCGAACATCAGGCTGCATCGTTTACGCCATTGGGTGGCCATCCCCATCGGCTTTGCGTTGTTCTGGCACGATACCTGGCTGCCTGGTCCGGAAAGCATAATGAGCCAGGGATCGCAGGTCGCGGGCTTCAGCGCAGACTATATGCTTGACCTGGTTGAGCGTTTCATTAACTGGCAGATGATTGGCGCCGTCTTTGTCCTGCTGGTTGCCTGGCTGTTCCTGTCTCAGTGGATCCGCGTCACGGTATTTGTCGTCGCCATTATGATCTGGCTTAACGTGCTGACGCTGGCGGGGCCAAGCTTTTCGCTGTGGCCTGCCGGCCAGCCGACGACAACGGTGACCACGACGGGAGGAAGCGCAGCGGCTACCGTTACAACGGCAGGCGATACGCCGGTGGTGGGCGATATTCCAACGCAGACCGCACCGCCGACCTCCACCAATCTTAATGCCTGGCTCTCCAGCTTCTATACCGCTGAAGATAAGCGACAGACGAAATTCCCGGATGCGCTGCCAGCCGATGCACAGCCGTTTGAGCTGCTGGTGATTAACATCTGTTCCCTCTCCTGGGCCGACGTGGATGCCGCCGGTTTGATGTCTCACCCGCTGTGGTCCCATTTCGACATCCAGTTTAAAGATTTTAACTCTGCCACCTCATACAGCGGCCCGGCGGCAATCCGCCTTCTGCGAGCAAGCTGCGGTCAGGCATCGCATAAAAACCTGTATCAGCCCGCTGGCAACCAGTGTTATTTATTCGATAATCTCGCGAAGCTGGGCTTTACGCAGCACCTGATGCTGGGGCATAACGGTCAGTTCGGTAACTTCCTGAAAGAGGTACGTGAACAGGGTGGCATGCAGGCGCCACTGATGGATCAAACCGGTCTTCCCGTTACGCTGCTGGGCTTCGATGGCTCGCCGGTTTATGACGATACCGCCGTGCTGCAGCGCTGGCTGCAGACCATCGAAAAAGACAGTAATCCGCGCAGTGCAACGTTCTATAACACCCTGCCGCTTCACGACGGTAACCACTTCCCGGGGGTGAGTAAAACGGCGGATTACAAAGTGCGGGCGCAGAAATTCTTCGACGAGCTGGATGCGTTCTTCACGGAGCTGGAAAAATCTGGCCGTAAAGTGATGGTGGTCGTGGTACCTGAGCACGGTGGCGCGCTGAAAGGCGACAGAATGCAGGTATCCGGTCTGCGCGATATCCCAAGCCCGTCCATTACCAACGTGCCTGCAGGCATTAAATTCTTTGGTATGAAGGCACCGCACCAGGGCGCACCAATTGAGATTACCCAGCCAAGCAGCTATCTGGCGATTTCAGAACTGGTTGCCCGCGCCGTTGACGGGAAGCTGTTTGTGGAAGATAGCGTGAACTGGGATCAGCTCACCAGCAACCTGCCGCAAACGGCAGAAGTCTCCGAGAACGCCAACGCGGTGGTGATTCAGTATCAGAACAAACCGTACGTTCGCCTGAACGGCGGGGACTGGGTACCGTATCCGCAGTAACTGATTTCCCCCTCTTCCCACAGGGGAGAGGGGATAGTCAGTGCGTCATTATTGCGCTGAAACCCACACCTGCATTTTCAGACTTGCCGAATCGTCGTCGTCTTTAGAGATGATTTCGGGCTCTCCGGAAGGCTGCCCCATCGTTAAATGCCAGGGTAGCGCAGACGGATTTTCGCATCGTTTACTCCATCCGGTTATTCGGCGCTTCGCAGGGAAATCTCACCGCCCACCCAGGGCTTAATCGCGCCATCCTGCTCCAGAAGCAGCGCGCCCTGTGCGTCAATACCGCGGGAAATGCCGTAAATCTCTTTATCACCAATCAGCAGCTTCACCGGACGGTTGATGAAGTTATCCAGCTTTTCCCAACGAGACAGGAACGGTGCCAGGCCTTCCTGTTCAAAAAGCGTGAGTGAACTGCGCAGCTCTTTAATCATGCGCACGGCAAGGGTGTTACGATCGATGACGATCCCCGCCTCCTGGAGATTGGTCCAGGCCTGATTCACCACATCATCCTGGACAGTACGCATCACCATATTGAGCCCCGCGCCAATGACAATTTGCGCCGCATCACCGGTTTTTCCCGTCAGTTCGACCAGAATACCGGCAAGTTTACGATCGTTAAGGTACAGATCGTTTGGCCACTTAACGCGGACCCGATCGGCACCCAGATCGTGCAGCACTTCCGCCATGACGATACCAATGACCAGACTCAGGCCAATGGCTGCGGCAGGCCCCTGCTCCAGACGCCAGTACATGGACAGATAGAGATTGGCGCCAAATGGCGAGAACCATTTGCGACCGCGACGGCCACGACCGGCCTGCTGGTATTCAGCAACACAGGCATCGCCGGATGAGAGTTCGCTCAGCCGATCCATAAGGTACTGGTTCGTCGAATCAATCACCGGCAGCACCGCAACGTTGCCGTATCCAAGCTGGCTGCGGATGACGTCTTCATTCAGCAATTGAATTGGCTCCGGCAGGCTGTAGCCTTTTCCCGGCACAGTGAACACATCGACGCCCCAGTCGCGAAGCGTCTGGATATGCTTGTTAATGCCGGCACGGCTCATGCCCAGCTGCTCGCCCAGCTGTTCGCCAGAGTGAAACTCCCCGTCAGCAAGGATGCTAATCAGGGTTAACGGAATGGTATTGTCCTTCACGCAATGGTCTCCACGGCATTCACTTCACCTGTGCGGCCAATGAAGCGGACTTCTGGCTCCAGCCAGACGTTAAACTTTTCGCCCACACGTTGACGAACATAATGCGCCAGCTGTACAACATCATCGCTGGTCGCATCGCATTGATTAATCAGTACCAGAGCCTGCTGCTGGTGAACGGCAGCGCCACCTACGGACGTGCCTTTTAACTGGCATTGATCGATCAGCCAGCCAGCGGCCAGCTTCACGCTGCCATCTGCCTGAGGATAATGTGGCGCAGTGGGCCATCCTTCAAGAAAGGCTTTTGCATTTTCGCTGCTAATTACCGGATTTTTGAAGAAGCTTCCTGCATTTCCGTTTACTTTCGGATCGGGAAGTTTGGTCATTCGCATATGGCAAACTGAGTCAAATACGTCGCGGGGAGTGACGGTTGCCGGATCGAGACGCGTTAAATCGCCATAGGTCAGCACCGGCTGCCAGTTCTTTGGCAGACGCAGGCCCACGGCGACAATCACGTAGCGATCCTGATATTCATGCTTGAAGATACTGTCACGATAGCCAAACCGACACTGTTCTGCCGTTAAGCGCTTAGCCGTTCCGGTCGCTAGTTCGATGCAGTCGACATATTCACAGACATGTTTCAGTTCGATGCCGTAGGCACCGATGTTTTGGATGGGTGACGATCCGGCGCAGCCTGGGATCAGCGCCAGGTTTTCCAGACCCGGCATCCCTTTTTCGAGGGTAAATTGCACCAGCTGATGCCAGTTTTCTCCGGCCCCCACGTGCAGATGCCAGCTATCGGCATGCTCTTCCACACCAATGCCCATGATGCGGTTAACGATCACCGTTCCCGCGAAATCGTCGAGAAACAGGACATTGCTTCCTTCGCCCAGAATCAGTACGGGTTCGTTATTTTCTGTTGCGCTTTGCCATGCATCCAGCAGCTGCTGTGCAGTATCGGCACGTACAATTTGATTAGCATTACGTTGAATGCCAAAGGTATTCCAGGGCTTAAGGGAGTGGTTCATAGACGCTATCCTGATGCAAAAACGCAGGTAGTTTACCGTATAAGCAGGGCGTTGGGGGATTAGTTTGTGCAGCGCAGAAACGCAAAAAGGCCATCCTTTCGGATGGCCTCTTCACTTATTTGATGCCTGGCAGTTCCCTACTCTCACATGGGGAGACCCCACACTACCATCGGCGCTACGGCGTTTCACTTC
>NZ_JADBRJ010000021.1:0-26545 GCF_014930585.1 Enterobacter cloacae complex sp. P43RS
ATTTTTTATCATAAGTATCATACTCAAGATATTATTATTACAGATAACTTTTTACATTGTTATGCAGTTTCAAAATACAGACCAGAAAAAACTTTGATTTTACCATGTAATTACGACTTGGATAAATACATTGAGTGTTTTAATGATTTAACAGACCAAAATGACTTTCATGATATGCTTCATTTTAAAAAACTATCATCAAAAGAGGCTCTTTTGTTCACTTTGTTTTCTGAAGGAACAACAGATGACAACATTGCAATTATTCTTAACATAACAAAAAAGACAATAAGCACACATCGGCGTAATATTTTGCAAAAATTAAATTTAAAAAATAGACATGAACTTTATATGTATGCTCTGGCAACAAAGGAAGGGGTTTATGAGCATGTATAATATAATATCTATTGTATCGATAATGGTATTGATTCCATTCTCAATCTATTGTCTTTATGCTAATTATCGCATAAACGAAAAGAAGAGTATTACATCAGAAACAACACCATTATGGAGAAAGATTTTTCTGCCGCCTAAGTGATTAATATTTTAGCGGTAGGTTTTTAATGTTTAAAAGTTTTCCTCTGTGAATTTTAATATACCCCCCATCATTGAGGTCTTTTAGAACTTTATTTAAGGAGCTACGAGATATTGTACTTCTAGATAAAATGAATTTGAAAACTGAAATTTGAGATCTTTCATTTTCTGGTAATTCCCATATAGCTTCTAAGTTGTTTTTTATAATATCGTAGGCATTTTTTGATGAAAATCTTTGATCCCTTTTGAAAAAGTTTGAAGCGATTTCACAAGTCATTAAGAAAAAATGTTTCCACAAATCATTACTATCAGCCAGGCAGTTCAGTTCTATAGTTGGAATTGCTGTAAAGGTTGCATCCGTTGAAGCTCTGAAATAATGATAATCATTCTTTTCGAACATAAAAAATAACCCTAAAATATGAGGTGCATATACAGTGAAAATTAAAATATCGTCTGTTTTCCTATAAATATCTACTCTACCTTCGGTGAGAAAGTAAACATGTGGTTTATTATTGAGTGTGCTGTGTATCTGCTGTCCATTTGACGCATAAATGCGTATAAATTTGTTAGAAGCTTCAACAATCTCTAAGATATGGTCAAACATGATTTAATGCCTCTGCTATTATTTTCATTCTTAAAGTTTGATGTTAGGCAATCATATGATCTTTTTAGGGGATGGCAAGTTTAAATTTAAATATGTTCTTGTGTAATTATACATAATTTATCTATTAGTTAAATTACCAGCAGGCAGTTCTGGGTTCGTCAAAAAATATCAATCTATTATTCTCAATAGTCGTTTGGATGTGTATTTTGTGTTAGTTGATTGTTTGGTAGGGTGCTAATAATATATATTATAACTATTTATAATATATAGCGTGCTTACTAATGTTTTCCATGCTTGAGTATTGCTAAAAACACTTCTGCAATTCTATTTTTTTTGCGATATTTTCACTAGTCTACTCATTCTGTTTTGAATTATATTGGTTTTGAGTTTAATGTTAGAAAGAGGATTGAATATGTTACTTCTACTTTCATGTATTGTCTTATTGATACTGATAGTTGCTGTTGTTTACGTTATGCTATTGAATAAAAATAGCATGGATATAACGCAATTCATAGATTTACTATATAAAGATGATGAAGAGAAATAAATATTTAAAAGAGGTTGGATAGGTGTTAACTAAAACTCAAAAAAATATCATTTGGATGATTGCAGAAAAATCAATAGGCGTAATTGGTCTTTTCTTTATAAACGCTTTAGTAGCTAAATACTTGGGGCCTGTAGTAATTGGGCAAATAGCAATCGCAACTGCGATTTTTCAAATTATCCAAGTTGCCGCGGTTTTTGGTAGCGATAGTATTTTCTATAAAAGAATAACCACAAATTTACTGGGCGGCATTCAATTAATGTTGCCTGTATTCATATTGAGGAGTGCGGTATTTATATTTTTTGCATGTGCTTGCATCATGATTTTAAATGTGCAAATGGATTTAACAGGTATGGTGTTAGTGCTGTCAATATGTTTGGCATATTACTTTTACACAATTGATACATATACCAGCCTTAATGAGTCATTACTGAACTCTAGAATGAATGCTCTTGCAAACGTAACCGGACTTATTTTCGGTTTAGTAGTCAGAGCATTAATGGTTAAATATAAAGCTCCGGTTATCTTTTTTGGATTGCCTCTTATAATTATAAGCGCCACCCCTTACTTTTTGAAGTTATTTATATTCCGGAGGGAGTATAAAAGTAAAGTGTCAATAAAATACAAAGTATTAAGAAAAAGATTTTTTCACCTGAGTTATGCGGGTAGTATTCTCGTTATTCCTTCTGTTATTGCATCAATCTATCCGAGGTTGAATTTACTTGTAATATCATGTTTGTATGGTGATCATGATGTCGGCATATATTCAGTTTCTCAAACTCTTGCTACTAGTTGGAATTTCATTTTGCTATCATTGCTAACCTCTTGTTTACCAGCAATATTTCGAGAGAAAAGTAAATCAAAAATAATAAATCTTGGTGCAAGACTGCATTTGAATATCATTTTACTGTCAATTCCAGTAATATTGCTGATGACGTTTTTGATAAACTATATAATTTTCTACATATATGGGGGTGAGTATAATGAATCTATAGCGCCTTGCATTTTATTATGTTTTGCAACATTATTATCTACACTTGGAATGGCTTCATCAAAAATAATTGTTAAGTTTTCTGGATATAGATTTTTGCTATATAAAACTATATTTGTTTTGGTTTTTAGTTTGGTGCTTTCTTATTTGTTTTCTCTAAGGTTCGGGTTAATTGGTGCTGCCTTAGCGGTTATCATCACTGAAATTTTTTCTCTAACAATTTTTAACTACTTGTTCATGCAAGGTTTTATATTGTTAGTGCATATCGAAATAATAAAGGTTATTTGCGGGTGCGTTCAAAAGTTATTTAAAATAAAAGCGCTCGATAAAGATTAGCAAAGAGAAATCTTTATCTGAATAGGTTAAGATAAAAGTTTACGTCTAAAATTCATTCTTAATAAAAGATATTAATTGTTATGTTTAATTAAATTGGTAAGTCGTTTTGCAGTCCGGTGGGGTTTTAAAAATTAATATAAAGGAGTGTGTACTCCTTTATATAAATATTTTAATCCAATCTTTACCCCGATCATCATGATATCGAGCCGTTTGATTCGGTGACTTATGACCTAGCAACTTCTGAGTATCTATCCCTTGAATCTCATATAGTCTTTCCGCTAACGAGCGTTGTTCATGGAAAGTAGCTGGCGTGCCATTCCCCCAATTTATGTCTGATTTATCACGAGCCTTACTGAAGTTCATTGTTATTGTGTTCGACTTTACCTGAGCACCTCGTTCTGCCATTGAGGTTGCCCGAAAGAAGTGGATTAGGTATGGACTCACTGCATAGTCACGGCAACGTGCAACTACATCCCTCAAACTCCAGTCAATCGCGTTAAGCCTTAGGGATAGAGGGATCGCTAGCTTGCTCCCTGTTTTCTCCTGAACGACATGCAGATGGTCATCCCAAATATCGCTAAACTTCATGTTGGAGATATCCCCAAGGCGTTGACCAGTAACGAGTGCCAATAGCATTGCATTACCCATGTATTGATGGCGGGCATCAGCTATCTCGAAAATCTTTTGCCATTCGTCAAGGTTAAGACGCTGTCGGGTAATCCGTCGGCGTGGTTGTTTTGTAGCAAGAGCCGGGTTATAACCCGGCGGTACCTCGCCATAATGCTGTGCTTCCTTGAAAACATCGATCAAAACAGAGCGGATTACCTGGGCCATCCTCGGTTGACCTTCTGCAACATAGGACTCCAGTATCTGGGCAACATCCCGAACATCGACGGATGAAATCAATTTCATTCCCACGCTCTCACGAAGTAGGGCTACTGGTTTAGCCTTTTGTTTATGAGTGTTCGGCTTGATATCACCATTCTCCAGTCTTTCATCCTGAATTTTCCAATAACGATCTAACCACGTATTTGTTGTTATCGCCTTTTCTTTGCTGGTGGCGATCTTGTCACTGAGAGCCAAAACCTGCCTAGTGCGCTGTTCAGCTAGTCGCTCATTAGCTTCGATTGCTATTGCTGTTGCTTCAGCCTCGTTAGTTCCGAGGCTGTGAAATTTACCAGTAATAGGATGCTTATAACGCCAGTAGATTTTATTTACCTTACGACTGTAGAGCGGATAAAGATTAGGTATCTTAACGTTGTTTTTACGTGGTCGGGCAGCCATCAGACAGTATCCTTTGAAGCATAGGAGAATCAGATTTTTTAATAACGGGCTGGGTTAAATTACCTGTAATCTCGGCATCTTCTCTTACCCGCCAGTATCTTCCTTCTTTGGTGGCCGGGGGAGTGAACATGCTCTCTTTAGCGTATCGGCGTAAAGTATTCAGACTTGGGGGATTACTCCGGTATTTTTCCGCAGCCCATTCTTCTAAAGTCAGCATTTGAAGCATATGATTTACCTCATAATGGCCCATATCAGAGCCATTTTCTGAAATTAAAAAATCAGTGTTCAGTCAGACGCTGCCAGATTGCAGACACGTATTTGATCTGATGATGAGCATCCGAAATAGCCTTGTGAGGTTCTCCCTCAAATGGGATCTCATAGCGAGGCTTGCAGCCAACGGCTTTACCCAACTCGACAATTGTTCTTACATCCCGGTTATTCCAGAACTTCCATGGGCAGGGGATCCCCGTCCGGTCGTAAGATGCCTCAAGCAGGACATTGTCATAAGTGGCACCATTACCCCAGACCTGAACAGAATCAGGGCCGTTACCCCCACTCAGGATTCACGCGACATCATTAACGCCGCGGTAAAGTGCCTGGACAAAATCTGGAAGGATGGCCACCGGTACCAGAAGGCAGGGATCATGCTTGGGGATTTTTTCAGCCAAGGCGTGGCCCAGCTCAACTTGTTCGATGAGAACGCGCCGCGTGCTGGTAGCGAGAGGTTGATGGAAGTTCTGGATTATCTGAACGGGAAAGATGGAAAGGGAACGCTTTATTTTGCCGGGCAGGGCATACAGCAGCAGTGGCAAATGAAGCGAGAAATGTTGTCGCCTCGATATACGACGAGATATTCAGACCTGCTTAGGGTCCGATAAATTTTCCTGATGTCTTGGGCCGCGTCAGGAGGAAAATTATTGCCGAACGTCTAGCCCTTCTGCCTCCTGTCAACAAGCTTAGCTTTCTGAGATACGCCAGGCGCAAGGAAATCAATATTAACATCAAACGATTAATGCAACAAAAATACGATTAAAGATATTTTATTGCGTGCCGATAGTGCTTTTTTAAAAGGAGAAATCTATGTCTGTCACAATTCAGGGGAATGCCTCAACTGCCATTTTAAACAACTCCGCCCCGGAAGGAACATCAAAAATAGCCAAAATCATGAGACAAATTCAAGTGCTGACTGAAAAGCTTGGGAAAATCTCATCGGAAGAGGGGATGACGCCAGAGCAGAAAAAAGAAATGGCTGCACTAGTACAGAAGCAAATTGAAAGCCTCAGAGTTCAACTTGAACAGTTGTTACGGCAGCAGGCAGAGAAACAGAATAAGGATGCGAAAGTTCAGCCTGATAACAAAGTAGAGAGAAAGGACGATACAAATACTGCCGGCACCATTGATATTTACGTCTGAGTGGTTGCCGTCTCGACACACGCATTAATCAGTGGCGTATTATCCCACCATTCGGGCGCGTAAGACCACAGGACTGGATCAAGATGCAGCTGCTCGTTGCGTTTGCTCAGGAGCAGCACCTTGGTACCGGGCGAGACGATGTTCCTGCCTATAGGTTCCGGGTCGTATGGAATGTCGCGATCGACTTCATCGGCCAGATAGGCCAGATAGGCCAGATATTCTTCACGCGTTTGAGCTTGTGCAAAACGTCCGCACATAGAAACCTCCAGCCAAGTCTCAAACTCAAAGTATAGAGCAGGGAGAGAAGGAGGAGCGTAGCGAACCCATTAAGAGATTAATCAATAAAACCAAAAAGTGGTTATCAAAACCCAAAAATCATCATAACTAATCAATAGGTTAGCTTGTGGTCAAAAAAGTGTGATGAACGCGCCAATTATGAGTTTTTGATTGAAAAATCAATGCATCATGATTGATTTAATGAAATACTGCTGCGTCATATGGAATGGTTCGAAGCCGCAGACCTGATCGTCAAAGGTATGGAAGGCGCGATCAACGCGAAAACCGTAACGTACGATTTCGAACGTCTGATGGAAGGCGCTAAGCTGCTGAAATGTTCAGAGTTTGGCGACGCGATTATCGCGAACATGTAATCCAGATTCTGGGTTAAACAAGAGCGGGGGCCTGAGGGTTCCCGTTTTTTTTGCTTCTGCCTGCAGGAAATAACACGATGCTCGCTACTGTTCTTATCGCTGTCGTTGCATTCATCCATATCTACATTCTTGTGCTGGAAATGTTCCTGTGGAACACCAGAACAGGGCACAAGGCCTTTAATCTGCGTCCCGATTTTGCGCGCGACACCCGCGTGCTGGCCGCGAATCAGGGGCTGTATAATGGTTTTCTGGCTGCGGGTCTGCTCTGGAGCCTCTGGCTTGGTGAAAAGGGTATATCTGTGGCCATCTTCTTCCTGACCTGCGTGTTGATTGCCGGACTCTTTGGCGCAGCGACCGCCAGCCGAAAGATACTGTACGTTCAGGCCATACCTGCTCTTGCAGCCCTGCTTGCCCTGCTTATCTGACGCAACGCGTTGGTTAACCGTACGTCGTCGGATATACTTGTGGCTTCACCCTCAGAGATTAACGCTGTTATGAATAACGAAATCCCACTGAAGTATTATGACATCGTCGAAGAGTACGCGACGGAAGCCACAAAGCCCGTGAGTGAGTCAGAGCAGGACTCGCTGGCGCATTATTTCCAGCTGCTTCTCACGCGTTTGTCGAATAATGAGGAGATCGATGAGGAAGCTCAGCAGGAGATGGCGCGTGAAGCCGGGGTTCGTGCCGAACGTATTGATGATATTGCGAACTTTCTCAATCAGTGGGGAAACGAGTAACCTACCGCGCGATCCCAGCGAGTCGCTTCGCAAGCTCGCTTCGGGTGACGGATTTTGAGAAATACCATCCCTGAATCAGCGCTTCGGGGTATCTTTCAGCAATAAAGCGATACTGTATTTCGCTCTCTACGCCTTCGAAAACAAGCGTTTTATTCAGTTTTGCGAGGGCGTCGCTAAAGATGACAAAAATGTTCTGCTTGTAATGTTCACTGATGCCATCGACCAGCGACTTGTCGATTTTGATCTCATCATATTCAAGCAGCGAAAGCCTTGCCAGGTTTGAGTTTTGCACCCCGAAGTCATCAATGGATATTCTCACGCCAAGGTTTTTTAAATCCTTGCAGAAATCTTCCAGAATATTCCCCGTTGAAATGGCTTTTTCAGAAAGCTCGATTTTGATCAGAGAGAGCGGAATATTATTAGCTAAACAGCTACGGCGCAAAATGCTGATAAACTGTCCGTCTTCAATTTCCGTTCGGCCAACATTGAGCGAAACAACCAGATGATATTTAATAATAAGTGGCGCGATATCCGAAAGGGATTTTTGGAGAATATTTATATAGTAATTTTTATACAGGCCAATTTTTTTGATTAATGGAATAAACAGTTCCGGGGAGACGTCACCGTATCTTGCGTCACGCCATCTCGACAAGACCTCCACGCCTACAATTTTTTTATCCTCAATCCGAACAATGGGCTGGTAATGAACGCCGATGGTATTAGTGATAACAGCTTTGACCAACGTCCGCTCCAGGGAGAACCGGTCCTCGTTGAGTCGAAAGAAAAAGAGCGTTATCGCAATCCAGATAAAACATAAAATGATCGCGAGAACGATAAATAGAACGGGAGATAACGAGGCCAGTCCTGCGTTGTGATGCTTCACAATGACGCACAAATCCCACGTGGTGCTGCACCGGGTGAGGGTCAGGGTAAACAAGGAGGAATTCAGTTCGTTCTGTTGGTTTAATTCAGGCGTAGCCGAAAAAAACGTTCTGCTTAAGTCCCTGGTGGTGGTGCTCAGAGAATAGCTCTCCGTAACCGGGGTGAATTTATCGTAAGCATAGCGGGAGGTGAAGATAATGTGATTATTATAGATGGCCGCATTGCCGGTAAAAAAATCTTTTCTCGAAAATTGCGCGAGGAGAAATCCTCTGGGCGTTTCATGGAGCTCTTCAGGAAGCGGGACAGGATTAACGAGTTTACCCCAAAAAGCGGTACAGACTATTTTTCCCTTTTCAATAAAACCGACGTCAGCGACATAGCGGCTTTCGAGCTTAACCTGCCGGTAGCGATCGAGGCTGTCTCTGTCGCATCCCTGTGTGGTCAGGTTTTTGAGCGTCTGCGCTATGCTCTGGGTCAGACTTTCTGAATGCTGTAAAAGGGTTCGGGAAATCTCAAGCTGTTTGCTTTTCTGCTGGCTCCCGATAACTGCATTAACCGCAAAAAGAGACAGGAAGACCAGAAACGCTGAAACGATAGTAACGGCAATGATCTTTTTCATTTTCCAGATACCCTGTCCGCTCCCTCATCTCTCAAATCTTATCACAGGCAGTGCAAGCTACAAGCCTGATAATAACGGCAGCCGTTATGCTTAAGTGCAATTTGTTTTCCTCTTAACCTGAGCTTTGTTACAGTGACAAGAGTTGTCAGCCAGGGATGCCAGGCGTGATAAGGTGGAAAAGCTCGTGCATGTGAAAAATACTTTTTACACAACAACCATTACCGTCATCATTGTCTCATTGATTGTTTCATTGTCGCTTGCCGTCCAGATTGCCACGTCCCGACAGCAGTCAATCCAGCAAATCAATACCAGCGTTGCCAACCTGAGCCATACCCTTAACGTCTACACGGAAGGGATCATTCGCCAAAGTGAATTGTTGATTACCACCGTTTCCGACACAATCGAAATTTATGGTATGACCCCGCAACAGGCGATCAATATTCAGCGAATGATAAGCAATCAGGATAATCTTCTTACTCAGATTAATAATGTGGTTGTCTATGATGCGCATGGGGATATCTTCACTGCATTGCACAAAAATTTTGCGGGCCCCCATAATGGCGCGGACAGGGCATTTTTTGTCTATCACAAGGAAAATAAAAGTCAGCAGATTTATATTGGTGAGCCGGTGATAAGCAGAACCAATGGTAAATGGGTTATTACTCTTAGCCGACGCCTTGAAACCCACACCGGTGCATTTAACGGTGTTGTGGTGGTGACGCTGGGTATCGAAAATTTTCTGGCGCTTTATGGACAGATTAATATTGGTCACGCGGGCGTTATTGGTTTAACGACGCAAGCAGGTGTTTTACTGATTCGTTATCCCTTTAAAAATAACTATATCGGTACGATTTTTTCTGACTCACCTCTCTTCAGAAAATACCTCAAGGTACAAAATACAGGGATAGCCAGCTCTGTCTCCAGGTTTGATAAAATCGAACGCATTTATGCCTATGAGAAAAACAGGCGCTACGGACTGGTTACGACGGTAGCGGTAAGCATTGATGAAGCCCTTTCACCGTGGCGCAAGCAGGCGATTCAGCTTGCCGCACTTATTTTGGTGTTTACCGCGACGCTCATCGTGGCGTCCTGTTTCCTCTATTCCGACTTATCCAGAAAAGCACGGGATAACAAAGCGCTAAAGATTATTGCCTCGGAGGATGCGCTGACAGGGCTTTATAACAGGCGCATCTTTGATGAAAAAATCCTCTCGGAAATTGCGGCGTGTGCGGCAAAGGACGCGCCGGTTTCGCTGCTCCTTGTGGATGTGGACTACTTCAAAAAGTACAACGATAACTACGGTCATCCGGAAGGGGACAGATGCCTGGCGTTGCTGGGAAACTGCCTCAGGGAAAGTCTCACCCGCGACAACCAGATTGTGGCGCGGTATGGCGGGGAGGAGTTTGCGCTGATTTTGCCTGAAACGGATATCCAGGAGGCGCTCCGCCTTGCGCAGACGATTATTCGCTATGTTTTCACTCAGCAAATTGAACACGCGTTTAGCCCCTTCGGGCGGGTCACGGTAAGCGTAGGGGTCTCCAGTGCGCGTGCTGTCAACATCGCGGGTAGCCAGCAGAATATTATTAATGCTGCCGACCAGGCGCTCTATCAGGCAAAACGCGGCGGGCGCAACCGGCACGCTTTCGTTGGGGCTTGATCAAAAAAAAGCCCACTCATGAGTGGGCAAGAAATACTGGAAGCAATGTGAGCAATGTCGTACTGAATACCTAAGTGTTTTTCTCAACTATTCAGTGTTGAGAAAGATAATCTTTCTCAATAAAAGATGCAACCCCACAGTTCTTGTGGAAGGGCATGTTGATGAAGAAATGCGCAGACTCTCTCTGTGAGGCTTATCACAAATTTCCTTTCTCAGATCCTGTGCTATCCTTTTTGTGTCGTTGATTTAATGACAAAAACCATACAGAGAGGAAAGTTATGGGAATTTTATCCTGGATTATCTTTGGGCTTATTGCGGGTATTCTGGCGAAGTGGATCATGCCGGGCAAAGATGGCGGTGGGTTTATCGTCACCATAATACTGGGTATTGTCGGCGCGGTAGTCGGCGGTTGGATCAGTACGCTGTTCGGTTTTGGTAAAGTCGATGGCTTTAACTTCGGCAGTTTCGCGGTCGCGGTGATCGGCGCGCTGGTTGTGCTGTTTATCTACAGAAAGATCAAAAGCTAATACTGAAGCGTTAAAAAGGCTGCCATATGGCGGCCTTTTTACGTAACGGGTTTACCACCAGCCAAACTGCGTGCCGGCAAACGCCACGACGGCAACGATCAACATTATAAGGGTGGTTTTTCTCATTTATGGCCCCGGAGCAGCGTAACCACCGACAAAAAACCACGCCAGAAATACCACCGCCGTTATAAAAATAACGACCGGGAAGAGGATCCCTATTCTCATATCATCACCTGTTTCGGTTTTTATAACGCCGTAGAGTGTACGGGGTTAATCCATCGCGAGAAAGCCTGTTTTGCTTTTTCCTTTCTTATCCTGATACATCGCGATATCTGCGGCACGTAACGCACTGTCCGGATCGGTTACGCTGGGATCCACTTCGATAACGCCGAGGCTGGCACCAGGATAAATGATGCTGATGCTACCCAGCCAGTATTCTCCCGCAATTCGGGCGCTGAGGCGCGTTCTGAGAAGGTGGATTTGCTCCTCATTCTCGACGTTGCTCAGAGTGGCCACCAGAAACTCATCGCCGCCCAGCCGGCCGATGATATCGTCCTGCTGTTTTTCTGCGGTCAAACGCTTGCCCACTTCAATCAGGAACTGGTCGCCTGCTTCATGCCCGTATCGATCGTTAATCAGTTTAAAATCATCCAGATCGATAAAGGCAATGATGGCGTTACGTTTCAGATGCCGCGCCAGCGAAAACAGGGTGGTCAGATCCTCAAAAATGGCGCGACGGTTGGGTAACCCTGTAAGGGCATCTGTGTAGGAGTGGGCGATAAGCGCCGCGTTGGCTTCACGGAGCTGGGTCACCAGAGACTCTTTCTGAATATACTGACTAATCAACCCGGCGAAGAGTTTTAGCATCTGCTCGCCGCGCGCGCTGAGCGGTTTTTTTGCCGTGCTGGTGGCGCAGAGCGTACCGTAAAGCGAGCCATCGGCAAGATGAACGGGGATGCTCATGTAAGTGGTAATGCCAAGTGCTTTCGCCGCTTCACACTCCGGCCAGCGCTCGGGGACATCGTTACTGAATAATGTGTCGCTATCCAGCGCGCGCTTACACAGCGTTTCATCCCATGGCACGCTTAACCCTTCCGGGATAGTCATCTGCTTGCTGTTTCGGGCATAGAGGATATGCTGCAGCCGGGCTGTTATATCCACCTTCGTCAGATACGTCGACTCCATGTCGGTGACGATTTCCAGCATCTCCAGCAGCTGACGAACGAGGCTTTCAAGGGATTGCTCGGTGGCAAGGGTTTCTGAAACGCGAGCGAGGATAAGATCCGACATGACGTAGAATGACTCCCAGGCAGAAGACGTCTGCATCTGCATGTTATGCTGAATTTTTAGGCTTCCAGCATAGTAAAACATGAATATAGAAAATTTAATATATGCAGAGGTAGGCAGCAGGCGGGAAAAAAAGCCCCGTTGTTGAGAACGGGGCAAAGACATCTTGATTACGGAATGATGTTCTCTGGTCAAAGTGAGAACATGCCAGACTGTAGCGTTGAAAAGTGCAGTTAGAATGGAGAAATCATGGAGAAAGCGGCGACAAGCCGTTACCCTTAGCCAATGATGATGTCAAAAGGATCAACAAGATGAGATTTCTGCTACTGGCGCTGGCGCTTCCCCTGGTTGCCTGCACCGCAAAAACAACCCCACCCGACGCCCCGAAACCGCCGCACGCCGTGGGCATGGCGAACCCGGCTTCCGTTTACTGCCTGGAAAAGGGCGGGGAACAGGTCCCAATTCAAAGCCCGCAGGGGGTCCGCACCGAGTGTAAGCTGCCCGGTGGCGAAGTGATCGACGAATGGACGCTCTATCGTCGCGATCATCCGCAACCTGCCAGGTGACAGAGGGACAGTAGCTGCGATACACTTCTCTTTAGGATTATTCTTAGCCAATTTCTGGCTACCGTTACCGCGAGAGAAGTATGTTTCAGCTTAAACCGGGCAGCGTGGCGATGATCGTCGGTGCCCGCACGGCGTCAGGCCGTCGCAATATTGGTAAATCTGTGGAGCTATTTGGTCTTTGCCAACCCGGCCAGCGTTTCGTTAACCCGGTCAACGGCGTGATGACGCAGTTACCCGCAAGCGCGGACCGCGCGCTCTGGCTGGTGACGGGAGACGTCTACGCCTTTGACAATCAGCACGGCTTTGCGTTTGTTCGCGCCGAACACCTGATGCCGCTCACCCCGGACGAAGCTCCGCAAATTCAGGATGAGCTGGCGGTCAGCTGATCACAGATGGCGCAGCCAGTCGGCTAAGACCAGAGCGTGATTCTGCTTCGTGTCCTTCGCGCCGTAGAGCAGTGTTACGGTCTGCTTTTTCGCCAGCGCCGCCAGACGCTCTCCTTCGTCCTTATGCTGCGCCAGCTCTTCCTTGTAGGCTTTAGTGAAGGCCGCGAAATCAATCGCTTCGCTATGAAAGTCCTTGCGTAACGCGCTGGACGGTGTGAGCGTTTTACACCATTCGTCATATGCGAGGTCTGTTTTTTTCACCCCACGAGGCCAGAGCCTGTCCACCAGAACCCGATAGCCATCGCCCGGGCTCGCCTGTTCATAGACGCGTTTGCACTGAATCATGATTCCACCCTCCCAATTTAAGGTATTGTGATAATTGCAGAAGATCGGTAGTCTGAGGTTCCTTATGTTATCTGATAATACTCTGGCATAAGGAACCTTTCATGGAACACCTCCCGGTTAAAACGACGCTGCGCATTGCGCTGGTTGGCGATTACAATCCTGATGTTATTGCACACAAGGCGATCCCGCTGGCCATTGACGACGCCGCCGCGGTCCTTGACCTCACCGCCGATTACGACTGGCTTGCCACCACGGAATTAACCAGTTCTGAGGATCTGGTGGGCTACGATGCCATCTGGCTGGTTCCCGCAAGCCCCTATAAAAATACCGAGGCGGCCTTTATTGCCGCACGCTACGCGCGTGAAAACAGCATTCCGTTCCTGGGCACCTGCGGTGGGTTCCAGCATGCGTTAATTGAGTATGCCCGTAACGTGCTGGGCTGGAGCGACGCGGCACATGCTGAGACGGATACCGAAGGCACGATGGTGATTGCGCCGCTGACCTGCTCGCTGGTGGAAAAAACCGATGCTATTGAGCTGCGCAATAATACGTTGATCGCGAAGGCCTACGGAAAGCCGGAAATCGTAGAGGGTTATCACTGTAACTATGGCGTATCGGCGGCGTTTGCTCAGGAACTGGAGAGCGGTGATATGCGCGTGACAGGCTGGGACGAGCAGGGGGAAATTCGCGCTGCGGAGCTGGTGACCCATCCGTTCTTTGTGATCACCTTATTCCAGCACGAGCGTGCTGCGCTGGAAGGGCGTCCGGTGGTGCTGGTGCAGGCAATGCTGCGCGCGGCGCGCGGGTAAAAAAGGCAGACCCGATGGTCTGCCACTGTGTTTATCGGGGCGCGATTTCCCGGTCGCGCCCGGCAAGTACGCCGCAGATGGCCATGACGACAGCGGCCAGCGCGCAGGCGAGAAGCGGGATCCGCCAGTCTCCAGCCGAATCGTGAATTTTACCCATCAGCGGCGGACCGCAGGCGGCGAGCAGATAACCAATAGACTGTGCCATACCGGACAACGCTGCCGCCTGGTGTGCGGAGCTGGCGCGCAGGCCGATGAACGTCAGGCCGAGGATCATCGTTGCCCCGGTACCAAAGCCAAACACCAGCGTCCACATCACCGCCATCTCAGGCATAAACCACAAACCCGCCGCGCTAACCGCGCACATCAGCCCAACCGCTCCGGCGATGGTTCGCTGATCCTTCAGGCGCTGGAGGACGAGCGGAACGGCAAGCCCCGGCACGGCCGTGGCAAGCTGTAAAAGGCCGTGCACCGAGCCGGCCTGCGCTTCGCTGAAGCCATGGCTGAGCAGTATTGCCGGCAGCCAGCCGATGATGACGTAATAAATCAGCGAATTTATCCCCAGAAAGAGCGTCACCTGCCAGGCGAGTGCCGAGCGCCAGATCGCGCGGTTATGCAGCGCGCCTGCGCCCGTTACCGTTGCGACGTGTTTTTGACGCCACTGCGGTAGCCAGAGCAGCAGTGCGACCAGCGGAAACGCCATCAGCATCAGCAGCGCGCCATGCCAGCCCGCATCACCCTGAGCCAGAGGTACGATCAGCGCCGAGCCTAACGCGGCAGAGACACCCATCGTCAGGGAATAGGCGCCGGTGAGTTTTGCCACCTGACCCGGAAAGTCACGCTTAATTAAGCCGGGCAGCAGCACATTCCCCAGCGCGATCCCGCAACCAATCACCGCCGTTCCGATGAAAAGCAGGGTAGCGGAAGGCAGGGAGCGAACCGCAATCCCGATGCAAATCAGCATCAGGGCGATAAACAGGCTGCGCTCCATGCCGATACGCCGGGCAACGCCCGCCGCGAGCGGGGAGACAAGAGCAAAGGCCAGCAGGGGCAGGGTGGTCAGCAGACCGGTTTGCGCCGTGCTTAAGCCATAATCAAGGCGAATGGTATCGAGCAGCGGCGCTGCGCCGGTAAAGGTGACGCGAAGCGTGGTGGCAATCATCAGGATGCCTGCAATCAACAGCGCGCCCTGTTTTCCTGAGGTGCGAAGAGCAGTAGTCATTGTGTTCTCATACGTTCAAGCGAGCGCACACAATACCGATTTTCTCAGCGGTTGAAATCAGGCTAAAATGACAGTTTATCGCTAATATCGGACAACCTGATGATTGGTCTGGGACTGGACGGCTACGATCCTGATAGCCAACACGATGCGGCCGTCGCGTTTCGCATCCGCGTGGTGACGGAAGAACAATATATTCCGCAGCATCAACACCGTAAGGGGCAACTGATTCTGGCCCTTGGCGGCGCGATCACCTGCGAAGTGGAAAATGCGATGCTGATGGTACCGCCCCAGTATGCCGTCTGGATCCCAGGCCAAATGCCGCACAGCAACAGGGCCACGCCGGGGGCGCAGCTCTGCTTTTTGTTTATTGAGCCTGGTGCCGCCAGCCTGCCCGACCGCTGCTGCACCCTGAAAATCTCTCCCCTGGTGCGGGAACTGATTTTATCCCTGGCGGAGAAATCACGTGAACAGCTGCATCTAGCGGCCACATCGCGTCTGGTGGACGTCTTGTTTGACGAGCTGCCGCTCCAGCGCCAGGAGCATCTGCAGCTGCCCGTCTCTCCCCATCCTAAAATTCGGCTGATGAGCGAGAAGATGGCGGAAGAGCCCGCCGCCTGGCAGACGCTGGCGCAGTGGGCGAGCCATTTCGCGATGAGTGAACGCAACCTGGCGCGGCTGGTGGTCAAAGAGACCGGTTTAAGCTTTCGCCGCTGGCGTCACCAGCTTCAGCTGATCGTGGCGTTACAGCATTTGATTAGCGGGAAATCGGTGCAGCAGGTGGCACAGTCTCTGGGCTATGACTCTACCACCGCGTTTATCACCATGTTCAAAAAGGGGCTGGGCCAGACGCCGGCGCGTTACATGGCCAGCCTGACTATGACTTCCCGATAAACAGGGACACCAGCCCTGCCGCAATCAGCGGGCCTACCGGCACGCCGCGGAAGAGCGCCACGCCGAGTACCGTGCCCACCAGCAGGCCCGCCACCAGCGAGGGCTGGCTGCTCATCAGCGTCACGCCGCGTCCGCCCAGCCACGAAACAAAAATCCCCACCGCGATCGCCACCAGTGATTTCCAGTTCACAAACGAGTGCAGCAGCGTTGAGGCGGGAAGGGTGCCGCTGGCGATGGGAGCCATCACCCCGATGGTTAAAATGATGATCCCGATGGTGAGGCCTTGTTTTTCTATCCACGGGAAAAAGGTATTTAACGGGGTCACGCGCACAATAATCAGCACCAGAATCGAGATGGCGACGGTGGTGTTATGGCTGATAAAGCCGAGCGCGGCGAGCGCCAGAAGAATGAGCAGAGTCGGGTCAAACATGGGGGATCCTTGCCAGAATAATTATCCTGCTTACTGTACGCGTAAACGCGGCGGAGGACAGCGTTTAAAAGATTTTATCGCTGTCATTACCCTGTCATTTACGCGGATTAAAACGAAGGCAGGTATCGCAAAGGGATCGCCATCATGAACGATCACATGTTTGTTGAAACGCTCATTATCTCCTCATCGTTTTTCGCTATTGCCGTGATTCTCGTCGCCTCCGTGCTGTTTCTGGAAAGAAGAGGCTAGCGCCGTCACGACGACGCTTTATGGAAGTTTACAAGCTCAGGACGGGCGATGCGCAGGTAATCCTGGGTGTCCATGATCACGGATTTCTCCAGTAAACCGGCGTTAAAAGCAATTTCGTCGAAACGCTCGAACAGCAGCGGGTCGGCCACCAGCGCCAAATCAGGATGGAAGCTAAAGGGCGGGATCGCGCCTAAAACGCAGGCGGTAAGGGTATCGACCTCGGCCGGGCTGGCGAGGGAGGCTTTAAGCCCGCCAAAATGGCTGGCAAGCTGGCTCAGATCGGCCTGCAGGTCGGCGGCCAGAATCGCCAGTACGTGTTTTTTAACGCCGTTGCCCTTCACCTTGCAGACCAGGGCTTTTGCCCCCTGGCGCAGATCGGTCCCGCGAATTTCACTCACCGCTTCGCATTTCCCCACCGCCTCGTGCTCCATGACGCGAAAACGCGCGCCCTGCTCGGTGAGTAAGGTAATCAGCTGATGGTGGGTACTTGTCCCCATAACGTCGTCAGTCATCACAATTTTCCCGGTGATAATCCAGTATGCAGCTTGCTACATTAGCACGAGATAAACGGGGTCGAAAGAAAACAGCCAGCGGATTCGCTGGCTGTTGGGTTATGCGTTGCTGGTAGCAGATTGCTTGTGGAACAGCTCCCTGAACACAGGATAAATATCATCCTGATCGCGGATATGCTGCATGGCAAAGTTATCGAACATGGACTGCAGATGTTCATATTCCCGCCACAGGGTCTGGTGGGCGCGACGGGTGATTTCGATATAGCTGTAGTAACGCACCACCGGCAGAATTTTCTTCGCCAGGATCTCGTGACACAGCGGTGAGTCGTCGGCCCAGTTGTCGCCATCCGACGCCTGTGCGGCATAAATGTTCCACTGCGCCGGGTCGTAACGCTCTTTCACTACTTCATCCATCAGCTTCAGGGCGCTTGATACGATGGTCCCCCCGGTCTCCTGGGAGTAGAAGAACTCATGTTCATCCACCTCTTTGGCCTGGGTGTGATGGCGGATATAAACCACTTCCACGTTCTTATAGGTTCTGCTCAGGAACAGGTAGAGCAGGATATAGAAACGCTTCGCCATATCCTTGGTGGCCTGGTCCATCGAGCCGGACACGTCCATCAGACAGAACATCACGGCCTGGCTGGAGGGTTCGGGACGTTTTTCGTAGTTCTTGTAGCGCAGGTCGAAGGTATCGATAAACGGCACGCGGTCGATCTTCGCTCTTAGCTCGGCAATCTCTTTACGCAGGCGCTCCTCTTCCAGCAGCTGCGCCGGCTCCGTGTTTTCCACGACCTTCAGGCTGCTCTCCAGCTCGCGCAGTTCGCGACGTTTGCCTGCCGTCATGGCCGTGCGACGCGCCAGAGAATTCTGCAACGAACGCACAACGCTGATATTGGCGGGCACGCCGTTAGCGGTATAGCCCGCGCGATGGGTTTTATACTCGTTAAGCTGACGATGCTGATTCTTTTTCAGATTCGGCAGCGCAAGGTCCTCAAACAGCAGGTCGAGATATTCATCTTTCGAAATCTGGAAAACGAACTCATCCTGGCCTTCACCGTCCTGGCTGGCCTGCCCCTGACCGCTTCCTGAACCACCGCCGCCGCCCTGAGGGCGCTCAATTCTGTCGTTCTGAACGAAGTGGTCGTTACCTGGATGAACGCGATGGCGCAGGCCGCCGCGCCCCTGATGAAACATCGGTTCGCTGATGTCATCGGTAGGGATGGAGACAGACTCGCCGCTGTCGACGTCGGTCACCGAGCGTTTGTTGATGGCCTCGGAGATCGACTGTTTAATTTGCGCTTTATAACGGCGCAAGAAGCGCTGGCGGTTCACCGTGCTCTTATTTTTGCCGTTAAGACGCCGGTCAATAAACCAGGTCATATACCCCCCGTACTGCATTTGCCAACTTGCGTTTTTGTTGGCCCGGCAGGCGCAGGCGCTACCGGGCACTTGTTTTAGGACGATTTACGCACGCGCAGATACCATTCGCAGAGCAGGCGAACCTGTTTGCGGGTGTAGCCTTTTTCCATCATACGGTCGACAAAATCGTCGTGTTTCTTCTGCTCGTCGGTTGAGGTTTTGGTGTTAAACGAGATCACCGGCAGCAACTCTTCGGTATTGGAGAACATTTTCTTCTCAATAACCGTGCGCAGCTTCTCGTAGCTGGTCCAGTTCGGATTGCGCCCGTTATTATGCGCTCTGGCGCGCAGGACGAAGTTCACAATCTCATTACGGAAGTCTTTCGGGTTGCTGATCCCGGCAGGCTTCTCGATTTTTTCCAGCTCCGCGTTCAGGGATTCACGATCAAACAGCTGGCCGGTATCCGGGTCGCGGTACTCCTGATCCTGGATCCAGAAGTCAGCATAGGTGACATAGCGGTCGAAAATGTTCTGCCCGTATTCTGAATAGGATTCCAGATAGGCCGTCTGGATCTCTTTGCCAATGAACTCGGCATATTTCGGGATCAGGTAGCCTTTCAGGAACTCAAGGTAGCGTTCAGCCTGCTCCTGCGGGAACTGCTCGCGCTCGATTTGCTGCTCCAGGACGTAGAACAGATGAACCGGGTTGGCCGCCACTTCCGCGTGGTCGAAGTTAAAGACCCGGGAGAGGATCTTAAACGCGAAACGCGTGGAGAGGCCGTTCATCCCTTCATCAACCCCGGCGTAATCGCGGTATTCCTGGTACGATTTCGCTTTCGGGTCGGTATCTTTCAGGCTTTCACCGTCGTAGACGCGCATTTTCGAATAGATGCTGGAGTTTTCCGGCTCTTTCAGACGCGACAGGATGGAGAAGCGCGAGAGCGTTTCCAGCGTGCCCGGAGCGCATGGCGCATGCACCAGCTCACTGTGGTTAAGCAGTTTTTCGTAAATTTTGATCTCTTCGGAGATCCGCAGGCAATAAGGCACCTTGACGATGTACACGCGGTCAAGGAAGGCCTCATTGTTTTTGTTATTACGGAAGGTTACCCATTCCGATTCGTTCGAGTGGGCGAGAATAATCCCGTTAAACGGCAGGGCGGAGATACCTTCCGTCCCGTTGTAGTTCCCTTCCTGGGTCGCCGTCAGCAGAGGATGCAGCACTTTGATCGGTGCTTTAAACATCTCGACGAATTCCATAATCCCCTGGTTGGCGCGGCACAGCGCACCGGAATAGCCATAGGCATCCGGGTCGTTTTGTGCGAAGTTTTCCAGCTTACGGATATCGACTTTACCCACCAGCGCCGAGATATCCTGGTTGTTCTCATCACCCGGTTCCGTTTTGGCGATAGCGATCTGCTCCAGGATGGATGGCCACACTTTCACGACGCGGAATTTGGTGATATCACCGCCAAATTCGTGCAGGCGTTTTGCCGCCCACGGCGACATAATGGTGCCGAGGTAGCGACGCGGGATGCCAAACTCTTTATCCAGAATTTGCGCATCTTCCTGCGGGTTAAACAGGCACAGCGGATGGTCGTTCACCGGGCTGCGTTCGCCGTTGGCGCTCAGCACATAAATCGGTACGCGCTGCATCAGCGACTTCAGGCGTTCAGCCAGCGAGGATTTACCGCCGCCGACGGGGCCGAGTAAATAGAGGATCTGTTTCTTCTCTTCCAGACCCTGGGCGGCATGCTTCAGATAGGAGACAATCTGTTCAATGGCATCTTCCATACCATAGAACTCTTCGAACGCCGGATATCGGGCGACCACCCGATTCGAAAATAGACGGGAAAGCCGTGGCTCCAGGGCAGTATCAACCATGTTTGGCTCACCGATAGCCATCAATAGCCGTTCTGCCGCATTGGCATAGGCACTGCGATCTTGCCGACAAATGGTAAGAAACTCCTGCAGTGTGAACTCTTCGTCCTTGGCAGCTTCGTAGCGCTGGCGATAGTGATCGAATATATTCATGGCATGCCGTCCTTTCGTTTTTTAGCACAGGATAAGAGCCGTTCGTATGAGTAGTGGAGGCTCCCGGAAGAGAATCTCTCGCACCCCACTGCCAGAGCAGCAACCTGTGTGCCAGGTCAGACGCTAAGAACCGCAGGTGTTCAGGAAAACTCTTCTTAAATTTAAGCGTAGATGGCATTTGCCAAACTTGCATGCTGAGAAAAACTAATTTCAATGACATATCAATAACTCATCCAAAAATTTCCACCCGGGTTATAAGGCTTAAGCACGTTTTTCATTCAGCGGTCATATAAATGAAAGCGGGTTGTCATCTGAAAAGTTAAAAATAATGGGTTAATCAGACTGATTAGCAGGCAAAAAATTTTGGGATGTACGGGAATGGCGGTTACACTTCACCCGCTGATTATTTGACTACAGGAAAGAATGGATTGTGACCAAACTCAAACTTCTGGCATTGGGCATCCTTGCCGCGACCGCAGTTAGCACCGCTCAGGCGGAAAGTCAGTGGACGGTGGGTGCGGGCGTTGGCGTCATTAACAGCCCATACAAACAGTATGACCGCGATGTTTATCCTGTACCCGTTATCACCTATGAAGGCGATAACTTCTGGTTCCGCGGTCTCGGCGGCGGCTACTATCTGTGGAACGATACGGCCGATAAGCTTTCTATCATGGCCTACTACGATCCAACGCACTTCAAGCCGGGCGACAGCGACAGCCACGCGCTTCGCCAGCTCGACAAGCGCAAAAGCACCATGATGGCCGGGCTTTCATACGTGCATAACACCCAGTATGGCTTCCTCCGTACGGCCCTGGCGGGTGATACGCTGGATAATAGCAACGGCTTTATCTGGGATCTGGCGTGGTTGTATCGCTATACCAACGGTGGGCTCACCCTGACGCCGGGTATCGGCGTGCAGTACAACAGTGAAAACTACAACGACTATTACTACGGCGTTTCTAAAAACGAGTCCCGCCGCAGTGGGCTGAAAAGCTACAGCGCCGATGATGGCTGGGATCCTTACCTGGAGCTGACCGCGAGCTATAACTTCCTTGGCGACTGGAACGTCTACGGTACCGGCCGTTACGAGCGTCTGAGCGACGAAGTGAAGGATAGCCCGATGGTTGATAAATCCTGGGCTGGCATCTTCTCGGTGGGTGTGACCTACAAGTTCTGATTGTGCATTATCGCGGTGCAATCATTGCATCAAAACGGGGCGCTTGCGCCCCGTTTGCTTTGGTGTGGTGCAGCGACCTTATCGCTTAACGATGCGAATTGTCTGCCCTAAACGAGACGGCTTTTCCTCGCTCGCTTTCTGCGGGGTGGTTACGCAGGCCGTTTCCACGCAGACGAACGTTTTGTAACCGTCATCAGGGATGTCGGCCATGCTGATGGAGAGTGCAGGCCCCGGGTTCCAGCCCACCACGTTGCTGTGATGGTGATGAACCACCTCAATGCCGCGGTTCAGAGCACCGTCGTGGATCACGCTGCACGCTTCCGGATGCAGATAGACGCGGTCAGTACGGTCAGGGAACGCCTGAACGCCGTCGCTCAGCTTACCTTCCTTCGCGTTATCAACTTTGTCGATAAAGGTATCGCCCAGGCCGCTCACCTTCACTGCATTGATGTCACCCACGTTGAAGTAGGTATGCAGGGCAGAGGTGGTCTCGAACTCGCCGTGGGCTTCCAGCTCAATCTCGCAGCTCTGACCCAGTTTGAAGCGGGCATACAGGGTGAAATCATGCGGCCACAGGGCGCGGGTTTCATCATTAGCCTGCAACTCAAAGGTCAGCACTGCGCCGTTGTCATCTTCGTTATGCGCTTTCAGCGTCCACTGCTGGTTACGGGCGAAACCGTGAGAAGGCAAACCCGGCTGTACGGACGGGCCAAACCACGGCCAGCAGATCGGTACGCCGCCGCGAATCGCATCCCCTTTTTTGAACGAGGTGGCGTCACTCAGCCACAGCGCTTCCGCTTCGCCTTCCGGTTTCCAGGAGAGCAGGTGTGCGCCGTTCAGCGCCACGGAGGCTTTAACGCGCGGGTGGTCAACGACGATAACGTCGGCACCGTCAATCTGACGGCGGGAGAGCACAGGGGTAAGTTGTTCGACTACCGGAAGTGCAAAAATTTTATTTATCATTAAGCAATCCTCTGTCTAAAAAACAATAAAAAAGGCGACCGAAGTGGCCTGTCTTTATCTTCGAAATTCAGTGAGTTACTGTTTTTACAGTCAAGTGGTTACAACATTCTACAGCATAAAACCGCGCCTAACATCAGTCTTTAGGGCAATTTGTGGACACGCAAAAATGAAAAAGCCCCGCATTGCGGGGCTATTTATTTATGCTGTGATTCACATCCATCCAAAACCACGAGCCATGATTCCAGCAAGACCTAGCGCGACGGCGATCAGGGCACCGAAGGTGATTCTGAAGTCAGTGTGCATATCAGTTCGAATATCTCTGATATCACTTCGTAAATCTTTAATATCGCCTTTAAGATCCTGAATATCTCGTTTGATGTATGAAATATCTGACTCAATGCGAGCTACGCGACCGTCCATTGAGGCATCGGAACTTGAAGCATCACTTCTGCGCATACCCACTTGTCTAATACCTCCATACGCGAAAGGCCGGAGAAATTATTCCCGCATTGCGCCACATCATTACCTGGTGATCCGTCTGGGTTGCCGCTGGCAGTTGTTGAGTATGGATGGCGGCAAGGTCTGGTCATTGCTGACCCACGAAAAATACAACGTGGAAAGTAAGAAATGACGGATTTCGCCTGGCCCTGGAATAAGCCCCGCCCTGCTATCGGGGCGTTTACCTTTGAATCTGCAAAACTTGCCCCGCTCGCCGGGGCGGTGGCGCATCATCCTGCCGTTGAAAAGCATATTGACCGGCTTATCAAACGTGCCGGTTATAACCCGGCTGAGGTACGTAATCGTGGAGCGCTGATCCATGCGATGGACAAATATGAGCCGCACGGCCTGCCGTTTGCCATACATTAAGAAATGGTCAGAAAAGATATGGCCGCCGCAGCCGCATGGGCCAGCACGCCGGAAGGTGTGGAGGCCCGTTTGTTGTCTGAGCCGTTTTTTATTCGCGAAGTCTGGCGCAAAAAAATCGACTGGTTACGCGCCAACCGTGAAGCCCGACACTTTAATGATTTTCTTATGGGGACCGTGAAAAAATCATTACTGCGTCTTGATGGCGTGCGCAGCAAACAAGGCGTTGCGACAGACGTTAACAGCGAACTGGCCACCTACTGGCATGGCCGCTGGCAACGCCTGGCAGATTTCACCAAACGGGAAGCGTTAAGCGCCGCGCATGAGATTGCCAACCGCCTGGCGGAAATGCTTGAAATCGAATGCGCCGCTTTGGTCCTGACCGCCGAGGGCATGAGCGTTGAGGAACTGGACTGGATTTATTGCCACCTGGGTCGCGAAATGCTGGCCCTTCGCGTTGTGCCGTCCGCATGGACCGCGCCGTGGGAACGTGATCGAATCTTTACCGCCATTCTGCGTATGTGCTCGCCGGACTGGTCGGGCCGTAAAATCTGGCGTCTTCGTTGTGACTGGCGCGAAAACCAGTTGCGTGCAGTCGGCGCAGTTCATCGCAAGGCCCACGCCTATGTAAGCGCATCAAGTCTGGCTGAGTGGCAGGAACAGTGCCGGAAGAACCGCGAATTTTTCAAGAGTCATGAGCTTGTAGACGAAGACGGCAACGTTTCATCGCTTGAAGATATGATAAACAAGTCCACGTCCAATCCGGCGATCCGCCGCCATGAGCTAATGGCGCGTATGGCTGGCGTGGAGCTTGTCGCACAACAGCGCGGCGATGTGGGTATCTTCCTGACCATCACTTGCCCGTCCAAATATCACAGCAATGTCGAATCTGGTCACCATAACGGCAAGTGGAATCACACCACCATTGCCCAGGCGCAGCGGTATTTATGCCGCGTATGGAACCGCGCAACCGCCAAACTGAAGCGTGAAGATTTGCGCCCTTATGGCTTCCGTGTCGCAGAGCCACACCACGACGGCACGCCGCACTGGCACGCCCTGTTATTCATGCCGCAGGCGGAAGTTAAAGCCACAGTCGCGATCCTTCGCGCTTACTTCATTGCGGAGGACCGCGACGAACTGGGCCGCAATACCGGCGCTCGCTTCAAGTCCAAAAAAATGGACCCGCGCAAGGGGTCAGCAACGGCCTACATCGCGAAATATATTTCCAAGAATATCGACGGCCACGCGCTGGCCGGTGAGCTGGACGACGAGACGGGCAAGCCGCTGAATGAAACGGCCAAATATGCAATGGCGTGGGCATCGCTTCACCGCATCCGCCAGTTTCAGCCGCTGGGCCAGCCGCCTGTGTCCGTTTATCGCGAACTGCGCAAACTGAGCAACCAGCTAACCAACCAGCGCAAAATCGCTAATACCTTCAAACGTGGCGCGGCAATGCTGGCAGATCCCGAAATGGATGCGGTCTGCGCCGCTGCCGATGTGGGTTGCTTCGCCACATACATTTTGCGCCAGGGCGGTGTGTTGATCCCGCGTGAAAACTATGTCGTCCGCCTCGCCTATCAACCAGCCGATGAAATGAACGCCTACTGTGAGATCCCGGAAAAGGTCTTCGGGGTCTGGTCGCCACGTCTGGGCGAAGGGTCGCGCATTTGTACGCGTCTGGTTAAGTGGACAATCCGCGCCAAATCCAATGCAGCCACCGGGGCCAAAAGCGGCCCTGGTTTGGGGGGTGATGTTTTGCCGTCGCCACCCGGCGACGCTTGGAGTTCTGTCAATAACTCTACGGAAGATGAAAAAACACCGATTTTTCGCCTGATGTGGGGGACGTGGCAGTAGATTCTGAGTAAGAAATGGTCGATTTTGATAACCTTGATCAGGCGGCACATCGCAAGCTTATGCAGCGGCTAAGGGAAACTCCGTTAAAAAAAAATTCTACTGACACACCATATGAGTTAGGAAGTGATCTAGAACTCACCTGGCGGAGTGCTTTTAACGCTAGGCTGGAAAAACAACAAACGGAAGAGGCTTGTGTGACTTTGTTACAGCCCGCAGTGGAAAGATTAATATCAGAAGGAATAATACAGAAGCTAAGTATTAGCAGAGGGCAAGCTCTTTCTTTACTCCGGGGGGGTAAGCTGAAAGTAGGTTGCAAAATTTACCGCTCATCACCATTTGGCCGGTTGTGGATTGAACGCAGTAAATCTTATGATCTTGTCGTGACTCATCTAGGGCTTCGGCTCAGTACTTTGCATGGGGTAGATAGCAAAAAATTTAGATTTGATCCTTTCGGGGAGTATTTGAAAATGTTGAAAAGCATACTCTAGAAGGACTTTGGGGAAGTTTGGTACTTAAGTGTCCAACTAATATGTAGAAAGATTCCTCCGATACTCTTTTCGATTTTTTTTTCGTCAAACCTGGTAGAGGATCTAGCAATAATCATTCATTTTGTATAATGTGAACTGGAAAAATCTGAAATTGTAAGTTCTATACAAAAGCTTAAGGTTACCTATGGACGAGTATATCTCTGAATTTTTATATAATTATTACGATGAAGATAATAACTACAGGAAACTATTGTTATGGCTTATCCTCGATAGGAATAACAACGCCAGCAAAATTACGGCTAGATTGAAGTACGCCCAAGAATATAAAAACATAT
>NZ_JADBRJ010000022.1:0-23000 GCF_014930585.1 Enterobacter cloacae complex sp. P43RS
AATATATAGTATAGGGTTTTAACATCATGCTACTACGGTTGAAGTATACTGTTTTAATCTGTAAGTTTTATGACGTCGTTAACTTTAATTTGTTTTAGATGGTTATTCTTATTTATGAAGTGATTAAACTGCCTGATAAAGGCAATCGTACACGCTTTAAGTGCTAAAGGTCTGTCGGTATCTTTTATTTGATTAGGCAATCTTACTTCGCTTTCTTCGTCATTATCTGTATATAACAATCTGGATAATCTGTCATCAGAAACTCTAATTTTTTTAACGGCAGCCCATACCAATATGTCCAGCATAGGAATTACACGATAGCTGATTAACTTCTTGATCGTTCCATATCCAAAGCGAACTGACTCTAATGGGTTCTCATCGATACCCTTCACTTTACGCCATTGAGGGAGAGCTGTTTTAAGCGACTCAGCGATTTCTTCGTCTGTACCACTCGCAAGATCAATTTCGAACATAACTGTTCTTGAAAACTGATCTGGCATAATATCTGATAATGATTCTTCCCGAAGCTCTCTGTTTATAGAATAATTATCACCTTCATGCCAAACAAATCCTCCACGTTGCATTGCAATAATGCTCGTTTCAGCGAGTCGGTCAAGTGTGGTTAGAAAAAAATGTGGCGGTTGAAAGAGCTTGTTGGCAGGAGCCATGTATCCCAATTGCCCTTCTTCGATCAAAAAGGGATTACCGCTGAATATTTTCGAGAAATACACCATAAGTTCTTTGCTCTCGAAATCTTCTCGATATTCCTTAAAGAACAAGTTCCGAGCCCATAACTCATGGTAGAACTGTATCAATGAGAGGTCTTCAAATTTGCGGTAAGTACTAATATCCAGCCATAACTTGATCTCTTTCGTATGCTCTGGAGCCCAATTTTTCATAAGTATACACTCCAACAAAAATCCATAATCTGTTAGTGTTAAAATTGTCAGACTTACTCAACTTATGCAAGTTATGCGACTTTCCACACACAGTTGAAATGTCTTTAGCTACTTGTTGGTATAAATGTTGGAATAAAAATGAATAACTATAAATTTTCTTTTTTAAATCATATAATTATTTACACTTTCGATTCCTGCAGGGGACACTTTTATCTTCCTCTGTTTTTAACCCAAATTAGTCTGTTCGCTGCAAAAACTCATTGAGCAGAAGCATCCTGCTTTATTTGAGCATAACGCGTTGCCAGTTGCTTTAGGTGAAGCTCAAGTTGGGTCTTTTCTGCTTCAGGGAGCGCACTTCCTGCAGGATACTGCGACAGGCGCCTGAGCTGCTCTTCAGCGGGTACCGCTGGTGAATTCAATACGGTAGCGGAACGGCGTGCTCAGGGCTTCATCGCCTTCAAACGCCAGCACGTCGAGCGCGGACTCACAGCCTTTCACCGCCAGCAGGTGGTGGTTATGGCTGAACCTTAACGGAGGATTATTGCTCATGCGTCCACTCCCTCCTGAACGTCAAATTCCAGGCCAATGCCCTCTTCTTCGCTCCAGCTCAGGTGTAACGACCGTGGTTTTTGTCTGTCGGCCATACGGGTCAGCAACTGCTGGCTCAGCACCGGCAGAATTTGTTGATTCAGCAGGCTGTCGATATTGCGCGCCCCGGTATCCGGCAGCAGGCAGGCGGCGGTCAGGGCGTCATACAGGCTCTCATTAATCTGCGTGGTTAGGCCGTAGTGGCGATGCAGGCGCTTGCTGACCTGTAACAGCTTCATTTCCACGATGGTACGCATGGCCGCTTCCGCCAGCGGACGGTAAATCACGGTCTGGAAGCGGGCCAGCAACGCCGGCTGGAAGTGGTCTCGCAGTATCGGACGCAGCAGTTCGTGCAGGTCTCCTTGGGTGGCTTCAGGGTTCTCATCCAGCAGCTGCATCAGGTGGTCGCTGCCGAGGTTGGAGGTCATCAGAATAACGGTGTTGCGGAAGTCGATTTCACGACCTTCACCGTCGCGCATAAAGCCACGGTCGAACACCTGGTAGAACAGGTTCATCACGTCGCGGTGCGCTTTTTCGACTTCATCGAGCAGCACCACGCTGTACGGTCGCTTACGCACGGCTTCGGTGAGAATACCGCCCTGACCGTAGCCAACGTAACCCGGAGGGGAGCCCTTCAGCTGGGAAACAGTATGAGGCTCCTGGTACTCGGACAAGTTGATGGTAATCAGTGATTTTTCACCGCCGTACATCACGTCCGCCAGAGCCAGGGCGGTTTCGGTTTTCCCCACCCCACTCGGGCCCACCAGCAGAAATACGCCCTGAGGGCCATTCTCAGATGTAAGACCCGTTTTTGCCGCACGCAGGCGCTGCGCGATGGCCGCGAGCGCCACATCCTGCCCGACCACACGTTTGCCAATTTCATCTTCCAGGGTAAGCAGTTCGGTCTGCTCATCTTTCATCAGCGATGACAGCGGAACGCCTGTCCAGTCATCTGAGCAGCCACCTGCTCTGGCGTGAAATCTTTCATGCTCTGGAAAGTCAGCTGAATGTTGTCCTCACCGCCATCATCAGCCAGCGTATTTTTAACGGTCAGATTAACTTTTGGGGAATATTCGGAAAGAACGCTATCAAAATTGTTCTTCGTGATATTAACCTTTTCGCGATCAAATATTGGCGCTGTGTCCTGCCCATTACTAAAATCACCCGCAACAAGCAATTTCAATGGTAATTCCATTTTCTTGCTTACTCCGCCAGTATGCAGGTCAAGCTTTAGGTTAATACGTGCCTTAGGCACTTCATTCTGAAAACTGTCAGCCATCTCATCATCCCTCTTTGGTTTTGCTATGCCAACTTCACGGTATCGCGTTGATGCGCAATCATAGAATAATGATCGACACAAAATCAAATACGCAGATCATTAACCCGCAATGAGAAATTTCTTAAGAATTTTCTGCTAAACTATTATTGTGTAATGCCCTGCCAAGGCAGAAAAAGAAACTACTCTTTTCGCGCAAACCAAATATTTATATCGTTAAAAGGATCGCAACCAGTGAGATACTAATAAAAACAACTTATTTTGATTTGCATCACGACACTTTGTCAAAAAAGCATGAATTAACTGAAAGAAGCTATTGAGGAACGTAAAAAAAGAAGAAACGAAAAAGTATGAAAAGTGAATATTTTATTGATGGCATGAATAATATATAAGATTTTTCCTTATGAAAATTCTTATTTATTATATGTAGTAAAAAATTCATTTCCGGATACTTAACGAGTCGTCAATCATTAATACCGTGCTTGCTCGTGAATTGACTTTCTCCTTGCGCAGAGGCTTCTGCTCGCCGCGCAAGAAGGAGGGGGGCTCTCAATACGGCTGTTTATAAAATCTGTAAAATCAAACACCTTCTGGATCGTCGCTTTTTTAATCAAAAACGAGTAATAGCACATATCGTATAACGGTGTTACATTATACCGCCCACCCAACGTCAGCTATGGCCAGGTAACGCCGTAAAGATCGGTAAAGCCTGCAACCATGACCTTGTACTACGGTCTAATAGGCACGTGGTATCGCACTAAGCGTTACTTTCACCGGCTCTACATAGGTTTCTCTATTTTGTCTCAATCCAAATTTCAACGCGCGTTTTTACACCCGCGTTACTGGTTTACATGGTTTGGTCTTGGCGTTCTCTGGCTGCTGGTACAGCTCCCCTACCCTGTGCTGCGTATGCTGGGGTCGAAACTGGGCAGCGCATCCCGCTATTTCCTGAAGCGTCGCGAATCTATCGCGCGTAAAAACATCGAGCTTTGCTTTCCTCAGTACAATGCTGAAGAGCGCGAAAAACTGATCTCTGAAAACTTTAAATCCATCGGCATGGCGCTGCTTGAAACCGGCATGGCCTGGTTCTGGCCGGATGAACGCGTCCGCAAATGGTTTGATGTAGAAGGACTGGACAACCTTAAACGCGCTCAGCTGCAAAAACGCGGCGTGATGGTTGTTGGCGTGCACTTTATGTCGCTGGAGCTTGGCGGGCGCGTGATGGGCCTTTGTCAGCCCATGATGGCAACCTACAGACCGCACAACAGTGCACTAATGGAGTGGGTTCAGACGCGAGGCCGCATGCGCTCCAATAAAGCGATGATCAGCCGTAACAACCTGCGCGGTATGGTTGGCGCCCTGAAGAAAGGTGAGGCCGTCTGGTTTGCTCCAGACCAGGATTACGGACGCAAAGGCAGCAGCTTTGCCCCCTTCTTTGCCGTGAAGGATGTAGCGACGACCAACGGGACTTTCGTCATTTCGCGTTTGTCAGGTGCCTCCATGCTGACCGTGACGATGGTGAGAAAAGCGGATAAGTCAGGCTACCGTCTGCACATCTCTCCGGAAATGGCTAACTATCCGGAAAACGAGTGTGAAGCGGCAGCGTTTATCAATAAGGTCATCGAAACTGAAATCATGCGCGCACCGGAGCAATATCTCTGGATGCATCGCCGTTTCAAAACGCGTCCTCTTGGCGAAGCCTCCCTCTATATTTAAGCCCTGCGTGAAGGTTAGTTTCGCTAAGAAACTAGCCTTTTCAATCACCTGTCATCTCACTGCAAAACCGTCTTTGATGGCGTCGCCCAAAGTGAATTTATTGCGCTGTGAAATCAAACTGTCGCCGTTCCACGACACTCGTAAGTGGCGGAAATTATTTAAAAAAATCCCTCTTGTCACCCCTCATTTTTAAGCGTACATTAGCGCCGTCTGGCACCAGGAAAGCACAGAATTCTGAGCGGGAGTCATCGGCGTAACGGGAAAATTCTCATTTCTGTTTAGCCGGGATTTCAGTTCTCTATAATCAGTTGGACTCTGTTTTTAAATGCGTACCACAAGATACGCGGAGCGATGAAACGTGAAATATTTCTTTATGGGCATTTCGGTGATCGTTTTAGTCTGGGCCGGAACCTTTGCCCTGATGATCTAGTGAGAACATGCAGTCAAAAAAACAGGAGCCATTTGGCTCCTGTTTTTTTGTCATGAGGACACGGGGTTTTCAGCAACGCTCTTTGCTGAGAGCAGGCCATCGGCCCGGAACATACTCTTGATGCCCCTCACCGCCTGACGAATACGGTCGCTGTTTTCGATTAAAGCAAAGCGCACGTGGGTGTCGCCATAATCACCAAAGCCGATGCCCGGGGACACACACACCTTCGCGTCCTGCAGCAGCTTTTTAGCAAACTCCAGCGAACCCATCGCTGCGTACGGTTCCGGAATTTTCGCCCAGACGTACATGGACGCTTTCGGCATCTCCACCATCCAGCCAGCCTCATGTAACCCTTTTACGAGTACGTCGCGGCGACGTTTATACTGAGCAGCAATGTCGTGAACGCACTGCTGATCGCCCTCCAGAGCGGCAATAGCGGCAACCTGCAGCGGCGTGAAGGTACCGTAATCGTGGTAACTCTTGATGCGCGCCAGTGCACTTACCAGCGTTTTGTTACCCACCATAAAGCCAATACGCCAGCCCGCCATGTTGTAGCTTTTCGACAGGGTAAAGAACTCCACCGCCACGTCACGCGCGCCCGGAACCTGCATTATCGACGGGGCTTTCCAGCCGTCATAGACGATATCGGCGTAGGCTAAATCATGAACCACCAGCACGTCATAACGCTTGGCCAGAGCGACAACTTTCTCGAAGAAGTCAAGCTCCACGCACTGGGCCGTTGGGTTCGACGGGAAACCGAGGATCATCATCTTGGGTTTCGGGTAGCTTTCGCGAATGGCACGTTCCAGTTCGTTAAAGAAATCGACACCTTCCACCAGCGGAACAGAGCGCACCTGCGCCCCGGCAATCACCGCGCCATAGATATGGATTGGGTAACTTGGATTGGGTACCAGCACCGTATCACCGTGATCCAGCGTGGCCAGCATCAGATGTGCCAGCCCTTCTTTCGAGCCGATGGTGACAATCGCCTCACTTTCAGGATCGATATCAACCTGATAACGATCCTGATACCAGCGCGAGATCGCGCGACGTAACCTGGGAATACCGCGCGAGGTTGAGTAGCCGTGCGTATCCGGACGCTGGGCAACCGTGCAGAGCTTTTCAACGATATGCGGTGGCGTTGGGCCGTCAGGGTTACCCATGCTGAAATCGATAATATCTTCGCCGCGCCGACGCGCAGCCATCTTCAGTTCAGCAGTGATATTGAAAACATAAGGGGGGAGACGATCGATACGCGTAAAACGGCGTTCAGGACTGAATTCAGCCATAGATTCCTCAGATTAACGTTAGCGCCCGGACCGTCCGAGCGACGCTGCCACCGATGTGGCGTGCTTAGAAAATAACCTGAAAAAAAACACCCTGTCGAGAGGAAAATGAAAAAAAAGCGCCCGCGTGAAAACCGGAACACTGCAATGCCTGAAAATGGAAACAGGGTTCTGATATTGGCTTTCCGTTAGCCGTTATTTAACACAATGATATCAAAACAGTTACCTGGTGATTTGGCGCTGAGAAAAAATCGGGTAGCATCAATCCTCACCTGACAATCCCCTTTGTAAACTATGGTTTTTCCTCATTTGATAAACCCGACGGATTGCTGGTCAATACGCCCCAGGTTTTTTATCATGGTTCTTTCCCGTTTGCCCAGGTCTGCTCCGTGCACGAGATATTCACTATGCTGCTGGCGGTTTTTGACCGTGCGGCATTAATGCTGATTTGCCTGTTCTTCCTGATTCGCATTCGCTTGTTTCGCGAGCTTTTGCATAAATCCGCACACTCGCCGAAAGAGCTGCTGGCGGTTACCGCCATCTTTTCCTTGTTCGCACTGTTCAGCACCTGGTCCGGGGTGCCGGTAGAGGGTTCGCTGGTTAACGTGCGCATTATCGCCGTCATGTCCGGCGGAATTTTGTTTGGCCCGTGGGTGGGTGTCATCACCGGCGTGATTGCCGGGACCCATCGCTACCTGATTGATATCGGTGGCGTAACGGCAGTGCCATGCTTTATCACCAGCATTATCGCCGGGGTGCTTTCCGGCTGGATCGGCCGCAAGATCCCCAAAAAACAGCGCTGGCGCGCCGGGATTGCTGCGGGCATGGTGTGCGAAACGCTGACCATGATCCTGGTCGTCGTCTGGGCCCCCACCACCGCGCTGGGGCTGGATATCGTCTCGAAAATCGGTATTCCTATGATTCTGGGCAGCGTCTGCATCGGTTTTATCGTGCTGCTGGTGCAGAGCGTTGAAGGGGAAAAAGAGGCCAGCGCCGCCCGTCAGGCCAAGCTGGCGCTGGATATTGCCAACAAAACGCTGCCGCTCTTTCGCCACGTTAACGCGGAGTCGCTGCGCCAGGTCTGCGAGATCATCCGCCACGACATTCACGCTGACGCCGTCGCCATCACCAATATCGACCACGTGCTGGCCTACGTAGGCGTCGGGGAGCACAACTATCGCGACAGTGATGACACCATTAGTCCGACCACCAGACAGGCGATTAACTACGGAAAAATCATCATTAAAAACAATGATGAAGCTCACCGAACGCCGGAAATTCACTCGATGCTGGTGATCCCGCTATGGGAAAAAGGCGTTGTAACGGGCACGCTGAAAATTTATTACTGCCACGCGCATCAGATCACCTCCACGCTGCAGGAGATGGCCATTGGCCTGTCGCAGATTATCTCTACTCAGCTTGAGGTCTCCCGGGCAGAACAGCTGCGTGAGATGGCAAATAAGGCAGAGCTGCGCGCACTGCAGAGCAAAATTAATCCCCATTTCCTGTTTAACGCGCTGAACGCTATCTCCTCTTCCATTCGTTTGAATCCGGACACCGCGCGCCAGCTGATTTTTAACCTGTCGCGCTATCTGCGCTACAACATCGAACTGAAAGATGACGAGCAGATCGACATTAAAAAAGAGCTTTATCAGATCAAAGACTATATCGCGATTGAACAGGCGCGCTTTGGCGACAAGCTCACGGTGATTTACGATATTGATGAAGAGGTCAACTGCGTGATCCCGAGCCTGCTGATCCAGCCGCTGGTTGAAAACGCGATTGTTCACGGTATTCAGCCCTGTAAAGGCAAAGGGGTGGTCACCATCAGCATCACCGAAAGTGGCAACCGGGTGCGAATTGCGGTACGCGATACCGGCCACGGGATTGACCCAAAAGTCATTGAGCGCGTGGAGTCTAACGAGATGCCCGGGAATAAAATCGGGCTGCTGAACGTGCACCACAGAGTCAAGCTTCTCTACGGCGACGGGCTGCATATTCATCGTCTTGAACCAGGCACTGAAATCGCTTTTTACGTCCCGAATGAGCGCTCCCCTGTTCATGCGGCGACATCTTTATTACCTCAGGGTGAGTAATATGAAAGTCATCATCGTTGAAGATGAATTCCTGGCTCAACAGGAACTAACCTGGCTTATCAAAACCCACAGCCAGATGGAGATTGTGGGTACGTTTGATGATGGTCTGGACGTGCTGAAGTTTCTGCAGCATAACCGGGTTGACGCGATTTTTCTGGATATCAATATTCCCTCGCTGGACGGCGTGCTGCTGGCGCAAAATATCAATCAGTTTGCCCATAAGCCGTTTATTGTGTTCGTTACCGCATGGAAAGAGCATGCCGTAGAAGCCTTCGAGCTGGAGGCATTTGACTATATTCTGAAGCCTTACCAGGAGTCGCGAATTGTCAGCATGCTGCAAAAGCTGGAGGCCGCATGGCAGCAACAGAGCGCTCCGGCTACCGCCAGCCCGACGATACGGGAAAACGACACCATTAATCTGGTCAAAGATGAGCGCATCATCGTGACCCCGGTCAACGATATCTACTACGCCGAAGCGCACGAAAAGATGACGTTTGTCTATACGCGGCGGGAATCGTATGTCATGGCGATGAACATTACTGAATTCTGCAGCAAGCTTCCGGCAGCCCACTTTTTCCGCTGCCACCGTTCGTTTTGCGTCAATTTAAATAAGATCCGCGAGATCGAACCGTGGTTTAACAACACCTATATTTTGCGCCTGAAAGATTTGGATTTTCAGGTGCCGGTGAGCCGCAGCAAAGTGAAAGAGTTCCGCCAGCTGATGCACCTGTAACGAAAGAGCCCTCTCCCGCGGGAGAGGGTAATGATACATCAGAGGATTTGACCGAGAACCTGACGCAGATGGGCACCCGAACCCAGCAGGCCTGGGTTATCATGCACGATGAGATAAACGGGAATGTCCTGTACGTAGCTTCTGAAACGCCCTTTATCTTCAAACCCGCCGCGGAAACCGGAGGCTTTAAAGAAGTCGAGGAAGCGCGGCACGATCCCGCCCGCAATATAGACCCCGCCAAAGGTGCCCAGCGTCAGCGCCAGGTTGCCGCCGAACCGTCCCATAATGACGCAGAACAGCGAAAGAGCGCGACGGCAGTCGATGCAGCTGTCCGCCAGCGCGCGTTCAGTGACGTCTTTCGGCTGCAGGTTTTCCGGCAGACGACCGTCCGATTTCACAATCGCACGATACAGGTTCACCAGCCCCGGCCCTGACAGGACGCGCTCGGCGGAAACGTGGCCGATCTCCGCGCGTAACTCTTCGAGGATAATGCCCTCTTCTTCGCTGTTTGGCGCAAAGTCCACATGGCCGCCTTCACCCGGCAGGCTCACCCAGCGCTGAGCAACATGCACCAGGTGCGACACGCCCAGGCCGGTACCGGCCCCGTAAACCGCAATCGGCTTGCCCTCGACCGGTTCAGCGCCGCCAAACTGAATCAGGTGCTCCGGCTTCAGCATCGGGATCGCCATGGACACCGCGGTGAAGTCATTGATGATTTCCAGATGCGCAAAACCGAGATTCTTTTTCATCTCTGCGATGGAGAATGCCCAGGTATGGTTGGTCATTGCGACCCAGTCGCCGGTTATCGGGCAGGCAATGGCGATGCAGCCGTCTTCGACGCTCACCTGATGCTCTTCCAGATAGACGCGAACAACGGCCTCAAGGCTTGGGTAATCCAGCCCTGAGTAGGTCTTCGCCCGGGAAATTTCACCGTTACTTACATCGCATAATGCGAGACGCGCGTTCGTGCCGCCCACATCGCCTACCAAAGCATACTTTGTCATTCTTCTACTGCTCCGCTAAAGTCAGAATAAATCTTTCGGACACTGTAAATTCAAGGCGTGATAACAACAACGACCGGAAGGTGAATGCCCGTGGATTATCGATCTTCGTCACAGAATAACTTTACCGTTTCAGCACCTTTTGCACTATTGCCATAAGGCTTAATATGCAAAGTAACGTCATTGCATTTTGTACAAGGAAATCATCATGCTCCACCCGCGAGCCAGAACCATGCTGTTGCTGGCAATTCCGGCGCTGATCATTGGCGTGGCCTCAAGCCTGGTCCTTATCGTCGTGATGAAAATCGCGTCGGTGCTGCAAACTCTCTTATGGACAGCGCTTCCGGCAAAACTGGGGGTCACCGCGGATTCTTCGGCGTGGATCATCCTGATGCTGACGTTAACCGGTATTGCGGTGGGTCTGGCGATCCGTTTCAGTCCCGGCCACGCCGGACCGGACCCGGCGCTGGAACCTCTGATTGGCGCTCCGGTTCCCCCCTCTGCACTGCCGGGGCTAATCGTCGCGTTGATCGTGGGCCTGGCGGGCGGCGTCAGCCTGGGTCCCGAGCATCCGATTATGGCGGTGAATATTGGCCTGGCGGTATTCCTCGGCGCACGCATTCTGCCTCGCGTCGGCGCGCTGGACTGGACCATCCTCGCCTCCGCAGGCACCATCGGGGCGCTTTTTGGCACGCCTGTCGCTGCTGCCCTGATCTTTTCTCAGACGTTGGCCAGTGATAACGACGTCCCGCTCTGGGATAAGCTGTTCGCTCCACTGATGGCCGCGGCTGCCGGCGCGCTGACGACAAGCCTGTTTTTCCATCCCCATTTTTCCCTCTCTCTGCCGCACTACGGAGAGATGCGGATTGCAGATATATTCAGCGGCGCCATCGTCGTCGCGATCGCCATCGCGCTGGGCATGGTGGCGGTATGGTGTCTTCCGCGCCTGCACCGGCTGGTGCATAAACTCAAACATCCGGTATTGATTCTGGGAACAGGGGGGCTAATCCTCGGTGTTTTAGGGGCAATTGGCGGAACGGTGACCCTGTTCAAAGGTCTGGACGAAATGCAGCAGCTGGCCTTCAGCCAGGTGTTTAGCGTGTCCGATTACCTGTTGTTTGCCGTCATCAAGCTGGCGGCGCTTGTCGTTGCTGCAGCGTGCGGTTTCCGCGGCGGGCGTATCTTCCCGGCGGTGTTTGTCGGCGTGGCACTGGGGCTGATGCTGCACGAGCATGTCGACGCGGTTCCGGCGGCGATTACCGTATCTTGCTCTATTCTGGGGCTGGTACTGGTGGTAACGCGCGATGCATGGCTGAGCCTGTTTATGGCGGCGGTAGTCGTACCGGATTCGACGCTTTTCCCTCTGCTTTGTATCGTGATGTTGCCCGCCTGGCTCCTGCTGGCGGGCAAACCGATGATGATGGCCTGGCGAAACGACAAATAATCAGGCGCTGTTGCGCGCCTCCAGCGCTTTGGTGAGCGCCACCAGCAGCGGTGGGATATCGGCTTTTGGCAGCATCACCTCAATCAGCGAGAGCCGCTCGTGGTGCGCCACTTTTTCAAGAACGTCCGCCAGCTGCTCCGCTTCACTGACCCGCCAGCACTGGGCCTGAGGATCAAGGCTCAGAGCCTGCGGGAGTTGCGTCCAGTTCCAGAGCGCAATGTCGTTATACCGCTGCTCAGGCCCATGGATCGCTCTTTCCACCGTATACCCTTCGTTGTTAAGAACCAGAATGATGGGACGTTGTTTATCCCGCAGCATCGAGCCGAGCTCCTGAATAGTGAGCTGCGCCGCACCATCCCCCGTCAGGACAATCACGCGCCGGTTTGGGCATGCCGTTTGCGCGCCAAATGCGGCCGCCAGCGTATAGCCAATCGACCCCCACAGCGGCTGGACGATAAAATTCACGTCAGCCGGCAGACGAAGGTCGATCGCGCCGAAGGCCGAGGTGCCCTGATCGGCCAGGATGATGTCTCCCGGGCGAATAAACGTTTGCAGCGTTTGCCAGAAATTCTCCTGCGTAAGCGAGCCGTCCGGCTGAGGGAAATTCATCGCGCTGTGCGATGCCGGAACAGGCTTATCGTGAATATGCTGTTTGCACAGCTCCAGCAGCGCTTCAATGGCCTGGGCCATCGGGATGCCGGTAAACCAGATATCGCCGACGCGGGCGGCATGAGGCTGGACTTCTATCGTCTGTGCAGGCGTTAACTGATGGGTAAACCCAGCCGTCAGAGTATCGGTAAAACGCGTGCCGATGCACAGCACCGTATCAGCCCCCTCTATCGCCTCTTTTACCGGACCGGCACTGGCCGAACCGCTGTAGGTGCCGTAAAAACCGGCGTTACGTTCGTCGAATATGCCTTTGCCCATCAGCATCGTGGCATGCGCCATCGGCACATCCTTCACCCACTTCTGCAGCGCGTGCTTCAGCCCATGGCGCAGGACAAGAAAATCCGCTAACAGCGCGGTACGCTTACTCGCTGCCAGTTGACGCTCCGCAGCATCCCGGAACGCTTTCAGGCAGGCGCTATCGGCATGCGCATGCCGAAGCGTGAGAGCGTTTACAGGCGGCGTAGCGGCTTTTTTTGCCACATCGGCAGGTAACATCAAATAGCCGGGGCGACGTTCCCGGAGCATCGTCGTCAATACCCGGTCGATTTCATAACAGGCGTTTTGTTCGGTCAGGATCGCCTGTGCAACGGTGATCGGCTCGCTCATATGGTAAAAATGACGGAACTCACCATCGCCCAGCGTATGGTGCAGCAGTTCCCCTCTTTGCTGAGACGCCATCCCCGGCGCGCCAACAATATGCAGCACCGGAACGTGCTCGGCATAGCTGCCCGCAATGCCGTTCATGGCACTTAATTCGCCGACGCCAAACGTCGTCAGCAGCGCGGCGAAGCCCTTACAGCGGGCATATCCGTCAGCGGCATAAGAGGCGTTTAACTCGTTGGCACAGCCCACCCAGCAGATATCCGGGCTGTCTATTACGTGGTCGAGAAACTGCAGGTTATAGTCGCCCGGCACGCCAAACAGATGATCGGCTCCACAATCTGTAAGACGGTCCAGCAGGTAATCGGCGACGCAGTACGGGGTACGCATAAACAGGTATCCTTCTGATGTTGACCTCACTTTGAGTATTAAATAAGCGTGATGGCTGTCCAGAATTGGCGATAAGAAGGCTATGGAAAGAATGCTTTACAAAAAATGCTGAGCTATGCTGCTTTTTTTCACGTTAATGTAAACGTATACACTGATTTTTCTCTTCAGCACGAGAGGTCATACGAATGGGTTATCAGCCGGACAAAAATCGTTATCAGACAATGGAGTATCGCCGCTGTGGGCGAAGCGGACTCAGGTTGCCCGCGGTCTCGCTGGGGCTGTGGCATAACTTTGGTGACGCCACGCTCATCGAAAATAGCCGTCAACTTTTACAGCGCGCGTTCGATCTGGGTATTACGCATTTCGACCTTGCCAATAACTATGGTCCCCCGCCGGGGTCCGCCGAGCGTAATTTCGGCCGTATTTTACAGGAGGATTTCCTGCCCTGGCGCGACGAACTGATCGTCTCCACGAAAGCGGGATATACCATGTGGGACGGCCCTTATGGCGACTGGGGATCGCGCAAATATCTGCTGGCAAGCCTCGATCAAAGCCTGAAGCGTATGGGGCTGGAATATGTCGATATCTTCTATCATCACCGTCCTGACCCGGAAACGCCGCTGCAGGAAACCATGAAAGCGCTTGACCAATTGGTGCGCCAGGGCAAAGCCCTGTATGTCGGGTTATCCAACTATCCTGCCGAGCTGGCGCGAAAAGCGATTGATATCCTGAATGACCTGGGCACGCCCTGCCTGATCCACCAGCCGAAATACTCGATGTTCGAACGTGCGCCGGAAGAGGGTTTGCTGGATGTTCTGCAGGAAAAAGGGGTCGGCTGTATTCCCTTCTCGCCGCTGGCAGGGGGACAGTTGACCAACCGGTATCTTAACGGTATTCCCGCCGATTCCCGTGCGGCAAGCGGCAGTCAATTCCTTAACCCGGAACAGATCACCGAAGAGAAGCTTGAGAAGGTGCGCCAGCTAAACGCCCTGGCAGAAAGCCGCGGCCAGAAACTCTCGCAGATGGCGCTTGCCTGGGTGTTACGCCATGAGGAGGTCACGTCGGTACTGATCGGTGCCAGCAAAACGGCTCAGATTGATGATGCCGTGGGTATGCTGGAAAACCGCCAGTTTACCGCAGAAGAACTTTCTCTAATCGACCAGATCCTGAGCAGTTCAAAATAAAACCACTTTTAGCAAAAAGTGCTCTCCCTCGGGAATTCGGAGTTGAGGCGATGAAACGAGCCTTTACCAACTCGTAATATTGCGTTAACAGGCCCCACGAAGGCCCCGATCGTGAAGGAGAAAGAGTATGTTCAGGTCACTGATTCTTGCAGCGGTATTACTGGCTTCGGCCCCGCTCGTCGCCACTGCGGGCGAAATCACCCTGTTGCCATCAGTAAAATTACAAATTGGCGATCGTGACGACTACGGCAGATACTGGGACGGTGGCTACTGGCGCGACCGTGATTACTGGCACCGTCATTATGAATGGCGGGGTGACCGCTGGCGCAGGCACGATAACGGCCTGCATCGCGGCTGGTATAAAAACAACGCCTATGAGCGCGGCTACCGCGAAGGCTGGAAAGATCGTGACGACCGCCGCGGCGGCTGGGGTCACGGCGGAAAAGGACGCGGTGGTCACGGTCACGGTCATCATTAATGCAAAAAGGAGCCTCCCGGCTCCTTTTTCTTTTATAGCCCCAGCGCGGTGCCAATCAACAGCCACAGGTTTAGCGCTACGACGACCACCACGATGGCCCACCCGGCCCGTTTCACCAGCGTCGTATTAACCAGTTCGCCCATCAGAGCTTTATTGCTGGTGAAAATCAGCAGCGGCACCAGCGCCAACGCAATACCAAAGCTCAGCAGCACCTGGCTCATCACCAGAATTCGCGTTGGATCGAGCCCCATCATAATCACGATAAACGACGGAAGCATGGTGATAAAACGACGCACCCACAATGGAATATGGAAGCGAACAAATCCCTGCATCACCACCTGCCCTGCCAGCGTCCCCACCACCGTGGAGGAGAGACCGGCGGCAACCAGGCTCAGACCAAATATCGTGGCAGCAGCATGGCTCAGTAACGGCTCGAGCGTGAGGTAAGCCTGGTCGAGATCGGCGACGCCAGTATGACCGTTAAAGTGGAAAGCGGCGGCTGCGGTGGCCATCATCGCCAGATTCACAAAACCCGCGATGGTCATGGCGATTGCCACATCCCATTTGGTTGCCGAGTAGCGTTCTTTACGCGTCCCGCCGTGCAGATGCTGGGTCAACGAGGAGTGCAAATAAATGACATGCGGCATAATGGTCGCCCCAAGTACCCCGGCGGCCAGGAAAACCGCTTCCGAGGTTGGCAGGCTTGGGATCACCATGCCTTTTGCGAGCTGCGCCAGATTCGGCTGTGAGAAAATCAGCTCGACGATGTACGCCGCAGCAACAAACAGCAGCAGGCCACCAATGACCTTCTCCAGCGGTTTTTGACCCCGACGTTGCAGCATCAGGATCAGGAATGTGGCAATCCCGGTCAGCACCGCCCCCTGTAACAGCGACACGCCCAGAATCAGCTTAAAGCCAATCGCTGCCCCGATAAATTCAGCGAGATCGGTTGCCATGGCGATAATTTCCGCCTGAACCCAGTAGAGCCACACCGCCGGACGGGGATAATGGTCGCGAATTTGCTCCGCCAGGTTTTTACCCGTGGCAATCCCCAGTTTTGCAGAGAGCATCTGAATCAGCATCGCCATCAGGTTTGCCCAGACGACCACCCACAGCAGCTTATAGCCGAAACTGGCCCCGGCCTGAATATTGGTCGCAAAATTACCCGGATCGATATAGCCGATGGCAGCAATAAAAGCAGGTCCCATTAATGCGAACCGCAACTTGCGCGCGGCTCTACCACTGCTACCCTCTACGCGACTGTTTGTCATTATCTGCCTCTGGAAATATAGCCTTTGCTATGTTAAATGCTATCAAAATGAGAATGATTATCAAGATCATTTAGAGAGTTTAAAATGATTTCTCTGATAGCTAAAAACAATAGATGGGCAGGTGGTGCGACATCACAGAATGTGAAAATGCGCGGTCATTTGTGAAGCGTAGCACACAAACTTAACTTTTCACTCATTTACCTAACATAACAAAAATGTATTGTGGATCACTAATTTTGAGACTCGTCACAGGATGTAACTATAGTGTGTCCCTGATCTCGTTTTCTTTTCGCTTGTTACATAGAATGTGCACGAAAATTAAACCTGCCTCATATTTGGAGCAAATATGGACCGCGTCCTTCATTTTGTCCTGGCACTTGTTGTCGTTACTGCACTCGCATTGCTGGTCAGCACAGACCGCAAAAAAATTCGTATTCGTTATGTTGTCCAGCTGCTGGTCATTGAAGTTTTACTTGCGTGGTTCTTCCTGAACTCCAACGTAGGCCTCGGCTTCGTGAAAGGCTTCTCCGAAATGTTCGAAAAACTGCTCGGATTCGCCAACGAAGGGACAAACTTTGTCTTCGGTAAAATGAACGACGAAGGTCTGGCATTCTTCTTCCTGAAGGTACTGTGCCCAATCGTCTTCATCTCCGCGCTGATCGGTATTCTGCAGCACATCCGCGTTCTGCCGTTCGTTATTCGTGGCATTGGTTTCCTGTTATCTAAAGTAAACGGCATGGGCAAGCTGGAATCTTTCAACGCCGTAAGTTCCCTGATCCTCGGTCAGTCTGAGAACTTCATCGCGTATAAAGATATCCTCGGCAAAATGTCCCGTAACCGCATGTACACCATGGCGGCAACCGCGATGTCTACCGTTTCCATGTCTATCGTGGGCGCATATATGACCATGCTGGAGCCAAAATATGTGGTTGCAGCGCTGGTTCTGAATATGTTCAGCACCTTTATCGTTCTGTCGCTGATCAACCCGTATCGTGTTGACGCCAGCGAAGAGAACATCCAGATGTCTAACCTGCACGAAGGTCAGAGCTTCTTCGAAATGCTGGGTGAATACATCCTGGCCGGTTTCAAAGTGGCGATTATCGTTGCCGCGATGCTGATCGGCTTTATCGCCCTGATCTCCGCACTGAACGCCCTGTTCGCCGCAGTGCTGGGCATCTCCTTCCAGGGCATCCTGGGCTACATCTTCTACCCTGTCGCATGGGTGATGGGTGTTCCAGCTCACGAAGCGCTGCAGGTGGGCAGTATCATGGCGACCAAGCTGGTTTCTAACGAATTCGTTGCGATGATGGATCTGCAGAAAATCGCCAGCACGCTCTCTCCACGTGCGGAAGGCATTCTGTCCGTATTCCTGGTCTCCTTCGCGAACTTCTCGTCCATCGGTATTATCGCCGGTGCGATTAAAGGCCTGAACGAAGAACAGGGTAACGTGGTTTCTCGCTTTGGCCTGAAACTGGTTTACGGCTCCACCCTGGTGAGCGTCCTGTCTGCTTCTATTGCTGCGCTGGTTCTGTAACGTTTACCGTAAAAAAACCGGGAGACTTGCTCCCGGTTTTTTTATGCCCGCAATTCTTCCAGCGGTTTGGGTTTGCCTATCAGGTAGCCCTGGAGATAGTCCACGCCGAAGCGTAACAGCATCTCCCGCTGCGCTGGCGTCTCAACATATTCGGCCACCACGCACAGTGATTTCGTCTTCGCCAGATTACATATCGACTGGACGATCATTGCGTCCATATCATCAGTACAAATATCTTTCACGAAGCAGCCGTCAATTTTAATGATGTCTGCCTGCAGGCGTCTCAGACGCTCGTAGTTGGCGTAGCCGGTACCAAAATCATCGATGGCAATCCTGAAACCGTAATCCCGCAGTTGCTGAATATTGTGGATGCTGCAGCCGGAATTGGAGAAGGCCTGCTCTTCGGTGATCTCAATCACGACAGCCTGAGGCGCAACGCCGTACCGTTCAAAGAGCGCACAAATCTCAGTCGCCACCTCATTTTGCATCAGCGTAAGCGGCATCAGATTGACAGAGAAACGGGTGCCAGCCTGCGTCGCTGGGTGATCGCGCAGCCACAGCAGTAATTTTTCCATGACGCACATATCAAACCGGTGGCTGAGGTTGAACTGGGCAATCAGGGGAATAAAGCGGTCAGGGGTTATGATCTCGCCCTCGCTCTCCATACGCGCCAGAATTTCGTAGTACCCGCTACCGTCCGCCTTCTGGATCGGCTGCGCATACAAATGGAACTGCCCCGCCTCCAGGGCGTGCTTAATCCGCGCCAGCATCAGGACACGCTCCGTTGTTTGTCCTGATGCAGCTTCCAGGCTATTCGTCAGCGCAAGAACGTTGTGCGCTCCGCAGGATTGCTCGGCCAGCCAGCTCAGTTGCCCCAGCGTGTGGTGCAGTTTCTCACCGTTTTCGACCATTCCCCAGGACGCGCCAAATTCGATATCCAGCCCGGTATTGTTCCAGAAAATCTTACGGCTGTTCAGCCGATCAACCATATGCTGGAGGCGCTCGGCCGTTCCCTGCCCAAGCAATACCAGCACCAGCTCGCTTCCCGGCAGCTGGAAAAGCGTCTCATCTTTTTGCAACAGCGGCTGGAGAGAGGACGTGATCATTCGTTTGCAGTGCACCCGCATGAGAATGCCGTAATGGCGGCTCAAAAACTCCAGATTATCCATTCTCAGGCAACACACTTTGGCATCCGGGTGGTCGAGGAGAAAATCTTCCAGCGCACGAATGTTGGGTAATCCTGTCAGCGGATCGGTGAGCGCTCTGTCCTGCCAGCCCTGCTTCAACCATTCGCTTCGCTGATAGATACGCGACATATAAAGCAGGCAGATAGCAAAAGAGATCAGTACCGACAGGATAAAGGAGAGCGAATGGCCCGACTCCACTCCGTTTAGAAAGTTGTAGTTGTAGGTCAACAGCAGAAGCGCAGAGGTGGCCCACAGCAGAGAGATAAGCGCGTAGCTCAGACGGCTAATCGCTAACGTAAAGAGAATGAAAATAATCGGCATCAAATAGCCCGCAATAACAGGCGACTCAAAAGGCGCACATAAAATTGCGATGATGGCGATTAACAGCATCAGCCAGACGAATATATATAATGATTTCTTGTGTAAAAACACGGGCTTCACACTTCGCCGCCAGAACTTGATGGCATAACGAGGATTAATAATCATTCTTAACGGATAATAGAACATCATGGTAAAAATCATCGCCGCGCATATCAGGCTTTGAATATCAACAACGTTATAAATTACCGTTCCTTCGCCGAAGAAAGTTGAGATTGTGACCGGAAAATCAAAGAAATAGCCAGCGAGATACATCGACATTTTAATGCCTATCGGCACCATAAAGCCGAGCCAAAATATGCGTAACCCAATGTGCCTGTTGGGCATACAGTAGCGCCAGCGCCGGCCCAGCAGAAGGCGCAGAACACCGCAGGCAGCGAATACGGAGAAAGTCTGACAGAACAGTAATACTGAATATTGTAGCGGTGCTAAATTAACGTTAAATATATTAGCAACCATAAAACTTATCAGAATAGGCAGAATACCGCGGCGCCCCAATAACAGCATAATCGCCAGCATAACGCTTAACGGGAGCCACGCTAAATAAACGTCGTGTTCATTAACAATTGCACGCGGGGAGAGATAACGGGAAACGGGAACCGCAATCAGACAGATCGCCAGAGCAATTATAAATATCTTTACATTATTATACGATTTTCTATTCATTAAGCTGGGGAGATTATTATCCATTCATATCATTGACCGCATGGATAATAGGTTTATTAATTACGCGAATCAAGTTGAAGTCTATTTATAGACTGATTTATTGATTTCGGTTGAGGTGGGATATGGAAAAAAACCATTTTGGCAACAAAATACGTTTAGGGGTGTTACAAACACATAAAAAAAAACCTCGTCTTTTGACGAGGGTTTAAAATTTTGGTGGAGCTAAGCGGGATCGAACCGCTGACCTCTTGCATGCCATGCAAGCGCTCTCCCAGCTGAGCTATAGCCCCACATGTTACTTTACTAACCACACTCTGTTGGGTTCAGAGTTTGGTGGAGCTAAGCGGGATCGAACCGCTGACCTCCTGCATGCCATGCAGGCGCTCTCCCAGCTGAGCTATAGCCCCATAGTAAAGCTGTCATGTTGACGGGCGGCATAATATGAATTCCACCGCGGAGTGTCAACGGCAAAATCAATAGCCGCGGTTCAATCGCCGAAAAATCATGCAAATGAATCACTTTGCGAGCCTGCTCGCAGTCATGAGTTAAGCCTGTCACGTTTTCACGTAAAACGGTGCTATAAAATGAGCCGTTAATTAACCCCACGAATATTCAGGAAATTGCATGATCAAGGAACGAATGACGCCGGAAGAGTTAGCCCTGCTCACTGGCTATAGCCGACAGACCATCAATAAATGGGTACGCAAAGAGGGTTGGATAACGTCGCCCAAGCCCGGTGTCCAGGGGGGTAAAGCGCGCCTGGTGCATGTGAACGAAAAGGTGCGTGACTTTATCCGCAGCGCACGCCGGGCAACGGAAACATCCGCTATGCCTGACGGCATCAGCACTGACGGTTCACTTCATACCCTACTCCTGACGCTGGCCAATGAAATGACGCCGGAAGAGCAGAAGCAGATGACATCGCTGCTATTGCGGGAAGGAATTACCGGTTTGTTGCAACGTTTAGGGATTCGCGACCAGAATTAATATGAAAAGACTACGTAGCAAAATGACCACGGAAGAGCTGGCGGAGAATTTGGGTGTTGCCAGACAAACGGTAAATCGCTGGATACGGCAGCAGGGGTGGAAAACCGAAGGACTCAATGGCGTAAAAGGCGGTCGGGCGCGGCTCATTCACGTTGATGCACGCGTGAAGGAGCATATTATGAGCCTCCCGGCTATCCGTAACCGCCAGGCGGTTTATCATCTGGCTGAGGTGGCCTCATCCTACAATGAACAGCCTTCACGTCTGCGTCCGGGCATTATCGAAACGCTGGAGAGTATGACTGAGCTTGAACAGCAGCGTCTGGATACCTTACTGAAGCGCGAAGGCATACGCGGTTTTCTTGCTCGTCTGGGTATTGCCGAATAAAAGGCAAAAAAAACGGCAGGATACCCTGCCGTTTTTCTTATAGAAGGCTTAATTACTACTGATTTTCACGTTCTGCAATAAAATCCAGCGCCTTGTTGATGCGCGCCACGCTGCGTGACTTGCCGATGGCATGGACAGTCACATCCAGCGCCGGAGACTGACCAGCGCCGGTCACCGCAACGCGCAGTGGCATACCGACTTTGCCCATGCCCACTTCCAGTTCGTCTGCGGTCGCCTGAATGGCGTGATGCACATTTTCAGCGGTCCACTCGGTGAGCGCAGCAAGCTTGTCACGCACCACTTCCAGCGGCTGACGCGCAACCGGGCGGAGGTGCTTCTTCGCGGCGTCAGCGTCGAACTCATCAAACTCTTCATAGAAGTAGCGGCAGCTTTCGGCAATTTCTTTCAGCGTTTTGCAGCGCTCGCCGAGCAGTTTTACCAGGTCCGCCAGCTCAGGGCCAGTGCGGGTATCAATGTTTGCCTGCTCAATGTGCCACTGCAGGTAAGTCGCCACATATTCCGGCGGCATGGTATTGATGTAGTGATGGTTGAGCCACAGCAGCTTGTCGGTGTTGAATGCGCTGGCAGATTTGCTCACAGAGCTCAGAGAGAACAGTTCGATCATCTCTTCGCGGCTGAAGATCTCCTGGTCGCCGTGAGCCCAGCCCAGACGCACCAGATAGTTCAGCAGCGCTTCCGGCAGATAGCCGTCGTCGCGATACTGCATGACGCTGACCGCACCGTGACGTTTAGACAGCTTTTTACCGTCGTCGCCGTTGATCATGGAGACGTGCGCATAGACCGGAACAGGTGCATTCAGCGCTTTCAGGATGTTGATCTGGCGTGGGGTGTTGTTGATATGGTCTTCACCACGGATAACGTGGGTAATTTCCATATCCCAGTCATCAACCACGACGCAGAAGTTATAGGTTGGGGAACCGTCGGTACGGCGTATGATCAGATCGTCCAGCTCCTGGTTGCTGAATTCGATCGGGCCACGGATCTGGTCGTCGAAAATCACCGAGCCATCCTGCGGGTTAGCAAAACGCACCACGCATGGCTCATCAGCGGCATGCTCGCTGTGGTCGTGGCGGCAGCGGCCGTCATAGCGCGGTTTTTCACCGTTCGCCATCTGCTCTTCACGCAGCGCATCCAGACGCTCTTTGGAGCAGTAGCACTTATACGCCGTGCCCGCGACCAGCATCTCATCAATAACAGCGTTATAGCGGTCAAAACGTTTGGTCTGGAAATACGGGCCTTCATCCCACTGCAGGTTCAGCCAGTTCATACCATCCATAATGGCTTCAATTGCTTCCGGCGTGGAGCGCTCAAGATCGGTATCTTCTATACGCAGCACGAACTCACCTTGGTTGTGGCGTGCAAAAAGCCAGGAATAGAGAGCAGTACGAGCACCACCGACGTGCAGATAGCCTGTCGGGCTCGGCGCGAAGCGAGTTTTGATTTTCATGAAATGGCCTTACGTTATAAAGATGCCGGCAATCGGCAAATCCCGGGGAAAAAACGATGGGCAATATTCTATCACTGTGGGGGGATTCCTCAATGTCGATCCCTTTATCGTGGCGGAGTTTGCTGTTTTTGTTTAGAAATCATGCGCCACCGCCCGTTTTGCGATCGTTTTGTTTAATTTTACGACGAACGAATAAAAACTTTAGAAAATGCGTTGACTCATTTTCAACTCTCCCTATAATGCGACTCCACACAGCGGGGGTGATTAGCTCAGTTGGTAGAGCATCTCCTTTACACGGAGGGGGTCGGCGGTTCGAGCCCGTCATCACCCACCA
>NZ_JADBRJ010000023.1:0-1569 GCF_014930585.1 Enterobacter cloacae complex sp. P43RS
GGTGTGACTGCGTACCTTTTGTATAATGGGTCAGCGACTTATATTCTGTAGCAAGGTTAACCGTATAGGGGAGCCGCAGGGAAACCGAGTCTTAACTGGGCGTTAAGTTGCAGGGTATAGACCCGAAACCCGGTGATCTAGCCATGGGCAGGTTGAAGGTTGGGTAACACTAACTGGAGGACCGAACCGACTAATGTTGAAAAATTAGCGGATGACCTGTGGCTGGGGGTGAAAGGCCAATCAAACCGGGAGATAGCTGGTTCTCCCCGAAAGCTATTTAGGTAGCGCCTCGTGAACTCATCTTCGGGGGTAGAGCACTGTTTCGGCTAGGGGGCCATCCCGGCTTACCAACCCGATGCAAACTACGAATACCGAAGAATGTTATCACGGGAGACACACGGCGGGTGCTAACGTCCGTCGTGAAGAGGGAAACAACCCAGACCGCCAGCTAAGGTCCCAAAGTCATGGTTAAGTGGGAAACGATGTGGGAAGGCACAGACAGCCAGGATGTTGGCTTAGAAGCAGCCATCATTTAAAGAAAGCGTAATAGCTCACTGGTCGAGTCGGCCTGCGCGGAAGATGTAACGGGGCTAAACCATGCACCGAAGCTGCGGCAGCGACGCTTATGCGTTGTTGGGTAGGGGAGCGTTCTGTAAGCCGTTGAAGGTGTGCTGTGAGGCATGCTGGAGGTATCAGAAGTGCGAATGCTGACATAAGTAACGATAAAGCGGGTGAAAAGCCCGCTCGCCGGAAGACCAAGGGTTCCTGTCCAACGTTAATCGGGGCAGGGTGAGTCGACCCCTAAGGCGAGGCCGAAAGGCGTAGTCGATGGGAAACAGGTTAATATTCCTGTACTTGGTGTTACTGCGAAGGGGGGACGGAGAAGGCTATGTCAGCCGGGCGACGGTTGTCCCGGTTTAAGCGTGTAGGTGTGTGTTCCAGGCAAATCCGGTTCACTTTAACACTGAGGCGTGATGACGAGGCACTACGGTGCTGAAGTGATAAATGCCCTGCTTCCAGGAAAAGCCTCTAAGCATCAGGTAACACGAAATCGTACCCCAAACCGACACAGGTGGTCAGGTAGAGAATACCAAGGCGCTTGAGAGAACTCGGGTGAAGGAACTAGGCAAAATGGTGCCGTAACTTCGGGAGAAGGCACGCTGATATGTAGGTGAAGCCCCTGCGGGCGGAGCTGAAATCAGTCGAAGATACCAGCTGGCTGCAACTGTTTATTAAAAACACAGCACTGTGCAAACACGAAAGTGGACGTATACGGTGTGACGCCTGCCCGGTGCCGGAAGGTTAATTGATGGGGTTAGCGGCAACGCGAAGCTCTTGATCGAAGCCCCGGTAAACGGCGGCCGTAACTATAACGGTCCTAAGGTAGCGAAATTCCTTGTCGGGTAAGTTCCGACCTGCACGAATGGCGTAATGATGGCCAGGCTGTCTCCACCCGAGACTCAGTGAAATTGAACTCGCTGTGAAGATGCAGTGTACCCGCGGCAAGACGGAAAGACCCCGTGAACCTTTACTATAGCTTGACACTGAACACTGGTCCTTGATGTGTAG
>NZ_JADBRJ010000024.1:0-892 GCF_014930585.1 Enterobacter cloacae complex sp. P43RS
CCTTCATCGCCTCTGACTGCCAGGGCATCCACCGTGTACGCTTAGTCGCTTAACCTCACAACCCGAAGATGTTTCACTTCTGATTGCGAAAATTTGAGAGACTCGAACACACCATTAAAGATGTGTCGTTTCAATTTTCAGCTTGATCCAGATTTTTAAAGAGCAAAACTTCGCAGTGCACCTTTTCAGGTTCACTCTGAAGTTTTCTTGTGTTCGCAGTAAAAGATGGTGGAGCTATGCGGGATCGAACCGCAGACCTCCTGCGTGCAAAGCAGGCGCTCTCCCAGCTGAGCTATAGCCCCATCGTTTTGCCAACCTCTTCAAATTTGCTTCGCAAATTTGGTAGGCCTGAGTGGACTTGAACCACCGACCTCACCCTTATCAGGGGTGCGCTCTAACCACCTGAGCTACAAGCCTGTAGAGGTTTTTTACTGCTGTTTTTCATCAGACAATCTGTGTGAGCACTGCAAAGGCAGGTTCTTTAAGGTAAGGAGGTGATCCAACCGCAGGTTCCCCTACGGTTACCTTGTTACGACTTCACCCCAGTCATGAATCACAAAGTGGTAAGCGCCCTCCCGAAGGTTAAGCTACCTACTTCTTTTGCAACCCACTCCCATGGTGTGACGGGCGGTGTGTACAAGGCCCGGGAACGTATTCACCGTGGCATTCTGATCCACGATTACTAGCGATTCCGACTTCATGGAGTCGAGTTGCAGACTCCAATCCGGACTACGACGCACTTTATGAGGTCCGCTTGCTCTCGCGAGGTCGCTTCTCTTTGTATGCGCCATTGTAGCACGTGTGTAGCCCTACTCGTAAGGGCCATGATGACTTGACGTCATCCCCACCTTCCTCCAGTTTATCACTGGCAGTCTCCTTTGAGTTCCCGGCC
>NZ_JADBRJ010000025.1:0-874 GCF_014930585.1 Enterobacter cloacae complex sp. P43RS
ATCCGGGTTGCGGACAGTGTCTGGTGGGTAGTTTGACTGGGGCGGTCTCCTCCCAAAGAGTAACGGAGGAGCACGAAGGTTAGCTAATCCTGGTCGGACATCAGGAGGTTAGTGCAATGGCATAAGCTAGCTTGACTGCGAGAGTGACGGCTCGAGCAGGTGCGAAAGCAGGTCATAGTGATCCGGTGGTTCTGAATGGAAGGGCCATCGCTCAACGGATAAAAGGTACTCCGGGGATAACAGGCTGATACCGCCCAAGAGTTCATATCGACGGCGGTGTTTGGCACCTCGATGTCGGCTCATCACATCCTGGGGCTGAAGTAGGTCCCAAGGGTATGGCTGTTCGCCATTTAAAGTGGTACGCGAGCTGGGTTTAGAACGTCGTGAGACAGTTCGGTCCCTATCTGCCGTGGGCGCTGGAGAATTGAGGGGGGCTGCTCCTAGTACGAGAGGACCGGAGTGGACGCATCACTGGTGTTCGGGTTGTCATGCCAATGGCACTGCCCGGTAGCTAAATGCGGAAGAGATAAGTGCTGAAAGCATCTAAGCACGAAACTTGCCCCGAGATGAGTTCTCCCTGAGACTTTAAGTCTCCTGAAGGAACGTTGAAGACGACGACGTTGATAGGCCGGGTGTGTAAGCGCAGCGATGCGTTGAGCTAACCGGTACTAATGAACCGTGAGGCTTAACCTTACAACGCCGAAGCTGTTTTGGCGGTGAGAGAGACGATTTTCAGCCTGATACAGATTAACAGAATTTGCCTGGCGGCTTTAGCGCGGTGGTCCCACCTGACCCCATGCCGAACTCAGAAGTGAAACGCCGTAGCGCCGATGGTAGTGTGGGGTCTCCCCATGTGAGAGTAGGGAACTGCCAG
>NZ_JADBRJ010000027.1:0-679 GCF_014930585.1 Enterobacter cloacae complex sp. P43RS
GGCAGGCCGTAGCGTTCAAACGCGCTGACCAGCTGCTGCTGCACGGTCTCGCGCCGTTCATCGGTACAGTGCGCCAGGCACAGGGAAAAACGGGAGTGGTCGTCCAGCAGGGTGAGCGGATGGCAGCGGCCACCGCCAAAGGGAAAGTGGCCCTTAAAATCCATCTGCCAGAGCCGGTTCGGCGCGTCATGTTCGAAGCGTCCCGTAGCCGGAACGCCCGGTGATGCGCCCGGCAGCAGACCGTGACGGGCCATCAGATTATGGACGGTGCTGAAGGCGGGCATACGGTGCCCCTGGTCTTCAAGCCAGCGCTTAATCTTGCGGGCGCCCCAGCGTTGATGACGGTCATGCGCCATGCGCAGCAGGGCCGTGATGTCGTCAGATGAGCGGTTCGGGGAATGATGAGGTGCGCGGGAGCGGTCCTGAAGACCGGAGGCACCTTCCTCAGCCCAGCGCTGAAGCCACTTGTAGCCGGTGGCAGGAGAAATGCCGAACTGACGGCAGAGGAAACGGATGTTCGCCCCGTCCTGCGAGGCGAACAGCACAAACTCGGTACGTAATGACATGGTATCTCTCGCATCCCAGGGCATAAGCGACTCCATAAACGGGTTCTTATGCCTCAGTTGTAAGTGTCTACCATGTCCCCGAACAAGTGTTCACTATGTCCCCGGACCGTACA
>NZ_JADBRJ010000028.1:0-605 GCF_014930585.1 Enterobacter cloacae complex sp. P43RS
GACAGGATGACGATGGACAACGGCTCACCGTGGGGCGACACCACCGGCACCTGGACGGCGCTGGAGCTGTGGCTGATGCGCCACGGTATCCGGGTGGGGCACTCCCGGCCTTATCATCCGCAGACGCAGGGCAAGCTGGAGCGTTTTCACCGCAGCCTGAAGGCGGAAGTGCTGCAGGGAAAATGGTTCGCGGACAGCGGAGAGCTGCAACGCGCTTTCGATCACTGGCGCACGGTGTACAACCTTGAACGCCCGCACGAGGCGCTGGATATGGCGGTACCGGCCTCGCGTTATCAGCCGTCTGCCCGGCAGTACAGCGGCAGCGTAACGCCACCTGAGTATGATGAAGGGGTGAAGGTCAGGAAAGTGGATGTCAGCGGAAAGCTGAGCATACAGGGTGTCAGTCTGAGCGCAGGCAAGGCGTTCAGGGGAGAACGGGTCGGGCTGAGGGAGACACAGGATGACGGCTGCTATGAAGTGTGGTGGTACAGCACGAAAGTGGGGGTGATCGACCTGAAGAAAAAGTCGATCACCATGGGTAAAGGATGTTAAAAAGTGTTCACCATGTCCCCGAACACCTGTCTACCATGTCCCCGGACTGTACA
>NZ_JADBRJ010000029.1:0-566 GCF_014930585.1 Enterobacter cloacae complex sp. P43RS
CGAAGGTGCTCCCACTGCTTGTACGTACACGGTTTCAGGTTCTTTTTCACTCCCCTCGCCGGGGTTCTTTTCGCCTTTCCCTCACGGTACTGGTTCACTATCGGTCAGTCAGGAGTATTTAGCCTTGGAGGATGGTCCCCCCATATTCAGACAGGATACCACGTGTCCCGCCCTACTCTTCGAGTTCACAACCTGTGCATTTTCGTGTACGGGACTGTCACCCTGTACCGTGCGACTTTCCAGACGCTTCCACTAACACACAAGCTGATTCAGACTCCGGGCTGCTCCCCGTTCGCTCGCCGCTACTGGGGGAATCTCGGTTGATTTCTTTTCCTCGGGGTACTTAGATGTTTCAGTTCCCCCGGTTCGCCTCGTTAACCTATGTATTCAGTTAACGATAGTGTGACGAATCACACTGGGTTTCCCCATTCGGACATCGACGGGTCAAAGGTTCATATCACCTCGCCGTCGCTTTTCGCAGATTAGCACGTCCTTCATCGCCTCTGACTGCCAGGGCATCCACCGTGTACGCTTAGTCGCTTAACCTCACAACCCGAAGATGTTTC
>NZ_JADBRJ010000030.1:0-522 GCF_014930585.1 Enterobacter cloacae complex sp. P43RS
CCTTCCTCCCCGCTGAAAGTACTTTACAACCCGAAGGCCTTCTTCATACACGCGGCATGGCTGCATCAGGCTTGCGCCCATTGTGCAATATTCCCCACTGCTGCCTCCCGTAGGAGTCTGGACCGTGTCTCAGTTCCAGTGTGGCTGGTCATCCTCTCAGACCAGCTAGGGATCGTCGCCTAGGTGAGCCGTTACCCCACCTACTAGCTAATCCCATCTGGGCACATCTGATGGCAAGAGGCCCGAAGGTCCCCCTCTTTGGTCTTGCGACGTTATGCGGTATTAGCTACCGTTTCCAGTAGTTATCCCCCTCCATCAGGCAGTTTCCCAGACATTACTCACCCGTCCGCCACTCGTCACCCGAGAGCAAGCTCTCTGTGCTACCGTTCGACTTGCATGTGTTAGGCCTGCCGCCAGCGTTCAATCTGAGCCATGATCAAACTCTTCAATTTAAGTTTGATGCTCGTGAATTAAACTTCGTAATGAATTACGTATGTTCACTCAGAGACTTGGTATTCATTT
>NZ_JADBRJ010000031.1:0-359 GCF_014930585.1 Enterobacter cloacae complex sp. P43RS
GGTAGTGTGGGGTCTCCCCATGTGAGAGTAGGGAACTGCCAGGCATCAATTAAGAAGAACCCCGTACCGTAAGGTACGGGGTTTTTTGCTTTGTGCGCCGGAAAATACCGGGTGACGGCTTCGCCTTATCCGGCCTACAGGTTTTGCAGGCCCGGTAAGCGCAGCGCCACCGGGAAATGCTAACCGCACGATCTTACCGGGAAGAGATAGAGGGGTATAAATAAGGTAAGGTTTTGATAAACGCAGAAAAGCAAAAACCCAGCCATAGGCTGGGTTCTTTAAATAGTGGTGCCCGGACTCGGAATCGAACCAAGGACACGGGGATTTTCAATCCCCTGCTCTACCGACTGAGCTATCCG
>NZ_JADBRJ010000032.1:0-249 GCF_014930585.1 Enterobacter cloacae complex sp. P43RS
GGGAACCTGCGGTTGGATCACCTCCTTACCTTAAAGAACCTGCCTTTGTAGTGCTCACACAGATTGTCTGATGAAAAGTAAACAGCAAGGCGTCTTGCGATTGAGACTTCAGTGTCCCCTTCGTCTAGAGGCCCAGGACACCGCCCTTTCACGGCGGTAACAGGGGTTCGAATCCCCTAGGGGACGCCACTTGCTGGTTCGTGAGTGAAAGTCACCTGCCGTCATATCTCAAAACTGACTTGCGAGTCA
>NZ_JADBRJ010000033.1:0-246 GCF_014930585.1 Enterobacter cloacae complex sp. P43RS
TACCCGCGGCAAGACGGAAAGACCCCGTGAACCTTTACTATAGCTTGACACTGAACACTGGTCCTTGATGTGTAGGATAGGTGGGAGGCTTTGAAGCGTGGACGCCAGTCTGCGTGGAGCCGTCCTTGAAATACCACCCTTTAATGGCTGGTGTTCTAACGTGGACCCGTGATCCGGGTTGCGGACAGTGTCTGGTGGGTAGTTTGACTGGGGCGGTCTCCTCCCAAAGAGTAACGGAGGAGCACG
>NZ_JADBRJ010000034.1:0-217 GCF_014930585.1 Enterobacter cloacae complex sp. P43RS
TTTGATGCTCGTGAATTAAACTTCGTAATGAATTACGTATGTTCACTCAGAGACTTGGTATTCATTTTTCGTCCGGGGACGTTAAGAATCCATGTCACTTTGAGTGCCCACACAGATTGTCTGATAAATTGTTAAAGAGCAGTGCAACGCGGCTTTCGCTCACCGTTGCGAGGTGGCGTATATTACGCTTTCCTCTTTCAGAGTCAACCCGTTATTT
>NZ_JADBRJ010000035.1:0-201 GCF_014930585.1 Enterobacter cloacae complex sp. P43RS
CCGGGAGGATTCGAACCTCCGACCGCTCGGTTCGTAGCCGAGTACTCTATCCAGCTGAGCTACGGATGCATCGGGGAAATGCTTTTAGAAACAGTAAATGGTGCATCCGGGAGGATTACTCGGCTGCGCCTCGCCCTTCGGGCCGTTGCTAAAGCAACGTTATCCTCCCTGGTGCTTGCGATTAACTCGCAGACCTTGAAA